>NZ_CP014168.1:2617500-3217500 GCF_001717955.1 Sphingomonas panacis
CGTAACGAAATTGTGTGTGCTGCTGACGGCAGCGGCTGGACGGATACGGACCGAAGCGCCGGGGCGGGCGATCCGCCGGCGCGCGCCTATGCTGGCGTGGTGAAATGGTTCGACGTGACGCGCGGCTTCGGCTTCATGGTCGCGGACGATCCTTCCGTTGGGGATATCCTGATCCATTTTTCGGTGCTGCGCCTGCATGGTCGTCGCAGCGTGCCCGAGGGCGCGCGGATCGAGTGTCTGGCGGCGCCGCGCGAGCGCGGGTTGCAAGCCACCGAAATCCTGACGATCGACCTCACCAACGCGGTCGAGCCGCCGGTGCGGGTGCGCGCGAGCGGCGACCGCGTCGATCCCACCGCCCTGCTGGAATCGGCGGGTGCATTCGAGCCGGTGCAGGTGAAATGGTTCAACCGCCTCAAGGGCTATGGCTTCCTCATCCGTGCGAGCGACAATGCGGACGTGTTCGTCCACATGGAAACGCTGCGCCGCGCCGGGCTGGGCGAGGTCGAACCCGAGCAGATGCTCAGCGCCCGAATCGTCGATGGCGCCAAGGGGCCGCTGGCGGTGCTCGTTCAGATGGCTGGGTAAATACGGGTGAAACTGGCGTTGGTGATCGCCGGTTTGCTGGCGACGAGCCTATCGTTGGCAAGCTGCGCGCAGGGCGATCCCACCGCGAACGGCGCTGGCCCGGCAAAGATCGTCGTCACCATCTCGGGCGCGGGTGGCAAACACGCCTTCACCGTCGAGCAGGCGAAGACCGCGGCGGCGCAGGAACGAGGGCTGATGTACCGCACCGACATTCCGGCCGATGGCGGCATGCTCTTTTATCCGTATCCGCCCGAAGGTAGCGCGCCGCGCGCGGCAACATTCTGGATGAAGAACACGCCAAGCCCGCTCGACATTCTCTTCATCCGGCCGGACGGCACGATCGCGCGGATCGCCGAACAGTCGCCGCCGTTTTCGCAAGCGCCGATCCCCTCGGGCGAGCCGGTCGCGGCGGTGCTGGAGCTTCGCGGCGGGCGTGCGCTCGATCTCGACATCAGCGCCGGCGATACGGTGCGGTGGGACGGCGGGCCGGCTGGCGCGCCCAAGCGCTGAATCGCGGTTGATGGCGGCGGCGCCACAGGCTAAGCGGCGCATATGGGACTGAACCTCAATCCGTTTACGTGGTGGACCGGCGCCACCCTTGGCACCATCATCGGGCTGCGCGGCAAGGCGCGGGTCGGCGAGGATGCGCTTGGCAACGTCTATTACGAGGGTGGTAAGGATACTGCGGGCAATCCGCGCCGCTGGGTGATCTACAGCGGCTCGAACGACGCGAGCCTGGTCGCGCCCGAATGGTTCAGTTGGCTTCACCATCAGGTCGATGACGTTCCCGATCGCGCATTGCCAGCGCCGCGCGTCTGGCAGAAGCCGGCGGTCGCGAACATGACCGGCACCGCGCTCGCCTATCGTCCGCCCGGTGCACTCGAAAAGGGTGGCCACCGCGCTGCCGCGACGGGCGACTACGAAGCCTGGACGCCGGACGCGTGACCGTCCGGCTGCTGGGCGGGGTGGCGCTCGTCGCGCTGCTCGCCTGCGGCGGCTGCGACAAGGACCAGTCTTCGGAGTCGTCCAACACCGCCAAGACGGCGCCGCGCACCGCATTGGAAGAGGAAAGCGGCCCGTCCGACATCGTCACGGTCGATGTCGATCAGGGCAGCGATCCTTCCGCCGGTGCGACGCCGATGGCGCAGCGCGTCGCGGTGCTCGGCGTGCTCAACAAGCGCAACGGCGCGACGCGCGAGGTGACGCTCAAGCCCGGCCAGGCGGCGCGGGTCGGTGATGCGGTGATCCATCTGCGCGCGTGCGAACAGACCGCGCCGTGGGAACCCGACCATTATACCGGCGCTTTCGTCCAGCTCGACGTGAAGCAATATGACGCGAAATGGCACCGCGTCTTTTCAGGCTGGCTCTACAAGGAGCGTCCGTCGCTCAACGTCGTGCTCAACCCGATCTACGACGTCTGGCCCAAGAGCTGCGCGATGACTTTCCCGGCGGGCGGCCCCGATACGGTCGCGATCGGCAACGACTCCGGCGAGGCGCGGTCGAGCGCGAAGAAATCGGCGCCCGCCGAGGGCGACAGTGCGCCGGCGACGCCGACCGAGCCGTCCAACGCGGACGCCAGCAACGCGAGGTAAGCCGCGCGCGGCACTTCGAGCGCGCCGAGCGAGGCGAGGTGTTCGGTCATGAACTGGCAGTCGAGCAGCGTGAACCCGCCGAAGCGCAACCGTGCCACCAGCCATGCGATCGCCACCTTCGAGGCATCGCGTGCGCGGCTGACCATGCTTTCGCCGAAAAACGCGCGGCCGAGAGCGAGGCCATAGAGGCCGCCGACCAATGTCGGCCCGTCCCACACTTCGACCGAATGCGCGAAGCCCATCGCGTGGAGTTCGCAGAACACGCTC
The DNA here is from genome assembly GCF_001717955.1 of Sphingomonas panacis. Lineage (NCBI taxonomy): Bacteria > Pseudomonadati > Pseudomonadota > Alphaproteobacteria > Sphingomonadales > Sphingomonadaceae > Sphingomonas > Sphingomonas panacis. Next base: position 2,619,945 of record NZ_CP014168.1, read on the forward strand.
TCGATCTGGCCGTTGATCCAGGTGTCGGGCCGGTTGGCCACGCTTTGCGCGCACAAGCCGATCATCTGCGGGAAGGCGGTGTCGGCGGTGACTCGGTAGCGGTCGCTCGCGACCGTCTTCTTAAGCGAATGCGAGAGATGGAAACCGTCGAGCGGCAGGATCGCGCGCTGGCGTGGTTCGACCCAATAGACGCTATCGGCATCGCGCGAATCGGCCATCGGGAACACGCCGACCGAATAGGCGCCGAGCACGAGTTGCGGATCGAGTTGAAGCGTGCCGGCCGGCGCGTCGCTGCGCGGCGCTCTCATCCGGCGAGGCGGCGCTCGATCGCCTGCCAGAGCTGCGCGAAGGCCTGTCCGCTCGCGGATTTCCCCGCGAACGCACCGACGGGTTCGCGCCGCGTGGCCATCGATTCGATCACGCTCGCCATCGGGATCACCGGCCAGTCGGGATGCGCTTCGAGCGCGGCGGCATGGAGCTTGCGGCGGCGATCGACCATCGAATGTACCGGCAGCACGTTGGCCTTGGCGCCGAGGTGCCTGAGCACTTCGGCGAAGGCGCGTTCGGACAGCGGCGAGGGGATCACCGGCACAACGATCAGGTCGGCGGCGCGCATCACCTGATCGCTCGTCTCGGTCAGCCCAGGCGGGCAATCGAGCAGGATGCGATCATAGTGTTTTCGCAAGCCCGTCAGAAGCTTCTGCAGCCGCTTCTTGCGGTCGAGTTCGTGGAACAGCACGTCGAGTCCGCGCAGCGACGCGTCGGCGCCGATCAGGTCGAGGCGGGGAATGGCGGTCTTGCGGATCAGGTCGCTTGCATCGGCATCCTTGAGGAACACCGATTGCGCCGCTTCGCGAGCAGTTCCGGTTGCGAGCATGAAGGTGCTGGCGGCCTGTGCGTCGAGATCCCACAACAAGGTGCGCCGGGCCGAAAGCGTTGCCGAACACCACGCGAGATTTACGGTGAGCGTGGTTTTACCAACGCCACCCTTGAGACTGTAGATCGCGATGGTCGACACGAAGGCACCTCCTGACGCGAGACGCTATATCGTGGCGGTGCCGAACGCTAGGCGTCGGCACCGCACCACCCGCGAGTTTTTACGCCTTGCAGGCCTGGGCTGGCTTGCCGGGCAGGGTCAGCGTGATGCCGGTCTTGTCGCCGGTCAGTTCGTAACCGTCGGCCTTGTACGGATCTCCAGCCTTCTCGGCGGTCAGTTTGGTGAGGCTGCCTGCCTTCTCCGGCTTGATGAGCACCTGCTTGTCGCCCTGGAAGAAGTCGACGATGAAGACGCTCTGGTCCTTGCAGCGGAACGTCACTTCCGACGTCATCGACGGCGGCAGCTCTACCGGCTTGCGCTTGGCGAGCTCGGCGGCGTTCGGGTCGGGTGACGTCGAGGTGACTTCGGTCGGTTTGGTGTTGCAGGCTGCAAGCGACACGAGCGCAAGCGCGGCGGCGGGGAGGAGCAGTTTCTTCATGGTGCGGTTGCTTCGCCTATGCGAAACATCGCGTCAACTCTCTTGCTTGCGCAATAAAGTGTTTTTTCATTGCTACCGCTCAAGCCGTGGAATTTGTCGGATAAATCTTTCGAACGGGCGCAAAATCCATGCCCGGGCAGGTCCCGTTCATAATGCGGCGGCGCGGAATTTTCAGCGAATCAGACGTCCAGATACCGCGCCAGTTCCCGCCACGCGGGCCGTTTCGCATCGAGGCCGACCGTGTGCATTCCGCTGCTGGAGGGCAGGGGATGGATCGCGTATTGTGACGCCGCCGGCCCGAGCTGGCGCAGCCCGTGCTTGTACGAGGCGCCGCCATTGAAGCCGATCGCGCGCAGATCGGGCAAAGTTGCGACGAGCGCGGCGAGATCGTTGGCGCTGATATCGCGCAGCGCCGCATCGGTGCTGCCCGTCCGCTGCGCGCTCGCCACCACGTCCCACAACCCGACCCGGCTGGCGAGCAGCCGCGCCAGCCGCGCATCATAGTCGAGCGGCACGAGATCCTCGTCGACCACCCCTGACATCAGCCGCCAGAACTGGTTTTGCGGATTGGCATAATAACGCTGCGCCGCAAGCGACTGTTCCCCCGGCAGGCTGCCGAGCACCAGCACGCGCACGCGGGGATCGACCACGGGCGGAAAAGACTGTTTGAACGCCAGCTCAGGCCGCCGCGACGAGATCGGTACGGGCGAAATCGTCGCCCTTGAACAGCAAGGGCTCGCCGGTCGCCTTGGCGAGGGCATAGGCGAAACAATCGCCGAAGTTGAGCCGCGCGGGGTGGCCGGTGCCGATGCCGTAAGTTCGGTACGCGGCCTCGCCGATCTGTGCTTGCTCGACTGTGACGGGTTCGATCGTGAGTTCTGTTTCGGCGTTGAAGATCGCCAATGCGACGGCAAGAGCGGGATCTTTACGACGTGTCAGTACCGCCGAAAGCTCGATCCAGTTTCCAGCCGAGATACGCCTGACCGGCGCCGCCGCCATCCGGGTCGCGAACATATCACCATCGGGTTCATCAAGAATCACCGCCATGATAGCCGAGCTATCGACAATCATTTGGGCAAACCGTCCTCGTAAATCTCGTCCATGATCTCTTTCGAGGTCTTCCCCTTCCAATCCTCGGGAAGATGCTTTCGCACCTCGGCGGCAGCCGCTTTGATTCGACGTACTTTCTCCTGGACCATCGCGTCCTGCTCACGCGCCTCACGCTCCAGGGCTGCGCGGATCACGGCAGTCACGGTCGTGCCGCGCGCCTCGGCGAGTCCGCGCGCCAGTCGAACCGCTTCGGCGTCCTTGATGTTGAACTGTTCGCCCACGCTATACCTCCGCAGGCGGACCTTATACCACAAGCAGAGATTGGTGCCAGCGAGGCAAGCATGGATTGCGGGCGGCGGCGTCGTCGCTATTTGAGGGGCATGCACACCGCCCCCAGCACGCTCGCCCTGATCGGCAACACGCCACTCGTCCTGTTGAAAGGGCCGAGCGAGGCCGCCGGCGCGGAGATTTATGGCAAATGCGAGTTCGCCAATCCCGGCGCCTCGGTGAAGGACCGCGCGGCGCTCGGCATCGTCGAGGATGCCGAGGCGCGTGGCGTGATCCAGCCCGGCGGCACGTTCGTCGAGGGCACGGCGGGCAATACCGGCATCGGCGTGGCGCTGGTCGCCAATGCCAAGGGCTACAAGACGATCATCGTGATGCCCGAGACGCAGAGCCGCGAGAAGATGGACACGTTGCGCGCGCTGGGTGCCGAACTCGTGCTGGTGCCGGCCGCGCCCTATTCGAACCCCGGGCATTTCGTACACACCTCGCGCCGGATCGCCGAGGAAACGCCCAACGCGGTATGGGCCAACCAGTTCGACAATATCGCCAACCGCCGCGCGCACATCACCGGCACCGCCGAGGAGATCTGGGCGCAGATGGAGGGGCGGATCGACGGCTTCACCTGCGCGGCTGGCACCGGCGGCACGATCGCCGGCGTCGGCATGGGGCTGAAGGCCAAGGACGAAAACGTGTGCATCGCGCTCAGCGATCCGCACGGCGCCGCGCTTTACGAATATTACGCGCATGGCGAACTTCGCTCGGAAGGGTCGTCGGTCGCCGAGGGGATCGGGCAGGGGCGCATCACCGGCAATCTCGAAGGCGCGCCGATCGACACGCAGTTCCGCATTTCGGACGAGGAGGGACTCGCATGGGTCAGCCGGCTGTTGTCGGAGGAAGGGCTGTGTCTCGGCCTGTCGTCGGGCATCAACGTCGCCGGCGCGGTGCGGCTGGCGCGGCAGCTTGGGCCGGGCAGCCGCGTCGTGACGATCTTGTGCGACACCGGGTTCAGGTACCTGTCATCGCTCTACAATAAGGACTGGCTGGAGGCGAAAGGCCTGCCGGTTTTCCCTTGGCTTGCGACGAGCTGAGGCAGGGCATCGACAATAGGATTTTTTTGCGTTACATTTCTGCCACAGTATGAAGATCATCGTACCAGATCCGGGCCATGCGAGCCACCGCGCCAAGGTCGGCATGATCGGCCTCGCGGCTGTGCTGCTGCTGATCGGCCTCGCCGCTGCGGTCTTCGCGACGGCGACCAAGGAGCGGCCGGTGCTGCTCGCCGCCAACGCGCGGACACACACGATGCAGCGCACGGCGGACAACGCCGCCATGCCGAGCGACAAGGCCACCAACGAACCGCTCGCCGAGCTTGGTGTCGCGCCGAGTTCATCGGCGGCCGACAATGCGTCGGACGCAGCTCGCGCCCAGTGACTGCCCTGTGACCGGGCAGTGATCGCGCACCCTCTGCCCGGCTCGGGGAAAAGCCGGGAAATCACGCCAGAACTCGCCTCCGCGCCGGGAATTTCCGGGCGCGTTCGGCCGTGTATGCGAACATCACGAGAACGTACGGAAATGCCGCTAAATAATTCCCCGGATAATCGAAGCGGATAGCGCTGATCCCGCCAAATCCCCGGATTTCCCCTTGTATCCCCGAACGGCCCTATGATACCTCCGTCTCCGACAGGGGCAGCTTTATCTCGCCTGCGCGATTCTCACCGGAGCGGCTGAAAAGAGCCGTTTTTCGGGCCGGGATCGGCGTGCCTGTCACTTTGTGGAGCGTGGCAAGTGGGGGACCGGCAGGAGTATCAGGGAAAGGGACTTGGCCTTGTCGATGACAAGGGCCGCGTCGCTATTCCCAGCGCACTCCGCACCACGCTCGCCAAGAACGCGCCGCGCGACGACGGCAAGGATGGCGGTACCGTCATCATCGCTCCGCACCCGACCTATCGCTGCCTGATCGCCTACGATCCTGGCTTCATCGAAACGCTCAAGCGCGAGTGCGAGGTGCGCGACGAAGCGCATGTCGCGGCAACCGGCACGTCGGACTACAACATCCTCGCCCGCGCCGGTGCGGCTGAAACGCTGCCGTTCGACGGTAGCGGCCGCTTCATCATGCCCGCGTTCGAGCGCCGCTATGCGCGCATCGAGGAGGTCGCCTTCTTCCACGGCACGTTCAAGTGGATCACGATCTGGTCGCCGCGCGTGATGATCGAGACCGACGGGATCGACCCGTTCCTGAAAGAAGCGGTCGAGTTCCAGTGCGCCGAGAAGGGGATCGTGCTGTGAGTGATGCTCCGCACATCCCCGTGCTGCTCGACGAGGTGCTCGAAGGGCTCGCGGTGCAACCCGGTTCGGCGCAGGTCGATGCGACCTTCGGCGCGGGCGGTTACACGCGCGCGATCCTCGCCGCCGGCGGGCGGGTGTTCGCGTTCGATCGCGATCCCGATGCGATCGCCGACGGTCAGGCGCTGGTCGCCGAGTCGGGCGGCGCGCTGACGCTGATCGCGGCGACCTTCTCCGCGCTGGAAGCCGAGCTTGCCGCGCGCGACGCGCTCCCGGTCGATGGTGTCGTGATGGACATCGGCGTCAGCTCGATGATGCTCGACCGGCCCGAGCGCGGCTTCAGCTTCCAGCAGGATGGCCCGCTCGACATGCGGATGAGCCAGGAAGGCGAGAGCGCCGCCGATTTCCTCAATACCGCCGACGAGACCCTGATCGCCAACGTGCTGTACGAATATGGCGAGGAACCGCGCTCGCGGCGGGTCGCGCGCGCGATCGTCGCGGCGCGGCCGCTTACGCGCACCACCGAACTCGCGAACGTGGTCAGGAAAGCGCTGGGGTATAAGCCGCACGACAAGAAAGACCCGTCGACGCGGACCTTCCAGGCGATCCGCATTCACATCAACCGCGAACTGGGTGAACTCGCCGATGGTCTCGCGGCGGCGGAGCGCGCGCTCGGGCCGGGCGGCCGGCTCGCGGTGGTGACGTTCCACAGCCTCGAGGACCGGCTGGTGAAGCGCTTCTTCCGTGAGCGCAGCGGCGGGCTGCCGGGCGGGTCGCGCCACCTGCCGCAAGTCGCGGCGAAGGCGGAACCGAGTTTCGAGAATGTCGCGCGTGCGGTGCGCGCGGGTGAGGCCGAGCTTGCGCGCAACCCGCGCGCACGATCGGCGACGTTACGGGTCGCGCAGCGGACGGCGGCTGCGGCTTGGGTGAATGAGGGAGCGTTGTAATGCTTGGGCTTGCGTGGAAGACCCTTGGCTGGTTTCTGGCTGGTGTCGCGGTGGCGCTTGGCTTTCTGCTGGTGCCGCTTCAGGTCGCGGCGGAGCGCAAGAAGCTCGACCGCACCGTCGCCGACATCGTCCAGGCGCGCCGCGACATCCGTGCGCTCGAAACCGAGTTCGAGACTCGCGCCAACCTCGCCCAGCTCGACCAGTGGAACAACGACACGTTGCGGCTGGTCGCTCCCGGCGCGGGCCAGTTCGTCGCCGACGAGGCGGCGCTCGCCGCGATCGACGTGCGCCAGCCAGGTACGGCGGACATCCAGACCGCGTCGTTCGTGCCCGCGCCGCCGGTAACGGACTCGCCCGCCGCCGCCACGCCCGCGCAGGTCGAGACCGCCGCCGTCGCCCCGGTTCGCACGCCGGCGCCGGTGGCTACACCGGCGAAGCCCACACCCGTCGCCGCGGTCGCCGCCGTCAAGCCGACCACCGCGAAGCGCGCCAAGGCGCAGGCGGTGGCGATGCTCGACCGCAAGCTGCTGAGCGATTCGACCGTTGGCGATCTGCTGTCGTCCGCGCGGGCGGAATCGCGCCGGGCGCGATGAGCACTTTCCTTGCCCGCCCCCTGCCGCAGCGCCGGTCGAGCGGTCAGCGCCACGCGCTGATCGCGACCGCGCATGTCCGGCTGATGATCCTGATGCTGTTCCTCGGCGCGGGGTTTCTGGTGGTGATCGGCAAGATCGCCCTGCTCGGCCTGTTCGGGTCGGCGGCGGATGCGCGCGGTGTCGCGGTCAATCCGGTGGTGCGCAGCGACATCCTCGACCGCAACGGCGAGCCGCTTGCGCGAACGATCGACGCCTGGACGGTCGGCGTGCGCCCGCACGAGGTGCTCGGCGACAAGCGCGCGCTCGCCGAGGCTTTGGTCAAGATCATGCCGGGGCATGACGCGGACTGGTATTACGCCAAGCTCGGGATGAAGGCGAACTTCACCTATCTGGACCGGCATGCATCGCCGGCTCTGGTCAATTCGATCCACGATCTCGGCGAGCCTGGCATCGTCTTCGCGCAGGAGCCCGAGCGGCTCTACCCGCAATCGACTCTCGCGGCGCACGCGCTCGGCTATATCGGGCCGAGCGGGGACGATCCCAACATCGCCGGCCGCGCCGGCATCGAACGCGCCTTCGACGAACGGCTGAGCAGCCCGGCCGAGCGCGGCGTGCCGGTGTCGCTGTCGCTCGACGCGCGCGTGCAGGCGGCGATGGAGAGCGAACTCGGCCGCGCCATGGTGACGTTCAGCGCCAGGAACGCGACCGGTATCGTGCTCGACGTGCATACCGGCGAGGTGATCGCGATGGCGTCGCTGCCGGTGTACAACCCCAACAAGATCGGCGGCACCCCCAGCGACGCGCTGCGCAACAATGTGACGCAGAGCGTGTACGAACTCGGCTCCACCTTCAAGCCGATCACGATGGCGACCGCGATCCAGAGCGGCACCGTTACGTCGATGGCGCGCCGGTTCGATGCGACCGCGCCGCTCAAGGTCGGTGGCTTCACCATCCACGACGAGCGCGGCGATCCGAAGCGCTGGCTCAACATCCCCGAGACGCTGATCTATTCGTCCAACGTCGCCACCGCGCGGATCGCGGACGAAATCGGCGCGGCGCGGATGCAGGCGATGTTCCGCCAGCTCGGCTTCGATTCGAAGCCCGAGATCGAGGTGCGCGAAAAGGCGCATCCGCTGTGGCCGCGCTATTGGGCGCGGACCACGACGATGACGACCGCCTACGGTCACGGCATCGCGATCACGCCGTTGCAACTCGCCAGCGCCTATGCCGCGCTGGTCAACGGGGGCGTGTGGCGGCCATCGACTCTGCTCAAGGTCGCGCCGGGCCACGCACCGGCCGGGCGGCGCGTGCTGTCGGAACAGACCAGCGCGCGGATGCGGCAGCTCCTCCGGCTCGTCTGCCTGTACGGTACCGGGCGCAAGGGCGACGCGCCGGGCTACCGCGTCGGCGGCAAGACCGGCACCGCCGAGGCTGCATCGAACGGCGGTTACGATCACTCGCGCAACGTCGCGACCTTCGTCGCCGCCTTCCCGATGGACGCGCCGCGCTATGTTGTGCTGGCGATGCTCGATTCGCCGCTCGGCACCAAGGAGACGTTCGGCTGGAAGACGGCGGCGTGGAACGCGGCGCCGGTGGTGGGGCGCGTGATCGCGCGGACCGGCGCGATGCTCGGCGTGATGCCGGACGCGCGGCGCGAGGTCGATCTCGCCGATCTCCGTCCGATGCTGACCCTCGTCGCGGGCGCCCAGGCGCCGACCGGTGCGGAGGAACAATGAAGCTATCGGCATTGATTCCCGGCGCGCCCGACGTGCCGGTGACGGGCTTCGCGATCGACCATCGCAAGGTCGCGCCCGGCACGGTGTTCGGCGCCTTCCCCGGCGCCCGCTTCAACGGCGAGGATTATATCGCAGCGGCAATCGCGAGCGGCGCGGTCGCCGTCGTCGCGCGCCCGGTGGCGAAGGTCGAGGGGGCGGTGCATGTCGCCGATGCCGAGCCACGCCGCCGATTCGCCCAGCTCGCCGCGCGCTATTTCGCGCCGTTCCCGCCGACCGCGGTGGCGGTGACGGGCACCAACGGCAAGACCTCGACCGTCGAGATGGTGCGCCAGCTCTGGCGGATGGCGGGCTTCCACGCCGCGTCGATCGGGACGCTCGGCGTGACCACCGCCGACGAGCGCGTGTCGACCGGCCTCACCACGCCCGACATCGTCACCTTCCTGTCCAACGTCGCCGGCCTGGCGCGCGAAGGTGTGACGCACCTCGCGTTCGAGGCGTCGAGCCACGGCCTCGACCAATATCGCACCGAAGGCGTGCCCTTGACGGCGGCGGCGTTCACCAACCTCAGCCGCGATCACCTCGATTACCACGGCACGATGGAGGCGTATCTTGCCGCCAAGCTGCGGCTGTTCGGCGAGGTGCTGACCCCCGGCGCGACAGCGGTGCTGTGGGCTGACGATGCGGCATCCGCCGAGGTCGCGCGCGTCGCGCAGGCGCTCGGAATCGCGGTCGTCTCGGTCGGCGTGCAGGGCGAAACGCTGCGCCTCGTCTCGCGCGAACCGACCTTGCTCGGCCAGACGCTGACCGTCGCGCATGATGGCAAGACCCACCGTGTCACGCTGCCGCTGATCGGCGCCTACCAGGCGGCGAACGCGCTGGTCTCGGCCGGGCTGGTGATCGCCACCGGCGGCGACGCGACGGCGACGCTCGCCGCGCTCGCCCGGCTCCAGCCGGTGCGCGGGCGGCTCGAACGCGCGGTGATCGCGCGGAGCGGCGCGCCGGTCTATGTCGATTACGCGCACACCCCCGACGCGCTCGACGCCGCCATCGCCGCGCTGCGCCCGCATGTCGGCGGGCGGCTGATCGTCGTGTTCGGCGCAGGGGGCGATCGTGATACCGGCAAGCGGATCGACATGGGCCGCGTCGCCGCCGCCAAGGCCGACCATGTTATCGTCACCGACGACAATCCGCGCAGTGAAGACCCCGCCGCGATCCGGGCGATGGTGCTGGCCGGCGCGCCCGATGCGGTCGAGATCCGGTCGCGGCGGGAGGCGATCGGCGCCGCGATCGCCGGGGCGGGGCCGCAGGATATCGTGCTGATCGCGGGCAAGGGCCATGAGCAGGGCCAGATCGTCGGCGATCTCGTGCTGCCGTTCGACGATGTCAGCGTGGCGCGCGAGATGGCGGGATGATGGCCCGACACGCAACAAAATCCCCCTCCCGCGCCCGGGAGGGGTTAGGGGAGGGTATGTCGAAATGCGCTCCGCCCGGACAGGCCCTCCCCCGACCCCTCCCACAGTTGGGAGGGGATAAGTGACCCTCTGGACTTCCGCCGAGATCGCCACCGCGACCGGTGGCACCGCGTCCACCGACTTCACCGTCTCCGGTGTCGCGTTCGATTCGCGCGAAGTCGGCCCCGGCGACCTGTTCATCGCGCTGAAGGGTGAGGCTACCGACGGCCATCGCTTCCTCGACCAGTGCTTCGCGCAAGGCGCAGCCGGCGCGATCGTCAGCGCCGACACCGCGCACCCGCACGTTCGCGTCGCCGATACGACCGCAGCGCTGGAAGCGCTCGCCCGCGCGTCGCGTGCGCGCACGCACGCGAAGATCATCGGCGTCACCGGCTCGGTCGGCAAGACCGGCACCAAGGAAGCGCTGTTCGCCGCGCTCGATCGTGGCGCGCGGGGCCAAGCGCATCGCTCTGTCAAAAGCTACAACAACCATACCGGCGTGCCGCTGAGCCTCGCGCGGATGCCCGCGCAGAGCCGTTTCGGCGTGTTCGAAATGGGCATGAACCATTCTGGCGAACTCGCCGCGCTCACCCGCATCGTGCGCCCGCATATCGCCTTGGTGACGGCGATTGCGCCCGCGCACACCGCCTTCTTCTCGGGAGAGGCCGCGATCGCCGACGCCAAGGGCGAGATCTTCCAGGGCCTCGAACCCGGCGGCACCGCGATCATCCCGTTCGACAGCCCGCACCGCGACCGGCTGATCGCCGCCGCCGCGCCTTACGCCGCGCACATCGTCACCTTCGGCTCGGGCGTGGGCGCCGATGTCCGCGCGATCGAGACGATGCCGGTCGCCTCGGGCGGCACGTTCGTCACCGCGCGGCTCGGGGAGAGCGAACTCAATTACACGATCAGCCAGCCCGGCGCGCATTGGGTGTCGAACACGCTCGCGGTGCTGGCGGCGGTGCGCGCGGCGGGCGGCGACCTCGCGCTCGCCGGTCTCGCGCTTGCCGAGATGGAGGGGCTGACGGGTCGCGGCGCGCGCTTCACCGTTCCGGTCGGTGCGGGCGAAGCGCTGGTGATCGACGAAAGCTACAACGCCAATCCCTCGTCGATGCGCGCCACGCTGGCGGTGCTGGCGCAGCAGGACGCAACCCGCAAACTCGTCGTGCTCGGCGAGATGCGCGAGTTGGGCGCGGATAGCGACGCCTATCACGCTGCGCTTGCCGGGCCGATCCGCGCGGCGGGCGTCGAGACGGGCATATTGGTCGGTGAATCCATGCGCGCGCTTTCGAACGCGCTTGAGGGGCAGGGCGATTTCGTCCATGTGCCCGACGCCGCAGCCGCGCAGCGGAGCCTCCGGGCGCTGCTCGCGCCGGGCGATGCGGTTCTCATCAAGGGTTCGAACGGCGTGGGGTTGTCGGCGGTGGTCGCGGCCTTGCGGAGCGGGATTGGGTAAATGTTCTATTTCATCGCCGAGCTGTTCCACTTCCACGGCGGTTGGAACCTGTTTCGCTACCTCAGCTTCCGTACCGGCGCGGCGGTGGCGACCGCGCTGTTCCTCGGGCTGCTGATCGGTCCGCGCTTCATCGGCTGGCTACGCATTCGACAGGGCAAGGGGCAGCCAATCCGGCTCGACGGCCCGCAATCGCATTTCGCCAAGCGCGGTACGCCGACGATGGGCGGGCTGATGATCCTCACCAGCCTCGTCGTGTCGGTGCTGCTGTGGATGGACCTGTCGAACCCGTTCGTCTGGGCCTGCACCTTCGTGACTTTGGGCTTCGGGGCGATCGGCTTCCTCGACGATTACGACAAGGTCCGCAAGGCGAGCACGGCGGGCGTCTCGGGCCGCGTGCGGCTGCTCGGCGAATTCGCCATCGCGATCGCGGCGAGCGCGATGATCGTCCATCAGAACGGCACGCATCTGTATCTGCCGTTCGTCACCGGAATCTCGATCGATCTCGGCTATTTCTACATCCTGTTCGCGGCGTTCACGATCGTCGCGTTCGGCAATGCGGTGAATTTGACCGACGGGCTCGACGGGCTCGCGACCATGCCGGTCATCATCGCGGCGGTGGCGTTCATGCTGATCGCGTATCTCGCCGGCAACGCCAAGTTCGCAACGTATCTCGGCATCCCGCATGTGTTCGGCGCGGGCGAACTGGCGATCTTCTGCGGCGGGATCGTCGGCGCGGGGCTGGCGTTCCTGTGGTTCAACGCGCCCCCGGCGGCGGTGTTCATGGGCGATACGGGCAGTCTCGCGCTCGGCGGCGCGCTTGGCGCGATCGCGGTGACGGCGCATCACGAAATCGTGCTCGGCATCATCGGTGGGCTGTTCGTGGTCGAGGCGATGTCGGTCATCATCCAGGTGTTCTGGTACAAGCGCACCGGCAAGCGCGTGTTCCGCATGGCGCCGATCCACCACCATTTCGAGCAGCTCGGCTGGGCCGAATCGACCGTCGTCGTGCGTTTCTGGATCGTCGCGCTGGTGCTGGCGCTGGCCGGCCTTTCGACGCTGAAATTGCGGTGAAGGCGATGCGGATCGCAGCGCCATCACCGCATCCCCGCGCAGGGGGGGATCCAGAGCCACAAGCGGCAACGCCCGTGGCTCTGGCCTCCCGCTTTCGCGGGAGCACGGAAACATGATCGCAAGCCCCGCCTGGCGCGGCAAACGCTTCGCGGTGCTGGGGCTGGCAAGGTCCGGCGCAGCGACTGTGCGCGCGCTGCTGGCGGGCGGGGCTGAGGTTGTGGCGTGGGATTCGGATGCGGCGAAGCGGGATGCGCTTTCTCCCCTCAGGGGAGAGGGGCAGTCCAGCAGCGCAACGCTTCCTACTGCCCTTCTCCCGACCTCGCTGCGCTCGGCCACCCTCTCCCCGCAAGGGGGGAGAGGGAGTCTGTCATTCGCCGATCCCGAAGCCATCGATCTCACCGGCTTCGACGGCCTGATCGTCTCTCCCGGCGTCCCGCTCAACCGTCACCCGGTCGCCGCCAAAGCGCGCGCGGCAGGCATTCCCATCATCGGCGACATTGAGCTGTTCGCGCAGGCCCGCGCAACGCTCCCGGCGCACAAGGTCGTCGGCATCACCGGCACAAACGGCAAGTCCACCACCACCGCGCTGATCCACCATATCCTGCAAATCGCCGGCGTGCCGAGCCTGATGGGTGGCAACATCGGCCTCCCCATTCTCGCACAGGAACCGCTGCCGGAAGGTGGCGTGTACGTGCTCGAACTGTCGAGTTATCAGATCGATCTGACCTGCAGCCTCGACTGCGATGTCGCGGTGCTGCTCAACATCACCCCTGACCATCTCGACCGCTATGACGGCTTCGAAGGCTATGCCGCCTCGAAGGCGCGGCTGTTCGCGATGCAGGCGCCCGGCCACGCGGCGGTGATCGGCATCGACGACGCCGCCTCGGCGGCAATCGCGCGCAGCCTCGCACCCGACATCCTCACCAAGATCGAGCCCGGCGAGATGGACCAGTCGCGCTGGCCGTCGCTGCAAGGTCCGCACAACGCCCAGAACGCACTCGCCGCAATCGCGACGTGCGAGGCGCTGGGCATTTCGGACGAGGCGATCGAAGCCGGGCTGGCCAGCTTCACCGGCCTCCCCCACCGCATGGAGCGGATCGCCACCCGCGATGGCGTCGCCTTCGTCAACGACAGCAAGGCCACCAACCCCGAAAGCACCGCGCCGGCGCTCGCCGCGTTCGATCGCATCCACTGGATCGTCGGCGGCAAGGCCAAGGGCGCCGATCTCGACGCCTGCCGCCCGCATTTCGGCCATGTCGCGCGCGCTTATACGATCGGCGAGGCCGGACCCGCGTTCGCGGCACTCCTGCGCGACACCATGCCGGTGGAGGAGGTGGGCACGCTCGCCGCCGCCGTCGCAAGCGCCGCCGCCAACGCCAGGCCCGGCGATACCGTGCTGCTCTCCCCCGCTTGCGCATCGTTCGACCAGTTCCGCGATTTCGAACAGCGCGGCGACGCCTTCCGCGCCGCTGTCGAGGCGCTCAGGTGAGCGAGAAGAAGACCTCCTTGTGGAAGCGCATGCAGGGCAGCGGCGGCCGGTCGGACCGGTCGTGGCTCGGCATGTGGTTCTGGGACATCGACCGCGTGCTGCTGCTGCTCGTGCTGCTGCTGATCGGCGTCGGTGTGATCGCGGTCGGCTCCGCCTCGCCCTCGGCAGCACAGCGCTATTCGGACGAGAAGCACCATATCGCGCCGCTCTATTATCTGTGGTGGCAGCTCGCCTGGGTGAGTGTGTCGATCCCGGTGATGCTGCTGATCTCGATGCTGCCGGTCGCGGTGGCGCGGCGGCTCGCTTTGTTTGGCGCGGTCGCCTTCCTGATCGCGCTGGCGGCGGTGCCGTTCATCGGCGTGTCGAAGAACGGCGCGACGCGCTGGCTCAATCTCGGCGTATCGCTGCTCCAGCCCTCCGAGTTCCTCAAGCCGTTCTTCATCGTCACGGTCGCGTGGGTCTTGTCGATGCGCGCGCAGGATGATGCGCTGCCGGTGGTGTTCATCACCGGCGCCTTCACCGCGCTGGTTGGCGTGCTGCTGATGCTCCAGCCCGATTTCGGCCAGACGATCGTGTTCATCTCGGTATGGTTCGCGCTGCTGATGATCTCGGGCACCTCGACCAAGGTGATCCTCGGACTGATCGCGCTCGCGCCAGCAGGCCTCGTTTCGGCCTATTTTTTCTATGCGACCGCGCAGAAGCGCATCAACGCCTTCCTCTTCCCCGATGCCGAAGGGGAGGGCGCGCAGGACCATTTCCAGACCAACGCCGCGCACGCGACGATCACCCACGGCGGCTGGCGCGGCACCGGCCCGGCTGGCGGCACGATGAAGTTCCGGCTGCCCGAGGGGCATACCGACTATATCTTCTCGGTGATCGGCGAGGAATTCGGGTTGATCGCGTGCATGATCATCGCTTTGCTGTTCTTCGCGATCGTGGTGCGCGTGTTCGTCAAACTGCTCGATGAACTCGACGAATTCCGCCTGTTCGCCGCCGCTGGCCTCGCCACGCAGTTCGGCGTGCAGGCGCTGATCTCGATGGCGGTCAACACCGGCCTGGCCCCGTCAAAGGGCATGACCTTGCCGTTCATCAGCTATGGCGGATCGTCGCTCGTCGCACTGTCGGCGGGAATGGGCTTGCTGCTGGCGTTCACCCGGCGCAATCCGTTCGTGTTACGATCCCCGTATATCGCCAAATGGAGCGGCGCATGAGCAAACCCCGTCACTTCGTCCTCGCCGCCGGCGGGACGGGCGGCCACATGGTCCCGGCAGCGGCGCTCGCCGCCGAGCTGATCCGGCGCGGCCATTATGTCGCGTTGGTCAGCGACGAGCGCGGCGTGCGCTTCCCCGATCTGTTCGAGGGCATCCAGACCCATATCCTGCCGGCTGGCCGGCTCGGCGGTGGCCCGCTCGGCTATTACCGCGCCGCGCGTGAGATGTGGCGCGGTCGTGCGATGGCGATCGAATTGTACAAGACCTTCCGTCCGGCGGCGGTGATCGGCTTCGGCGGCTATCCCGCGCTGCCCGCGCTGCTGGCCGCGTTCAACCAGAAGATCCCGACCGCGATCCACGAGCAGAATGCAGTGCTCGGCCGAGTCAACCGGCTGGTCGCGGGCAAGGTCGACGCGATCGCCACCTCCTACGCCAAGGTCGAGCGGCTGAAGGAAAGCCTCAACGACAAGACGCATTTGGTCGGCAATCCGGTGCGCGATTCGGTCATCGCGATCCGCGCCAAGCCCTATCCTTTGCTTGAGGAAGACGGCATCTTCCGCGTGCTGGTGACCGGCGGCAGTCAGGGCGCGAGCGTGCTGAGCAAGGTCGTGCCCGAGGGGCTGGCGATGCTCCCGGTCGCGTTCCGCCGTCGCTTGCAGGTGACTCATCAGGCGCGCGTCGAGGATATCGAGGCGTGCCGTGCCAAATATAAGGAACTCGACATCGCTGCCGATCTCGCCACCTATTTGCCCGATCTGCCTGAGCATCTCGCGTGGTCCCATCTGGTGATCGCGCGCGCGGGCGCCTCGACGCTGTCGGAACTGACCTGCGCCGGCCGCCCCGCCATCCTCGTGCCGTTGCCGAGCGCGACCGACGACCACCAGACCGTCAATGCGCGCGAGATGACGCTGGCCGGCGGCGCACGCACGATCGACCAGCGCGCGTTCACGCCAGTCGAACTCGCCAAGCAGATGCAGCGGCTCGGGCTCGATCCAGCCGCGCTCCAGAACGCCGCCGTGCGCGCACGCGGCTGCGGCCGGCCCGACGCCGCGCGCGACCTCGCCGATCTGGTCGAGAGCCTCGGCGAGACCAACGGCGACCTGCCGATCGGCGTGCCGCTCCCCGCACAATTCCGGGAAAAGGCGGCGTTTGCATGAGGGGCGTCGCAACCGACATCGGTACGATCCATTTCGTCGGCATCGGCGGAATCGGCATGTCGGGCATCGCCGAGGTGATGAAGAACCTCGGCTATAACGTGCAGGGTTCGGACGTGGCGGAAAGCTACGTGGTCGAAGGGCTGCGCGCCAAGGGCATCCCCGTCGCGATCGGCCACAAGGCCGAGAATCTCGGCGATGCGGCGGTGATCGTCACCTCGACCGCGATCAAACGCGGCAACCCGGAAGTCGAGGCGGCGCTCGCCAACCGCGTGCCGGTGGTGCGCCGCGCCGAGATGCTCGCCGAACTAATGCGCCTGAAATCGACAGTCGCGGTCGCCGGCACGCACGGCAAGACCACCACCACATCGATGGTCGCGGCGTTGCTCGATGCTGGCGGGGTCGATCCGACCGTCATCAACGGGGGCATCATCAACAGCTACGGCTCGAACGCGCGGCTTGGTGCGAGCGACTGGATGGTGGTCGAGGCCGACGAGAGCGACGGCAGCTTCCTGCGCCTTGACGGCACGATCGCGGTGGTCACCAACATCGATCCCGAGCATCTCGATCACTATGGCTCGTTCGACCGCGTCAAGGACGCGTTCGTCGAGTTCGTCGAGAACGTGCCGTTCTACGGCGCGGCTTTGCTGTGCCTCGATCACCCCGAGGTGCAAGGCATCCTGCCGCGCGTGCGCGACCGGCGCATCGTCACCTATGGCTTCTCGACTCAGGCCGACGTGCGCGGCGTCAACGTCGTGCCGATCCCCGGCGGCAACCGCTTCGAGACGATCGTGCGCCAGCGCGACGGCACCACCCGCTCGATCGAGGGGATCGAATTGCCGATGCCCGGCCGTCACAACGTCCAGAACGCGCTCGCCGCGATCGGCGTGGCGCTGGAACTGGGCATCGACGATGCGACGATCCAGCAGGGCTTCGCCAAGTTCCACGGCGTCAAACGGCGCTTCACCAAGGTCGGCGAGACCGGCGGCGTGACCGTTATCGACGATTACGGCCACCACCCGGTCGAGATCCGCGCGGTGCTGGCGGCGGCGCGCGAGGGCGTCGAGAAACGAGTCATCGCGGTGGTGCAGCCGCATCGCTATTCGCGGCTCGGCAACCTGATGGAAGAGTTCCAGGGCGCGTTCAACGACGCCGACATGGTGTATGTGACGCCGGTCTATGCGGCGGGCGAAGCGCCGGTCGAGGGCGTCGATGCCGATGCTTTGGTCGAGGGACTCAAACGCCGCGGCCACCGCTCCGCCGCGACGATCGCCGATGCCGACGCGCTCGCGACGACCCTCGCCGGCGTGGTGCAGCCGGGCGACATGGTGGTGTGCCTCGGCGCTGGTGACATCACCAAATGGGCGGCGGGTCTCGCGCCGGCGATCGAGGTGGCGCGCGCATGAGCGACGCCTTCGCCGACGCGATCAAGCTCCAGCGGCAGATGCTCGATGCGCAGAAGGCGTCGATCGCGGACGCGCGCGCGAAGATGGAACTGGCTGGCCGCGACATCGCCGAGGCGAACCTCGAAGCGATGAAGGCGTGGGCGCGGCTGTGGAACGTGTGGCTGTGATGTGGCAAGCGGCCTTGTTCTCCCGCAACCCCACTTGTTCTCCCGCGAAAGCGGGAGTCCAGAGCCAAGCAGTGCAGTGTTCGCGGCTCTGGGCCGCCGCGTGCGCGGGGGACCGGTAATGATGTGCATACCTTACTCTCTTCCGTTCGTGCTGAGCGAAGTCGAAGCACGTGCCCCAAATGCCGCGCTCGTGGCACGTGCTTCGACTTCGCTCAGCACGAACGGGTTGGGGGGAGGGTGCGTGCGATGACCATTGCATGTGCACCGACCACCCTCCCCGAAACACGCGGTCGCCTCACATCCGACGCCCCGCTCGCGCCGCTCGTCTGGTTCAAGACCGGTGGTCCGGCCGACTGGCTGTTCGAACCGCAGGACGCCGACGATCTCGCCGCCTTCCTGCGCGGGCTCGACCCCGCCGTGCCGGTGATGGCGCTCGGCCTGGGCTCGAACCTGATCGTCCGCGATGGCGGCTGGCCGGGCGTGGTGGTGCGGCTCGGCAAGGCGTTCGCGAGTGTCGAGCAGCTCGATGCGACGACGCTCCGCTGCGGTGGCGGCGCATCGGGCATTCTCGTCTCGTCGAAGGCGCGTGACGCGGGCATTGGCGGTATCGAGTTCCTGCGCTCGATACCGGGCACGGTCGGCGGGTTCGTGCGGATGAACGGCGGCGCCTATGGCCGCGAGGTCAAGGATATCCTCGTCGACTGCGAGGTCGTGTTGCGCTCGGGCGAGCGCGTTACGCTGGCGCTGGCCGATCTCGGCTACACCTATCGCCACAGCGCGCTGCCCGAAGGCGCGATCGTGGTGAGCGCGACCTTCCGGGGCTATCCCGAGCAGACGGCGGTGATTCAGGGCGAGATGCTGCGCATCGCGGCGGCGCGCGAGGCGTCGCAGCCGCTGCGATCGAAGACCGGCGGCTCGACCTTCAAGAACCCGGACGGCCACAAGGCCTGGGCGCTGATCGACGCCGCTGGCTGTCGCGGCCTCACCCGCGGCGACGCGCAGGTCAGCGAGAAACACTGCAACTTCCTGCTCAACCTCGGTGACGCGACGAGCAGCGATATCGAAGCCTTGGGAGACGACGTGATCGAACGGGTGAAAGCGCATTCGGGCGTGACGCTGGAATGGGAGATTCAGCGGGTGGGGGTGAAGAAGTGAGCCGCATCAACCACCGTCATGCCAGCGCAAGCTGGCATCTCCCTGCGTGTGTCGCGCCCTTGCCGCAAGAGATCCCAGCGTGCGCTGGGATGACGGTTGTGGAGAGGCGCGCATGAGCAAGCCCCTCCATATCGCCGTCCTCATGGGCGGCTGGTCGGCCGAGCGCGAGGTTTCGCTGATGTCGGGCACCGGCGTCGCCGATGCGCTCGAATCGCGCGGCCACCGCGTCACGCGGATCGACATGGACCGCGACGTGGCGGCGAAGCTCGCCGCCGCCAAGCCCGATGTCGTCTTCAACGCGCTCCACGGCACCCCCGGCGAGGACGGTTCGGTTCAGGGCCTGCTCGATCTGATGGGGCTGACATACACGCATAGCGGTCTCGCCACCTCGGTCATCGCGATCGACAAGCAGCTCACCAAGCTGCTGCTCGTCCCCGCCGGTATCCCCATGCCGGGCGGCCGCATCGTCAAGTCCGAGACGCTCTACGACGCCGATCCACTGCCGCGCCCCTATGTCCTCAAGCCGGTCAACGAAGGCTCTTCGGTCGGCGTCGCGATCGTCACGGCGGAGGGCAATTACGGCAATCCGATCGGCCGCGATGTCGCCGGCCCGTGGACAGAGTTCGACGAATTGCTCGCCGAACCCTACATCCGGGGCCGCGAACTGACCACGGCGGTGCTGGGTGGGCAGGCGCTCGGCGTCACCGAGTTGAAGCCCAAGAACGGCTGGTATGATTTCGACGCGAAATACACCGAGGGGCTGACCGAACATATCTGCCCCGCGCAGATCCCCTACGACGTCGCCGACGCCTGCAAACGCATCGCGCTCGACGCGCACCGTGTGCTCGGCTGCAAGGGCGCGTCGCGCTCCGATTTCCGCTGGGATGACGAGCGCGGTATCGACGGGCTGTTCCTGCTGGAAGTCAACACCCAGCCCGGCATGACGCCGCTCAGCCTCGTGCCCGAACAGGCGCGCCACCTCGGCATGAGCTATGCCGAACTCGTCCAGGCGATCGTCGACGAAGCGCTTGAAGGCGCCGCGCCGTGACCAGCAAGACGATCAAGCGCGGCACCCCGCGCCGCCCGGTCCAGCAGAAGCGCCGCAAGGCGCAGAAGGTCTCGATCATCGACCGGATGATCGCCGCGCTGCCGGTCAGCGAGGCGACGCTTACCCGAATCGCGACATGGTCGATCGTCGCGATCGTGTGCGGCGGCGTGTTGGCAATGGGGGTGTGGATGGGCATTCCCGGCGCGGTCGGTACGGCGGTGGGCGAGGGGATCGGCGAGGCGGGGTTCCGCGTCAACAACGTCCAGATCACCGGGCTCGCGCGCATGGACCAGAACACGATCTACAAGATCGCGCTCGAACAGCCCTCGCTGGCGATGCCGCTGGTCGATCTCGAAAAGACCCGCGAGCGGCTGGTCGCGCACAGCGGCTGGATCGAGGACGCGCACGTCTCGCGCCGGCTGCCGGATACGTTGCTCGTCCAGATCGTCGAGCGCACCCCCGCCGCGATCTGGCAGAATCGCGGACAGCTCGCGCTGATCGCGGCGAACGGCACCTATCTTGAACCCGTCCAGGCCGATCAGATGCCCGATCTGCCTTTGGTGGTCGGCGATCATGCCAATGAGCAGCAGGATTCCTACGATCATCTGCTCGCCGCCGCGCCCGCGCTGCGCCCGCAGGTCAAGGCGGCGACGTGGGTCGGCAACCGCCGCTGGAACCTGACCTTCGACAGTGGCGAGACGCTGGAATTGCCCGAGGGCGACGATGCCGCCGCGCGCGCTTTGGTCAAATTCGCGCAGATGGACGGTGTTCAGCCGCTGCTCGGCAAGGGCTGGGTCGGCTTCGACATGCGTGATCCGGCGCGGCTGGTCGCGCGCAAGCCGGGCGACGCCGCCGGCGGCGCGCTGCCGACGCCCGCCATTGCGAAACCGGCCAAGCCGAAATCGAATGCTACCGAAGCGAAGACGGCCGCGCTACCGTTCGCGCAAGGCTAGTTGGGCAAGCAGGGGTACAGCGTATGGCGAAGATCGCACCGGAAGGATTGATTACCGCCCTCGATATCGGCTCGTCGAAGGTTTCGGCGATGATCGCGCAGAAAGGGGACGGCGGCGAACTGATCGTGCTCGGCACCGGCCAGCGCGAGAGCCGTGGCGTCAAGCGCGGCTACATCGCCGACGCCGCCGCGACCGAGGCGGCGGTGCGCGAGGCGGTCGAGCAGGCCGAGCGGATCGCCGGCACCAATATCGAAAACGTCTGGGTGAGCTTCTCGGCGGGCGGCCTCGTCTCCGATGTCGCCTCGGTCGAGTTCGAACTGGGCGGGCACCGGGTCGAACAGGCCGATATCGACGCGCTGTTGCAGGCTGGCCGCGATTCGATCGATCCCGCCGGGCGGATCGTGCTGCACGCGCAGCCAGCGCTCTACACGCTCGACGGGCTGACCGGGGTCAAGCGTCCGCTCGGGCTGCATGCCGATCGGCTCGGCGTGCATATCCATGTCGTCGCGGCGGATGGCTCGCCGGTGCGCAACCTCGGGCTGTGCGTCGCCAACGCGCATCTCGAAGTGAAATCGATCATCGCCTCGCCGGTCGCGACGGGCCTCGCCTGCCTGTCCGATGAGGAGCGCGAACTCGGCGTCGCGCTTGTCGAGTTGGGCGCCGGCATCACCAACGTCTCGCTGTTCGCGGGCGGGATGCTGGTCGGGCTGACCTCGATCCCGATCGGCGCCGCCGACATCACCGACGATATCGCCTCCGCGTTCGGCACGCGCCGCACCCACGCGGAGCGGATGAAGTGCGTCCACGGCTCCGCCAACGCCAGCCCGCGCGACAATCACGAGATGATCGACGTCGCGCCGATCTCGGCCGAGGACGGGCAGGGCGACGGGGCGCGCATCACCCGCGCGCAACTCATCGGCGTGATCCGCCAGCGGCTCGATCATCTCATCGGCGAGGTGCGCAAGGCGCTGGTCGAGCTGAAGTTCGAAGGCCCGGTCGGGCGGCAGGTCGTGCTGACCGGCGGCGGCGCGGAGCTGAACGGCATCGCCGATTACGCACAGGCGGCGCTCGGCCGCTCGGTGCGCGTCGGCCGGCCGCGTGGGCTGTCGGCGCTGCCCGAGGCGCATTCCGGCCCGGCGTTCGCGACGCTCGCGGGCCTGGCTTTCTACGCCGCGTCCGATCCGATCGACCTGCGCGCGCTGCCGCGCGGGCACCAGACGGTGCATCGTCCCAAGGGCTTCGCGATCTTCCGTCGGATGATGGCGGCGGCGCGGGCGAATTATTAAAGAATTGCGACTCCGCGCAGCAATCGGGGCTGGAACCGCAGCATTCGATGGTGCAGGATAGTTAAGCGTATAGCGTGCCAAGTGTTGTGGGGAGGCGCGCAGGAGACCGTAAAATGAGTATCGAATTTCTTGCGCCCGAAGTGGACGAACTGACGCCGCGTATCGCCGTGATCGGCGTCGGCGGGGCGGGTGGCAATGCCATCGCCAACATGATGCGTGCCGATGTGCAGGGCGTCGATTTCTTCGTCGCGAATACGGATTCGCAGGCGCTGAAACAGTCGAACGCGGAAACCAAGATCCAGCTCGGCGCGAAGATCACGCAGGGTCTCGGCGCGGGGTCGCGCCCCGAGATCGGCCGCGCCGCCGCCGAGGAGACGATCGATCAGGTCGCCAAGATGCTCGAAGGCGCGCACATGTGCTTCATCGCCGCCGGCATGGGCGGCGGCACCGGCACCGGTGCCGCTCCGGTCATCGCCAAGGCGGCGCGCGACATGGGCATCCTGACGGTCGGCGTCGTCACCAAGCCGTTCTCGTTCGAAGGCAACCGCCGCGCCAAGGCTGCCGATGCGGGCATCGAGGAACTCCAGAAGTACGTCGATACGCTGATCGTCATTCCCAACCAGAATCTGTTCCTCGTCGCCAATGCGAACACCACGTTCAAGCAGGCGTTCGAAATGGCCGACGAAGTGCTCCAGCAGGGTGTGCGCGGCATCACCGATCTGATGGTGATGCCCGGCCTCATCAACCTCGATTTCGCCGACGTCCGTTCGGTGATGCAGGAGATGGGCAAGGCGATGATGGGCACCGGCGAGGCCGAGGGCGACAACCGCGCGATCGAAGCCGCATCGAAGGCGATCGCCAACCCGCTGCTCGACGGCGTGAGCATGAAGGGCGCCAAGGGCGTGATCGTCTCGATCACCGGCGGCGACGACATGCGCCTGCTCGAAGTCGACGAGGCCGCGAACCACATTCGCGAACTGGTCGATGAAGACGCCAACATCATCTGGGGTTCGGCGTTCAATCCCGATCTCGAAGGCAAGATCCGCGTGTCTGTCGTCGCGACCGGCATCGAGGCCGAGGCGCAGACCGCGCCGCCCGTGCCCTCGTCGCGCTCGTTCAGCTTCGGCTCGACCCGCGCGCCCGAGCCGGCGGCTGCCGCGCCCGAGCCTGCGCCCGCGGCGCCCGAGCCGGCACCGCGCGCCGAAGCCCCGGCGCCCGCGCCGGAGCCGGCTGAGGTCGACGAACTGATTCTCGGCAGCGACACGCAAGTTCCGCCGACGCCCGCCCCGGCGCCTGCACCTGCGCCCGCCGCGCCGAAGGTGTTCGGTGACGACGTCGCCGATCCGGCCGAAGCGCCCGGCCGCCGCCGCTGGCTCTCGTCAGGTAGTGCGCCCGAGGTGGCCGCCACTGAACCGGCGCCACCCGCGCCGCGCGTGAAGCTTGGTGGCACGCTGTTCGAACGCATGTCGAGCGTTTCGCGCGGCGCAGCGCGCGAGGACGAGGCCGCCGACAAGGACGCGGTCGAGATTCCGCGCTTCCTGCACCGCCAGAACAACCAGTGATCTGACGCGCGGCACGCCTGACGGGCGTGCCGCGTCGTTTCAGCGCGTCGTGCTGTCGCAAGACATCTCCCGTTCAGCCGCGCTTCCGTCTAGGGACGTTTGACTCTGACGAGTCTTCCAACCGTTCGTGTCGAGCCAAGCCTCTCCGGCACGTTTTTCGATGTCGATCGGGACGAACGGAGTAGATAACTCGAACACCGGGACAACGCGTTTCACTATGGCGGCATTGCGA
Organism: Sphingomonas panacis; assembly: GCF_001717955.1. Taxonomy (NCBI): domain Bacteria; kingdom Pseudomonadati; phylum Pseudomonadota; class Alphaproteobacteria; order Sphingomonadales; family Sphingomonadaceae; genus Sphingomonas; species Sphingomonas panacis. Next base: position 2,643,955 of record NZ_CP014168.1, read on the forward strand.
CCCTTACGTTTCCTCGCGCTGGCGATCGCGCTGGGATCGACTTCGCCGCTCGCCGCGCAGTTCATCCAGCCGCTACCCGCACCGGGTGACGCCGATGCACTCGCCGATCAGGTCCGCGCGCTCGCGGCCAATCCGCAGGATCTCAATGCGCTGATTCGCGCAGGCGAACTCACGCTCAAGCTCGACGACGCCACGGCCGCCGCCAGCTTCTTCGCGCGCGCCGAACGGATCGATCCGCGCAACGCGCGAATCAAGGCCGGGCTGGGCGTGCTGCTGGTGCAGGCCGAGCGGCCGGGCGAAGCGCTGCGCCGCTTTTCCGAAGCCGAAGGCTATGGCGGCCGCGTCAGCACGTTCGCCGCGGATCGCGGCCTGGCGTTCGATCTGATCGGCGAGCAGGAGCGGGCGCAGCGCGACTATCGCCTCGCGCTCAAGAATGGCCCCAACGACGAGACCACCCGTCGCTATGCGCTGTCGCTCGGCATTTCCGGCAAGCGTGACGAGGCGCTCGCCCTGCTCGATCCGCTGCTGCGCAAGAGCGACCGCGGCGCATGGCGCGCGCGTGCCTTCATCCTGGCGATGAGCGGCGAGAAGGCCGATGCCGAGAAGATCGCGACGACGATGATGCCCGCCGGCCTTTCACAAGGGCTGCAACCCTTCTTCGATCGGCTCGCCGCGCTGTCACCAGTCGATCGCGCCTTCGCGGTGCATTTCGGCGAGATCCGCCCGTCGCCGGTGCGGATCGCCGATGCGCGCCTCGTCCCCGCGCTGCCGCCGCTCGGCCCCGACCCGGACGCGGTCGAACTCGCCGCCGCTGCGAAGGCGCGTGAAAGGCCGGTGCGTGTTGAAGAGGCCAGACCCGTCAAGCCAGCCAAGCGCAAGCGAGGCCGTCGCGAGCCGATCCAGCTCGCCGTGCAGGCCGCCGCGCCGCCGGTGGCGCTACCGCTGCCCCCTCCGCCGGCCTATGTCGATTCGGGCGCGGCGGTGCCCAGCACGACGCCCGGGCAAAACGGCTATTATGTTCAGCCGCTGCCGACGCCGCGCGCCTACACGCCGAGCCCGTACACACCGCGCCCATACACGCCGACGCCGTACCGGCCGAACACCTACACGCGCAATACCTACACGCCGAGCAACAGCGCGGTTGCGCAGGCCAACCGTGCCTCCGCCGCCGCGACCACTGCGACCGCGCCGGTCGCGGCAGAGCCGACGCGTGCGCCGGAAACGCAATCCTATCAGCCGGTGCGGCCGACGGGTGGCCGGGTGATGCCGCTCGCACCGCTCCAGCCTCAACCGCTCCCGACGCAGACCCAGACCCAGACCCAGACAGCGCCGGCGCCGCGTGCCTATGGACCAGCCACGCCGCCCGCCGAGACGGTGACGCGCGTCGAAACCGCGCCGGCAGCAGCGACGACCAGCGTCGCGCGTGTCCAGCCGGCCCCGCTCGCGAGTGCGCCCGCCGTGACCACGCCCGCTGCGGTCGTAGTGCAACCCACGCCCGCCACGGCGGCCCCTTCGGCGTTTGTCCCCACCGCTCCCGCGCCCACCGCGCCGCGGCCGACACCGACACCGACACCGACGCCGGTACAGGTCGCCCGCACCGTGCCGGTCGAGATCGCCAAGGTCGCGCCAGCACGGAAGACTCCGCTGATCGACGAAAAGGCGGAAGCGAAGAAGAAAGCCGACACCAAGGCCGCCGAGGCGAAGTTGGCGGCCGAGACCAAGAAGGCGGCGGACGCGAAGAAGCTCGCCGACGTCAAGAAAGCCGCCGAGGTGAAAAAGGCGGCAGAGGCCAAGAAGCTTGCCGAGGCGAAGAAGAAAGACCCCAAATTCCTCGAACCGTCGCGAGTCTGGGTGCAGGTATCGGGCGGCGCCAACGAGCGCGATCTGCCCAAGCAGTGGAACAAGCTGCGCGCCGATCAGCCGTCGGTGTTCAAGGGTCGGCAGGGCTGGTCGACCCCGTTGCGCGCGACCAATCGAATCCTGACCGGCCCGTTCGCGTCCGAGGCGGAGGCGCAGACGTTCGTCAACAAGCTGGCCAAGGAGGGGCTGTCGGGCTTCCTGTTCACCAGCGACGCCGGCCAGAAGATCAGCAAGCTTCCCGCCAAATGACGGTGCGCGCCGGGGCGCAGCCGCTCGCTTTCCTCGCCTCCGATCCGGCCGCGAGCCGTGGCCGGCTCCACCCCGAAGCGGGCGGCGACCTGCGCGGCCCGCGCGACGCCTTCCAGCGCGACCGCGACCGGATCATCCACTCGATCAGCTTCCGCCGGCTGCGCCACAAGACCCAGGTGTTCATGGCGCCCGACGGCGACCATTTCCGCGTGCGGCTGACTCACAGCCTCGAAGTCGCGCAGATCGCGCGGACGATCGCGCGCGTGCTCGGTCTCAACGAGGATCTCACTGAGGCGCTCGCGCTCGCGCACGATATCGGCCATCCGCCGTTCGGCCATGCCGGCGAAAAGGCGCTGAGCGCTGCGCTCGCGGATGCAGGCGGGTTCGACCACAACGGCAACACCTTGCGCGCCCTGATGTGGATCGACAGCCCCTATCCGCGCTGGCGGGGCCTCAATCTTTCGTGGGAGACGCTGGAAGGGCTGGCCAAGCATAACGGCCCGATCACCAGACCGGGTTGGGCGCTCGCCGAAGCCGACACGATGTTTCCGCTCGAACTGACGCACTGGTCGTCGCTCGAGGCCCAGGTCGCGGCGATCGCGGACGACATCGCCTATGACAATCACGATATCGACGATGGCCTGCGTGCCGGGCTGCTCACGCTCGACCAGTTGCTCGAAGTACCTCTGGTCGCGCGCAACTGGGCCGGCGCCTGTGCGCGGTTCGAGGATGTCGCGCCCGCGCGGCTGACCGGCGAGCTGATCCGCAGCCAGATCGGCGTCATGGTCAACGATCTCATCGCCGAGACTCAGCAGCGCGTTGCTGAGCATCGCATCGAAAGCGCCGACGATGTCCGCGCGGCGGGGCGCTGCCTGGCGGCATTTTCGCCCCGGCTGCGCGAGGAGGAGCGCGACCTCAAGCGTTTCATGTACGCCAATCTCTATTATCATCCGCGCCAGCTCGAAGCGGCGGACGCGGCGGAGAAGATCGTTGCGGGATTGTTCGCCGCCTATCGCGACGCGCCGGATCTGATGCCGGCGGAATGGGCGACGCGGCTACCGGCGGAGGAGCCGTGGCGCAGCCGCCACATCGCCGATTTCATCGCGGGGATGACCGATCGTTACGCGGTCTCGCGCTACCGCGAATGCGTCGGGCAGATCGATTTGCCCGAGGGCTTCTGAGGCCTGATATCCGTGGGTGTGCCGATCCCGGACCGGTTCCGCCGATGCTCGATCGCGGAACCGTCCGGGGGCACTGCCAGCGCTTACTTGGTGTCGTGCGCGGTCTTCGCGACGGCGTCGCCAGCCGAGCTGACATCCTTGCCTGCGCCTTCGACCGTGTTGCACGCGCTGACGAGCAATGCACCGGCGACAAGCGCCAATCCGACGAGCTTACGCATCTGTGTATCTCCTGAACTCTGGAAGAAAACGCCTTCCGTTCGGACAATGATCGGCGGCACCGTGCGTTCCGTAGGAAGAACGATTTGGCCAGCGCGCCATCGATATCGGAAAAGCCATGCCCCAAAAGAATGTGGGTCCGGAGGCGCCACCCGGGGGGGGGGGAGGGTGGCGCTTCCAGACCCGTGTCTTGGATAGCGAGAGCGGGGGGGCATAAAGTCGCTATCCGAGGTGTAGAACGTCCTTTTCGGGATCAGGTTCCGGCCGCATCGATAAAAAAAGCGATTCTTTGAAGCGGCTTTTCGCGCGGTCTTCGCAAACGCTCAGTCGCGGCCGGTGATCGCGATCGCGATCTCATAGGCGCCGACGAACGGATCATAATGGAGTTTCGATCGCAACTGCCGCGACAGCCCTTCCATCACCCTGCCGTAGCGCTCGGCGACGAGAACCTGCACTTCATCGCCATCGATCAGCCCGGGCGATACCACACGCAGGATCGCCCGGTCGGGTGTCTCGCCGTCGCGAACCGAGATTCGGATCGGCGCCGCCGCGTTCGATGTCATCGACAGTTCGACGATCTCGGTGACCAGGAACGACACCGCGATCGCGATATCCTGAGTGGCCAGCACCGGCGCAATCTCGATCGCGATGCTGAGCTTGGCCGATCCTTCGGGCGCGGTTGCGCGGATGTTCGAGGCGAGCTCGCCGATCACCGAGCGAAGCGACAGGCCGCGATTGACTTCCAGCTCGGCGAAATGGTGGCGATGCACCACTGCCAGCGCATCGACGCGGCGCTGGATCGAGGCATAGGCCGCAGTCGCTTCGGCACTGCGCGCGCCGCGGGCATGGAAGTTGATGAGGCTGGAGATGACCTGAAGGTTGTTCTTGACGCGGTGATGCACCTCGCGAGTCAGCTTGGTTTGCCGCACCAGCCCTTCGGCCAGCCCCGCCTCATGCTCGGCGACGGTGCGGCTGATCGCGCGGAACGTGTCGCCGAGTTCGCGAATCTCCTGCGCGGGCAGCAGCCTGACCGCGTCGGGGTTGATCTCCTCGCCGGGTGTGAACGAGGCGACGCTGGCGCGCAGGCTGCGCAACGGGCGGATCAGCAGCCGGTCGACCACCAGCCAAGCGATGCCGGCGGCGGCGGCCCACATCACGATCGGCAACAGCATCGCGATCAGCACCGGCGAGGTGATCGGCGCGCTGCGTGCGCGGGTCTGCAAGGTGAGGTCGCCGATGCCGAGATCGATCAGCAGCGTGCCGCGCCGTTCGAGCGCTTCGCGCGGCGGCAGGTCGAACAACGTCAGCGCCTCGCCGCCGCCGAGAATCTGCGCTTCGTAATCGGGTGCGAACGCGCTCGGCCTGGCGGTGCGGGCGAGGAACGCGGCGGGGAAGAACGCCTCGGCGTGCGTGCGGCCGCTGGTACCTTTGATCGCGAGCGTGACGCCACGGCCCGGGATCACGCGGGCGGCGATCGGCTCGGTGGCGGACGGCGCGACGGCGATGTCGGGGGGCAGCGCTGATCCGCAGATCGCGCGGCCATTCGCGTCCGAGATCGCGAAGCGCGACCCGCTCGCGGCCTGCGGTGCGAACACGCCCTGCGCGCGTGCGCAGCTCGGCGCATCGGCGGCGTCGGTATCGAGCGCGCCGAGCGCGACGCGCAGTGCCGTCATATCGCCGATCAACTCGATGCCGATCTTGCGAGCGCTCTCGGCAGAGGCGATTCGCAATGCGGCCCGCGTGCTGTCGTCGGCGATCTGCGTGGTGCGCAGCGATGCGAAGAACGCAATGATCGCCAGCGGCAGCAGCGCCGTGCTCAGGATCAAAAAGACTTTGGCGCCCGTCGGCAGACGCGCTGCAAGGCTGCGCTGCTCCGTCGGACTGGCCGCGGACGCGCCGGCTTCCAGGGTCATGACGTCAGTCGAGCTTGCCTAGAAGATCAAGCATCTCGGCGGGTATCGCCTCTTCGACAGTCTTTTCATAGACGGTGCGAAGGGCCGCGCCCATGTCGCGATCCTTGCTCTGTACCTTCGCACGCGCGGCCGGCGGCTTTTTTGAAGACTCGTCGCCCGAACGCAATGTCGTCCCCTTTGGCATTCCGGCAGCGCCGGGATTTCGAAAACATGGCCAGCCGGTTTTCCGGCTGGAAGCGGTGGTTGTTACACGTCGTGTCGCTGCAATGAAACCAAAGACCGCTTTGATTGTTCCACATGCGACGCGAAAAAGCCGGGGCGATGTTTCCGGCCGTTTCGCATTGCATTGCCGACCCCGCGCTTCCAGAAGGGGCGGCGTTATCTCACGGAGGACAACGACAGTCATGTCGCTAGGACAACAGCTCGCACCCCACCTTCCTTTCCTCCGGCGTTATGGGCGCGCACTGACCGGTAGCCAGACGCAGGGTGACCGCTATGTCCGCGCCACGCTCGAGGCGATCGTCGCCGCTCCTGCGGAATTTCCGCGCGATGTCGATCCGCGGCTCGGGCTGTACCGTATGTTCCAGGCGATCTGGAGTTCGGCCAATTACGACGAGACCGCCGACGAGGCGAGTGTCGATCCGCAGGCCGATGCCGAGGCGATCGCGCGTGCCCGCCTCGCGCGGATGACGCCGCTGTCGCGTCAGGCGCTGCTGCTCACCGCGATGGAAGGCTTCACCCCCGAGGACGCGGCCTATCTGATCGACGTCGACCCGAACGAAGTCGAATCGCTCGTCGCCGAGGCGCTCACCGAAATCGAGAAGCAGACGCGCAGCCGCGTGCTCATCATCGAGGACGAGCCGATCATCGCGATGGATATCGAGACGATCGTGCGCGATCTCGGCCATGACGTCACCGGCGTCGCCGTGACGCGCGACGAAGCAGTCGCGCTGGCGATGGAGGATCGTCCCGGCCTCGTGCTCGCCGACATCCAGCTCGCCGACGACAGCTCGGGGATCGATGCCGTCAAGGACATCCTCGCCCAGTTCGCCGTTCCGGTGATCTTCATCACCGCCTTCCCCGAGCGTCTGTTGACCGGCGAGCGGCCCGAGCCGACGTTCCTCATCACCAAGCCGTTCCAGCGTTCGACGGTCAAGGCGGCGATCAGCCAGGCCTTGTTCTTCGATTCCGCCACCGTTCCGGCCTGATTTTTTTACGCGGGTTCCAACCGGTACGGAGCCAAAACGGTTCTCGTCGGTTGAAACCCGCATGGCCCAGGAAGAAGACCCCACCGAGATCAGCGGCACCGATGCACGCAGCGGAGCAACCCCGCACGTCACGCGCTATGTTCTGGGCATATCCTTGATTCTGATCATCGTGCTGTTCGCGCTGGTTCTGCTATGGGGCGGTCGCTGAGACCGATCCCGCGTGATCGCGTCTTGGACAGTGGATGGACTTTGCACGCCCCCATCACCATGTTGTGTACCGGGAATGGAAACGGATGTTGATGACAGACGCTCGCAATACCGATGACGAGGAAGCCCCCGCCGCGGTGGAGCACGTCGCGCTCTCCGACAAGGATTTCAAGGCGCAGCTCGCACAGGTGATCCCGCATCTGCGCGCGTTCGGCCGCTCGCTGTCGGGCAGCCGCGACCTCGCCGACGATCTCGTTCAGGAAACCTTGATGAAGGCATGGGCCGCGCGCCTGCGCTTTCAGGCCGGCACCAACATGCGGGCTTGGACCTTCATCATTCTGCGCAACCTGTATCTCTCGCAGATGCGCCGCGCGCGCTTCAAGGGCGAGTGGGACGACCTCGTCGCCGACCGGATTCTCGCCGCGCCGGCGAGCCAGGACCGCCACGTCGAGCTAGGCGACATGCAGCGTGCCTTGCTGCATCTGCCGCAACCGCAACGCGAAGCGCTGATTCTGGTCGGTGCGGGTGGGTTCGCTTATGAAGAGGCTGCGGAGATCTGCGGCGTCGCCGTCGGTACGATCAAAAGCCGCGTCGCGCGTGGCCGCGTCGCTCTGGAGGCATTGATGAGCGATAACAGCCTGCCGTCACGCCGCACCCACAGCAACGAACCCGGCATGACCGCGCTCGACACGATCATGGGCGAAGTCGACGATCTCAGCCGAGACCGCGACGCCTGATCGCTCAGGCGCGTCGTGCCGCGAGGTCGGCCTGGTCGATGGTCCGCAGCAGCATCATCATGTCGCAATCGTCGGCGGGCGCCTCGAACGCGCGCCGGAGCGCGCCGCTGATCGTGTCGCTGCGACGCGGCATCGGTATCGCATAGCGCACGGGCATCGCAGCCTCCGTATCTGGGTTTGACTTGATCGACATAAAGACAAAACAAATCACCATCGGATTTGTTGCTTTCCGTTCCGAAACGTTTGCATGAATTCGATCGGGTGACATGCAGGACACGATTCAAACTTCGAACATCACCGATGCGCTTGGCCGCGCGCGTGCCCATGCGCCATATCTGGCGCTGTCGCTTCAACGCGAAACCGATCTGGCCGACAGCTTCGCGCAAGGTGTGCTGCCATCGCTCGGCGCGGTCGCCGTGGCAGACCTCGCCCTGCCCATCGCAACGCGATTGCGGCGCGAGCGGCGGCGGCTCGCGCTGATCGTCGCGGTCGCCGATCTCGCGGGCGCCTATGATCTGACCGGGGTGACTCATGCGCTCAGCGACTTCGCCGATCGCGCGCTCGATGCCGCGATCCGCGCCGCCATCGCCGAGCGCACCCCCGATGCCGAGCCGCGCGGTTTCGCCGCCATCGCGCTCGGCAAGCAGGGTAGCCGCGAACTCAATTACTCGTCGGACATCGATCCGATCCTGATCTTCGATCCTGCCACGCTGCCGTGCCGCCCCCGCGAGGATGTCGGCGAGGCGGCGGTGCGGATCGCGCGGCGTGTTGTCGACCTGCTCCAGACACGCGACGGCGACGGCTATGTGCTGCGCGTCGATCTGCGGCTGCGCCCATCGCCCGAGGCGACGCCGATCGCGCTGCCGGTCGATGCCGCGATCTCCTATTACGAATCGCTCGCGCTGCCGTGGGAACGCGCCGCTTTCATTCGGGCGCGCGCCGCCGCAGGCGATATCGCGCTCGGCGAGCGTTTCCTTGGCGCGATCCAGCCGTTCATCTGGCGGCGCGCGCTCGATTTCGGCACGATCGGCGAGATTCGCGGCATCTCGCGCCGAATCCGCGATCATCATGCGCAGGGGCAGGCGTTCGGGCCAGGTTATGATCTCAAGCGCGGGCGAGGCGGCATTCGCGAAATCGAATTCTTCGCGCAAATCCATCAACTGATTCACGGCGGCCGCGACCCTGCGCTGCGCGCGCCGGCGACGCGCGACGCGCTGGCGGCGCTGGCGGACGCGGGCTGGGTCGATCGGAGTGAAGCCGCCGCGCTGGTCGAGGCGTACACAATGCTGCGCACCATCGAGCACCGCGTCCAGATGGTTGAGGACCGCCAGACGCACTTCCTGCCGAGCGGCCCGGCGCTCGAGTCACTCGCGCACTTGCACGGCCTCGGCAACGGCGCGGCGTTGCTCGATCTGCTGCGTCCGCATGTCGCGCGGGTTGGCGTCACCTACGATGCGCTCGACCCGGCCGAGGGCGATACGATGTCGTTCGATGCCGAGCATCTCGCCACCCAACTTACGGCGGCGGGGTTCGCCGATCCGACGGCGGCGGCGCGTGCGATCGGCCAGTGGCGCGCGGGCACCTATCCGGCGCTGCGCAGCGAGGCGGCGCGCTCGGCGCTCGAAGCGGTGTTGCCGGGGCTGATCGATGCGCTCGGCCGCGCGCCTGATCCCGGGGTCGCGATCGTGCGGCTCGATGCGATGCTGTCGCATCTGTCGAGCGCGATCAACTTCTTCCGCTTGCTGGAGGCGCGGCCCGCACTGGCGCGGCTGCTCGCATTGATCCTCAGCCATGCCGCGACGCTGGCGGACTCGCTCGCGCGCCGACCAGAACTGATCGACGGGTTGATCGACGCGAGCGCGCTGGGACCGGTCGGTGACGTCGAGGCGCTCGTCGCCGAGATGCGCGGCGGCAGCGATTATCAGGCGCGGCTCGATCATGTCCGCCGCATCGTCGGCGAGAAGCGGTTCGCGCTCGGCACGCAGATCGTCGCGGGCGTGAGCGATCCGCTGGAGGTGGGCGCAGGCTATGCGCGCGTCGCGGAAGCCGCGATCGACGTGCTCGCGTCGGCGACGATCGCCGAGTTCGTCGCCGCGCATGGCGTCGTGCCCGGCAGCGAGTTGGTGATCCTCGCCTTCGGCCGGCTCGGCGGCGGCGTGCTCACCCACGCCTCGGACCTCGATCTCGTCTATCTCTTCACGGGCGATTACCGCGCCGAATCCGATGGCGCCAAGCCGCTCGGCGCGGTGCTGTATTACAATCGCCTCGCGCAGCGCGTGACCAGTGCGCTGTCGGCGGCGACCGCTTTCGGTCCGCTGTACGAGATCGACACGCGGCTGCGCCCGTCGGGCACGCAGGGGCCGCTCAGCGTCTCGCTCGACGGCTTCGCGCGCTATCAGCGCGAAAGCGCGTGGACCTGGGAGCATATGGCGCTCACCCGCGCGCGGCCGGTGTTCGGCTCGGCGCACGCGCGCGGCGAGGTGACGGCGGTGATCGACGCCGTGCTGCGCGGCGACCGGCCCGAGCGCGACGTGGCGGCGGAAGCGGCGGACATGCGCGCCGAGATGGCCAAGCACAAGCCGCCGAGCGGCCCGCTCGACGCCAAGATGCTCCCCGGCGCGCTCGTCGATCTCGAATTCACGGTCCATATCCTGCAACTCACGCGGCGCACCGGCTTCGATACCGATCTCGGCTGTGCCATTGCCGCGCTGGTGGGGCAGGGGGTGGCCCCGGCCGAGCTGATCGCGGCGGAGCGCTTCCTTACTCGCCTGCTCATCACGCTGCGGCTGGTCGCGCCCGATGCGGAGATTCCACCGCCGCCCACGCAGGCGCTGATCGCACGCGCGCTCGGCATGGCCGACTGGGACGCGGTGGTTGCCAGCTTCGCCACGACCCGGCAGGAGGTCGCCGCATGTCTCGCCAGCGTGGCGACAGGAGATGATGATGGCGATTGAGCTGGGGGACGCGCTTCCCGATCTGGAGCTGGCCGGCGCGGATGGTGCGGCGTTGCGGCTGCGCGACAAGGTCGGCGCGCCGTTGGTGCTGTATTTCTACCCTAAGGACGACACCACCGGCTGCACCCGCGAAGCGCAGGATTTCAGCGCGCTCTACCCGGAGTTTCGCGCCGCTGGTGTCGACCTGCTCGGCGTCTCGCCCGACACGCCCGCCAAACACGCCAAGTTCACCGCCAAATATGATCTCACCGTGCCGCTCGCCAGCGACGAGGCGCACGGCGTGATGGAGGCGTTCGGCGTGTGGGTCGAAAAGAACATGTATGGCCGCACCTACATGGGCGTCGAGCGCGCGACCTTCCTGTTCGCCGCCGATGGTACGCTCGCGCAGGTCTGGCGCAAGGTTCGCGTAGCCGGCCATGCCGAGCAGGTGCTGGCGGCGGCCAGGGCGCTGGGGTGACGCTGCCGAGCGTGTCGGTCGCGATCCGGGAGGTATTGGAGACCGCCGATCCAGCGACCAAGGTGAGGCGCGCCCGCGCCGCCGCGCGTGGCTGGCGGCGCGGCGATTTCGCCGCCGTCGATGGCGGCGTGATGCCCGACCGTCCCGCGCGCCCGGCTGAACCGGAACTGCGCGCCCCCAACCAGATGCCGCGGCGCGGCAAGGGTTCGCTGCACGGGCGGATCGCGTTGCTGCACGCGCTCGCGCATATCGAGTTCGTCGCGATCGATCTCGCCTTCGACATGGCAGGACGGTTCGGCGCTGGGTTCGCGCCCGACTTCACCACCGACTGGCTCGCGGTCGGCGCTGACGAGGCGATGCACTTCGCGCTGGTCGACCGCCGGCTGCGCGCGCTCGGCAGCCGCTACGGCGCGCTGCCGGCGCATGATGGCTTGTGGGAAGCCGCGATCGAAACCGCCGGCGATCCGCTCGCCCGGCTCGCGATCGTGCCGATGGTGCTGGAGGCACGCGGCCTCGACGTGACCCCCGCGATGATCGCGCGCGCCGATGCCGCCGGCGATGCCGCCACCGCCGCGATTCTGCGCCGAATCCTCACCGATGAGATCCGTCATGTGGCCGTGGGAACCAAATGGTTCGAATCCGCTTGCACCGCGCTGGGCATCGCACCGCAAAAATACTGGAAGAATCTGCTTTCACGCCATTTTCGCGGGGAACTAAAACCACCGTTCAACGACTCAGCGCGCCAAGCAGCCGGTCTGACGCGCGATTACTATCAGGCGCTTGCCCCTGCATGACAAAGCAGGGCAGGTATTGTGCGTCCGGACGTGGAGGGGCTGCGAGCCGGACACAAGGGGCGGGTGCCGTCGTCTTCCGGCATACGCATAACGGTCGCTGGGGACAGATGAACAAAATCACCACTATGTCTGGCGCGCATCGCATGGCGCGCCTCGGGTCTTTCTTATCCGCCCGGAAGGCCGTCGCAGATAAGGCGTTCTCACTGCTGGCAGGTGTCGCTGGCGTGACGTTGTGCTTCTCCGCATGCGGCGTCGCCCGCGCGGCCGACAGCGCGGACGCCGCCGCCGATATGCGCGCTGACGTGCAGTTCCGTTCGCTGTTCCAGACCTGGAAGAAGCTCGACACGCTCGATCATGGCCTGATCGCCATCCCCTCGGTCCAGCCCGTCGAACATCTCGCCTACACCAGCAATTTCGGCATCCGCTCCGATCCGTTCCGCGGCACCGCGGCGATGCACGCCGGCGTCGATATCCCCGGTCCGACCGGAACGCCGGTCTATGCCACCGCGGACGGCTATGTCGATCGCGCCGAGCGCGCTGGCGGCTACGGCAACATGGTCGAGATCGATCATGGCAAGGGCATCCAGACCCGCTACGGCCATCTCTCCAAGATCCTCGTTCCCGCCAACACCCGCGTCCATCGCGGCCAGTTGATCGCGCTGATGGGTTCGACCGGGCGCTCGACCGGCCCGCATCTGCATTATGAGGTCCGCATCGACGGCCATGCGGTCAATCCGGTGCCGTTCCTCCAGAACGCCGATTATCTGCTCGCCGCGCAGGATCGTTCGATCAAGACGATCCCGGTCGGTGTCGGCCCCGCAGCGGACGAATCCGCCGACTGAGCCGGTTAGCCTGCTTTCGAATCTGCAAAGGGCGTCGGTCGCGAGACCGGCGCCCTTTGCTTTGCGGTCGCGGGCGGTTGCCGTTGGCCGGGCCACCGCTTATCTGAAGCGCATGGCCACACTCGCTCCTGAAATCGCCCTGACCGATTCCGCCGCCGCGCGCGTGGCCACGATCGCCGCCAAACAGGGCAAACCCGCGATCCTGCGGCTGTCGGTCGATGGCGGCGGCTGTTCGGGTTTCCAGTACAAGTTCGGCTTCGCCGACGCGGTCGAGAGCGACGATACGATCGCGGAGAATGGCGACGTTCGGCTGGTCGTCGATTCGGTCAGCCTCGATCTCGTGCGCGGTGCGGCGGTCGATTATGTCGAGGAGCTCGGCGGCGCGGCGTTCCGCGTGACCAATCCGCAGGCGGCATCGGGCTGCGGCTGCGGCGCCAGCTTCTCGATCTGACGCGCCCGCACCCGTGAAGATCGTCACCTACAACGTCAACGGCATCAAGGCGCGCCTGCCGCGCCTGCTCGAATATCTCTCCGAACAGCAGCCCGATGTGGTCTGCCTTCAGGAGTTGAAGGCGAGCGACGAGACCTTCCCGATCGCAGACATCCGCGCCGCCGGCTACGGCGCCGTGTGGCACGGCCAGAAGAGCTGGAACGGCGTCGCGGTGCTCGCCAAGGGCGCCGACCCGGTCGAGCGCCAGCGTGGGCTGGAGGGTGAGACCGAGGACGATCACAGCCGCTACCTCGAAGCCGAGGTGGACGGTGTGGTGATCGCCTCGCTCTATTTGCCCAACGGCAATCCGCTGCCCGGCCCCAAGTTCGATTACAAGCTGCGCTGGATCGACCGGCTCGCGGCGCGCGCGCGCGCGCTGCTCGCCGAGGAGCGCGCGGTTGTGCTGGCGGGCGATTACAACGTCATCCCCAACGACGACGATACGTTTTCCGTGCGGGCGATGGCGAGCGACGCGCTGATGCAGCCCGAGAGCCGCGCTGGCTTCCGCGCATTGATGGCGCAAGGCTGGACCGATGCGCTGCGCACGCGCCACCCCAAGGGCGGGGTGTGGACCTTCTGGGATTATCAGGCGGGGGCGTGGCCGCGCGACGCGGGCTTCCGCATCGACCATCTGCTGCTCTCACCGATCGCCGCCGACCGGCTCGCCGATGCCGGCGTCGACAAGGACTATCGCGGGCGGGAGAAGGCCAGCGACCACGCGCCGACCTGGGCGATGTTGCGGTAGTCCAGCCGCTTCACCGCTCGCCCCCGAAGACCTCAGAGGCGAACGGGGCGCGTAACGGATCAGCGATCAGCGAACGGTGTTGCTGGCGAGGGCGGTATCCATCGGGCCGCATGTCTTCTCGACCCATTCGCCCCTCTTGCCCCAGCATCGCGGATCGAGGTTGGGCACGCGCGCCATGGCGTTGACCGAGGGATGGCGCGGGAAGCGCTCGTCGCCCCAATAGACGAGCGCGTTGCGCAGTGTGGCGGTCTCTTCGAGCGCGATCTTGCCGAATTGTCCGCGCGGCGCGATCGCGGCGCGAAGCGCGACCCGCGCGGCGGTCTGGCAGAAGCCATATTGCGCATTCACCGTGGTGAAGCTCGAATAATTGCGCGTGTCGAAATGGTCGAGCGCGTTCTGTCCGGCGCGAAGCGTTTTGTTGGTGCGCACGAAATACTTGCTCACCGTGTCGTAGGACTTCTTGATCTCGTCCTTATGGTTGAACAGGATCGCGTTGTAGTTGGGCACGGACATCAAGGTCGGCTCGAACTGGCATTGCAGCGCGGCCACGTTGAGCGCCGCGCGCATCTGCCACACCAGTGCGGAGCGGACTTCGAGCGGCGTCGCGCCGGGGAAATCGGCCGCGTAGCGCGGTTCGCTGCCGGTCACCGGCGGCGCGGTCATGTCATGCGGGGTGAAAAAGAACTGCGCCTGGGCAGGCAGTGAAAGCGCCGCCGCATACACTGCAGCACATCCGCATAACGCACGGGACAATTTCATCATTTTCTCACCGAATGGCAGTCGTGACGGGATGATTACGGCGTTTTGTGTTTCAGCCCAAATGCTTTTTTAAGCATGTGGCCAACGTCTCGTCGAATTGCGGTTGAAGGGGGTTTGCGCGAATCAAAAGGGCCGCCCGGACGGTCCGGGCGGCCCTCAGGCATCACCGTTTTACCGGTGATTACATCGCGTTCGACGATTCGTTCGACATCATCATGCCGCCGTTGTCGGACATCGTGCCGTCGACTGCGGTCATGTTGTCCGACATCGTGTCGGTGCTCTCGGTCGAGTTCAGATCCGTGACGGTGGTGTTGTCGACGGGTGCTTCGGTCTTGCCGCAAGCCGACAGCGAAACGGCAGCGGCTGCGACGAGCGAAACAGCAGCGATCTTGGAAAGGATAGTACGCATGGAAAAGCTCCCTAGAAGTTGATTTAGGTGGGTCTGGTTGACCTTATTTACCCGCATCGTGGGGGACATTAGTCCGATAAGTACTTGCCCTCAAGCACAGTTTTCCGCGCCGCGGCGCAAACGCTCCAGAAACGCCGGAAAAGCGTCGTTCAGCGCGGCATCGAAGCTCGCGAAATCGCTCGCCCGGCCGAGCGCCTGCGCGCTGGTGACGGGGTATTCCGCAATGCCGCACGGCACGATGCCGGCGAAATGGCCAAGGTCGGGCGCGAGGTTCACCGCGAAGCCGTGCAGCGTCACCCAGCGCCGCACGCGCACGCCGATCGCGCCGATCTTGGCCTCCTCGCCGCCATCGCGAGTCCAGATGCCGATCCGGCCGGGCGCGCGGAAAGCGGTGATGCCGAGCGCGCCCAGCGCGTCGATCAGCCAGCCTTCGAGCGAACAGATGAAATGGCGGATGTCGCGCCCGCGCACATTGAGATCGAGCATCAGATAGCCGACGCGCTGGCCGGGGCCATGATAGGTGAAGCGTCCGCCGCGCCCGGTCTTCACCACCGGGAAGCGCGGGTCGAGCAGTTCGGCGGGATCGGCGCTGGTGCCGCCGGTATAGACCGGCGGATGTTCGACCAGCCACACGAGCTCGCTGGCCTCGCCTGCGGAAACGGCGGCGGCGCGCGCCTCCATGATCGCGAGGGCATCCTCATAGCCGATTCGGCCCGGCTCGACGCGCCATTCGATTGGGTTGGGGTCATCCATAGAAGCGCTCGATTGCGCCGATGCGCGTCCGAGTGCAAGATTGGACGGGATCGGTGGCAAGGCCCGGCGGGTTGGGCTAACGCGAGTTTACGCACGTCGCGGACCGGGGGAGCCAATGGTCAATCTTGAAGCCGTTTGGGACAGAACGTCCGAGTTCGTCGCAGAACGCCGCGCGGAGGTGATGCCGATCGTCGGGCTACTGCTGTTCGTGCCGCTGGCGCTGATGAACACGCTGATGCCGCTGATCGAACGCGAGCCGAACGTGCGCAACATCGGGCTCGGCCTGGTGGTGGTGGCACTCGGTATCGTCACGATGTGGGGGCATCTCGCGCTGACCGCGCTCGTGCTGGAGGCGCGCGGCTGGACGGCCGCGGTTCGCACCGGGGCGGGGCGGTTGCCGGTCGCGGTGCTGATCTCGCTGATCGAAATGGTGGTGGTGGTGCTGGCGGTCGCACCGATTTTCGTCGCTTTCGCGATGAGCGGCATCGTGCCGGGCCGGACACCGGCGGGGTCGATGCCGATGATCGGGCTCGAACCGGCAGTGTTCATCCTTGTCTATGGATTGGCCTTCGCGATCGTCGGGCTGGTGCTGCTCGCGCGCTTGCTCCTCGTCGACGCGGCGCTCGTCGGCGAACGGCGCGGTGTCTCGGCGCTCATCCGCTCGCTGAGCCTGACGCGCGGGATGACGCTCAAGCTCGTCGGCGTCGTGCTGCTCTACATCCTCGTTTCGCAGGTCGCCGGACTGGCCACCAAGACCGTGTTCGGCGCGATTCTCGGCGTGCTCACCCTCGGCGACGATACCGCCACTGTCGCAACCATCATCACAACGACTCTCGTCGCGCTCGTCCAGACCGGCTTCACCGCGCTGGCGACGGTGTTCACCGCACGCCTGTTCATCGCGGTGCGTGACGCGCGCGAGACGATCGTCGAACTCGTATGAAATGTCCGATATGAAATTGAATATTGCCCGCGCGTTCCAAACCGCGTGGTCCATGTGGAAGACCGACTGGGATCTGCTGCTGCGCGTGGCGGGGCTGTTCGTGTTCCTGCCGCAATTCGCGTCGCTGCTGCTGGTGCCGTTGATGCCCGCTCTGCCGGAGGGCGACACCAGCGAAGCCGCGGTGCGCACCTGGGTCGAGGCGTTCACCACATGGTTCGGCGCCTATGGCCCGTGGCTGTTCGGCGCGGAGCTTCTCACCCTGTTCGGCAGTCTGGTGATGCTGTCGCTGTATCTCGGCACCAACCGGCCGCCGCTCGGCGCGGCGCTGGCGGGGTCGTTGCGGCTGTTCCCGCGCTATCTGCTCGCGGCGCTGATCGTGTCGCTGCCGGTCGGGTTGTTCCTGGTGCCGGCGATCGGTTTCGTGCTGGTACTGCCGGCGATGTATATCTTCGGCCGGCTGCTGCTGACCGGCGCGGTGATCGCCGCCGAACAGCCGATCGGCGCGATCGCCGCGCTTCAGCGCAGCGCGCGGCTGACTCGCGGCAACGGCATGGTGATGATGGGCGTCGCCGGCGTGCTGCTGTTCGGCGGCCAGCTCGCCGCCTGGCCGTTCGTGGCTGCGGGGCGTGCGCTCGGCGGCGCGCCGATGGCGAACCCGGTGACGGCGGCGCTGCTTGACGGGGCGGCCTCGGCCGCGCTGACGGCGGCGCTGATCGCGACGGTGCTGGTCCGCATCGCGCTCTACCGCGAGGCTTTGGTGCTCAACCGCGAGGCTTGAGGCACGGGATCTGCGGCGCGGCATCGGGCGGCAGCGCGCCGATCAGCCGCGGGTCGGCGAACGTCTCGATCGTGCGCCGGATCGCGGTGAAGCCCGATTTGCGATAGAAGCTGAGCGCGGCGGGATGGTCGAGCGTGCAGGTGTGGACCCACACCCGCTCGATCCCCGGTGCCCAGGCGCGGTTAAGGGCCTCCGCCATCAGCCAGCGCCCGAGCCCCTGTCCGGCAAGATCGGGCACCAGCCCGAAATAGGAGAGTTCGCATTCGTGCGCGGTGCGGAAATCGAGTTCGAGGATGCCGGCGTCACGCCCGCCTTCATCGACCGCCGCGAAGATCGCCACGTCGGGATCGTGGAGGATCGCGGTCAGCGCAGCCTCCTCCATCACCAGCCGCGAGAACCACAGCCAGCGTTCGCCGACGCGGCGGAACAATGCGCGGTAGCGATCAGGGGCAGGGCGCTCCAGCGCGACCAGCCGCAACGGCGATGCGGGCACCGCCGGCAACTCGGGCCGCGCGCTCATCTCCAGCGTGGTGACGATCGTCGCCACCTCCTCGGCGCGGACGCCGGTCAGTCCCATGTCGCGACCGGCGGCAGGCTCATCAGGATCGCATCGATATTGCCGCCGGTCTTGAGGCCGAACAACGTCCCGCGATCATAGACGAGGTTGAACTCGGCATAGCGTCCGCGCCACGCGCGCTGCTGCGCCAGATCCGCGTCGGTGAACGGCGTTGCCATCCGCCGCCGCACGATTCGGGGATAGATGTCGAGAAAGGCGCGGCCGACATCCTGCGTGAAGGCGAAATCGCGCGCGAAATCGCCCTCCAGATGATCGTAGAAGATCCCGCCGACGCCACGATGCACGTGCCGGTGGGGGATATAGAAATAGTCGTCGGCCCATTGCTTGAAGCGCGGATAATGCGCCGGGTCATGCGCGTCGCACGCCGCTTGCAGCACGGCGTGGAAATCGGCGGTGTCCTCGGCGATCGGCAGCGGCGGGTTGAGATCGGCGCCGCCGCCGAACCAGCGCTTGGTCGTCGCCAGCATCCGTGTGTTCATGTGGACGGCGGGAACATGCGGATTGGCCATGTGCGCGACGAGGCTGATCCCGGTCGCGCAGAAGCGCGGATCGTCGCCCGCGCCGTGGATGGTCTTGCCGAAATCGCCGTCGAGCACGCCGCCGACGGTCGAGACGTTGACGCCGACCTTCTCGAACACCTTGCCCTTCATCACCCCGCGCACGCCGCCGCCACCCGGCTCGCCGGACGGGTCGACGCGGTCCCACGGCGTATAGACGAAGCGCGCGTCCGATCCCGCCTCGGCTTCGATCGCCTCGAATTCGGCGCAGATCAGGTCGCGCAGATGCTCGAACCAGGTGCGGGCGGCGGCTTGCTGTTCGTCGAGCGGTTGCATGGCCGCGCCCTTTGCCCCCCTCCGGCGGTTAAGTCGAGACGTCGGCGGGCCAGCCGCCGGTCTGGCGCAACGCTTCGCCGAGCGCGATGCCGCACGCGACCGCGAGGTTGAGCGAGCGCATCCCGGCGGCGAGCGGGATTCGCACGCGCAGATCGGCACGATCATGCACCGCTGGCGGAACGCCGCTCCCTTCGGAGCCGAACAGCAGGATGTCTCCGCGGTGGAACGTCGCGGCATCGAGCCGGACGCCGCCGCTGGTGGTCATCAACACCAGCCGCCCGCTCGCGCGCGCTTCGAACGCCGTCCAGTCGGCATGGCGCTCAACCTCGGCGGCGCGCGCGTAGTCCATGCCGGCCCGTGCGAGCGCACGGTCGCTGAACGCGAAGCCCATCGGCTCGATCAGATCGACCGCGACGCCGAAGCACGCGGCCATGCGCAGGATGGTGCCGACATTGCCGGCGATTTCGGGTTGGTGGAGGGCGATGCGCATCATGCTGCGTTACCAGAGGTAAAATGCTGTTGGCAAAGCCGGCTACCTCCGTCTATCAGGTCGAGGCTTCCCGTGGGGACGGAGAAGGTCAGGGCGGCGATATCGTCATCGTCGCCTCAGGAAAATCCCATCGTCGACACGGCGAAGACAAGGGCAGAGAAATGGCAACAGTCGATAATGCCGTGCCACCTGGAGAGGATCCGGCACCGTTCCACGAAGCGGTGGATGATCCGCGCCGGCGCGATTTCATCAATATCGCGGCGGTCGCCTGGGCGGGCGTCGGCGGCGCGATCGTCGTGCTGCCGCTCATCAACCAGATGAGCCCCTCCGCCGACGTGCTGGCGCTGTCCACCACCGAGGTCGACCTTTCCAAGATCGAAGCCGGGCAAGGCGTCGTCACTTCGTTCCGCAAACAGCCTTTGTTCGTGCGCCACCTGACGCCGAAGGAAATCGCCGAGGCCGATGCGGTTCCGCTTGGCGAGCTGCGCGATCCGCAGACTCTCGCCGACCGTACCAAGCCCGGCAAGACCAACTGGCTCATCACGCTCGGCGTCTGCACCCATCTCGGCTGCATTCCGCTCGGCATCCACGAAGGCGAGAATCGCGGCCAGTTCGGCGGCTATTTCTGCCCGTGCCACGGGTCGCAATACGATACCGCCGCGCGCATCCGCAAAGGCCCGGCCCCGAAGAACCTGGCCGTGCCGCCGTACACCTTTTCGTCGGACACGACGGTCACCGTCGGTTGAGGATGTCACAGAGATGAGCTTTCCCTGGGCGAAACATTACGAACCGAAATTCGCGCTGACCAAGTGGGTCGACGAACGGCTGCCGCTGCCGCGCCTCGTCTACAACGCGGTCGGCGCTGGCTATCCGGTGCCGCGCAACCTCAACTATTTCTGGAACTTCGGCGTGCTCGCCGGCGCAGCACTCGCCGCGCAGATCGTCACCGGCATCGTGCTGGCGATGCATTATGCCGCGAACGGCGGCGTCGCGTTCGATTCGGTCGAGCACATCATGCGTGACGTCAACGCCGGCTGGTTCCTGCGCTATGCGCATGCCAACGGTGCGTCGATGTTCTTCATCGTCGTCTACATCCACATCTTCCGGGGCCTCTATTACGGATCGTACAAGGCGCCGCGCGAAATCGTGTGGCTGCTCGGCGTCGTCATCTTCCTGCTGATGATGGCAACCGCGTTCATGGGCTATGTGTTGCCGTGGGGGCAGATGAGCTTCTGGGGCGCCCAGGTCATCACTGGCTTCTTCTCGGCGATCCCGATCGTCGGCGACACGATCCGCGTGTGGCTGCTCGGCGGCTATGCGCCCGACGATGCCGCGCTCAACCGCTTCTTCTCGCTTCACTATCTGCTGCCATTCGTGATCGCCGCGGTCATCGTGCTGCACATCTGGGCGCTGCACATTCCGGGATCGAACAACCCGACCGGCGTGGACGTGAAGGGCGAGCAGGATACCGTGCCGTTCCATCCGTATTACACCGCGAAGGACGGGTTCGGGCTGGGCATCTTCCTGGTGCTGTTCGCCTTCCTGATCTTCTTCGCGCCGAACTATCTCGGCCACCCGGACAATTACATTCCGGCCAACCCGCTGGCGACGCCCGCGCATATCGTGCCCGAATGGTATTTCTGGCCGTTCTACGCGATCCTGCGCGCGTTCACCTCGGACTTCATCCTGCCCGCGAAACTGTGGGGCGTGCTGGCGATGTTCGGGTCGATCGTGCTGCTGTTCTTCCTGCCGTGGCTCGACAGTTCACCGGTCCGCTCAACCAATTACCGGCCGCTGTACCGCATCTTCTTCTGGGTGCTCGTCGCCGACGTGCTGGTGCTCGGCTATTGCGGCGGCTCGCCGGCGGAACCGGCTTATGTGATCGTCAGCCAGATCGCGGCGGCATATTATTTCGCACACTTCCTCGTCATTCTGCCGATCGTCTCGCGGATGGAGCGCCCGCGCCCGCTGCCCAATTCGATCACCGAGGCGGTGCTGGCGAAGCATGGCGGCACCAGCCCGACGGAGACCGCAATGAGCGGCTCCGTGCTCACGGCCGAATAAGGGGACACGACCATGATCCGCTGGATTTCCGGTATTATCGGCCTCGGCATCGTCGCCGTGCTGGGGTGGTCGCTGCTCTGGTCGGTGGTGGGGGTCGTCACCGATCCGCCCGCGCCGACCGCCGAGCATTACGTCCGCTCGCACCACCCTTTGCTCAGCGCGGAGCTTCCGTCCGAAGGGCTGTTCGGAAAATACGATCTGCGCCAGCTTCAGCGCGGCTTCCAGGTTTACAAGGAAGTGTGCGCGGCGTGCCATTCGATCCGGCTCGTCTCGTTCCGTGACCTGAAGCAGCTCGGTTACGACGACGGTCAGGTCAAGGCGATCGCCGCCGGCTGGCAGATCGAACAGCCGAACGTCAACCCCGACACCGGCGAAGTCGCGACGCGCAAGAACCTGCCGTCCGATCGCTTCCCGCTGGTGTTCGCCAACGACGTCGCGGCGCGCGCCGCCAACAACAATGCGGTTCCGCCCGATCTGTCGCTGATGACCAAGGCGCGGCACGAGGGGCCGGACTATGTCTATTCGCTGGTCGGCCACGGTTACGTGAACCAGCCCGCCGATCTGCTGGCCAAGTTCCCCGACGCGAAGACGCCGAAGGGGCTTCACTACAACCAGTATTTCGCCAACCTCAACATCGCGATGCCGCCGCCGCTGACTCAGGACGGGCAGGTCCAGTATCTCGACGGCACCAAGCCGACCGTCGACCAGATGGCAAAGGACGTCGCGGCGTTTCTGACGTGGACAGCCGAACCCAATCTCGATACCCGCCACGGCGCCGGCTTCGCCGTGCTCGGGTTCCTGCTGGTGTTCTGCTTCCTCGCATACGGCGCGTATCAGAACGTTTGGCGCAACATGAAACATTGAGAATGATCGCAGTCGAGACCGAGGCCCGCCAGGATCAGCGCAACGACGATCTGAAGGCGCTGATCCGCACCATTCCCGATTTCCCCAAGCCCGGCATCCAGTTTCGCGACATCACCACGTTGCTGCTCGATGCCAAGGGTTTCGCCGAGGCGATCGCCCGCATGGCGGCGGCGACGGTCGGCCCGGTCGATCTGGTCGCGGGAATCGAGGCCCGCGGCTTCATCTTCGCGGCCGCGATGGCAGCCCCGCTCGGCGCGGGCGTGCTGCTGATCCGCAAGGACGGCAAGCTGCCGGGCGTGACGATCGCCGAGGATTACGCGCTCGAATACGGCACCGACCGGATCGCAATGCACGAGGACGCGCTCGTGCCCGGTCAGCGCGTGCTTCTCGTCGATGACCTGATCGCGACCGGCGGCACGGCGCGCGCTGCGGTGCGGCTGCTGCGCAAGGCCGGCGCGGTGGTGGAGCAGGCGCAGTTCCTGCTCGATCTGCCCGATCTCGGCGGCGCCGACGCGCTCCGCGCCGACGGGCTGGCGGTCGATTCGCTGATCGCGTTCGAGGGGCATTGATCCGCCCTGATCGGCCCGGGGCGCTGCCCCGGACGATCGCCATGTGTCTGCGATGTTTCGAAAACGGAACCACGGCCGCGCTTCATCGTTTCTTCCAAACGATGCGTCGCCCCGCAGTGCGGCTTTCGCATCCTGTCGGAGTACGCAGCATGATCCCCAGGAAGCTCTTGATCGCCGGCCTCGGCCTCGCCGCCGCATTTGGCCTCTCGGCCTGCGTCGATGACGGGTATGGCTATGGCGGCGGCGGCATCGGTTATGCCAGTTCCGGGTGGGACCCCTATTACGGCGGGTTCAACGCCGATCCCTATTGGGGCTGGTACGGCGACTATTATTATCCGGGCACCGGCTATTACGTCTACGGTCGCGACAACCGCCGCTACCGCTGGAACGGCGCTCAACAGAATTACTGGCGCGGCCGCTCGCAACATTGGAACAACGCGCACCGTGACATCCGCCCGATGTGGCGCGATTTCCGCGGCCCGCGCGGCGGCAACAACACCTGGCAGGGCGGCCGCCCCGGCGGCGGCAACTGGCAAGGTGGTCCCGGTCGCCCGAACGGGGGCACCTGGCAAGGCAATGGCGGTGGTCGCCCGGGCGGCGGCACCTGGCAAGGCAATGGCGGCGGTCAGCCGGGCGGCGGCGCCTGGCATGGCAATGGTGGTGGTCGGCCGGGCGGTGGTTCCTGGCACGGCGGCGGTGGTCGTCGTGGCGGCGGCGGTCGTCGCCCCTGACGTGCCGCCCGGGGCCAGCCAACACTGGCACCGCCAGCGTCACCACGCTAATCGGCAAGCATGAACGCACCCCATCGTCTGCGGCTCGATAGCGCCGCACTCGTCGCCAATTGGCGTGCCCTCGCTGCGCTGAGTGGACCTGCCGCGTGCGGCGCCGCGATCAAGGCCGACGGCTATGGCCTTGGCGCGGTCGAGGTCGCCCGTCGGTTGGCGCAGGCCGGCTGCCGCGATTTCTTCGTCGCCACCTGGGCCGAGGCCGAGGCGCTCGCGCCGCTCGGCCTGCCGGTCGCGGTGCTTCACGGCGTCCGCGAAGAGGATATGGCCACCGCGCCACAAGGCTTCGCATGGCCGGTGCTCAACACCGAGCGTCAGGTCGCGCGCTGGCGCGCCGCCGGGGGCGGACGGTGCGATGTGATGGTCGACACCGGCATGAGTCGGCTCGGTATCGCGGCCGCTGCGGTTTGCGACGGCACGCTCGACGGGCTGGAGATCGGCACGCTGATGAGCCATCTCGCCAGCGCCGACGAGGATTCGCCGCTCAACGGGCGCCAGCTTGCCGCGTTCACTTCGCTCAAGGGGCACCACCCCGCCAAGCGGATGAGCCTCGCCAATTCCGCCGCGATCGCTTTTGGCCGCGACTATGCCTTCGATCTGACGCGGCCCGGCCTGGCGCTCTACGGTGGCGTGCCGCGCGAAGAGCTTGCCGGCACGCTGCGTCAGGTGGTGACGCCCGAGGCGCAGATCCTCCAGCGCCGTCGTCTCCAGCCCGGCGACGTGATCGGCTACAACGCGCTGTTCACCGCCGAGCGCTCGACGGAAGTGGCGATCCTCAACCTCGGCTACGCCGACGGCTATTGGCGCGGCTTTTCACAGCGCGGCGCGGCCCATCACGGCGAGGCGCGCCTGCCGGTGCTGGGCCGCGTCTCGATGGACCTCACCGCCATAGCAGTCGATGCTGTGCCCGATCTCGCCGAGGGCGACTGGGTCGCGATCGACTATGCACTACCGGAGGCGGCGGCGCTGTCGGGCATGTCCCAATACGAATTGCTCACCGGGCTGGGCAAACGGTTCGACCGGATGTGGGTCGGGTAGCGGGACGCGTCTTGCGCCCGCTACCCTAAGCTCACCTCAGCGCTCGACGCACATGGCGATGCCCATGCCGCCGCCGATGCACAAGGTCGCCAGACCCTTCTTCGCGTCGCGCTTCTCCATCTCGTAGAGCAGGGTGGTCAGCACGCGCGCGCCGCTCGCGCCGATCGGGTGGCCGATCGCGATCGCGCCGCCGTTGACGTTGACCTTCTCCGCATCCCAGCCGAGTTCCTTGCCGACCGACAGCGCCTGCGCGGCGAACGCTTCGTTGGCTTCGATCAGGTCGAGATCGGCGAGCGTCCAGCCCGCCTTCTCCAGCGCGCGGCGGGTGGCGGGGACAGGGCCGATGCCCATCACCGAAGGATCGACACCAGCCGAAGCCCAGCTCACGATCCGCGCAAGGATCGGGCTCCCGCGCTTCTCGGCTTCCTCGCGGCTCATCAGCACCAGCGCGGCGGCGCCGTCGTTGAGGCCAGAGGCGTTGGCGGCAGTGACGGTGCCGTCCTTCTTGAAGGCGGGGCGCAGGCCCGACACCGATTCGATCGTCGCGCCGG
Organism: Sphingomonas panacis; assembly: GCF_001717955.1. NCBI lineage: Bacteria > Pseudomonadati > Pseudomonadota > Alphaproteobacteria > Sphingomonadales > Sphingomonadaceae > Sphingomonas > Sphingomonas panacis. Next base: position 2,669,218 of record NZ_CP014168.1, read on the forward strand.
CGCGGATATATTCATCGGCATCGACGATCGTGTCGCCCTTGCGGCCCTTGATCGTGACGGGAGCGATCTCGTCCTTGAAGCGCCCGCTGCCGCGCGCGGCTTCGGCGCGATTCTGTGACCGCACCGCGAATGCGTCCTGCTCGGCGCGCGTCACCTGATATTGCTCGGCGACATTCTCGGCGGTGATGCCCATGTGATAATGGTTGAACGCGTCGGTCAGCCCGTCCTTGATCATCGTGTCGATCAGCGAAAGATCGCCCATCTTCTGCCCGGCGCGCAGCGCCTGAGCATGTGCCGACATCGACATCGATTCCTGCCCGCCCGCGACGACGATGCTGGCGTCGCCGGTCGCGATCGCCTGCGCCGCCAGCGCGACCGCGCGCAGCCCCGATCCGCACACCTGGTTGACGCCCCAGGCCGGAACCTCCTTGGGCACGCCCGCCGCCATCGACGCCTGCCGCGCCGGGTTCTGGCCCTGCGCCGCAGTCAGCACCTGCCCGAGAATCACTTCGGACACCTCTTCGCCCGATACGCCCGCCTGCGCGAGCGCGGCGACGATCGCCTGACGGCCGAGCTCATGCGCCGGCACGCCGGCAAAGGCGCCGAGGAAACTGCCGACCGGGGTGCGCTTGGCGGCGGTGATGACGATATCGGTCATGTCTGGTGAGTCTCCGACAGGTGGAATGTCTGTGAGCGGCTATTTAGGGCGCGGCAGGGCGCTTAGCCAGTCCGCAAGCGGTTCCCACAGCTCGGCACGACGGCGGCTGCCGACGATCATGCCGACATGCCCGGCGGCGACATCGTGCCGGTCGGGCAGATCAGCGGCGCTGGCGGCGGGCACGATCCGGTCATGGCGCGAGACGAACTCGATCGCCGGGCAATCGAGCTGGGCCGGGCCGGCCACGGCGCCGGCGATCCGCCATGCGCCGCTGCCGGGGAGATCGCGCGCGATGAAATCCTCCATCAACTGCCGCCCGGCGCCGTAGGGCAGGGGGGCGCCGCCATTCGCCCAGTCCTCCACCGCGATGAACGCCTTCCACGCCGGGCTGCCCGGCTGCATCCGCGCGAACGCCTCGTATTTGGCGATCGTCTTGGCGGGATCGAGCCGCCAGAAGCCGCTTTGCAGCACTTCGACCGGCACCAGACCCATCGCCTCGCAGCTTGGCTTGGCGGCACTCCACAACGATCCGATGTCGGCGCGGCCGGCGCCGAACCCGGCGAAGCGCCACGGCGCCGCGATCAGCGCCAGCCCCGCCACCGTTGCCGCGCAGGCCGCGCCAAGCGCCATCGTCCCGCCGAGGCAATAGCCCGCCAGAACCGGCGGTTCGCCGAGCCGCTCGGTCACCTTGGCGATCAGCGGCAGCAGGAGTTGCTCGACATGCCCGGCCAGATCCATGCCACGGTCGCGCGGCGGCGGAGCGCCCCAATCGACCAGCAGCGGGCGAACGCCGGTGCCCGCCAGCCACCGCAGCAGCGATACGTCGTGGGTGAGATCGAGGATATTCGGCCCGTTGATAAGCGACGGCACCACGATCACCGGCCGCGCCGTTTCGCCTTTCACACCGTAATCGCGCAGCCGCACCCGGCCTTTGCGGAACCGTATCGGCGCAAGCTTGCGCGGGCGTCCACGCGGCGCCTCCTGAAACGCGCGCAGCCCGGCAAGTGCTGCGGTGCGACGTTCGGGTGATTCCGCAGTCTCGCTTTGCAGCATTTCGAGGAATAACGGCAGCGGACGTGGTCCGTGTTGCGATGCGGCATCAAAAGGTGTTAGACGTGAGACAACCACTGGGGGTCAGGGCCTTTCTTCATGAAAAAGCATACTGCGGGCGATGGCCCGGCGATCATCAAGAAATACGCCAACCGCCGGCTCTATAATACCGAAACCTCGTCGTACATCACGCTGGAACATCTCGCCGCGATGACGCGCGAGGGGCGCGACTTCAAGGTGGTCGACGCCAAGAGCGACGAGGACATCACGCACAACATCCTCACCCAGATCATCATGGAAGAGGAATCGCGCGGCGAGACGATGCTTCCGGTCAACTTCCTGCGCCAGTTGATCTCGATGTACGGCGATTCGATGCAGGCGATGGTCCCGGGCTATCTGGAAGCGTCGATGGACAGCTTCCGCCGCAACCAGCTCCAGTTCAAGTCGGCGGTCGAGGGCGCGTTCGCCAACTCGCCCTTCGCCGAGCTCGCCAAGCAGAACATGGCGATGTTCGAAGCGGCGACTCAAGCGTTCAAGCCCGGTGCCGTCGGTGGCGTTGCTGCCGCCACGCCTGCGGAAAACGGTACGCCGCTCAGCAAGGACGAGGAAATCGCCGCGTTGAAGGCCGAATTGGGCAAGCTCGTCGAGAAGATCGACAAGCTCGGCGAATAAAGCACGTTGCCCCGGCGCAGGCCGGGGCCGCTGTGTGTGTTGCGGAACGATCGCCTTAAACTCGACGGCCCCGGCCTTCGCCGGGGCGACGGTTACTACAAACACGCCTCCAGATACGCCTGATCGAACCCGAACTGCCGCGCCTTCTCCAGCGTGTACGGCCGCAGCCCCATCGAGCGGTACTCGCCGATGATCTTGCCGTCGGCGCTCTCCTCCAGATATTCGAACTTGAACAGCTCCTGCGTGACGATCACCGGGCCTTCCATGCCGATCACCTCGGTGATGTTGGTCACCCGGCGCGAGCCGTCGCGCAGCCGCTTCACCTGAACGATCATATCGACCGAATCGGCGATCTGGCGGCTGATCGCTTCCTTGGGCATCTTGATGTCGCCCATCATCACCATGTTCTCCATACGCCCGAGGCATTCGCGCGGGGAGTTGGAGTGGAGCGTACACATCGAGCCGTCATGGCCGGTGTTCATCGCGGCGAGCAGATCGAAACACTCGGCGCCGCGGATTTCGCCGAGGATGATGCGGTCCGGCCGCATACGCAGCGAGTTCTTCACAAGATCGCGGATGCTGATCTCGCCCTGACCTTCGAGGTTGGCCGGGCGCGTTTCGAGCGGCAGCCAGTGCGGCTGCTGCAGGCGTAATTCGGCGGCATCCTCGATCGTCAGCACGCGCTCGCCGGGGTCGATCATCTTCGACAGCGCGTTGAGCATCGTCGTCTTGCCCGAGCCGGTGCCGCCCGAGATGACGACATTGAACCGGCACGCCCCCGCGATCTTGAGCGCGGTCGCCATCTTGACGCTCATCGAGCCGAAGCCGGCCATCATATCGAGCGTGATCGGCTTGTCGGAAAATTTGCGGATCGAGATCGCTGTGCCGCGCAGCGAGAGCGGCGGCACGATCACGTTGACGCGCGAGCCATCTTTCAGGCGCGCGTCGGCGAGCGGCGTGGTCTGATCGACGCGGCGGCCGACCGAGTTGCAGATCCGCTGCGCGATCTGGAACAGATGCTCCTCGTCGCGGAACTGGATCTGCGCGAGCTCGAGCTTGCCCTTGCGCTCGACGAAGGTCTGGTTGGGCCCGTTGACCATGATGTCGGTGACGTTGGGATCGGCCAGCAATTCCTCGAGCGGTCCAAGCCCGAGCAGCTCGTCGACCAGCACCTTCTCCAGAGCGAACTGCTCGCGCCGGTTGAGCGTCAGCTTCAATTCGGCGAGCACCTCGCCGATGATTGGGCGGAATTCCTCGGCGAGCTCGTCCTTGTCGAGAGTCGCGGCGGCCTCGGGATCGACGCGTTCGAGCAGACGCGGCAGCACCTGCTCCTTGATCTTGTGGATCGAGGCCTCGAACCCCTCGACCCGGCTGTTGCCAGCCTCGCCCGAAGCCGCCTGCCGCTCGGCCAGCCGCAGCATCGCGTCGTGCGAGGCACCCGGCATGGTGCCCATCGCCATGCCGTCGATCTCTCCGGGCATCGGCAGGTCGATCAGCGGCGGGAATTGCTCGGCATGCGTATCGGCGTCGGAAGCCGGGCGCGGCGCGCCCTGCATCGGGCGCGCGACGCCGAAGGCGGGGCGCGTACCCATTCCGGCTGTTCCCGGTCGCCGCCCAAATGCACTCATTCCGCGTGTTCCCTCATCCATCGGACGGGGAATAGAGGCGAGGGTTTGAGAATTTCCTAACCAAGGCCAGGGCGCCGGGATCGCGGCTTCACGCCGCCAGCCGATTCCCGTGCCGCGCAGTGTGCGCCGGGTCGTTGCGACGCCAGATCACGAGCCGATCGTGGCCGCCGGTGTAGACGCGGTGCGGCAATTGCGCGATCGGATGATAGTCGCGCGCAAGCGTTGCCGCGAGCAACCGCTCCATCGCCGGGTTACGGTCGGTCCAGCTCGAATGCGCGATCGTGATGATCGTGCCCGGCTGGCGGGCGAGCGTGGCACGCAGTTCTTGCGCCTGATCCACGCCGAGCGCACGCGCCTCGCGCGTCGAACTGAGATGCCCGGTGAACGCGAAGCGCGACACCCGGCACGCGTGGCTCAATTGGTAATAGGCGACCGGGCCTTCGTAGATGAAAAGGCAGCGTGTCCGCACGTCGCCCGGCAGCGCCGCGAGAACCTTCGCCGCATACTCCCGCTCCTTCGCGCCGACGCGAGGGGCCACTCTGACCGCATAGAAGAGCGGCCAGGCCAGAACGGCAATGAAGAGTGCGGTGCCGAAGCGGCGAATCGCGAACGCATCCGCGATCAGGGGGCAGCAGGCGAGCACCAGCGGAATCGCGTAATGCGGGAAATATCCGCCGATCGCGCCGAAATCGACCACCGAGAGCGCGATCCAGCCGAGCAGGAAGGCGGTCTCGCCGTCCCATGTCTCGAAGCGCCGTGTTCTGGCCCAGAGCCCGAGCAGCGCGACCGCGAGCGCGGGCGACGTGAGGATGATCGAGCTTGCGAAATTGTCCATCGCCGCCGGGTCGGCGGGCCTGCCCTTGGCGATGACGGACAGGATATTCGCCTGCCACCACGCGTCGAAATGTCCCAGCGCCGTGTAGGTCAGCATCGCCGCGACGGTCGGCACGGCCGCCGCGATCGTCAGCGGAAGCATCAGGCGCAGCGTGGCCGCCACGTCGCGGCTCTGCCGCCACCGCGACCAGAGCAGCCATGCGCCGAAGAACGCACCCTGGAATATCGCGTTGGTCTTGATCTGGATCGCAATGCCGATGAGTGCCATCGCGGCGACGCCAAGCTGGATCTTGCTGCGGTCATCCGCGCTTTCAGCGGCGCGCACGGTCAGACACGCCGCCGCCATGACGAACAGATCGTAGAACACCGGCGTCTGGGTGGTGTCCCCCCACAAAGTGTTCAGCGCGGCGAGGTAGAAGATGCCCGCCATCGTCGCCGGCATCCAGCCGACCCGCTTGCGCGCGAATATCGCGATCAGCAGCGCGGTCGCGGTGGCGAAAGCGGTCGCGACGAGGTGCGCGGCCAGCACGCCATCGCCGGGTAGCAGCCGGATGCCCGCGAACAGTACGAACAACCCGACCGGTTTGCGGTCCCAGATGTCGAGATAGGGCAGCTCGCCATGCCACATCCGATCGCCGACGAGCAGATAGAATTGCTCATCCAGCCCGGCGATCGGGTCGCCGAAAAGGCCGAAGCGGAGCAGTACGGCCGCGCAGGCGAGTGCGCCAAGCACCACCCACGCGGCGCGCGGCAAGCGCGCGGTGTCGTCTTGGGCAACGATTCGTATGGGCGGGCCAGCGACAATATCCATGACCGGCCGTGTCGCAGGGCGTGGTTAACGCCCGGTAAAGTGGCGCGGCGAAGAGATCAGGCGGCGCGCTCGGCGAGCACGGTCAGCCCGTTCGCGTTGACCTCGGCGAAACCGCCCTCGATGGAGAGCAACTCGGGTTCGCCCTTTTCGGAGCGATAGATCTGCAAGCTCCCGTCGCGGATCGTCGACATCACCGGCGCATGGCCTTCGAGCACGCCGAAATCGCCCTCGGTGCCGGGCACGACGACCATATAGACCTCTTCCGAGCGGACGAGCTTTTCAGGCGTTACGAGTTCGAAGTGCAGCATTTTGGTTTCCTACTCCCCTCCCGCTCGCGGGAGGGGTCGGGGGAGGGCGTGTCATTCGGAAGAACCCTGCCCACAGGCCCTCCCCCAGCCCCTCCCGCGAGCGGGAGGGGAGTAGAGGTGGCTTTACGCCTCCTGCGCCATCTTCTCGGCCTTGGCGATCGCTTCCTCAATGCCGCCGACCATGTAGAAAGCGGCTTCGGGCAGGTGATCATATTCACCTTCCACGACAGCCTTGAACGACTTCACCGTGTCCTCGATCTGGACGAACTTGCCCGGAATGCCGGTGAAGACCTCGGCGACGTGGAACGGCTGCGACAGGAAGCGCTGGATTTTCCGCGCACGCGACACGGTCAGCTTATCCTCTTCCGAAAGCTCGTCCATGCCGAGAATCGCGATGATGTCCTGAAGCGACTTGTACTTCTGGAGCGTCGACTGAACCGCACGCGCGGTCTCGTAATGCTCCTGGCCGACGACGCGGGGTTCGAGAACGCGGCTGGTCGAATCGAGCGGATCGACCGCCGGATAAATGCCGAGTTCCGAGATCGCGCGGTTGAGCACGGTCGTCGCGTCCAAGTGGGCGAACGACGTCGCCGGCGCCGGATCGGTGAGATCGTCGGCCGGAACGTACACGGCCTGCACCGAGGTGATCGAGCCCTTGTTGGTCGAGGTGATGCGCTCCTGGAGAGCGCCCATGTCGGTCGACAGCGTCGGCTGATAGCCCACCGCCGACGGGATGCGGCCGAGCAGTGCCGACACTTCCGCGCCTGCCTGCGTGAAGCGGAAGATGTTGTCGACGAAGAACAAAACGTCCTGGCCTTCGACATCGCGGAAATATTCGGCGATCGTCAAACCCGAGAGTGCGACGCGCGCGCGCGCGCCGGGCGGCTCGTTCATCTGGCCGTATACCAGCGCAACTTTCGAGCCTTCGGAGATCGCATTGCCGTCGGCATCCTTGGCGATCACGTTGGCGTCGAGGAACTCGTGGTACAGATCGTTGCCCTCGCGGGTCCGCTCGCCGACGCCGGCGAACACCGAGGTGCCGCCGTGGCCCTTGGCGATGTTGTTGATCAGTTCCTGGATCAGCACGGTCTTGCCGACGCCGGCGCCGCCGAACAGGCCGATCTTGCCGCCCTTGGCATACGGCGCGAGCAGATCGATCACCTTGATGCCGGTGACCAGGATCGCGTTCTCGGTCGACTGATCGACGAACAGCGGCGCCTTGGCATGGATCGGCGCGCGCAGATCGGTGTTGACCGGGCCGCGCTCATCGATCGGCTCACCGATCACGTTGAGGATTCGGCCGAGCGTCGCCGGGCCGACCGGAACCTGAATCTGGTTGCCGGTGTCGGTCACCGTCTGGCCGCGCATCAGGCCCTCGGTCGCGTCCATCGCGATCGTGCGGACGGTGTTCTCGCCGAGATGCTGCGCCACTTCGAGCACCAGCTTGGCGCCGTTGTTGCTGGTCTCGAGCGCGTTCAGGATCGCGGGCAGATTGCCCTGATCGAACGCCACGTCGACGACCGCGCCGATCACCTGGCTGATGCGGCCTACGTTGTTGGTGGTCGCTACGGAAGCGATCGTATCGGGGGCGGTTGCCATTGCTCGTCCTACCTTCTTGCGATTCTTACAGCGCTTCCGCGCCGGAAATGATTTCCACCAGTTCGGTCGTGATCGCGGCCTGGCGGGCTCGGTTGTACTGGATGCTGAGACGCTTGATCATGTCGCCGGCGTTGCGCGTGGCGTTTTCCATCGCGGTCATGCGGCTGCCTTGCTCGGACGCGGCATTCTCCAGCAGCGCGCCGAAGATCTGGATCGCGATGTTGCGCGGCAGCAGGTCGGCGAGGATCGACTCCTCGTCGGGCTCGTATTCGACCGCGGCACCGCCGTCGCTCACCACCGAATCGTCGTTCGCGGGCAACGCAACCGGGATGATCTGCCGGCCGATCGGCTCCTGCACCAGTGCCGACTGGAAGCGCGCGTAGAACAGGTGCGCGACGTCGAACTCGCCCGCTTCATAGCGGGCGATCACATCGTCGGTGATCGCTTTGGCGTCAGCGAAGGCGACCGTCTTGATGTGGCTCATCTCATGATCGACCACGACCTGAGTCGGGTAGAAGCGCTTGATGACGCGCCCCTTCTTGCCGGCAACGTAGATCTTGACGGTCTTGCCGGCCTTTTCCAGTTCCTCGGCCTTGCGGCGCGCGGCGCGGACGATGTTCGAGTTGAACGCACCCGCGAGGCCGCGCTCGGAGGTCGCGACGATGAGTAGATGGACCTGGTCGCGGCCCGTGCCGGCCAAAAGCTTCGGCGAGGATTCGCTCACCGTCACCTTCGATGCGAGGCTCGCCATCACGCGCTCCAGCCGGCTCGCATAGGGGCGCGCGGCGATTGCCGCTTCCTGCGCACGGCGCAGCTTGGCGGCGGCGACCATCTTCATCGCCTTGGTGATCTTCTGCGTCGACTTCACCGAGCCGATGCGGATCTTGAGGGCCTTCAACGACGCCATTTAGCTTCCCACTTCGTCATCCCAGCGTAAGCTGGGATCTTGTGCCTCTGGCCGCGCGCTTGCGGCCGGAGACCCCAGCTTGCGGGCACCTATCGAAGTGATACTTCGATGGGACCCGGGCTGGGGTGACGGACTTTTACGCAAACGTCTTCGCGAACGCGTCGAGCGCAGCCTTCAGCTTTCCCTTGGCCTCGTCGCCGAGATCCTTGGTGTCGCGGATCAGGCCGAGCACGTCGGCATGGTTCGCGCGCAGATCCGCGAGCATCGCCGCTTCGTAGCGCACCACGTCGCCGACCGACACGGTGTCGAGATAGCCTTGCGTGCCCGCGAAGATCGACGCGGTCTGCTCCTCGAACGGCAGCGGGCTGAACTGCGGCTGCTTGAGCAGCTCGGTCAGGCGCGCGCCGCGGTTGAGCAGCTTCTGCGTCGAGGCGTCGAGGTCCGAACCGAACTGCGCGAACGCCGCCATCTCGCGATACTGCGCCAGCTCGAGCTTGATCGAGCCCGACACCTTCTTCATCGCCTTGGTCTGCGCGGCCGAGCCGACGCGGCTGACCGACAGGCCGACGTTGATCGCCGGGCGGATGCCAGCGAAGAACAGATCGGTTTCAAGGAAGATCTGGCCGTCGGTGATCGAGATCACGTTGGTCGGGATGTACGCCGAAACGTCGCCCGCCTGAGTCTCGATGATCGGCAGCGCGGTCAACGAGCCCGAGCCATTGGCCTTATTCATCTTCGCCGCGCGCTCGAGCAGGCGCGAGTGGAGATAGAACACGTCGCCGGGGTACGCTTCGCGGCCCGGCGGGCGGCGCAGCAGCAGCGACATCTGACGATAGGCGACCGCCTGCTTGGAGAGATCGTCGAACACGATCAGCGCATGCATGCCGTTGTCGCGGAAATACTCGCCCATCGCGGTGCCGGTGTAGGGCGCGAGGAACTGGAGCGGGGCGGGGTCCGATGCGGTCGCGGCGACCACGATCGAATAGTCCATCGCGCCATTCTCGGTCAGCGTGCGGACGAGCTGCGCGACGGTCGAGCGCTTCTGGCCGACCGCGACGTAGATGCAGTAGAGCTTCTTGCTCTCGTCATCGCCGGCGTTCGCGGTCTTCTGGTTGATGAACGTGTCGATCGCGACGGCCGACTTGCCGGTCTGGCGATCGCCGATGATGAGCTCGCGCTGGCCACGGCCGACGGGAACGAGCGCGTCGATCGCCTTGAGGCCGGTCTGCACCGGCTCGTGAACCGAGGTGCGCGGGATGATGCCCGGTGCCTTCACTTCGACGCGGCTGCGCTGGTCGGTCACGATCGGGCCTTTGCCGTCGATCGGGTTGCCGAGGCCATCGACGACACGGCCGAGCAGGCCCTTGCCGATCGGAACGTCGACGATCGTGCCGGTGCGCTTGACGACGTCACCTTCCTTGATCTCCGAGTCCGACCCGAAGATCACGACGCCGACGTTATCGGCCTCGAGGTTGAGCGCCATGCCCTGCACGCCGTTCGAGAATTCGACCATCTCGCCCGCCTGGACGTTGTCGAGCCCATGAATGCGCGCGATGCCGTCACCAACCGACAGCACCTGGCCGGTTTCGGAGACTTCCGCCTCGGTGCCGAAGCTGGCGATCTGGTCCTTGATGACCTTCGAGATTTCTGCGGCGCGGATATCCATTGTCAGCCTTTCATCGCGTGCGCGAGCGTATTGAGACGGGTCTTGATCGACGAATCGATCATCTGGCTGCCGATCCTGACGACCAGCCCACCGAGGAGCGAGGGATCGACCGTGAGGTCGACGGAAACATCGCGGCCGACCCGCGTGCGGAGCTGCTGCTTGAGCGCATCGACCTGATCGTCGCTCAGCGGGTGCGCTGAGGCGACTTCGGCGGTCGTCTCGCCACGGAAGTTGGCGGCGAGATCGCGGAAGGCGCGGATCACGGCGGGAAGCTGCGACAGCCGGCGGTTGTCGGCGAGCACGCCGAGGAACTTCTTAGTCGTCGCGTCCAGACCGAGTTCGTCGGCGACGGCGGCGGTCGCGTTGGCGGCGTCCTTGCGCGACACCAGCGGGCTTTGCGTCAGGCGCTTGAAATCGTCCGACTGGTCGAGCGCGGCGCGCACCGTCGCGAGGCTGGCCTCGACGGTGTCGATTGCCTTGGTCTCGCGTGCCAGTTCGAACAAAGCCGTCGCGTAGCGACCGCTTAAACTGGCTTGAATACCGCCGGATGTCTCCACGCGATCAGGTTCCTCAGGTAAGGGCGAACAAAAGATGGCCCCATGCAATAACAAGGCTGGCGCAGACGCGCCTGCCGATGGGTTGGCGGGCGGTTAGCATCGGGTTCCGCAATGCGCAAGCCGGGCGAAGCGGTCAAGACCTGTGGATAGTTACGGCGCGGCCGGTGAGGCAATCGGCACGCCGCCGGGATGAATTCAGCGGCGTATCACGGGTGGTTGCGCACCCAGCACCGCAGCCGTGTAGTTCTCGATGACTTGCGAGAATGGCGTGCCGTCGGGCAACACCAGCACCGCGCGGTTCTCGATTACCCGCGCCGGGATCACGAGGCTTTTGGCGGCGCGATCTTTGATAGCGCTATCACCGGCTTGCGTGTCCCAGGTGTCGCCAAGTGGCGCCCACAGGATGCGCGAGCCGAGTGCCACGCGATGAAAGCCGAGCGGCCGGACGATTCGCCCGAACGACACGTCGGTCGAATCGAGCGCGCGGTTCATCTCCGGCGTCAGCCGTGCCGGCACGTACCAATTCTCCGCCACCGACAGCACGCGCGCGCCGCAGCGCAGATGGACGAGACGGTAGCGCACCGGCTCGTCCGCGCCGACGTGAAGCGCCGCGCGCACCTCGGGTGGGGCGGGGCGCTCCGCCCCCGGCTGCCGGTCCGCGACGATCTGCGTGCCGGCCGGCGCGAGGCCGTGGCGAACGCACCAGTCGTCGAGCACCAGAGTCGCGCTGTCGTGAGTCAGCAGCGCGAGTTCGAGGTCCTGCACCATCGCCAGCGCCGCCAGCCGGGCGACGCGCGTATCGGGCCAGGCGGCATCGGCGGCGGTCGCAACCGGCGTGGGGGGCAGGGCGGGCATTCGCTCCCGCTACAGGCAACCCGGCTTTGACCGCAAGCGGCGGGATGTGACGCGCCGGGCGACGCGCCTATACCGGCGCCATGCCCGAGCCTCTCCCTATAGACATCGACGCCGCCTGGACCGCCTTCGACGCGCGCGACCGCCGCCGCGACGGGCGTTTCGTCGTCGCGGTCCACACCACCGGTATCTATTGCAAGCCGAGCTGCCCGGCGCGGCGCCCCAAGCGCGAAAACGTGTCGTTCTACCACGATGGCGCCGAGGCGCAGGCGGCGGGCTACCGCGCCTGCCTGCGCTGCAAGCCCGACGATGCCGCGCGTGACCGGGTGGCCGTCGCGCAGGCGATCGCGCTGATCGAAGCAGAGGCGGCGACCGGGCTGGAGGCGCTGGCGGCAGCGGTCGGCTACGCCCCGCACCATTTCCACCGCCTGTTTAAGCGCGCGACCGGCGTCACGCCCGCCGCGTATGCGCGGGGCCTTCGCGCCACCCGCGCCGCACAGGCGCTCACCGAGGAGAATAGCGTGACCAACGCGATCTACGAGGCGGGCTATTCCGCGCCCAGCCGCTTCTACGAACAGGGCGCGACCCGGCTCGGCATGAGTCCGAGCGCCTGGGCGAAGGGCGGCGCTGGCGCGGTGATCCGCTGGACCATCGCCGCCACCAGCATCGGCCCGATGCTGGTCGCCGCCACCGACAAAGGGCTGTGCCGCGTCTCGTTCGACGAAGGCGAGGCGGCGTTGCGCGCGCGTTTCCCCAACGCGGAGATCGTCCCCGGCGGCGCCGCGCTCGCCGATCTCGCCGCGCGCGTGGTCGCGGCGGTCGAATCGCCCGATCGCGACATGGATTTGCCGCTCGACGTGCGCGGCACCGCGTTTCAGGAGGCGGTGTGGCAGGCGCTGCGCGATATCCCGCTCGGCGAAACGCGCAGCTACCGAGAGCTCGCCGCCGCGACCGGCCACCCGCAGGCGGTGCGCGCGGCGGGGACGGCATGTGGCGCCAACCCGGTCTCGATCGTCATCCCCTGCCACCGCGCGCAGCGTGCCGACGGCTCGATGGCCGGCTACGCCTGGGGGATCGATCGCAAGGTCGCGCTGCGCAAACGCGAGGGCGTGGAATGAGCGGGTTCGTGATCCGCGGGCTCGATCCCGCGCCGTTTCGTGGCCTGTATGGCCAAAGCGATGTCGCACTGGCCGAGCAGGGTGTGGTGCGGATGCGGGTGGATGCCGCGCCCGGCTTTCCTTGTCGCGTGACGCTTGAGGATGTCGCCCCCGGCGCGGATGTGCTGCTGCTCAACTTCGAACATCTGCCGGTGGCGACGCCGTACCGTTCGCGGCACGCCATCTTCGTGCGCGAGGGCGCCGATGCGCCGGCGGTCTTCGAGGATGTCGTGCCCGATGTCCTCGCCCGCCGGCTGCTGTCGCTGCGCGCGTTCGACGCGGCTGGCATGATGACCGATGCCGATGTGATCGACGGCACCGATCTCGCGCCGTTGATCGCGCGGATGTTCGCCGATCCGGCGGTCGCGTATCTGCACGCACACAACGCCAAGCGCGGCTGCTTCGCGGCGCGGGTCGACCGCCGCTGAGATCGCGCGTCGCCTACCGCGACCGCCAGCCGATTGCTCGCGCACGCGCTTCGGCCGCGGCGTCGAACGGATCGCCCGACATTGCGGCTTCCGCATCGGCCATGATCGCGGCGTCCTCGGACCCGGCCTGACGATATTCGGTCGCCGCCGTCCCGGCCCGGGCGCGAGTCTCGCGCAAAACCCAGGCATCCCCGTCACGACAGGCGATGCCGCCGAGCGCCGGCGTCGCGAACGTCCGGCAGATGGCGCCCGATCGGTCGCGAAAGGTGACGCGCACGCGAGTCGTCGCCGCGCTGTCCTGAGTCGATGCGAGCTGCGTGTTGAGCGCGTGGTCGAGGCTGCCCGAGGCGATGAGCGCGCCACCCCGGCTCGTCACCGCCGCGCCGCCGCCAAGCTGCCCGCCGAGGAATAGCCCCAGCGCCAGACTCGCCGCGATCGCGCCGCCCACCGGCCAGCCGCTCCACTTGCGCGGGCGCCGCCGCGCCGCCCGCGCCGAAGCGAGGTCCGCCACCTTGGGGGCTTCGATCGCCGCCAGCAGCGGCTTCGGCACGGGTTCCGCCGCGACCGGATCGAGCGCCTGCGCGAGCGTGGCGCGTAACGCGCGATGCCGCGCCACCGTCGCGGCGGCTTGCGGGTCGGCGGCGATGGCGCGCTCGACCCGCTTGGCCGACAGCGGATCGAGTTCGCCATCGGCATAGGCCATCAGCATCTCGGGATCGATCTCGCCACTCATGCCGCGTCTCCCAGCGTTCGCATCAAGGCTTCGCGGCCGCGCACAAGCCGCGACGTGAGCGTACCCATCGGTATCTCCAGCACCATCGCCGCCTCCTTGTACGCGAGCCCCTCGACCAGGACGAGCGCGACCGCCTCGCGCTGGTCTGGCGGCAGCATCGCCATCGCACGGCCGACGTTGCCGAGTTCGACCCGCGCCTCGATCGCGCGGTCGCCGGCGTCGCCGACGCTTTCACCAGCTTCGGCCGCCACGAAGGTCTCGCCGCGCCGCCTGGTCGCGCGGGCGGTGTCGATCCAGGCGTTGCGCATGATACGGTACATCCAGCTATCCAGTCGCGTTCCGGGTTGCCATTGGTCGCGCGATTTCAGCGCGCGCTCGATGGTCGCCTGACACAAATCGTCGGCGTCGGCGGGCGCGAAGGCGAGCGAGCGGGCGAACCGCCGCAGACGCGGCAGCAGGCCGATCAGTTCGTCCTCGAAACGCACCCGCCATGTCCTTTCGCCTGCCGACAGGGATGAAACGGATGTCCCGATCCGTTTCATCCCGGACATGACAGATTTTCCCGATCCGCCTAGGGTCGCGCGCACGATGAAGCGCGTGCTGATCCCTGCCTTGCTGCTGCTCGGGACGCCCGTAGCGGCGCAAGTGGCGTTGCCGCGCGTGGCCGATATCGTGAACGACACGCTGCGCGGCGTGACCGATACGGTGCGGGCGGCGCCCGAACTGCCATCGGCGGTCGTCGCGCTGGCGCAGGCCCGGCTGGACCGGATCACCACGTTGGTGCGCGAACATCGCACCGAACTGGCGCGCGACGATCACGGCGATCCCGCGCGTGCCGGCACCGTTCTGGTCAGCGACCCCGATGACACGCTGGTCGCGGCCGCGACGCAGGCGGGCTTTACGCTGGCCGAACGCGGCGCGTTGGAGGGGCTCGACATCGGCTATGCCCGGTTCGACGTGCCACGGGGCAAATCGATGGTCGAAGGGCTCCGCGCGATGCGCCGGCTCGCCAAGGGCCGCGATGTCTCGGCCGATCAAGTGCATTTCGAGAGCGGCGCGGTCGCCGTCGCAGCGACGTCCGGCGGGACGGCCGCGCAAGGGAGCGTGTCCGGCGCGATCGGGATGATCGACGGCGGGGTGGCGATGGTCGACGGCCCGGTCGTGCAACGCGGCTTCGCGTTGGGCGCGCCGTCGTCGGACGACCACGGCACCGCGATCGCATCACTGCTGATCGGCGGGGGCGGCGTGCGGGGCGCGGCTACGGGCGCTCGGCTGTACGCGGCGGACGTCTACGGCAAGGACGCCGCTGGCGGCAATGCGCTCGCCATCGCGAAGGCTTTGGCATGGCTCGCCAGCGAACATGTGCCGGTGACGGTCATCAGTCTGGTCGGCCCTGCCAATCCCTTGCTCGCGCGCGTGGTGCAAGCGGTGCAGGGGCGGGGCATGATCGTGGTTGCGGCAGTCGGCAACGACGGGCCGGCCGCGCCACCGTCCTATCCGGCGTCCTATCCCGGCGTGATCGCGGTGACCGGCGTCGACGGGCGCGGGCGCGCGTTGATCGAGGCGGGGCGCGCGCTGCACCTCGACTATGCGGCACCGGGCGCGGATATGCTCGCGGCCAATGCGCAGGGGCGTGGCGTGGCGGTGCGTGGCACCTCGTTCGCCGCGCCGCTCGTCGCCGCCCGTCTCGCGCGTTTCGCCGCCGACGGCAAGGCGGCGGCGCTGAAGGCGGCGGACGGCGAAGCGCGCAAGGCCAAGCCGGCCAGCCGCTATGGACGCGGGATATTGTGCGAAGGGTGTCGGACAGCCGCGAAATAAGTTTTTCGTCGCCGCGGATTAAACGCCCGGCGGCACCCGTTCTTCCTGTGAGGGCGCCGATGCGGCGCCCGCAAGACCACAGGAAGGATGGCATCATGAAGACGTTCCTTATCGGTACGACAGCGATCGTTCTCGCCTTCAGCGCGGTTCCAGCGTCGGCGCAGTTGCTCGGCGGGCACGGCGGACTGGGTGGCGGGCTGGGCGGCGCGCTTGGCGGAGGATTGGGCGGTATCGCCGGCAACGGTACGGGGATGCTCGGCGGTACGCTGAACGGCACTTCGACTGTTTCCCGCAGCCTGCGTTCGACGACGCAGGGCACGCTCGACAATACCGCATCGACCAATGGCTCGACCAAGGTCGATCGCCGCAAGGGCAATGTATCGGCCAGCCGTTCGGTGGATGGCACGATCGGCGGGACCGTCGCCAACGCGACCGGCCCCGCCAGCAGCGCGGCTTCGGGCAATGCCAGCGGTTCGGCGTCCGGCAGCGGCAGCGCGCAGTTGATCGGCACCGATGCGATCGGAAACGCGGCACGCGGCGCGGTCGGCTCCGCGCGCAATACCGTTGGCGCCGCCGGGAACCAGGCTGGCACCGCGGTCGGCACGCTTCGCGATCGCGCCGCCAACCTTACCGGCTCGGGTACGGCGAACGGATCGGCGACCGGCGGCGCTTCGGGCGGCGCGGATAGCGGCTCGGACGGCCTCGGGCTGGCGGGCAACGGCGATGCGGCGGGATCGGGCGGCTTCACCGTCACGCGTGGCATGAAGGTGCGCGATGCCGCCGGCAGCGTGATCGGCCGCGTCAACGCGGTGGCGACCGACGCGCGCGGTCGCATCGAGACGATCACGATGAAGGTCGGCAACAAGCTCGCCACGCTGCCGGCCGCCAATTTCAGCGGCAACGGCAATTTGCTCGTTTCGGCGATGGGGCAGGGCGAGATCCAGAACGCCGCGAAATAAGCGCGCGTCTGAAAGACACTTCGAAAAGAATGCTCCGGCCCGGGCGACAGCGCCCGGGCCGGAATTCGCAGGGTTACGCCGCCAGCTTGCGCAGCACGTACTGGAGGATGCCGCCGTTGAGGAAATACTCAAGCTCGTTGACGGTATCGATGCGACAGCGCGTCTTGAACGTTTCGACCGTGCCGTCGGCGCGGGTGAGCGTCACGTCGACGTCCTGACGCGGGCGGATCTCGGCGACCTTCATGATCGTGAAGGTCTCGCTGCCGTCGAGCTTGAGCGTCTGGCGCGTCACACCCTCAGCGAACTGCAGCGGCAGCACGCCCATGCCGACCAGGTTCGAGCGGTGAATCCGCTCGAAGCTCTCGGTGATGACCGCGCGCACGCCGAGCAGGTTGGTGCCCTTCGCCGCCCAGTCACGTGACGATCCGGTGCCATATTCCTTGCCTGCGATCACGACGAGCGGGGTATGATCCGCCTTGTAGCGCATCGCCGCGTCGTAGATCGGCATCGTCTCGCCGGTGGGGACGTAGTTGGTCACGCCGCCCTCGATGCCGGGCGTCATCTCGTTCTTGATGCGGATGTTGGCGAAGGTGCCGCGCATCATCACTTCATGGTTGCCGCGGCGCGCGCCGTAGCTGTTGAAGTCCGCCTTGCTCACCTGATGGTCGAGCAGGAACTTGCCGGCGGGGCTGTCCGCCTTGATCGAACCGGCCGGCGAGATGTGGTCGGTGGTGATCGAGTCCGCGAAGATCGCGAGCGGCCGCGCCTCGATGATGTCCTCGGTCGGCACCGGGGTCATCGTCATTCCCTCGAAATACGGCGGGTTGGCGACATAGGTCGATCCGGCGCGCCATGCGTAGGTGTCCGATCCGGTCACGTCGATCGCCTGCCAGCGCGCGTCGCCCGAGAACACGCTCGCGTAGCGCGACTGGAACATCGCACGGTCGATATTGGCGTCCATCAGCTCGCGGACCTCGGCGTTCGAGGGCCAGATGTCCTTGAGGTAGACGTCGCTGCCATCGGTCGCCTGACCGATCGGGGTGGTGGTGAAATCCTCGACCACGGTGCCCTTCAGCGCATACGCGACGACCAGCGGCGGCGAGGCGAGGAAGTTGGCGCGCACGTCCGGCGAGACGCGGCCTTCAAAGTTGCGGTTGCCCGACAGCACCGAGGCGGCGACGATGTCGTTGCCGTTGATCGCCTTCGAGATCGGCTCGGCGAGCGGACCCGAATTGCCGATGCAGGTGGTGCAGCCATAGCCGACCAGATTGAAGCCGACCGCGTCGAGATCGGCGCTGAGGCCCGACTTGTTGAGATAGTCGGTAACGACCTGCGAACCCGGCGCGAG
Organism: Sphingomonas panacis; assembly: GCF_001717955.1. Taxonomy (NCBI): domain Bacteria; kingdom Pseudomonadati; phylum Pseudomonadota; class Alphaproteobacteria; order Sphingomonadales; family Sphingomonadaceae; genus Sphingomonas; species Sphingomonas panacis. The sequence continues at coordinate 2,687,203 of NZ_CP014168.1, forward strand.
CGAGGTCTTGACCCACGGCTTCGGCTTGAGGCCGAGCGCATTGGCCTTGCGCGCGACGAGGCCGGCGGCGACCAGCACCGAGGGGTTCGAGGTGTTGGTGCAGCTCGTGATCGCGGCGATCACCACGTCGCCGTCGCCGATGTCGTGGTCGCGGCCATCGACCGCGACGCGCTTGGCGCTGCCGTGGCCATAGACCTTGACGAGATCGGCGTTGAACGTGTCGTCGACTTCGGTGAGGATCACCTTGTCCTGCGGGCGCTTGGGTCCGGCGAGCGACGGCACGACGTTCGCCATGTCGAGCGTGAGCGTGTCGGTGAAGACAGGATCGGGCGCATCCGCCACGCGCCAGAAGCCCTGCGCCTTGGCATAGGCTTCGGTCAGCGCGATCTGGTCCTCTTCGCGGCCCGTCAGGCGCATGTACTCGAGCGTGGCGTCGTCGATCGGGAAGAAGCCGCAAGTCGCGCCATATTCCGGCGCCATGTTGGCGATCGTCGCACGGTCGGCGAGGCTGAGCGCGTCGAGGCCGGGGCCGTAGAACTCGACGAAGCGGCCGACCACGCCCTTGGCGCGCAGCATCTGCGTGACGGTGAGCACGAGGTCGGTCGCGGTGATGCCCTCGGCGAGCGTGCCGGTCAGCTTGAAGCCGACCACTTCGGGGATCAGCATCGAGACGGGCTGGCCGAGCATCGCCGCTTCCGCCTCGATCCCGCCGACGCCCCAGCCGAGCACGCCGAGGCCGTTGACCATCGTGGTGTGGCTGTCGGTACCGACGCAGGTGTCCGGGTAGGCGATCTTCTTGCCGTCAGGCGCGACCGAGGACCACACCGCCTGCGCGATGTTCTCGAGGTTGACCTGATGGCAGATGCCCGTGCCGGGGGGCACGACCTTGAAATTGTCGAGCGCCTTGCTGCCCCACTTGAGGAACTCGTAGCGCTCGTTGTTGCGCTGATATTCGAGCTCGACGTTATCCTCGAACGCCTTGGGCGTGCCGAACTCGTCGACCATGACCGAGTGATCGATGACGAGATGGACGGGCACCAGCGGGTTGATCTTGGCCGCGTCGCCGCCGAGCTTGGTGATCGCGTCGCGCATCGCGGCGAGATCGACCACGCAAGGAACGCCGGTAAAATCCTGCATCAGCACGCGCGCCGGGCGATACTGGATCTCGCGGTCCGAACGCTTGTCGATCTGCCAGTCGATGATCGCCTGGATGTCCTCGGCGGTGACGGTCACGCCATCCTCGAAGCGCAACAGGTTTTCGAGCAGCACCTTCATCGAGAAAGGCAGGCGGCTGATGTCGCCGAGCTTTTCCGCCGCCGTGGCCAGGGAGTAATAATCGTAGGCGATTCCGTTCACGTCGAGCGTGGCGCGGGTGCCGAGCGTATCCTGGCCAATGGCGGTCATGCGGGTCCTTCCCATGTGAAGCCCCGTGACGGGAGCGCGGCGGGAAGACGACCGGGTAGGCCGCACGAGCGCGCCCCGGCTAGGGCGAATGCAAGAGTCGCGGGTGGCCTTAGCAATGGTGCGCGCAATGGGGAAGGGTGTGCGGCGCAGCAAATTGCGCGTCGCCGCGAACCATCGCTCGCGGAGACGTGCTATTGCGATGAACTCGCATCAAGCATGACCTATACTGTGGCATGCTAGGCGCCGACAAGCTTTTGTATGAGTTTATCGGCGCGGCCCAGCAATGTTTTCTTACAGGCTTACGGGCAGGTCGATCCCGCGCCGCCATCCAGATCGAGGCAGCGGCCATCGGGCAGCGGCGCTGTCACCGGCAAATGGATCGCGGCGGCGAGCGTCGGCATGATATCGACCGTCTCGACCGACAACGGCTGTTCGAAGCCGGTCATCCCCTTGCGCCAGAACAGGATCGGCACGCGCCGGTCATAGTCCCAGAAGCTGCCGTGAGTCGCGACATAGCCGTGAGTCGGGTCGGGGATCGGCATCACGCGCGGCTTGAGCGCGACGACGATGTCGCCCGAATGCAGCGGGTTATACGATGCCTTGGCGCGCATGATGAGCGGCCACGTCTCGGGCGGGCCGGCGGGGGCGGGCGAGGCGGCGATCTCCGCGCCCGAGAAGGCGGCGGCGACCTGCGGATTGGCGCGATAGATTTTGAGCGCTTCGGCCAGCACGGCGTCATGCTGCGGCTTGGTCAGCTTGGGGTCGATCCACAGGTCGCCCGACCCCGATTCGCCGAACAGCACTTGTCCCGGCAGCTTGAGCTTGGCCGCGACCGCGTCGCTCACCGCCTTCGTGGTGAACGCCGGGTCGATCCGCACGGCAGTCGGCGCGGCATGTTCGCGGTTGCGCTCGGGCACGTCGTGGCCGCCATGATCCGCGGTCAGCACGACGAGGTAATCCACGCCGGTCTGGTCGAGCTGGTCGAACAATTCGCCGAGCGAATGGTCGAGGTTGGCGAGCTGGATGCACATCTCGGCGCCCTCGGTGCCATAGGTGTGGCCGACATAATCGGTCGCGGCGGCGCCGATATCGATGATGTCGGTCGCGGGGCCGGTGCCGAGCTTCATGTCGCGGACCATGCCCGCCGCCAGCGCGAGGATGGCGTTGTCGAACTCAGGCGACGCGCGGAACTTGGCGCGGTTGCCAGCGTCGCGCTCGAAATGGCCCGACCCGACCGTCTTGCCGCCGCCGATCGGGATGGCACGGTCGCGGCTCGTGCAGAAATCGGGCACCTCGAACGCGCCCTGTGCTTCGGCGATGCGCGCGTTGACGATCGCGTTGGTGCGCGTGACGATCGCGGGCGTCTTGCGCCCGGCGTAGCTGACGAAATTCTTGCCGTCCCACCACCAGATCTCGTCGAGCGTATCCTTGTGCCCGCCCATCATCACCGCCGAACGATCCTTGCCCGAGACCGACACGTTGCGCACCGCCGGGTTCGCGGTCTTCATCCGCTCGCCGAGCGTCGGCACGAGCAGATGCTGGTCGGAGACGGTATACGCCTCGTGCGTGCTGCCGGGGATGGTCTCGTCCTCGGCGCAATAGATCACCTTGTCGGCAAGCGGCGATTTGAGGTTGTACCAGCTATTGGCGATGATGCCGGTACGCGCCGGGCGGAAGCCGGTGAGGATCGTCGAATGGCCGGGGCACGTCTCGGTCGCGGCGTGGCTCTGGTAGCCCGAGGGGAACACATCGCCGGTCAGCAGCCGCGCGAACCCGCCGGTGAAATGGTTGCGATATTCGGCGAACAGATCGGCCGAAAATTGATCGACCGAGATCGCGACGATCAGCTTGGGCGGCGTCTCGGGCGAGGGGGCGGGCGCCGCCGTCTGGGCCGCGAGCGGCGCGCCGACCAGCGCTAACGAAAGGGCCAACGCGATCAGGGGCAGGGAGGTGAGGCGATTCATGGCTTTCCTTTCGCGGCGTAACGAAGCACTCCCGCGCGCGGCTATGGCCGAGACGTGGTTTGCCGACAAGGACTGCCCGATGCGTGTGCTTCATTACCTGTTCGTGACGGTCCTCGCGTTCTTCGCGGCAAGCGCGGCACATGCCGACGCCCCCGGCGCGATCGGGGACGGCCCGCACCTCGCGATCCGGCTGGTTGCGGAGAGCACAACGCCGACGGGGGGCAGCACGGTCACGCTCGCGCTCGACACGCGGCCCGAACCCGGCTGGCACGGCTATTGGCAGAATCCGGGCGATGCCGGCTTCCCCGCCAAACTCGACTGGAGCTTGCCGAAGGGCGCGACCGCCGACGCGCCGGTCTATCCAGTGCCCGAACGGCTGCTCGTCGCAGGGCTGATGAACTATGTGTTCGAAAAGCCCTATGCGCCGCTGGTGACGTTGCATGTCCCGGCCGGGCTGGCGGCAGGGACGGCGCTGCCGGTCAAGCTGCACATGTCCTATCTCGTCTGCACGCAGACCGTGTGCGTGCCCGAATCGGCGGATCTCGCGATCGACCTTACCGTCGGCACCGGCGCGGTGACGGCGGAGACTCGTGCGCGCTTCGACGCATGGCGTCGCGCGATCCCCAAGCCGATCGGCTCGGCGGCGACGTTCCAGTCCGCGAACGGCGCGTTGCGGATCGCGGTGCCTTATCCGGCCGGCGCACCGCTCGCCGACGCCTATTTCTATCCGCTCTCGACCGGGCTGGTCGATTATGCCGCCGCGCAGACGATCACGCGCGATGGCGACCGTATCGTCATCGCCACCAAGCCGGGCGCGGGCGGGAGCGGAGCGCTGACCGGCGTACTGGCGATCGGCGGCGGGCAGGGGCTGGTCGTCTCCGCAAAGCCCGGCGCCGTGGCCGCCGCGAGCGCCGCACCCACCGAAGCCCCCGCCAACGGCGCGCTGCTCGCCGCCCTGATCGCGTTCGGCGGGGCGATGCTCGGTGGGCTGATCCTCAATATCATGCCCTGCGTCTTCCCGATCCTGAGCCTCAAGGCGCTGAGCCTCGCGCGCGGACATCTCGACGAGCGCTCGGCGCGGCACGAGGCGCTCGCGTATACGGCGGGCGTGGTCGCGGTGTGCGTGGCGCTGGGTGCGATCATCCTCGGCTTGCGCGCCGGCGGCAGCGCGGTCGGCTGGGCGTTCCAGTTGCAAGACCCGCGTGCGATCGTCGTGCTGCTGCTGCTGGTCGTGGCGCTGTCGCTCAACCTCGGCGGGCTGTTCGAAATCCCGACGCCGCGCTTCGTCAACGCGGCGGGCGGGGCGGGCGGCGCGTTCATGACTGGCGCGCTGGCGGCGTTCATCGCCACGCCCTGCACCGGCCCGTTCATGGGCGCGGCGCTCGGCGCGGCCTTGGTGCTGCCGTGGTATGCCGCGCTGGCGGTGTTCGCCGGGCTTGGCATCGGCCTCGCGCTGCCGTTCCTCGCGCTCGGCTTCGTGCCAGGCTTGCGCAAGCTGCTGCCGAGGCCCGGCGCGTGGATGGAGACGTTCCGCCGCATCCTCTCGATTCCGATGTGGCTCACGGGAATCGCGCTCGCATGGGTGCTGGGGCGGCAAATTGGGGTGAATGGTCTGGCGGCGGGCATGGTCGCCGCGCTGGCGGTGGCGCTGCTGTTGTGGTGGGGCGGCCTGCGGCAACGCAAGGGCAAGCCATTCGGCGTGGCGGCATTGATCGCGATCCTCGCGGTCGCGGGTTTTTCCGGTGCATCGATCGCGCGGTTCCACGCGGCCCCGGCGGCAGTCGCCAGCGTCGGCGAGGAAGCGTTCAGCGAAACCAAGCTCGCGCAACTCCGCGCCGCCAACCGCCCGGTCTTCGCCTATTTCACCGCCGACTGGTGCCTAACCTGCAAGGTCAACGAGAAAGCCGCGATCGAGACCGACGCCACCCGCGCCGCCTTCGCGAAGAAGAACGTCGCCGTGCTGGTCGGCGACTGGACCAACGGTGACGCCGCGCTTGGCCGCTTCATCGAGGCGCACAACCGCGCCGGCGTCCCGCTGTATCTCTATTACGCCCCCGGCGCCGCCGAGCCACAGGTCTTGCCGCAGGTGCTGACATCCGGGATGCTGGCGGCGCTATGATGATCCGCCACACCCTCGCCGCGCTGCTCGCGCTCGTCGCCAGCCCGGCGCTGGCGGGGTCGCCCGCCAGTTGGTCGCAGCCGATCGCGCCGTTCCACATCGTCGGCCCGGTCTGGTACGTCGGCACGCGCGGACTCGCCGTCTACGCGATCAAGACTGATGCCGGCGCGATCCTCGTCAGCGGCCCGCTCGCGCAGAGCGCGCCGTTGATCGAGCGCAACCTCAAGAGCATCGGCATCGCGCCCGCGCAGCTCAAGCTGATGCTCAATTCGCACGCCCATTTCGATCATGCCGCCGCCTTCGCGGCGCTTCGCCATGATACCGGCGCGCGGCTGGTCGCCTCCGCCGCCGACGCGCCAGCGCTGCGGCGCGGGCGTCACGAAGCCGACAACACCAACGGCCACACCCGCTTCCCGCCCGTGCCGGTCGATCGCATCGTGCGCGACGGCGAGACGATCCGGCTCGGCAGTGTCGGCATCACCGCCACGCTGACGCCGGGCCACACCCCCGGCTGCACCACCTGGTCGATGCCCGTCGCCGAGCGCGGACGGACGCTGCGCGTGGTGTTCCCGTGCAGCATCACCGTCGCCGATAACGTCCTCCACGGCAATCGCGCCTATCCGGGCATCGTCGCCGATTATCGCCGCAGTTTCGCGCGGCTGGCGGCGATGCCCGCCGACATCGTCCTGCCGATGCACCCGGAGATCGCCGACGTGCTCGGACGCGAGGCGCGCGCGCAGGCCGGCGCGGGTGTCGGCGCGTTCGTCGATCGGGCCTTGCTGGGCCGGATCGTCACCGAGGCGCGGGGCGATTTCGACAATAAGCTCCGCGCTGAGGGTTTCTCCGCAAGAAAGCGTCTTGTGCGGCGCAATAATCCGTCGCAGCATGGTTCCAACGGCACTTAGGAGCGTTACCAGTTCGATGGGAATACGACAGGCGTTCGACGAGATCATGGGGCAGGCCGGGTCGACGACACCCAGATCCGAACTCGCGGCGCTTGGCACCTGGATCGAGGGGACGTCCGACGCCGATCTGCGCCGCCGCCAGCAATCCGCCGAGGCGACCTTCCGCCAGCTCGGCATCACCTTCGCCGTCTATGGCGACAGCGACGCCAGCGAACGCATCATCCCGTTCGACATCGTGCCGCGCATCTTCCTCGCCAGCGAATGGGCGCGGCTCTCCGAAGGGCTGGTCCAGCGCGTCGAGGCGATTAACGCCTTCCTCGAAGACATTTACGGCGACCAGCGCATCCTCAAGGACGGCGTGCTGCCGACCGACCTGATCCTTGGCAACCCGCAATTCCGCCCTGAGGTCGCCGGCATCCGCCCGCCGCACGGCATCTGGGCGCATATCTGCGGGATCGATCTCGTCCGCACCGGCCCCGACGACTTCTACGTGCTCGAGGATAACGCCCGCACCCCCTCGGGCGTCAGCTACATGCTCGAAAACCGCGAGGCGATGCTTCGGCTCTGCCCCGAACTGTTCCACCATTTCCGCGTCGCGGCGGTCGATTCCTATCCCGATCGGCTGCTCGAAACGATGCGCTCGGTCGCGCCGGGCAACGTCGCGGCGCCGGTCTGCGTGGTGCTGACGCCGGGCCATTACAATTCGGCCTATTACGAACACAGCTTCCTCGCCGATTCGATGGGGATCGAACTGGTCGAGGCCGCCGATCTCGTCGTCGAAGACAATTTCGTGTGGATGCGCATGATCGGCGGGCTGGTGAAGGTCGACGTGATCTACCGCCGCATCGACGACGATTTCCTCGATCCGTTGGTGTTCCGCCCCGATTCGATGCTCGGCGTGCCCGGCCTGATCGGCGCCTATGCCGCCGGCAACGTCGCGCTTATCAACGCGCCGGGCAACGGCATCGCCGACGACAAGGCGATCTACAGCTACATGCCGGAAATCGTGAAATATTATTCGGGCGGCGAGGCGAAGCTCCCCAACGTCGAAACCTGGCGCTGCCGCGAACCGCAGGCACTCAGCTATGTTCTGGATAATCTCAAGGATGTCGTCGTCAAACTGGTCGACGGATCGGGCGGCTACGGCATGCTCGTCGGCCCCACCGCGACCCGCGCCGAGATCGAAACCTTCCGCGCCGCGCTCGTCGCCGAGCCGCACCGCTACATCGCCCAGCCGACGCTCGCGCTCTCGACCGTGCCGACGCTCGGCGAAGCCGGCCTAGCGCCGCGCCATGTCGATTTCCGCCCGTTCGTCCTCACCGGATCGCGCGGCGTTCAGGTCGTGCCCGGCGGGCTGACGCGGGTCGCGCTCAAGGAAGGATCGCTCGTGGTCAATTCGTCGCAAGGCGGCGGCACCAAGGACAGTTTCGTGCTGATGGACGATGGCGCGATGACGCAATCGCAGGGTGCGGGCGGCATGTCGCAATCGATGGGCGGCATGACCCAGAGCCTGGGCGGCAAGTGATGCTCGCGCGCACCGCTTCGTCGCTGTACTGGCTCGGCCGCTATGTCGAGCGCGCCGATTTCATCGCGCGGCTCGTCGAGGCGACGATCCGCCTCGACGCGCTCTCGCCGCGCCCGGCCGGGCGGGTGGCGTGGGAAAGCGCGCTCGCCGTCACCGACACCGTCGCCGCCTTCGCCAAGACCGGCGAAGAGGTCGGGCAGGATTCGGTCGCGCGCTTCCTCACGCTCGATTCCACGCATTCCGGTTCGCTGGTCCGCTCGCTCGATCTGGCGCGCAACAACGCGCGCGCGGTCCGCACCTCGCTCACCCGCGAGGCGTGGACCGGCATCAACCAGGCGTGGCTGCTGTTCCAGAACCGCGCGATGCCCGGCGGCGCCGCCGCGACTCTCGCGCTCGCCGAAGCGGTCAAGACCGCGACGCGCGGCTTCGAAGGCGCGATCCACCGCATGCTGCGCAACCAGACGACGTGGTTCATCCGGCTGGGGCAAGCGGTCGAACGCGCCGACAACACCGCGCGGCTGCTCGACGTCAAATACCACATCCTGCTGCCCGCCGGTGAACCCGTCGGCGGCGTGGTCGATCGCGACCAATGGACGACGATCCTGCAAACCGTCTCCGCCGTCACCGCCTATCGCTGGCTCTATTCCGAAGGTCTGCAGCCCTCGAACGTCATCGACCTGCTCATCGCCCGCGCCGAACTCCCGCGCAGCCTCGCCGCCTCGGCGGAGGAAACCGTCGAAATCCTCGACCTGCTCGCCAAGCGCACCGGCATGCACGGCGAAGCCGACCAGATGGCGCGCAACCGCCAGGCGCGTATGCTCAAGACCCACTCGAAAGAGGTGATCGCTGGCGGGCTGCACCAATATCTCGAACGCTTCCTCGCCGAGAATGACGACCTGCACTTCGCGATCGCGGGGCAGTTCAAGTTCGGGTGAGGGCGTGCGTTTGGTGCTGGCTTGGTGCTCTACCGAAGGCTGATTGCGCGCAAGCCCGGCATTAGTGAGCGACGTCGTTGTGCCACGTTACGGGGATAGTTTCGCCATTGCATCGTGTGGCGTTGAGGCGTGTCAAGGAGAGGCAGGCATAATGCGTAGTCTAAAGCTTGCGGTATGCTGTTTATTGATCGGTGCTGCGCCAGCGGAGGTGCCACTCGGCAAATTTCAGGCTTGGTCTTCTTATAAGAAAACACCCGTCGACTTCATTTCGGATGGGCTGAAAGTGCATGTAGAGGCGTTGCCGTGTCCAGTCCGACCTATCGGGGAAAGTACCTGTGGCTCAGACGGGTTCAACAACCAAGCCATTGTGACCGTTAGCGGGCCACGCTCAGCATCGCTATCGGTGACCACAGACCCAAGCAGTTCCTACGCGCGGATCGCAGTAGTGCGGTTTAGGCGGAGTGACTCCCGTGCGGGTGTCATCATAGAGAGCCAGTCCGGCGGCTCTGGTGGCAACATGACGATTCAGTTGCTGATCCCAAATGGCGACAGCTACCGTGCGGTTGCAGTGGGTCATCACGACGGAGGAGACCTCCAGGGAGAGTTGGCGGATTTTCCCACTGACCTGTCCGGGGACGGCATAATTGACCTGAAATTGGGCGATGGTGCGTTCGACTCGGCGTTCGGCTGCAATGCTTGCACCCCTCGTCCACCCAAGCTGTTGGCGGTGAAGGAAGGCGCAGTCGTTGACGAAAGTCGCGACCCTGCTCTGCGTAGCGTGTTTTCCAAGGATATGGCGCGGCTGGCGCCAATATGCCTGTCAAAGGCACCGGGCCGAAATGGTGCCTGCGCCGCTTATGTGGCAGATGCCGCGCGTGCGAGGCGGTTCAAAGCAGCTTGGGCGGCGATGCTGAAGCATTACGAGCACGATCAGGAATGGTGGCAGCCTTGTAGTGTTCCCATGACTGCGCTGACGGATGGCCGATGCCCGAAAGCGAGCCTCAAAACCTTCCCGGACGCTCTTCGTGCGTTTCTCATGAGAACTGGTTACCTTCCTCAGTCACCTTCCGGTTCAGACACAACGCCCAAAAGCTGACCGGCGATGCGGAACCTTCGGTTGGCACGCCGGGGTCAGGAACGTGGCCGCCGCACCGCGCGCTTCGCCCGCATCTCGCGCAGCGTCGCGGTCGGGGCGAGGCCGGTCGTCGACACCTTGGGTATCGCGATGCGCTGCGACAGGTAGATGCCGTTGTGCCCCGAACAGAGATAGGCGACGAAACAGCCGACCGCGATCGGCACAGCATACATCGCGCCGAACAGCTCGATGCCCATGAAGGTGCAGGCGAGCGGGGTATTGGCCGCGCCGGCGAACAGTGCGACGAACCCGATCGCGGCGAACACGTCGGTCGGTACGCCGAACACGGGTGCGAGCGCATTGCCGAGCGCCGCGCCGATGAAGAACAGCGGCGTGACCTCACCGCCCTTGAACCCGGCGCTGAGCGTGACGACGGTGAACAGCAGCTTCAGCGCCCAGCTCCACGGATGCGGGTCCGGCCCGAAGAAGCTGGCGATGGTGAGGCCGTCGGGGGTTGCCGCCAGCGTACCGAGCCCGAGATAGTCGCGCGTGCCGAACACATAGACCAACGCGATCACGGCACCGCCCCCGATGACCGGGCGTAGCGGGCCATAAGGGACGATCCGCTTGAGCCATCCGCCGAGTGCGTGATTGGCTTCGGCGAAGGCCAGCCCGACCAGCCCGAACGCCACGCCGGCGATCCCGGCCTTGGCGGTGAGCAGCGCATCGACCGGCACCAGCGACTCGATCCGGTAGACATTGTGGTGGATACCCCACGCAAGGCACGCCCAGTCGCCGACCAGCGCCGCGACCAGGCATGGCGCCATCGCGCGATATTCGACGCGCCCGATCGCCAGCACCTCGAGCGCGAAGACCGCGCCCGCGATCGGCGTACCGAACACCGCACCGAACCCGGCCGCGATTCCCGCCATCAACAGAATGCGCGTGCCATCGGCGTCGAGCCGCAAAGCCCGGCCGAAGCCGCTCGCCAGGCTTCCTCCCAACTGGACCGCGGTGCCCTCGCGCCCGGCCGAACCGCCGAACAGATGCGTCACCACCGTGCCGAAGAAGATCAGCGGTGCCATCCGCAACGGCACGCCGCCCCCCGGCTCGTGGATCTGCTCGACGATGAGGTTGTTGCCGCCTTCCACCGAGCGGCCGGCAAGATGGTAGAGCAACCCCACCGCGAAGCCGCCCAGCGGCAGCAGGTAGAGCAGCCACGGCCAGGCGAAGCGCAACCGCGTCACGGCATCGAGGCTCCACAGGAACGCCGCGCACAGCGTCCCGACGAGTGCCGCCAACGGCACCAGGATCAGCGCCCAGCGCACCACCGACATGGCATGATCGTGGCGGTTGCGCACGAACCCCGCGACGTTGAGCTCGCCGATGAAGGTACGAAAGGTAGCACGCACGATTCCTCCTTGCCGCCTTGCGGCGCCCAGTAGGAATCATCAGCTCTTGTGAGAGCGGTTCGGCGAATGCCCGGCGGAAATCCATCACCGTGGCGCACCATATGGAATGGCGGGGCGGGATCGTCAACTACGACCGGGCTGTCGGACCGGGCGTTCGTGAACGTTCGTTTTGGGGACTGGCCGCAAAGGCCCATTTGAAGACGTCCGCAGCGAAGGTGGCGCTTCCCGAAACGCGACGTTACGACAGGCCGAAAGTTGAGATTGAGGGTGGCATGAGAGCGGCGTTTTGGCGGTTTGCGCACCAACACTATCACGGCAGGAAGCCACTGTTCCTCGTCGATGTCGCGGCATTCACATGGTTCGCGTTCTTTGCACTGATTTATGGAGCAGCTTTGCTGGCCGGCTGGTTGCCGGATTTCATTGAGGCGCTGGTCGGTCTGTTCTTGATAGGTGGCCCGTTGATGTTGGGGGTTCTCCATCGCCGTATTCGGATCGAAGCGGCCAAGTCACCGGATGCACTGTATAGGAAGCGGCTGCTGACAAGTCGGTAATCTGCGGCGCCCGATTCCAGCGCACGCCACCAATTTTCCCCGTTCCCGCGCCATTGATCGACACGACGCGCCTGAAAGCCAACCGGCAGGAGCAGCCCCGGTTGCGGGCCTTCACCATCGTGATAAGTTCGCGCCATGAAAGCACGCGAGAAAAAGGAGCGTCTGGCTGCCGAAACCGCAGTGTATCTGCGGCAGATCGGTCGGAAGGCGCAGAAGGGGCAGGAGCCCAATGACCGTGGGTTCGATCGCAAGCTGGATGAAAAGCTAAAGCGAATGCGGCCCGAGGACGTCGACGCATTGATACATGGGGTCGATGAAGAAGACCCTGCGAACGGCAGCTATCCACCATTTTCCGCCCCACGAGCACTGCTATAGAACCTGTCCTACACGCGCCGCCGATGCCATACTCCCGGCCACGCTCTTTGACAGTGTCAGCACCAACCGTAATGCCCCCTTCGCGGCGCGCGAGGGGTGTATCCGCTCGTCAGGCGCGCCCAAAAGTGACACTCCCGCACGGTGCCTCCGGTGGACAACCTTTGCCACTTTCAGTCGCTCACCCGACGCCGGTCGATAGCCGTCACGCGATCTCGTCGGCGAGCATCGTGTAATGCTGCGCCGGGGGATGAAAGGTCGCGTCCTCATCAACGAGCAACGCCCAGCCTTTCGGGCCGAGCGCTTCGATCGGCCGATAGCGCGTCTTGTACGCCATCCGCGCCGAGCCTTTCACCCAATAGCCGAGATAGACATAGGCGAGCCCCGCCGTCCGCGCGCGCAGGATGTGGTCCATGATGATCATGCTGCCGAAGCCCGGCCGCGCGTCGGCATCCGCATCGAAGAAGCTGTAGATCATCGACAGGCCATCGGCCTGCTGGTCGGTCAGACAGGCGCCGATCAGCTTGCCCGGCGCGCCGTTCACCGCCGGCTCGCGATATTCGATGACGAAGCTGTTGACCGGCGAATGCTCGACCATGTCGGCATAATCCTGCTCGTCCATCTCGGCCATGCCGCCGCCGGGGTGGCGCGCGCCGAGATAGCGGCGCAGCAAGTCGAACTGCTCCTCGGTCGCCCAGGGGCGGCATACCGCCACGTCGAGATCGGCGTTGCGGCGGATCTGCTTTCGTTGCGTGGCATTGGGAACGAAGTCTGACGCGATCACGCGCACCGAAACGCACGCAGAACAGCCCGCGCAACTCGGCCGATACGCGACCGACTGGCTGCGGCGGAAGCCGATCCGGCCAAGCGCGTCGTTGAGATCGCCGGCATGCGGCCCGCGCAGTTCGGTGAAGACCTTGCGTTCGTGGCGGCCGGGCAGATACGGGCACGGCGAGGGGCTGGTGACGAAGAATCGGGGGAAACGAAAAGGCGCACTCACCGCCGGATGGTCCTTTCACGGCCGCTACAGATGCAGCGCCTGACGCTCTTATGAATCGCTCCACGCGTGATGAAAAGCGCCTTTACCATCAAAGAGCGTTAACGCGGCGGCGGCGCGAGGTGGTGGAGGTTTCGCAAGTCCGGTGCGCAGCATTCGCGCCGGCCACACCGCAGCATAACCGCGGCGTCTCGCAAAGGACTCAGCGCACCGCGCGTCAGCCGAGTTCGACCGCGCTCACCTCATACCCCTCGGTGCGGAGCGCCGCCTTGAGCCGTTCGAGATGCGCGAGGTCGCGCGTTTCGCACTCGACGTCGAGGCTGAGGCCCTTGGCGGGCAGGTTGGTGAAGATGCGCTGGTGCGCCAGTTCGAGGATGTTGACGCGCTCCTGCTCGAAAATCCGCGCCACGCCATAGAGCGCGCCCGGCTGGTCGCGCAGCACGATGCGCAGCCGGGCGAGCCTGCCCGAACGCGCGAGGTCGCGCAGCAGCACGTTGGCGAGCAACCGCGTGTCGATATTGCCCCCGCACAGGATGATGCCGACGGTGCGCCCACGGAACCGATCGGGATGCTGGAGCAGCGCGGCGAGTCCGGCGGCGCCGGCGCCCTCGACCACGGTTTTCTCGATCTGGAGCAGCAGGCTGACCGCGCTTTCCAGGCTGCGCTCACTCACCAGCACGATGTCATCGACCAAGGCTCGCACAATCCCGGAGGTGATCGTACCAGGTTCCTTGACCGCGATGCCCTCGGCGAGCGTATCGCCAGCGCACGGCATGTCGGTGCCGCGGATGCGGTTGTACATCGACGGGAACAGTTCGGCCTGGACGCCAACCACCTCGATCGGTGCGCCGCCGCGCTCGGCGCTGATCGCGCGCGCGACGGTCGAAACGCCCGAGATCAATCCGCCACCGCCGATCGGCACGATCAGCGTATCGAGCGCGGGCACGTCGGCGAGCATTTCGATCGCGACGGTGCCCTGGCCGGCGATCACGCGCGCATCGTCGAACGGATGGACGAAGGTGTAGCCGCGTTCGGCTTCCAGTTCCCGAGCGTGCGCATACGCGGCATCGAAGGTCTGGCCGAACAGCACGACGTTGGCGCCGTGGCTTTCGGTCTGCATCACCTTCACGGTCGGCGTCGTCGTCGGCATCACGATCGTCGCGGGTATGCCGAGCCGGCTGGCATGATAGGCGACGCCCTGCGCGTGGTTTCCGGCCGATGCGGCGATCACGCCCATCGCGTTCGGGCCGAGCTGGAGCAGCGTGTTGAGCGCGCCGCGCTCCTTGTAGGCGGCGGTGAACTGGAGATTCTCGAACTTCAGGTAAACGGTCGCGCCGGTCAGCTTCGAGAGCGTCCGGCTGATGAAGGTCGGCGTGCGGACGATGGCGTCGGCGATGCGGGCGTGCGCCGCGCGCACATCCTCGATCGTGACGGGGAGGGTTTCCGTGTCCAACTTCGCATGCGTCGCCATGATCGTTTCCGTGCGCGGCCAGGGTGCGGCCGAGCGCGCGCCCTAGACCATCTGGCGCAGCGAAGGAACACGCCTTATCGCATGCGGCCATGCGTTCGCTTATCCCCTTTGTCGCGCTCGTCGCGCTCGCCGCCCCCGCCCCAACTCCTGCCTTCGCCGATGCTTTGGTCGATAACGTCAATGGCATGACGCTCGACAAGGACGGCCGGGTCATCCGCTTCAACGCGTTGCTCATCAGCCCCGACGGCAAAGTCCTCAAGCTGTTGCAGGCGAGCGACAAGCGGCCCGAGCGGCTCGACTGGCGCGCCGACGAGAAGGGCAGGGTGCTGCTGCCCGGCTTCGTCGATGCGCACGGCCATGTCATGAGCCTCGGCTTCCGTGCGCTCGAACTCGATCTCTCCGACACGCATTCGCTTGATGAGGCGAAGGCGAAGATCGCCGCGTATGCCGCCGCCAATCCCGAGCGGAAGTGGATCGTCGGGGGCGGCTGGAATCAGGAGGCGTGGGGGCTGGGGCGCTTCCCGACCGCGGCCGATCTCGATGCCGTCGTCCCGGACCGGCCGGTGTGGCTGTCGCGGGTCGATGGCCATGCGAGCTGGGCGAACAGCGCGGCGATGAAGGCGGCGGGGGTGACGCCCAAGAGCGTGTCGCCCGCCGGCGGGCGAATCGAGAAGACCGGCGCCGGAGTGAAGGCGGGGCCGAGCGGGGTGTTCGTCGATGCCGCGCAAAGCCTCGTCGAGAAGGTCGTGCCGCAGCCGCTTCCCAAGGAACTCGACGTCGCCTTCCTGCGCGCGCAGGAGACGTTGCTGAGCTACGGCATCACCGCAACGGCGGACATGGGGACGAGCCTCGACGAATGGCTGTCGTACCGGCGGATGGGCGATCTCGGCGCGTTGCGCGTGCGGATCATGAGCTATGCGAGCGGTGTCGAAACCGCGGTTCGCGTCGGGGGCGGTGGCCCGACGCCGTGGCTTTACAACGACAAGCTCCACATGGGCGGCATCAAGCTGTTCGCCGATGGCGCGCTCGGCTCGCGCGGGGCCTGGCTCAAGGCGCCGTATAGCGATGCGCCGGGGCAGTCGGGGGCGGGCTTCATGAGCGACGACGTGATCCGCAACCTGATGAGCCGCGCGGCGATGGACCATTATCAGGTCGCGGTGCATGCGATCGGCGACAAGGCCAATGCGCAGGTGCTCGACGCGATCGAGGAGATGGCGGCGACCTACAAGGGCGACCGGCGCTGGCGGGTCGAGCATGCGCAGATCGTCGATCCGGTCGATCTGCCGCGCTTCGGCAAATACGGTACGATCGCCTCGATGCAGCCGGTCCACGAGACGAGCGACCGGATGATGGCCGAGGCGCGGCTCGGGCCGGCGCGGCTGGCGGGCGCGTATGCGTGGAAATCGATGCTGGCGAACGGCGCGACGCTCGCGTTCGGCACCGATTTTCCGGTCGAAAGCCCCGATCCGTTCGCGGGCTGGGCGGCGGCGTTCACCCGGCAGGGGGCGGACGGCCAGCCCTCCGGCGGGTGGCAGCCGCAGGAGGTGATCAGCCGCGAGGCGGCGTGGCGCGCCTATACGATGGACGCGGCCTATGCGGGTTTCGCCGAGGCGAAGTTTGGGCGGCTCGCACCGGGGCAGCGCGCCGACTTCATCATCGTCGACCGCGACCCGCTGCTCGCCTCGCCCACCGATCTGCGCGCGACTAAGGTGCAGCAGACCTGGGTGGGCGGCGAGAAGGTCTGGGTGCGCAAATAGCGGCGCAAAGATGGCTAACGTTGCCTATGCTGCGCACGGTCGGGAAACGTGACGACCGGTTTCACGATTGCCACGATTGAACCGCTGGCTGCGCGGTTTCGAAGGCGCCGACGATGGGAAAGAGCGGCCGCGACCATGCCAGCGCGGGCGCGTGTAGGACAGCGATCGTGACGCGGGGTCGCGGGCGCGGGTCATGCTGCGGTCATGTCCGGCGGCGCAGACCCGCGCGGCGTGGTGATGAAGGATGATGTGATGGGTTCGCGTTCGAGGATCGTGGCGATCGCGCTGGCGATGGCGCTGCTGCCGGCGATGGCGTCCGCGCAGGATCGCGGCCCGACCGAACGGGTGGTCGATGTGCCGCTGGCGGGCGGCGCGACGCAGCCGGCGCTGCTGCTCCTGCCGGCGCGGCCACGCGGGACGATCGTGATGCTGCCGGGCGGGGCGGGGGATGTCGGGCTCGAACGTGACGGCGATATCCGGCACGGCGACAATTTCGTCGTGCGGACGCGCGCTTTGTGGGCGGCGCGCGGCTATGCGGTGCTGATCCCCGATACGGTCGGCCGCGCCAATCTGCGCGGGGTGCGAAGCTCGCCGAGCTATGCGCGCCGCGTCGGCGATCTGGTTGCCTTCGCGCACCGGCACGTCAGCGGGCCGGTGTTCCTGCTCGGCACCAGCCAGGGATCGATCGCGGCGATGAACGGCGCGGCGCACGCCCCCGCCGGCAGCGTCGCCGGGGTGGTGCTGACCGAATCCGTATCGGTGATGGGCGGGAGCGGCGAGACGGTGTTCGACGCCAGCCCGGAGCGGGTGCGCGTGCCGGCGCTGATCGTCGCCAACCGCGACGACCGCTGCAACGTCGCGCCGCCGGGAGCCGCGCCGAAGATCGCCGCCGCGATGACGGCGAGCCGCGACGTGCGCGTGCTGATGGTGGCGGGCGGGGTGACGCGATCGGACAAGGACTGCGGCTCGCTGACGCCGCATGGCTATTACGGGATCGAGGATGCGGTGGTGGGGAAGATCAGCGGGTGGATCGGGCGCGTGGTGGGTGATGGGGGTGCGGGGGGTGACCTACCGGTAGCCGCAGGATAAGTCGATACACCCCCAGTTACGGACATTCGCATCAGCACGAAGCACAGTCATTTTGTCCAACAGTAGCGGACAATCGCCATGGCAAAGGCGAATGCAAATGCGTAGCTAAATCGGTCTAGCCTGACCAACGTTTGCCCTCTTTTATCTCTCTGTCGTCCGATCATCATCATGAAAATGCCAGCTACCAGAGGAGTTACGAGCACATTGCACTTGCGGAGGAGAGGATTAGAAATTGGTGAGTGTGGCAGGATAAACAGGCTGATCCCGCCCGCCATCGCGCCCCATAGAATAAAGCCAATCGTGGATAACACCGCGTTCTTTGGTCTCTTCAGTGTATCGGCAAGGCTATGAACGCCAGTTTCTGCTAAAAATTCAAAAATGACCTGAAGCAGTATTTCACCCAGAAATTGGAGTGCAATCTCGAAAATGAACTCCATATTCACCGTCCCGCTCGGCATCGCCGTGCTTGCCCTAATGCAACACCGAACACTTGGCCAACAGGCGGTCGAATGCCGCTCTTCTGCTTTCCACCGGACGCGGCCATTCCGAAACATCATCCCTTGCGAGGAACGTCGTATCGGCACCTCCTGCCTACTTGTTGCCGTTAGGAGCGAGAAGCCGAAACACCGGTAGCTGCCGACGTCGAGGGTGCTGGCTGCCGCTCGATCGACCAATCTGCCGCAACGCACTCGATCGCCTCATCGCGAAAGTAGAACAAGAAGTGTCTCGCACTCTCGTTGTCGGCGCAATCACCTGCCATTCTATTTCGTTTAGTGCGGTTTCGTCACCGACAAGCTCGTAAAACTGTCCCCAAGCCGGAGCCTCCTTCGCGAAACGCCCTTCGCCCGAATACCATCCATGATCATTGGTGCTGTCCCACCGCCACCGGCTGCATCCGGGAAACGATAAAATGCCGATTTCGCCGTCAGCAGCCTTATAGGCGAAGGAGTTGAGGTAGAAGGCCACGCGCAGCGTCGCCCCTTCCGATACCACTTTCGGATCAGGATCGTTCGGATCGGCATTCCAGTCCGAGTTCAATCGAAGGAAAGTCAGCGTGCCCATGGGAACAGTCTGCCTCAGCAGTGACCAGTTTTCCATAGGTTCTGCCGAATAGCTGCCTGTCGCCTAACCACCAGACCCGGCCACCTTGATGAACCGCGCAACCGTTTCTCTGCCGCTTGACGCCGAGACGGTCACCCCGGAGGCCATTGGCGGGCGGTATGGATCACGACGAGAACCCAGACAGTATCGCCCACCACTTCACAGACCAGCCGGTAGCTGTGATGCGGGGTCAGTTCGCGCGTGCCGGGGACTTCTCCTTCGTGGCCGAGCAGGGGAAGTCGGCCACCCCGACAACCGCGTCGCTGAAAAGCTGATCGATCCGCAACGCCGCATTGGGATCGCGCGCCGCCAGATAGTCCCAGATCGCCGTGCGGTCCCGATCGGCTTCCGGCGTCCATCGGACCTTCACGCGCTGTCAGGTAGCCCGGCGCGGCGCGCGGCGAAATCGGCTTCCACCGCTTCGTTGGAGCGGCCCTGTCCGTTTTGGGCGGAGGCACGCGCGGCCTCGACCTTGCGGTGCAGGACGGCGCTGTGGTCGCTTTGCGCCTGCTGGCGCTGGACGAACTCGCGCATCAATTCGCGTACCACCTGCGATGCCGGGCGGTGGCTGGCTTCGGCGGCGGCCATGAATTCGGCGCGAAGATCGGGTTCGAGCTTCATGGTGAAGACGGCGGCTTTCGACATACATCCTCGCGGCTGGTGATGACGATGTATATACCATCGCGGCGACGCCGACGCCATCCACCACCCCCCCGAACCCAAAAGCGGCCGCGACGCCCCCCGGCATCGCGGCCGCCTTGCGGTCGCCATCTCGCGAACGAACCCGGTCAGGCGACGGCGGTTGCCGCGACGTCGTCGGTTTCGCGCAGCACGTAGCCGCGGCCCCAGACGGTTTCGATGTAATTGTCGCCGCCGCAAGCGAGGCTGAGCTTCTTGCGGAGCTTGCAGATGAAGACGTCGATGATCTTCAGCTCGGGCTCGTCCATGCCGCCGTAGAGGTGGTTGAGGAACATTTCCTTGGTGAGCGTGGTGCCCTTGCGCAGCGAGAGCAGCTCGAGCATCGCATATTCCTTGCCGGTCAGGTGGACTCGGCTGCCGTCGACCTCGACCGTCTTGGCGTCGAGGTTGACCGCGAGCTTGCCGGTGCGGATCACCGACTGGCTGTGGCCCTTCGAGCGGCGCACGACGGCATGGATGCGGGCGGTGAGTTCCTCGCGGTGGAAGGGCTTGGTGACGTAATCGTCGGCGCCGAAGCCGAAGCCGCGCACCTTCGAATCCATCTCGTTGATGCCGCTGAGGATGAGCACCGGCGTCTGGATGCGGGCGGCGCGGACCTTCTTGAGCACATCATACCCGTTCATGTCGGGCAGGTTGAGATCGAGCAGGATGATGTCGTAATCATAGAGCTTGGCCAGATCGACGCCTTCTTCACCCAGATCGGTGGTGTAGACGTTGAAACCTTCGGCCGAGAGCATCAGGTCGACCGCCTTGGCGGTGGTCGGCTCGTCTTCAATCAGTAGCACGCGCATCTGGCAGTTCCCCTGTCGCTTCGCGGCCCGATCGCCCCCTTCGGCGCGGTGCACTCAGACGGTTACAGTAACCTCAACATATGTGAACGCAAAAGGTTAATTTTGCGCTAACCGGCCTGACTCCACGAGTCGCGCGGGTCAAGCCGCGGGTGAGTCGATATCCTCGCCGAGCATCTCGCGCAGATACAGGGTGCGCACGAGCGTGAAGATCACCACCAGCAAGGCGGCGGAGAAGAACAGCCCGAACAGGCCGAACACCGTGCCGATGCCGATGATCGCGAACACCGTGATCGCCGGCGGGATGGCGATGACGTGGCTCTGCACCCAGGGGGTGAGGAAATTGGTCTGGACGAGGCGGACGGCGGCATAGGTGACGAGCGTGCCGACCAGCGGGCCGGTGCCGGCGGTCGCGCCCAGCCCGAGCGCGGGCAGCATCGCCGCGGTGGGGCCGATATAGGGAACGAACTCGCTAAGCCCGGCGAGCAGCCCGAGCGCCGCCCAGGACGGCACGCCCGACAGCCACAGCCCGAAGGCGACGAGCAGCCCCATCGTCGTCATCAGGATCAGTTCGGCGCGCAGCCACAGCCGCAGGTTGATCCCGACATCGTCGATCGCGTCGGCGATGGCGGGGCGAATGCTGCGCGGGATCAGCAGCAGCGCGCCGCGTTTGTAGATGCCGGGGTCGGCGGCGAAGAACATCGCGCCGACCAGCAGCAGCAGGCAGTTGAGGATGAGCTCGCCGCCGCCCGTCACCAGCCCGCCGATGTCACGCGCGACGCGTGAGCCGGCGAAGGCGGCCTGTACCGCATCGACGATCTTGGCGCCGACCGGGCTTTGCGAGGCCCATGCGCCGAGCTGATCGAGCAGCGAGGGCAGCCGCAGCACCAAAGCGTTGATCTGCGCGCCGAACTGGATGCCGAACAGCCAGACGAGGAAGCCGATCGCGGCGAGGATCGTCGCGATGGCGAGGCCGAGCGCGGGGCGGCGCGGGAGGCGCAGCCGCTCGGCGTAGAGATCGGCGAAGGCGTGGATCACGATCGCGCCGAGGATCGAGCCGAACGCGAGGATGAGCAGGTCGCCCGCTTTCCACAACGCCGCGACGACCGCGACGATCAGGATGAGGAGCATGACCCGGCGGATGAACCGCGTGTCGTCTGCGTCGGGGCGGAGGCGGTTCATGGTGCCGGGGTAACGCAGAGGCCGCGGAACCGCTCCGTAAGGAACGCGATCAGCGTCTCGACGCGCGCCGGGCGCAGGTTGCTGGGCGGGGTCATCAGGTGGAGCGCGATCGCCGGGACGGACCAGTCGGAGAGGATCACTTCCAGCGTGCCGCGCGCGACATCCTCGCCGACGATGAAATCGGGGAGCAGCGCGATGCCGAGCCCGGCGCGCAAGGCGGGGAGCATCGCGTCGCCGCTGTTCGATCGCATCGGGCCGCTCGGGCGCAGCGCCGCTTCCTCGCCATGCGCGTTGGTGAAGCGCCACGGGCCGGAGACGTTGGTATAGGCGAAGCAGGCATGTTCGCCGAGCTGCGCGGGGTGAGTCGGGCGGCCGCGCCGGTCGAGGTAGGCGGGGGCGGCGACGACGAAGGTGCGGATCGGGCCGAGCCGGCGCGCGCGCAACGATGAATCGGGCAGGTTGGCGATGCGCAGCGCGACGTCGATCCCCTCCGCGACGATATCGACCTTGGTGTCGGAGAGCTGGAGGTCGATCTCGATGCCGGGATGGTCGTGCAGGAAATCGGCGAGCATCGGCGCGAGCTGGACCATGCCGAGCGTGGTCGGCGCGGTCATGCGGATCAGCCCGGCGGGGGCGGTGGCGGCGTCGTGCGCGGCCTCCTCGGCGGCCTGCGCATCGGCGAGGATGCGGCGGGCGTGCTCGGCGAGCGCGGTGCCGCTTTCGGTGAGGGTGAGGCGGCGCGAGGTGCGGTGGAACAGCGACTGGCCGAGCCGCGCCTCCAGCCGGCTGATCGCCTTGGAGATGGTCGCCTTGGAGGTGCCGATGGCATCGGCGGCGGCGCTGAACGAGCGATGCTCGACCACGCTCGCGAAGATCGCCCAGGCTTCGAGATCGGGCAGGCGCATGTATGTCCCTTCTTCACTCCCCTCCCTGGAAGGGAGGGGCTGGGGGTGGGTTGGTCTGCGAGGATAGGTTAGGTCCGCCACGAGCCGACCCACCCCCGACCCCTCCCTTCCAGGGAGGGGAGGAATGCTTATCGTTGGAAACGATCGGTTTCCAGTGTTTCCATTTACGTTGCAATGAGAACGCTTATCTTGGCGTCATATTCAGTCCTTCGGGAGCAACGCCATGATCGAGAAACGATCGTTCGAGAGCCTGGGCCATGCCGATCACGGCTGGCTCAACGCGCGCCACCATTTTTCCTTTGCCGAGTATTACGATCCCGCCCGGATGGGATGGGGTGCGATCCGCGTGTGGAACGATGACGAGATCGCCGGCGGCAGCGGCTTCCCGCCGCATCCGCACCGCGACATGGAGATCATCACCTATGTCCGCACCGGCGCGATCACGCATCAGGATTCGATGGGCAATCAGGGCCGCACGGGTGCTGGCGACGTTCAGGTAATGAGTGCCGGCACCGGCGTTCGCCACGCTGAATATAATCTGGAGACGGAGAAGGCGACGCTCTTCCAGATCTGGATCGAACCGACCCGCAAGGGCGGATCGCCGAGCTGGGGCGCCAAGCCGTTCCCGAAAGGGGATCGCAGCGGCCAGTTCGTCACGCTCGCCAGCGGCTTCGCCGAGGATGCGGGCGCGCTGCCGATCCGCGCCGACGCGCGGCTGCTCGCCGCCACGCTTCAGGCGGGCGAGACGATCACCCACGTGGTCGGCGCGGGGCGGCATGCCTATCTGGTGCCGGCGACCGGCGCGGTCGAGATCGCTGGCGTGCGCTACGGCGCGCGCGACGGCATCGCGATCGGCGGCGGCGAGACGGTCGCGATCACCGCGATCGAGGATGCCGAGCTGGTGCTGGTCGATTCGGAGTAAGTTTCTCCCCTCCCGCATGCGGGAGGAGCGGGGGAGGGCGTGTCCAACCTCACCCCCGTAGCGTTTCAGGACATGCCCTCCCCCAACCCCTCCCGCATACGGGAGGGGAGCCAAGAAGAAGGATCTGCACATGGCTAAAGTTCTCGTGCTCTATTACTCGTCCTACGGCCACATCGAGACGATGGCCGATGCCGTCGCCGAAGGCGCGCGCTCGGCCGGTGCCGAGGTCGATATCCGCCGCGTCGCCGAGACCGCGCCGCAGGCGGTGATCGAAGCGGCGCACTTCAAGACCGATACCGCGCATCCCGTCATCGAGAGCCCTGACGCGCTCGCCAATTATGATGCGATCATCGTCGGCGCGCCGACGCGCTTCGGCCGCATGCCGAGCCAGATGGCGAGCTTCTGGGACACCACCGGCGGGCTGTGGTTCACCGGCAAGCTGATCGGCAAGGTCGGCGGCGCGTTCACCTCGACCGCGAGCCAGCATGGCGGGCAGGAGACCACGTTGTTCTCGATCATCACCAACCTGCTGCATCACGGCATGACGATCGTCGGGCTGGACTATGGTTTCCAGGGCATGGTCGGCGTGAAGGAAGTGCATGGCGGCACGCCTTATGGCGCGAGCACGCTCGCCGATGGCGACGGCAGCCGCCAGCCGAGCAGCGTCGATCTCGACGGCGCGCGCTATCAGGGCAAGCGGATCGCCGAGACGGCTGCCAAGCTGTTCGGCTGATTGGATATCCCCTCCGCTCGTTATGGGCGGAGGGGCGCTATCATCTTCAGCACGAACGGGTTGAGAGTTCGCGATCTCATTGAGACCGGACACAAAAACGCCGCCGTGCGGGGCTTCCGCGCGGCGGCGTTTTCGTTTGGATGGATGCGATCAGTTGGCGGTCGAAGCGACGGCGCGGGCCGATGCTGCGGGCACGTTGAAGGCGACTTCGCGGCGGCCGGTGAAGCCGGTCACGCGGTTGCCACGGACGGCGAGTTCGAACGTGTCGCCGGTGTTGAGCACGCGGCCCGAGATGATCGTGCGATTGGCAACCTGCTTGGTCGTGTAGACATAGGTGTCGCCATCACGCGTGAAGGTGTGCTGCGGCGCGGTGTCGGCCAGAGCGGGGGTGGAAACGGCCGCGAAAAGCGAAGCGGCGAGGAGGAGGGTCTTGGTCATGATCTTTCCTTTCGGTTGGGTTCGAAAGCCAGATCAGCATCCTGTATTTTCTCGTTGTCGAAACACCTGATATTGCGGTGCAGCAAAACCGCCAATCGCAAAGATTGCGCGACCAGTTGCACGAAACGAACGCCAGATCGCGGGGGCGACATGATTTTGCGACAAATCCGGCCTATGTAGCTGTGACCGGGGGCGCAGGAGACATGGCCGATGAGCCCCGCAAGTATCGCCTTGAATCGTTTCGGTCTGGGCAATCGCCCGGACCAGCCGGTCCCGCCCGATCCCAAGGCGTGGCTGACCGCACAGTTCGCCAAATATGATCCCAAGCCGGACGCGATCCTCGCCGCGCCGACCAGCGCGGGCGTGTCTGCCGAACTCGCCGCCTATTTCCGCGACCAGCGGATGCTGCGCGAGCAGGCCAAGGCGGCCTCACCCGGCGCGTTGCCGCCGCGCACCGACGCGATGCGCGAGGCGGCGCAGTTCGCAAGGCGGGCCGGGCGGCAGGATTATGCCGGCGCGATCGGCGCGCGCGCGCAGACCGCGCTCGTTACCGACACGCCGTTCGTCGAGCGGCTGGTGTATTTCTGGTCGAACCATTTCGCGGTCTCCGCCGACAAGCTCGAACTGACCGGGCTTGCCGGCACGCTCGAATTCGAGGCGATCCGGCCGCATGTGCTGGGCACGTTCGGCGACATGCTCGGTGCGGTCGAGCGGCATCCGGCGATGCTGCTGTATCTCGATCAGGCGGTGTCGATCGGCCCGGACAGCGCGATCGGCCAGAAGCGCGGCGGCAAGGTCGGCCTCAACGAGAATCTCGCGCGCGAAATTCTCGAACTGCACACGCTCGGCGTGCGCAGCGGCTATACGCAGGCCGACGTCACCGAGTTCGCCCGCGCGATGACCGGCTGGACGGTGTCGGGGATCGGCCGCGCGCCCGGCGCGAAGCAGGCTGGCACCGATGGCCTGCCCGGCGACTTCCTGTTCGCCGACGCGATGCACCAGCCCGGCGACCGCAATATCATGGGCAAAGTCTATCCGGCGGGCGGGGTCGCGCAGGCGCAGGCGGTGCTCAACGATGTCGCGCTCAATCCGGCCACCGCGACTCATCTCGCCACCAAGCTGGCGCGGCATTTCGCGGGCGACACGCCGCCGCCGGCGATGGTCGCACGATTGCAGGCGGCGTATCTGCAATCGCACGGCGACTTGCCGACCGTGTACCGCGCGATCATCGACTCGCCCGAGGCGTGGGTCGAGACGCCGGTGAAGTTCCGCACCCCGTGGGAATGGTCGATCGGCGCGATGCGCGCGCTGGGGCAGAAGACGGCTGACGCGCAGGCGGTGACGGGGCTGATGACCCAGCTCGGCCAGCCGGTGTGGAAGCCGGGCCAGCCGGTCGGCTATGACGATATCGCCGGGAGCTGGGCCGGATCGGACGCGGTGATGCGCCGGGTCGAGGCGGCGGAGCGCTTCGCGCAACGGGCGCCGACCACGATTGACGCACGCGCGCTGGCGCCCAAGCTGTTCCCCGGCGCGGTCAGCCCCGCCACCACGCAGGCGCTGGCACGCGCCGAAAGCCAGGGGCAGGCGCTCGCGCTGCTGCTCGTCGCCCCTGAATTCCAGCGGAGATAGGACATGCTCGATCGTCGCACTTTCATCGGCACTGGCGTGCTCGGCCTCGCCGGGGCGTTCGCGCCGCGCATGGCGTTCGCCAAGGCGGCGACCGACCGCCGCTTCATCTTCATCATCCAGCGCGGCGCGGCGGACGGGCTACATATCGTCGCCCCGGTCGGCGATCCGGCGTTCGCGGGCGCGCGCGGCGCGTTCGCGGAGGATTTCGCGAGCGCGCCCAAGCTCGACGCGACCTTCGCGCTGCACCCGGCGTTGACGACGGTGAACGCGTTGTACGGGCAAAAGCAGGCGCTGTTCGCGCATGCCGTCGCCTCGCCGTATCGCGACCGATCGCATTTCGACGGGCAGAACGTGCTCGAGACCGGCGGCGCGAGCGCGTATCAGGTCAAGGACGGCTGGCTCAACCGGATGCTCGGGCTGCTCTCGCCGGGCGAAGCGAAGGCGATCGCGATCGCGACGGCGGTGCCGATGGCGCTGCGCGGGCCGCATGAGGTGTCGTCCTACGCGCCGTCGGCGTTGCCGCAGGCCTCCGACGATCTGATGCAGCGCGTGTCGATGCTCTATGCCGGCGACAGCCAGTTGCATGGGCTGTGGAGCGAGGCGCTGGCGACCCGCAACCTGACCGGCGACCTCGCCGCCGACAACGGCAAGACCGCCGCCGCGACCGGCGCGCTCGCCGCCAAGCTGCTCGCGCCGGCCGATGGCGCGCGGATCGCGATGATCGAGACCGGCGGCTGGGACACGCACGCCGGCCAGCGCGGCCGGCTGGCGACGCAGTTGAAGGGCCTCGACGGGATGATCGGCGGGCTCCAGACCGGGCTGGGTCCGGTGTGGGCCGATACGATGGTGCTGGTCGCGACCGAATTCGGTCGCACCGTCGCGGTCAACGGCACCGGCGGCACCGATCACGGCACGGGCGCGTGCGCGATGCTGCTCGGCGGCGCGGTGAAGGGCGGGCGGGTGATCGCCGACTGGCCGGGGCTGGCTCCGGCGGCGTTGTACGAGAACCGCGACCTGCGCGCGACGACCGCGCTGGATGGTTTCATCGCGGGGGCGACGGCGGCGCATTTCGGGATTTCCGGCGGGCGGGCGATGGCTGCGCTGTTCCCGGGCGCGCGCGGCGGCAAGGCGGTGACGGGGCTGGCGTGAGACGATGCCGCGCCGTAAAAACGCGGGCATGACGATCGACCTCATCTGCCTCGATGCCGACGATACCCTGTGGCACAATATGCGCCACTTCAACGGCGCCGAAGCCGCGTTCGCGCAGATCCTCGCGCCGTTCGTCGAGGCGGGCATCGCCTGCGAGCGGCTGCACGCGGTCGAGGCGGTCAACCTCGCGCATTATGGCTATGGCGCGAAGAGCTTCACCTTGTCGATGATCGAGACCGCGGTCGACCTGCTCGGCGATGCGGCGGCGGGGCGCGCGGTGGCGGACATCCTCGCGGTCGGGCGTGATCTGCTCGCGCATCCGGTCGAACTGCTGCCCGGCACCGCCGAGACGCTGACCGCGCTCGCCGGTCGCGGCCGGCTGGTGCTGGTGACGAAGGGCGACCTGCTCCACCAGGAAACCAAGATCGCCGCATCGGGGGTGGGCGAACTGTTCAGCGCGATCGAGATCGTCAGCGACAAATCGGTCGCGACCTTCGAACGGCTGTTTGGCCGCTTCGGGGTGGCGCCCGAACGCGCGGTGATGGCGGGCGATTCGATGCGATCGGACGTGCTGCCTGCGCTCGGGGCCGGGGCGTGGGCGGCGTATATCCCGCAGCCGGATGCGTGGCATCATGAGGCGGGCGACACCCCGGAGGCGCATCCGCGCTTCCGGCGGCTGGAGGCGCTGACCGAGCTGCCGGGGTGGATCGACGGGCTTGCGTGACCGTTGAGCCGCTATCGTGTTCTCCCGCGAACGCGGGAGTCCAGAGTGGCAAGAGCCGGAAGTCGTTGTTTGCTTGGCTCTGGATTCCCGCGTTCGCGGGAAAACACGATTAAAGCGGACGGCCTGAAACGCCGCTGTTGTCGAACAGGTGGCGCGCCGTTTGAACCGCGCCCGCCTCTGCGCTAAGGCGCGCGCTCGCTTGATACGACCGGAACCCACATGACCCTTTACGCCCGTTTCGCCGCGCATCTCGATGCGGCGCTCGATACGCTCGTTGCCGCCGGTGACGTGCCCGGCGGGCTCAACCGCGCGCCCGTGACGGTCGAGCCGCCGCGCGATGCCAGCCACGGCGATCTCGCCACCAACGCGGCGATGGTGCTGGCGAAGCCGGCGGGCACCAACCCGCGCGCGCTGGCGGAAAAGATCGCGGCCGAGCTGCGGCTTCTCGACGAGGTCGAGGACGTGTCGATCGCAGGGCCGGGCTTTATCAACATGAAGCTCAATGACGATAGCTGGCGCGCCGAACTGTCGGCGATCCGTGATGCCGGCGCCGATTACGGCCGCGCGACGATCGGGCGCGGCGTGACCGTCAACGTTGAATATGTCTCGGCAAACCCTACGGGTCCGATGCACATGGGGCATTGCCGCGGCGCGGTGGTGGGCGATGCGCTTGCCGCGTTGCTGGAGTTCGCCGGGCATAAGGTGATCCGCGAATATTATGTGAACGATGCGGGCGGGCAGGTCGATACGCTCGCGCGCTCGGCGCATCTGCGCTACCGCGAGGCGCTCGGTGCGGATATCGGCGCGATCCCCGAGGGGCTGTATCCGGGCGAGTATCTGGTGCCGGTCGGGCAGGCGCTGGCGGCCGAATATGGCGACCGCTTCGTCGACGCGCCCGAGAGCGACTGGCTGGTGCTGTTCCGCAAGGCGGCGGTGGCGGCGATGCTGGTGATGATCCGCGCCGATCTCGCGTTGCTCGGCATCCACCACGATCTGTTCTCGTCGGAAGCCGAATTGCAGGCGGCGGGCAAGCCCGAGGCCGCCGAGGCCGAATTGCGCGCGCGCGGGCTGATCTATGACGGCGTGCTCGAAGCGCCCAAGGGCCAGGAACTCGAAGACTGGGAGCCGGTGGTGCTGCCGCTGTTCCGATCGACCCAATTCGGCGACGATCAGGACCGGCCGATCCGCAAGTCGAACGGGCAGTGGACCTATTTCGGCGCCGATCTCGCCTATCATTACCAGAAGGCGCAATCCGCCGACGCGCTGATCGACGTCTGGGGCGCCGACCATGCCGGTACGGTCAAGCGCATCACCGCGGCGGTGCAGGCGCTGACCGGGGGCAAGACCCGCTTCGACGTCAAGCTCGTCCAGATGGTGCGGCTGCTGCGCGCGGGCGAGCCGGTGAAAATGTCCAAGCGCTCGGGCAATTTCGTGACGCTGGCCGATGTCGTGCGCGAAGTCGGCAAGGACGTGGTGCGCTTCACGATGCTGACTCGCAAGGCCGATGCGCAGATGGATTTCGACTTCGCCAAGGTGGTCGAGGCGTCGAAGGACAATCCGGTGTTCTACGTCCAGTACGCGCACGCGCGCATCGCCTCGCTGCACCGGCGCGCGGCCGAGGCGAATATCGTGTGCGAGGGGGTCGATTTGTCCCAGCTTGATACGGAAGACCTCGCGCTGGTGAAGCTCGCCGCGCAGTTCCCGCGTATCGTCGAGACGGCGGCCACCGCGCGCGAACCGCATAGAATCGCGTTCTATCTCTATGACTTGGCGGCATCTTTGCATGCGCAGTGGAATGTCGGCAACGACCGGGTAGACCGGCGCTTCCTGATCGCCGATAATCCCGCGATCACCTGCGCTCGGCTTTTCCTGGCCGATGCGATAGGGCAGATCATTCGCAACGGCCTCGGCATCATGGGTGTCGTGGCGGTCGAGGAGATGAACTGATGGCCTTCGGCAAGATCGATGCGGACGACGGGGATCGGCTGCCGTGGCTCGAGACCGCCGAAGATTATGACAACAAGGGGCCGTCGGCGCTGCACATCGTGCTGGTCGTGGCGGCTCTGCTCGCGGTGATCGCGGCGGCGATCCTGGGCTATCAGTTGCTGCGCAGCGCGCGCGACACCGGCGGCAACGGCGCGCTGATCGCCGCGCAGGAAGGCGACTATAAGGTCAAGCCCGACGAGCCGGGCGGGCTCAAGGTCGAAGGCGAGGGCGACAGCGCGATCGCGACGAGCAATGGTGCCGGCAGCGGCAACGCCTCGATCAACGTGAAAGCGATGCCCGAGGCGCCGATCGTCGGCAAGCGGGCTGCCCCTGCCGTCAAGGAAGGCGCCGGCGCGAGCAAGGCGGTGGTGGCGCTGCCGCCGTCGCACGGCAAGCTGGAAGCGAAGACGGCGACCCCGCCGGTCGCGCACGGCACGGCGGGCGGCGCGCTCGTTCAGCTCGGCGCGTTCCCGTCCGAAGCGGCGGCGAATGCGGCGTGGGCGAAGTTGTCGGGGCGGATTCCGTATCTCGCGCCGCTCGGCAAATCGGTGCAGGCGGCGGAGGTCAACGGACAGACCGCCTACCGGCTGCGCGTCAACGCGGGCAGCGCGAGCCAGGCGAGCGAATTGTGCGGCAAGCTCAAGGTCGCCGGCGAAGCGTGTTTCGTCGCGCGGGATTGAGCTGAGGGATCGGGCATAACGCCCACACCGTTCGCCCTGAGCGTGTCGAAGGGCGTGCCAAGCAGCGCAGCGCTTGGGGCACGTGCTTCGACACGCTCAGCACGAACGGGTATTTGGTTTCGGGCCGGGTTGGTCTCAACGCGCACCGCTGATATGCCGCGCTGATGAAGCCTGTCATCTTCGGCCTGTCCGGCCTTACCGTTACCGCCGACGAGCGCCGGTTCTTCGCTGAGAGCCAGCCGGTCGGCTTCATCCTGTTCCGCCGCAACATCGAGAGCCGCGCGCAGGTGCGGGCGCTGACCGATGATCTGCGTGCGCTGACCGGGCGCGACGATCTGCCGATCCTGATCGACCAGGAGGGCGGGCGGGTCGCGCGGATGGGGCCGCCGGAGTGGCCGGCGTTTCCGGCCGGGCCGGCGTTCGACGCGCTGTACGATGTCGCGCCGATCTCGGCGATCGAGGCGGCGCGCGCGCATGCCGAGGCTACCGGCGCGATGCTCGCCGAGGTCGGCGTCACCGTCGATTGCTGGCCGCTGCTCGACGTCGCGCAGCCCGATACCGCCGAGATCATCAGCATCCGCGCGCTCGGGCATGAGCCGATGCGCGTGGCGGCGCTGGGGCGGGCGATTCTCGACGGGTTGGCGCGCGCTGGCGTGGTGGGGGTGGTCAAGCATATGCCGGGGCATGGCCGGGCGTTGGTCGACAGCCATCTCGAACTGCCGCGCGTGACCGCCGATGACGCCGCGCTGGAGGTCGATCTCGAGCCGTTCCGCCGGCTCGCGGGCGCGCCGATGGGGATGACGACGCATATCGTGTTCGACGCGTGGGACGCCGCGCGCCCGGCGACGCTGTCGACGGTGGTGATCGAGCAGATCATTCGCGGCCGGATCGGGTTCGACGGGCTGTTGATGACCGACGATATCGACATGAAGGCGCTCTCGGGGACGGCGGGCGAGAAGGCCGCGGGGGCGATCGCGGCCGGGTGCGACGTGGTGCTCGATTGCTGGGGGCGGATGGACGAGATGGTCGAGATCGTCGGGCGGCTGGGCGAGATGTCGGAAGTGTCGCGGGCGCGGCTGGAGCGGGCGATGGCATCGGTCGCGGGCAAGCGCAGCGGCGTGGCGTTCGCGGATCTGGTCGCGAAGCGCGACGCGCTGCTGGCGCTGGTGTGATCTTTCCCGAGCGGGACCATTCCGTCACCCCAGCGCACGCTGGGGTCTCCCGGTGACGGCGCGCGCCCTCCCCGCAAAGACCCCAGCTTTCGCTGGGGTGACGGACGTTGGTCGGGTGACCGGTCGGCTCGGGGGTGAGCGCGCGCGATGACCGAACCCGAAACGCTCACGCTCGATCTCGATGGCTGGGAAGGGCCGCTCGACCTGCTGCTCGCGCTGGCGCGCAACCAGAAGGTCGATCTGCGCGAGATTTCGATTCTCGCGCTGGTCGATCAGTATCTCGCGTTCATCGCGGCGGCGGGGGAGATCAAGCTCGAACTCGCCGCCGATTATCTGGTGATGGCGGCGTGGCTGGCGTATCTCAAATCGGGATTGCTGCTGCCGCGCGACCCCGAGATCGAGCCGAGCCCCGAGGAACTCGCGCTGCGGCTGCAATTGCGGCTCGAACGCTTGAACGCGATGCGCGAGGCGGGCGCGCGGCTGATGGCGCGCGACCGGGTGGGGCGCGACGTGTTCCCGCGCGGTGCCCCCGAGGGCTTGCGTACCGTCCGCAAGGCGCTGTGGCAGGCGGAGATTTTCGACCTGATCGCCGCATATGGCCGGATCAGCGCGCGGACCCGGCCGGTGATGCACATCGTCGCCAACCGCCCGGTGATGACGCTGGAGGCGGCGCTGGAGCGTGTCGCGCGGCTGGTCGGGAGCGCGGTCGACTGGGCGGTGATCGAAAGCTTCCTGCCCGAGAGCGCTACGGGCGTGTTCCGCAAGTCGGCGCTCGCATCGTCGTTCCTCGCGGCGCTCGAACTGGCGCGGCAGGGGCGGGTCGAGTTGCAGCAGAAATCTCCATTCGCGCCGCTCTATCTGCGGGCGCCGCAATGACGGGCTTCCCCGAGTCCCGGCCGGACGACCTGAAGCGCGCGGTCGAGGCGATCGTGTTCGCCGCGACCGAACCGCTGACGATCGACGCGATCCGCGCGCATGTCGGCGAGAGCGCGAACGTGCGCGGCGCCCTCGATACGCTCGTCAGGGACTATGCCGGGCGCGGCATCGAACTGGTGCGGCGTGGCGAGCGCTGGCATTTCCAGACCGCCGCCGACATGGCGCATCTGCTGCGGCGCGACCGCGAGGAGCCGCGCAAGCTCAGCCGCGCCGGCATCGAGACGCTGGCGATCATCGCCTATCACGAACCCGCGACGCGCGCCGAGATCGAGGCGATTCGCGGCGTGCAGATTTCTAAGGGCACGATCGACGTGCTGATGGAGGCGGGCTGGGTGCGCCCGGCGGGGCGGCGCGAGGTGCCGGGGCGCCCGCTGCTCTATGCGACGACGCCCGAGTTTCTCGCCCATTTCGGCCTCGCCAGCCGCCGCGATCTGCCGGGGCTGGAGGATTTGCGCGCGGCCGGATTGCTCGATCCGGCCGATCTGACGCTGGAGATGGTGCCCGATGCGGGCGCCGACACGAACGAGGTGGCAAATCCTTCAGAAGAGGACTAGATAGAAACCATACCTAGGAGAAACATGATGGGTTTCGGTAGTCCAATTCACTGGCTCATTTTCGGCGTGCTCGCCATCCTCGTGCTGGGCGGTGGCCGGTTCTCGAGCATGATGGGCGATGTCGCCAAGGGCATCAAATCGTTCAAGAAGGGCATGGCCGAGGAAGACGAGCCGCGCTCGCCGAGCCGGATCGAAGCCAAGCCGGCGGCGGAACCCGCCTTCGACGCGCACGGCGAGAAGGTTCGCGAGGACCGCTAAGGCGTTTTACGAAGAAGGTTTCGCCTTAGAATGTTCGATTTCCAGCCGATGGAGTTGGTCGTCCTGGCGACGGTCGCGATCGTTGTGATTCCGCCGAAGGATCTGCCCAAGGCGATGCGGGTGGCCGGCTATTGGGTCGGCCGCATGCGCGGGGTCGCGCAGCAATTCCGCAGCGGCTTCGACACGATGGTGCGCGAGGCCGAACTGCACGAAATGGAAAAGAAATGGGCGGCGGAGAACGAGCGGATCATGCGCGAGCATCCGCCCACGCCCGCGCTGGAAGCGCCGCCGCTGGACGCGATCGACGCGCAACCGGCGATGCCGGCGCTGCCAGACTCGGAGCAGCATTATAGCGAGGACGGTCCGCCCATCTATGTCGAGCATCCCACGATCGTCGCGTCCGACGCGCCGGCGCCGGTGAACCTGGACAAGGCGGCGTCGTGAACGCGCCTGTTGATGAACTCGACGCGTCGCGCGCGCCGCTGCTGGATCATATCGTCGAGTTGCGGCGGCGGCTGCTCTACAGCCTCGGCGCGCTGGCGGTGGCTTTCGCGGTGTGCCTGTATTTCGCCGAACCGATCTTCGGCTGGCTGGTCCAGCCGCTGATCCGCGCGGGCCAGAAGCGGATTTATTATACCGGGCTGTTCGAAGCGTTCTTCGTCCAGCTCAAGGTCGGGCTGTTCGCCGGGCTGATGGTCTCGTTCCCGGTGATCGCCAATCAGCTGTGGCGATTTGTGTCACCGGGCCTGTATCGCAAGGAAAAGCGCGCGCTGCTGCCGTTCCTGATCGCGACGCCGTTCCTGTTCGCGACCGGCGCGGCGATGGCCTATTTCGCGGCGGTGCCGGCGGCGTTGCACTTCCTGCTGAGCTATCAGGGCAATGTCGGCGGGATCGAGCAGACCGCGCTGCCGGCGGTCGACAAATATCTCGATTTCGTGATGCAGTTCCTGTTCGCGTTCGGCATCGCCTTCCTGCTGCCGGTGGTGCTGATGCTGCTGGAGCGCGCAGGCATTGTCACGCGCAAGCAACTTGCCGGCGCGCGGCGCTACGCGATCGTCGGCTGCTTCGCGATCGCTTTGGTGCTGGCACCGCCCGACGCGGGATCGATGGTGATGCTCGCGGTGCCGCTGATCCTGCTCTACGAACTCGCGCTGATCGCGATCTGGTTCACCGAGAAGCGGCGCGGGCCGGTCGAGGTCGAGGTCGAGGCGGTTTAGCGCGCGGCATCCACGTAAAACTCCGTTCGCCCTGAGCTTGTCGAAGGGCGTGTCCGGAACACGTGCTTCGACAAGCTCAGCACGAGCGGGGTAGGGACGTGGCCCTTACCGCCGCCGGCTCCGGCGATCCGATGGCCTTGGCTGCGGCGTCGGCAGCGGCTGGATGAAATAGCTTTGCGGATGGCCCTGCAAATAGGGTGAACCCGGCGGCGGCATGATCGGCGCCGGGGCCGGGGTGGCCGGGCGGATCACGCCGATCCAGCCATCGGCGACGTCGCGGACCTGCGGGGCGGCGGGAAATTCTTGGCGGGCGCGGGCGAACAGCAGCCGGGCGCGCGCCGCGCCGGGCGTGGCGATCGACGCGCCGACCCAGCGCCAGTGCCACGGCTCCCACGTCACGCCCTGCGCATTGCCGGCGGGAAAACTCAGTTCGAAGCCATATTCGGGGGCGTGTGCGATCAGCCATTGCCCCGCCGGGGTACGCGCGAGGCATGGGCTGACATCGCCGCAGTCGCCGGTGGGGCGCAGGCCGAAGTCGATCGCATAGCCGGTGGCGTGCTCGCTATGCCCCGGCGGGCCGACCGCGCGGGCGCGGTCGGCGGCGTCGCGGCAGCCTCTGCGCGCGCCGCTATGGCTGCAGAACACCGCGCGCTGATGCTCGATCGTGCGGTAGCACGATACGCCGCGCAGGCGGTTGCCGATGCCGGGCGTCGCCGCCGCTGCCGCGAGCATCCGCGCGAGATCGGGCGCGGCGTCGCGCTGGACGTAGCAGGGTTGCCCGAGCGCGAAGCCGGCGGGGGCCGGGACGAGATCGGTGTGCGGCGCCTCGCGGTAGGGGATATGGCCGAACACGCGCCCATCGGCGCTGGGCGTGACCCATACGCCGGGAGACAATTGTTCGGGAGCCGCGGCCATTGCCAGCGAGGGTGCGGCGAGCGCCACCCATGCCAGTCGTGTCGTGTCGGAAAGTCTGTTGCGTCGCATCGTCGAAGCGCTCTGGCATGCGCGCGCTTGCGGTGGCAAGACGGCTTCATGCTTGCCAATCATGTTCTCTTCCTCGACGGCGAGGCGCTTGTCATCGACAAGCCCGCCGGTCTGCCCGTCGATCGCCCGCGCGACGGGTCGATCTCCCTTGAAAACCATATGGATGGGCTGACCTTCGGGTTCAAACGCTGGCCGCATCCGGTGCATCGGCTCGACCGCGACACGTCGGGCTGCCTGTTGCTGTCGCGCAACCCCAAGGCGCACGCGCGGCTCCAGCAGGCGTTCGAACAGGGGCTGGTGCAGAAGCGCTATCTCGCCGTGCTCGAAGGCGTGCCCGAGGGCGAATCGGGGCTGATCGATCTGCCGCTGCTCAAGGTGAGCACCGCAGAGACCGGGTGGCGGATGCAGGGCGACCCCGCCGGCAAGGCCTCGCGCACCGGCTGGCGCGTGCTGGCGGTGAAGGACGGGCGCGCGTTCGTCGAGTTCACGCCCGAGACCGGGCGCACCCACCAGATCCGCGTCCATGCCGCCGAGGCGCTCGGCGCGCCGGTGGTCGGCGATCCGATCTACGGCAGCGGTGGTGGCGAGACGTTGCTCCACGCCGCCGCGCTGACGATCCCGCGTGCTGGCAAGGAGCCGATCATCGCCGAGGCGCCGCTGCCCGAACGGTTCCTCAAGGCGGGCTTCGGCGGCTGAACGTGACGATCCCGTTTTCCAAGCGGTAGCGATCGGCTATCATCGCGCGATGGTCGCCATCCCCATCACGCGTTCGATTTCGATCGACGACAGCGAGCTTCTGGAGTCGACGACGCGGTCGGGCGGCCCCGGCGGCCAGCATGTCAACACCACCGACAGCGCGGTGATCCTGCGCTTCGATGTCGGCAACTCGCCGGGATTGCCGCTCGCGGTCAAGAACCGGATCGCCGTGCTGGCGGGATCGCGGTTGACGCGGGAGGGGGTTCTGGTTCTGCGCAGCGAAGGATCGCGCTCGCAGCATGAGAACCGTCAGGACGTGCGCGAGCGGCTGATCGCTCTCATCAAGGAAGCGACGATCGTGCCGAAGAAGCGTCGGCCGACCAAGCCGACCAAGGCTTCCCAGACGCGGCGCGTGGACGGCAAGGTGAAGCGATCGGGGGTCAAGGCCGGGCGCGGGCGCGTGACGATGGATTGAGCGGGGCCTCCGTTCGTCGGCACGAACGGTTTTTTGCGGATTATTCCAGATCCTCGGCCTCATAGAGCGGGCGGATTTCGATTTCGCTCGGGCCGGGCATTGGGTTGGGGCAGCGTTTCACCCAGGCGACCGCTTCGTCGACGTCCTTGACCGTCCAGATCCAGAAACCGGCGACCAGTTCACGGGTGGCCGGGAAGGGACCGTCGATGACAGTGCGGTCGGTGCCGTCGAAGGCGATGCGCTTGCCCTGCGACGAGGGTTTGAGGCCGATGCCGGTGTCGGGGGGCATGATGCCGGCGGCGATGAGTTGCTGATTGAACCGGCCCATCTCCGCCATCGCTTCAGGGTTCGGGGGCAGCGGGTTTTCGCTGTCCTCGGTAGCTTTCACGATCACCATCACGCGCATGTGTCGTCTCCCTGATCCAAAGAGCGATCAAATCATACCCGTTCGTGCCAAGCCTCACCCCTCGAACACCGACCAGCCGGTGCGTTGCACCAGCCTCTCCAGCGCGAGCGTGCCGAGTTGCGAATTGCCGCGATCGTTGAGGCCGGGCGACCAGACCGCGATGCTTGCGCGACCCGGCGCGACCGCGAGGATGCCGCCGCCGACGCCCGATTTGGCGGGCAGGCCGACGCGGAAGGCGAATTCGCCCGAGCCGTCGTAATGGCCGCACGTCAGCATCAGCGCGTTGATTCGGCGCGCGCGCTGGGGCGAGACCACCGAATGGCCGGTGGTCGGGTTGCGCCCGCTGCGCATCAGATAGCGGCCGGCGAGGGCGAGTTGGCGGCAGCTCATCGCCAGCGCGCATTGGTGGAAATAGACGCCGAGCACGCGGTCGACATCATGGTGGAGGTTGCCGAACGCGCGCATGTAATTGGCGAGCGCCTTGTTGCGGTATCCGGTCGCTTGTTCGGCGGCGGCGACCTGGTTGTCGATGAAGATGCCGTCCTCGCCGGCGAGCGCGCGCACGAAGCGCAGCAGCTCGGCGATCACCTCGGCGGGCTGGCGGTTGCCGAGCAGGATGTCGGAGATGACGATCGCGCCGGCATTGAGGAACGGGTTGCGCGGGATGCCGCGTTCGGTCTCCAACTGCACGATCGAGTTGAACGCGGTGCCCGACGGCTCGCGGCCCACGCGCTTCCACACCGAATCGCCGCCCGCGCCGAGCGCGAGCGTGAGGCCGAACACCTTGGCGACGCTTTGCACCGAGAACGCTTCCTCGGCATCGCCCGCGCTGTGGCAGGCGCCGTCGGCGTCGATGACGGCGATGCCGAACTTGCGTGGATCGACCGCGCCGAGCGGGGCGATGTAATCGGCGACCGCGCCGCGATCGGGCGCGTCCGCCATTTCGGCGGCGATCTCGGCGACGATCGTGGAGAGATTGGGCATTGCCGAAGCGTAGCGGGCGGGATCGGGGGCGTCAGCTACGTTATGACCGCACGTGCGCGCGCCGCCGAGCGAGAGCCGGACAGGACGCGATCGGCGGCGCCTGGGATTCTGGACTCCCGCTTGCGCGGGAGAACAGGAAGGATCGCGCAAAGTCTCGTCTCGCGTGGGTGGCGCGCTGCGCTGTGGTCTGGCACAGGCAGGCGATGACGCGATCGTGGGTATCGGTAGCGCGCGAGCGCCTCGGGCGCTGGGTGCGCGGGCGCAAGCATGGGCTGGACCTGCCGCTCGGCGTGTTCCGGCGGCGGATCGCGACCGGGATCGGCGCGGTGTTGCTCGGGCTGGTGGCGCTGCTGTTCGCCAAGGCGGGCGACTGGGCGCAGCATCTGTTCGCGCAAGGCGTGGCGCGCTGGCCCTATGCGCCGCTGCTGGTCAGCCCGGCGATCTTCGCCTGCATCACCTGGGCGACGATGCGCTGGGTTCCGCAGGCGCGCGGATCGGGCATTCCGCAGGTGATCGCGGCGAGCCGCACGCCCGAGCGGTCATCGCTGGGGCCATTGGTGTCGCTGCGCACCGCGCTCGCCAAGATCGCGATGACGGTGGTGATGCTGTTCGCGGGCGCGTCGGTCGGGCGCGAGGGGCCGACTGTGCAGGTCAGCGCGGCGATCATGATCGCGGTCCACCGGCTGCTGCGCGTGCCGATCACCGCGGGCGTGCTGATCGCGGGCGGCGCGGCTGGCGTGGCGGCGGCGTTCAACACGCCGCTGGCGGGGGTCGCCTTTGCGATCGAGGAGCTTGCCTCGGCGTATGAGCAGCGCGTCGCGGTGCTGGTGATGGCGGCGGTGATGATCTCGGGGCTGGTGAGCCTCGGCATCGCCGGGGACTACGTCTATTTCGGAACGATGCGGCAGACGCTGCCGATTCTGTCGGTGTTGCTGATCTGCCCGGTCGCGGGTGTGGTCGGCGGGGTGAGTGGCGGGCTGTTCAGCCGGATCGTGCTGGCGTTCGGCGCGCCCAAACATCGCTGGCTGGTGCGGTTGCGGTCGCGGCCGGTGCTGTTCTCGGCCGGCTGCGGGCTGGTCGTCGCGGTCGTCGGCATCACCAGCGGCGGGGCGCTGTGGGGCACCGGCTATGACGCGACCCGGCATCTCGTCGAGGGCGGCGCCGGTTCGTTGTGGTTCGGGCCGGGCAAGGCGATCGCGACGCTGGCGACGACGCTGAGCGGCACGCCCGGCGGCATCTTCGCGCCGTCGCTGGCGGTGGGCGCGGGGATCGGGCATCTCGTGGCGGCGGCGTTCCCCAACGATCCGGGCGGCGCGGTGGTGACGCTCGGCATGGTCGCCTATTTCGTCGGCGTGGTGCGCGCGCCGCTGACCGCGGTCATCATCATCACCGAGACGACCGCGAGCCGGGGCATGATCCTGCCGCTGTTCGCGACCGCGCTAATCGCCGATGCGGTGAGCGCGGTGATATCGCCCGAGCGGCTGTACCACGGCCTGTCGCGCGCGTTCGTGGAGCCGGCGCGCGACCCGGTGACGGATCGCACCTAACCGAAGGTATCGGGTTGCACGCTGGCTGTGACATCGCCGATACTCCGGCCATGAGCACGATCGACACGCGCAGCCACCAGATGTTCCCCACGCTCGACGCAGGCCAGATCGCGGTCGCGCGCCGGTTCGCGAGCGGGCCGGCACGGCACTTCGCGGCGGGTGAGGCGCTGTACGAGATCGGCGAGATCGGCGCGCCGGCCTGGCTGGTGCTCGACGGCACGATCGACGTGACCCGGCGTGACGGGCTTAACCGCGAAGCGACGATCACGGTGCATGACGCCGGCCAGTTCAGCGGCGAGGTGTCGCAGCTTTCGGGGCGGCCGACGATCGCCGCCGGGGTGGCGGGCGCGGACGGCTGCACCGCCCTGCCGTTCGACGCGGCGCATCTGCGCGCGCTGATGGTCGGATCGGCCGATCTCGGCGAGATCGTGATGCGCGCGCTGATCCTGCGCCGGGTCGGGCTGATCGAGGAGGGCGGGGCCGGATCGATTCTGATCGGCGCGCCGAACAGCCCCGAAGTCGTGCGGTTGCAGGGCTTCCTGACGCGCAACGGCTATCCCAATCAGGTGCTCGACGCTGAATCGGACGAGGAGGGCCACGCGCTGGTCGAGCGGATCGGCGTGCTGCCCGAGGAATTGCCGCTGATGGTGTGCCCCAACGGCACGATCCTCAAGCGGCCGACCGACACCGAGGCGGCGGCGTGCCTGGGCATGACCCCCAAGCTTGACCCCGAGAAGCTGTACGATGTGGCGATCGTCGGCGCCGGCCCGGCGGGGCTGGCGGCGGCGGTCTATGCTGCGTCCGAGGGGCTGGCGGTGGTGGTGCTCGACGAGCGCGCGACCGGCGGGCAGGCGGGTGCGTCGAGTAGAATCGAGAATTATCTCGGCTTTCCGACCGGCATTTCGGGGCGCGCGCTGGCGGGGCGTGCGTTCAATCAGGCGCTCAAGTTCGGGGCGGAAGTGGCGGTGCCGCTCGGTGTCGAGCGGCTCGATTGTGCCAAGACTCACGCCGCCGGCGATCCGCTCGGGCTGATGCTGACGGGCGGCGGCAGGATTCAGGCGCGCACGGTGATCGTCGCGAGCGGCGCGCGCTATCGCAAGCCGGCGATCGACAATCTCGCCACGTTCGACGGTGACGGGGTTTCGTACTGGGCGTCGCCGATCGAAGCGAAATTGTGCGAGGGCGAACGGATCGCGCTGGTCGGCGGCGGAAATTCGGCGGGACAGGCGGTGGTGTTCCTCGCCGGCAAGGTCAAGCATCTCGACCTCGTCGTGCGGCGCGACCTGCGCGAGACGATGTCGCGCTATTTGATCGAGCGGATCGCCGCGCTTCCCAATGTGACGATCCATGTCGGCTCCGAGGTGGTCGGGCTGGAGGGGGACCATGCGAGCGGGCTGACCGCGGCGATCTTCCAGGACAAGGCGACCGGCGAGACGCGGCGCTGTCCGCTGCGGCACCTGTTCCTGTTCATCGGCGCGGACCCCAACGCGGGCTGGGTGGAGGGCTGCGTCGAGACCGACGACAAGGGCTTCATCGTCACCGGCGGATCGTCGCTGCCGCTCCAGACCAGCCTGCCCGGCGTGTTCGCGATCGGCGACGTGCGGGCGGGATCGACCAAGCGAGTCGCGGCGGCGGTGGGCGAGGGCGCGGCGGTGGTGTCGCAGATCCACGCGTTGCTCGCCGAATGAGCGACCCGTTCGATCTGGAGCGCTTTGTGGAGGCGCAAGCCGATGCCTATGCGACCGCGCTGGCAGAGGTACGGCGCGGCGCCAAGCGCAGCCATTGGATGTGGTTCGTGTTTCCGCAGATCGCCGGCTTGGGATCGAGCGGGATGGCGCGGCGCTATGCGATCCAGTCGATCGAGGAGGCGCGGGCGTATCTTGCGCATCCGGTGCTGGGCGGGCGGCTGCGCGAGATCACGGCGGCGTTGCAGGATCTGCCGCCGAGCGCGCCCGAGGCGGTATTCGGGGCGATCGACGCGGTGAAATTGCGGTCTTCGCTGACGTTGTTCGAGGCGGCGGGCGGGGGTGCGCTGTTCGGCGCGGCGCTCGATCGCTGGTATGGCGGGGAACGGGATACGGCGACTTTGGCGCGGATCGGGTAATGCGTCGCCCCGGCGGAGACCGGGGCCGTTGCGTGTTTTGCGCGCCGGTTGCCCCGAACGCAGCGGCCCCGGCCTTCGCCGGGGCGACGGTCTGCGGCTTTCGCGTGCGTAAAGCTATGCTATCAGCCGCGCTTTGGGGAGGATGGCATGACCCGATTGCGGATGCGCGATGCCACGATCGATGACCTGCCCGCGATCGTCGCGATGCTTGCCGACGATATCAAGGGCGCCGCGCGCGAGGATGCCAGCCTGCCGCTCGACCCCGGCTATCTTGCGGCGTTCGCGGCGATCACCGCGAACCCGGGGATGCGGCTTGTGGTGGCGGAGTTTGACGGGCGCGTCGTTGGCACGGCGCAGATCGCGGTGTTGCCCGGCCTGTCGCGCAAAGGCGCATCGCGCGGCTATCTGGAGGCGGTGCGGATCGCGGGCGATCTGCGCGGGCAGGGGCTGGGCGCGGAGCTGGTCAACTGGGCGGTCGAACAGTGCCGCGCGGCGGGGTGCGGGATGGTGCAGCTCACCACCCAGCGCGACCGGATCGACGCGCACCGCTTCTACGAACGGCTCGGCTGGGAGCGCAGCCATATCGGTTACAAACTGCATTTGCAGGGTATCGCATGATCGACGAGGCGAGCGCAGCGGACGCGGCGGCGGTGGTCGCTTTGTGGCGCGCGTGCGGGCTGACGCGGCCGTGGAACGACCCGGATGCGG
Source organism: Sphingomonas panacis (assembly GCF_001717955.1). Lineage (NCBI taxonomy): Bacteria > Pseudomonadati > Pseudomonadota > Alphaproteobacteria > Sphingomonadales > Sphingomonadaceae > Sphingomonas > Sphingomonas panacis. Next base: position 2,729,756 of record NZ_CP014168.1, read on the forward strand.
ATTTCGCGCTGGCGCTGGCCACTCCGACCGCGACCGTGCTGGTGGCGCGCGAGGGGGCGGAGGTCAGCGGCAGCGCGATGGTCGGGTTCGACGGGCATCGCGGCTGGATCTATTATCTCGCCGTCGCGCCGGAACGGCAGCGCGGTGGACTTGGCCGGGCGCTGATGGCGGCGGCGGAGGCGTGGCTTGCCGCGCGCGGTGTGCCCAAGGTTCAGTTGATGGTGCGCGAGGGCAATACGGCGGCGCTCGGGTTTTACGATGCGCTTGGGCTGGAACGGCAGGACGTTGTGGTCCTGGGGCGCTTTCTTGAGGGTGATGCGACACGATGACGACGCTGTACGGTATCCGCAATTGCGACGCGATGAAGAAGGCGTGGACGTGGCTCGACGCGCATGGCGTCGCCTACACGTTTCACGATTACAAGAAGGCTGGGATCGACCGGGCGACGCTTGAGCGCTGGGCCGATGTGCTTGGCTGGGAGACGCTGCTCAACCGGGCGGGGACGACGTTCCGCAAGCTGCCCGAGGCGGACAAGGTGGATCTGGGCCGCGACAAGGCGATCGACTTGATGATCGCGCAGCCGTCGATGATCAAGCGGCCGGTGCTGGAGAGCGGCGCGACGCTGCTGGCGGGGTTCAAGCCCGAGGTTTACGCAGGCGCCGGGCTGAGCTGACCGTCCCCGCGCGCGGGGAGCATCAGGCGGCGGGTAACGTCAGCACGAAGCGCGCGCCGTGTCCGGGCGCGCTGTCGACGGTGATCTCGCCGCCCATCGCGCGCGCGAGCCGCCGCGCGATGTACAGGCCAAGGCCGCTGCCGCCGGGCTCGCGTGGATCGACGCGTTCGAACTTCTCGAAGATGCGCGCCTGATCCGCCTCGGCGATGCCCTTGCCCTGATCGGCGACGATGACGGCCGCGACCGCGCCCTCGCGCTCGGCGCGGACCCAGATCACCCCGCCCTCGGGCGAGTAGCGCACCGCATTGCCGATCAGGTTGACGAGGATCTGCAACACGCGGCGGAACTCGCCATGCGCGGGGAGCGCCTCGCCGAGCGCGGGCTTTTCGATCCGCACCTTCGAATCGGCCGCGCGCACCGCGAGCAGGCCAGCCGCTCGGCGCGCGAGATCGGCGATGTCGATCGGCTCGACCGCGACGTGGAAGTCGGGCCGTTCGATCGCCTGCAGATCGACGAGATCGTCGACCAGCCCGATCAGATGCCGCGCGGCGCTGGCGATGTCGGCGGCATATTCGGCGTAATCCTGCCGCAGCGGCCCGTCCGACTGGGCGTTGATGCTGTCGGCATTGGCGATGATCCGCCCGAGCGGGGCGCGAAGCGCGGTGTCGAGACGTGCCGCGAACGCGCCGCCGGCATCGTCGATGGTTTGCGCGCTGTCGGGACGCTCGACCGTCACCGCGCCGATGAAGCCGACGAACTCGCCGCGAATATTGTTGCGTGGCGAAGCGGCGAGGCGAAGCGGCTCGCCGGTCGCGCGCAGCCGCGCGGGCTGGTCCTCGAACCGCTCGCGCATCGCGAGGCCACCGAGGATCGGGAAGCCGCCGGTCTCGTCCCCACCGAGCAGGAACAAGGTGGTGAGCGGCTGCCCGAGCAGCGAATCGGCATCGAAACCGTGGCGCGTGCCGACATCGGGGGTGAGAAAGGTCAGCCGCAGCGCCGCGTCGGTCTCCCAGCGCCAGTCGGCGTCGGCAGCGAGCGCGGCGTGTTCCGCCTCGCCGCTGGTGGCGGGTGCGGTCCAGGCCGGGCGGCCGCTCCAGCCGGTGATGGTGAGCGAAACGCCCGCCGCGCCCGGCTCGGCGCGTACCCACAATTGCAGATCGTCCGCCCCGTCCGCCGCGACCACGCCGCGCGAGACGAGAATGCCGAGCCGCTGCGCGAGCCGCGCCAGCCGCGCGAGTTGCGGCACCGCCAGCGGTTCGCCGAGCGCACCGCCGGCGCGCGCGTTGAGATCGTTCAGCCGCTGGTCGGCCGAGATCAGCCGCCCGTCGGGACCGACGAGGCCACGCACCAGCGGCAGCACCGGCTCGTGCGCGCTCATGCCCGTACCCCACGCGCGACGGCGAGCATCGCGGCGCGATAGTCCGGGGGAAGCAGCAGCGGCGTGATCGCTACGCGGGCCTGCTCTGGCGCGATCGCGGCGATGCTGTCGAGCGTGTCGGCGAAATGCTCGATGTCGCGGCGCGGATCGGCTTCGCACAGCGCCAGCCCGATATGGGCGATCGCGGTGCGGTCCAGTTCCAGCGCGCGCAGCACCAGCCACAGCCGCTCGGCATCGGGATCGAGCACGAGATCGCGCACGTCGCCATAGCCGAGGCCGAGCGCATGGCCGAGCAGGGCGATGAACAGCGACAGCCGCTGGTCGGCGAGCGCGTCGGTCAGCAACGCGGTGAGTTCCTCCGCGCGCGCGTCGAGCGCGGCGGCGAGGCGAGTCGACGCCGCTTCGAGTCCGTCGCTTTCGTCATGTGCGGCGATGCTGCGCTGCGCCGCTTCGGCGAGCGCGCGGTCGAGCGCGTCGATATCGCCGGCGGCGACGTCGCGGAGCGCGGCGGCGACCCACCATATCAGCCGGCGGTGGATTGCAGCCGGGAGATCGGTGCGCAGTGTCGTCCCGGTGACGATCGGCGCCTTGCGGTGAGCCTCAGCGGCGAGCAGCGCGACGGCACCGCGCGCGATTCGCTGATCGGGGTCGCGTGACAGGCGCGCGAGCAGGCTCGGCTGATCGGCACGGTCGGGCGGTTCGATCGGCAACGCGTCGGCGATCAGTCCCTGCCGCACGCGCCCGATCAGCTCGTGCATCAGCTCGGGATCGCGCAGCAACCCGGCCGCGCGCAGGCGATCGAGCGCGGGCACGCCGTCTGCGATCAGCCCGGCAAGCTGCGGCAGCGCGCGCGCGGTGAGCAGGCGGGCGGCATGCGCGCGAATCGTGGTTTCGAGCCCGCCGACCAACGATTCGAGCGTGACCGCGAGCGCTGCCCGCGCGCGATCGTCGAGCCGGCCGTCATCGCCGAGGAAGGCATCGTCGATCGCGGTGGCGAGCCGGCGATCGGCACGCAGATCCGCAGCCGCCGCGCGCGCGAGCAGCGTGGGGGCGGCAGGCCGGCCGCCGGTCTTCGGATCGCGATCGCTGATCGACATGACCGCATGCGTAGCGCGGTATCGTTAAGACTGGCCTAAGGATTTTCGATCAGCGTTTCGATCGCGACGGCGAGAGTCACGGCGGCATAGAGGCCGGCGACGCCGAGCGCGACGAGCGGATAGCCGAACAGCGCGAAGGGTAGCATCACGATCGGCGCGGCGGTGAGGCTCGACCACCAGCGTCGCGGCCAGGTGGCGAGCGCGATCCGCTCGACCAGACCCCCGGCGACCAGCGCGCCGATCGCCAACGCCCAGCCGAGCGCGACATGCGTGGCATTGCCGACCGCGAGCAGGCTCGCCGCCGCCAGCCCCGGCGCCGCGACCGCCAGCACGCGCGCCGGCAGCGCCTCGTCGCGCAGCCACGCGAGCGTGTGGGCGATCGTCGCGAGCAGCATCGCCGCGAGCAGCACCACGAGCCCGATCGCCGGCCACCCCGACAGGATCGCACCCAATCCGCCCAGCCCGGCGACACCCGCACCGAGGCTGAACGCCCAGCTCGGCGCTGAGCGCGCGAGCAAGGGCGGCAACAGCAGCCGCGAGGGCAGCGCGGTGGCGTAGCGATCCGCCCAGCGCTCGGGCTGCGCCATCAGCGTCGCGACGATGGCATTGCCCCAGCGCGCCAGCGCCTGCGAGTCGCGTTCGATGCCGTGAGTCGGTTCGGCGCTCTTGGGCAGACGGACCTGGCGTGCGCCCGATTGCGCGACGATGCGCAGCAAGGTCGACTGGAAATCATAATCGTGCGGCATCGCCGCGACATCCTTGATCCGCGCGACCTCGATCAGCGCGAGGCCGGCCCAGGCGGTCGAGACGCCGATCCGCTCGAACCTATCGTCGCCGTCATCGGTGACGAGGAGGGTGTCGCCGCGTTCGGCGGCGAGCAGCGATACCGTGTCGCCGGTCGTGACCACGCCGTCCGCCACCACCGCCACGCGCGCGAGCGGGTGGAGCTTCTCGACCGCTTCGGTCGCGGTGCGGACCGCGTCGACGGTGACGCCGCGCCGCCCGATCCGGCTGATCGCGCCGAGCAGCCCCGGCGTCATCCGCGCCACCGCCAGCACGATCTGAGTCGCGCCGGCCGCGATCAGCAGCCGCGCCTGGAATTCGATGAGCGTCAGTCCGCCGAACGGCAGCGTCTCCGCCAGCGTTCCCGCACGATCCTCGGCATCTTCCGTCGCAAAAATCAGGCCCGCCAGCATCGGGGGCCATTAGTCGGAGTTGCCGGCAAAGGCAAAGGTGATGCGGAAACGTGCCGTTTGCGACATTCTCCCCTCCCTTCCAGGGCAGGGGAATCGCATTTGGCGATGAGAGGGCTATCCAAGTTTGATAGATTGGATTCTGTAGTCTCTCCTGGGTTGCCGGGGAGATTGGTATGCGCGGGTTCCGTGAGGTGTTCGATGTCGTGCCGGACCCACGACGTTCGAACAGCAGCCATGCTTTGCCGGATATCTTGCTGATCGCGTTCGCCGCGCTGCTGTGTGGGGCCGAGACATGCGTCGATATCGCCGAGTTCGGCGAGGCGAAGCGGGACTGTCTTGGCCAGTTCCTGAAGCTGGATCATGGAACGCCGAGCCACGACACGTTCAGCCGGGTCTTTCGCACGCTCGATCCGCCGTCGTTCGAGCGGGCGTTTCAGCGCTTCGTCAGTGCTTTTGCCGCAACGCTGGAGCGCCAGGGGATCGCCGGGCCAATCATTGCCATCGACGGCAAGTCGTTGCGGGGGGCCGTCGATAGCGCGCGCCGCACCATGCCTTTGCATCTGGTGAGCGCCTGGGCGGCCGATCATCGGCTGGTGCTGAGCCAGTGCCGCGCGCATAATCGCAGCGAAGTCACCGCGGCCCGCGAGATCATCGCCCTGCTCGACCTGACCGGCTGTACGGTTACCGCCGATGCGCTGCATGCCAGCCGCCGGACGGTCTCGGCGATACGGGCGCGCGGTGGCGACTATGCTCTGATCATCAAAGGCAATCGCGGACCGCTGCACGCCGCGATCCGGGATCTGCTCGCCGATCCCGACGCCGCACAGGCTGCCAGCACCAGCGAGACCGCGCATGGCAGATACGAAGAGCGGCGGGCATGGGTCGTCCCCGCGCCCGCCGACTGGGCCGATCGATATGGCTTCGAGGGTCTGGGCGCCATCGTGCGGATCGACAGTCTGCGCCGCGTCAAAGGCGAGGAGCAAACCGACACCCGCTATGCCATCCTCTCCCGCTTCCTGCCGCCGCGCGAGGCGCTTCGGGTGATCAGGGCACACTGGACGATCGAGAATCAGCAACACTGGCTGCTCGATGTCGCCTTCGGCGAAGATCGCATCCACACCCGATCCGATCACTGCGCCGAAAACCTCGCCCTCCTGCGAAGGCTCGCCCTCAACCTTCTCCAGCACGATCCAAGAAAGCTTTCCATCCGCGCCAAAATCAAACGCGCCGGATGGGATGACCACTACCTCGCAACCCTCCTCCGCCAAATGCGATAGCCCTGCTTCCAGGGAGGGGAGTGGAAGCGAAAACGGCCTAGAGCCGCTCCACCGCCCGGCGCAGCCGGCGCACCATCGCCATGTCGAGCGGCTGGGCTTCGGCGGCTTCGCTCGCCACCGCCATCAGCCGTACCGCGCCGAAACTGGCGGCGAGGCCCTTGAGCCGGCTTGCCGCCAGCCGCCAGTCGGAGGCGCGCCGCGCCGCTTCGAGCTGGTCGAGCGCGCGGTTGGCGCTGTCGAGAAAGGCGCCGCGCAGTTCGGCGATCAGCTCGGGTTCGTCGCCCACCGCCGCCGCCAGCGTCGCATCGATTGCTCCGGGATCATAAGCCATAACGGACCATTATCACGACGGACGTTAAGGCAAGGTTTCGCAATTCACTTTCCCGTCGCCGAAATCATGGTAAACACATGCAAATGAACGGGGGTTCTCGCATCATTGATCTTCGCCCGGGGGCACCGGGGGATTTTTCGGTCGGCGAAAGCGCCGGGAGCGGAGAGCATATCAACGAGCTGCCGGCGGACCTTCCGCAAGACGGGATTCATCTCGACGACGAACCGGAGACCACGCCGGCCGATCGCTTCGGCTGGCTGCTGCCCGCGCTCGGCGCGCTGGCGTCGGTTGGTTGGGTCGGCACGATGCTCGCGCTGAGCTGGAGCCGGCTTGCCGCCACGCCGCCGATGGAGCTGACGGTGTTCCTCGCGGCCTTATGCGTGCCGCCTGCGCTGATCGGTATCGGACTGCTGCTCACGCTTCGCACCAGCCGGGCCGAGGCGAATCGCTTCGGCCGCACAGCGCAGGCGATGCGCGCCGAGGCGGCGTCGCTCGAAAGCACGATCGCGGGGTTGTCGCGCGAAATCGAGGACAATCGCGAACGGCTGGCCGAGCAGGCCGCGACATTGGCGATGCTCGGCGAGACCGCGACCGCGCGGCTCGGCAGCATCGGCGGCGGCATCGCCGCCGAGATCGCGCGCGCCGAGGCCAATGCCCAGTCGCTCGCCACGCTTTCGGCCGATGCCTGCGCGAATCTCGACGTGCTGGTCGCGATGCTGCCGCGTGCCGGCGAGGATACCGCCGCACTCACCGAACAGCTCAAGCACACCGCGATCGCGGCGAGCGAAAGCGCGACGGCGCTCGACGCGCAACTCGTCGCGCTCGCCGAGCGCGGGCGCGAGGCGGATCAGGTCGCCGGCGGCGCCGCGCAGAAGCTCGCCGCCAATCTGATGCGGATGAAGGCGATCAGCGAATCGGCGGCGGCGCGGCTCGAACAGGTCAGCGCGGACATGTCGGCATCGGTCGACAGCCTGCTCGACCGCACCGCTGGCGCGGTCGATGAGGCGCGCAAGGGGATAGGCGCACAGGGCGAGGCGATGCTGGCGATGCTCGGCGCCAATCAGGCCGCGCTCGACCATGCTGCCCGCGACAGCGCCGAGGCGCTCGCCGCGCGGATTTCCGACATCGACACGGTGATCGACCGGATCGCGGCGCGGCTGGCGACGCAGAGCGACGCCACCACCGACATGGTCGAGATGCTCGGCGCCGGCGTCGAGCATCTGTCGGCCGAGTTCGACAGCTTCCACGCCCGCCAGGCCGCGCGGGCGCAGGATCTTGCCCTGGCGATCGAGGCGCTACGCGCATCGGCCGAAGGCATGTCCGAAACGATCCGCACCGGCGACGACATCGCCACAACGACGATCGCGACGACCGAGCGGTTGCTGACCGCGCTCGATTCGGCGACGCGGGAGATCGACGAGACGGTTCCTGCCGCGCTCGCCCGGCTCGACGAGCGGATCGGCGCGAGCCGCCGTCTGGTCGGCGAGGCCAAGCCCGAACTGGGCGCGCTCATCACCGCCGCCGAAAGCACGCACGCCGCGATCGAGTCGGTCGCCTTCGTGATTTCCGGCCAGAGCACGCGGGCGGAGCGGCTCGCCGGAACGCTGCAAACGACTCTGGCGGCGAGTGCCGACCGGGCGGCAGAGCTTGGCGCGTCGGTCGAATCGACGATCGCACATGCGAACCGCTTCGCGGGAGAAGCCGCGCCGCGCCTTGTCGATGCGCTGCTGCGCGTTCGCGACACCGCCAACGCCGCCGCCGCCAGCGCGCGCGAGACGCTCGCCAGCGTCATCCCCGAGGCCGCCGCCGCGCTGGAGGCGGCGAGTGCGGACGCGATGCAGCGCGCCGCGGCGTCCTCGCTCGACCTCAACATCTCCGCGATCGGCGAGGCGGCCGAAGAGGCCGCGCGCGTCGCCGAACGCATGGCGGCGCGGATCGCCGAGCAGGTCGCGACGATCAGCGCGGCCAGTGCGATCGTCGAGACTCGAGTCGAGCAGGCGCGCAACGAACGCGAAAACGCCGAGGAGGAGAGTTTCGCACGTCGTGTCTCGCTGCTGATCGAGGCGCTCAACTCGGCCTCTATCGACATCGCCAAAGCGTTCTCGACCGAAGTCGCCGACAGCGCCTGGGCGGCGTATCTGCGCGGCGATCGTGGCGTGTTCACCCGCCGCGCGGTGCGGCTGCTCGACGGCGGCGAGGCGCGCGAGATCGCCCGGCTGTACGACGACGACAATCGCTTCCGCGACCACGTCAACCGCTACATCCACGATTTCGAAGCGATGCTGCGCGCGATCCTCGCGCAGCGCGACGGATCGCCGCTTGGCGTGACGTTGCTGTCTTCGGACATGGGCAAGCTCTACGTGGCGCTGGCACAGGCGATCGAGCGGCTGCGGAGCTGAGCCTGGGTGGGGTTGGGGACGTTGCGCGTCCTCAACCCGTCGCCCCGGCGGAGGCCGGGGCCGTCGTGTGGTTGGACACGCGGCTCCCCAATTTGCGCAACGGCCAGCATCGGGTCGGATCGTCCCCCGGACGTTCCTTGAGCATGCGCGGCATGCTCAACCCGATGCTCCTTCGCCGGGGCGACGGGGGTGTTCAGGCGGTGCGCTGGCGGCGCTCGACCAGCGGGTTCGCCTCGCGCTCCAGCATCGCCAGCGTGCGTTCGAACAGCGGGCGCAGGGTTGCCACCAGCGCCAGCATCGCCTCGGGCGTGTCGTGGCTTTCGAGGCAATCGCGCGCGGTCGTCTCGAGTCGTTCGGCGAGGTCACCCAGCGGTTCAGCGCCGAACTGACGCGATTCGCTTTTGAGCGTGTGCGCGGGCATCACCAGTCCGGCGGCGCTCCGCGCGTGCATCGCGGCTTCGATCGCGGCGACCGATTTCACGCCATCCTCGCGGAAATAGCCGAGAATACGCACGAAGCTGGCGCCCAGCTCGTTGCGCACGCGCGCGAACACGGTCCAGTCGACAAGCTCTCGATCGTCCAGCGACACGGCCATTCTCCTCCATCGCGATCAGAGCGGTCGCGGTGGTCATGGCCGATCGTCTACACGCGCCGCGTAAACGAGATGTTGACGAGCGCTCAACCAAGTCGAGCGTGAGACATCTACCGGTCGAATGGGTTCTTCGGTGCGCGCAACGTCAGTCGCACGGGCACCGCGCCGAAGCCGAGATCGCGGCGGATACCATTGATAAGATACCTTTGGTAGCTCATCGGCAGTTGATCGACGCGGGTGCCGAACAACACGAAGCCCGGCGGACGGGTTTTAGCCTGAGTGAGATAGCGCAACTTGATTCGCTTGCCGCCGGGGGCGGGCGGGGGATTGGCGTCGACCGCTTTTTCGAACCAGCGGTTGAGTTCGCCCGTGCCGACGCGACGCGACCATGCCTCGCGCGTGTCGAACGCGACCTTGATGAGCGTGTCGATGCCCTTGCCCGTCGCCGCGGAGACGGTCAGCACGGGCAGGCCCTTGACCTGGCTCAGCCCCTCTTCGAGCGCACTGCGGATGCCGTTGAACAGGCTGCTGCCATTCTCGGCGACATCCCATTTGTTGATCGCGACGATCAGCGCGCGGCCTTCCTGCAACGCGGCGTCGGCGATGCGCAGATCCTGCGCCTCCAGCCCGCGTGTCGCATCGAGCAGCAGCACGACCACTTCGGCGAAGTCGATCGCGTGGAGCGCGTCGGCGACCGAGAGCTTTTCGAGCTTGTCCTGCACCAGCGCGCGCTTGCGCATGCCGGCGGTGTCGATCAGCCGGACCGGGCGGCCTTCCCACATCCAGTCGATCGCGATCGAATCGCGCGTGATGCCGGCTTCCGGCCCGGTGATGAGCCGTTCCTCGCCGAGCATGCGGTTGATGAGAGTCGATTTGCCCGCGTTCGGCCGGCCGATGATGGCGAGCTTGAGCGGACCTTGTTCGTAGAATTCCTCGTCCTCGGGCGCTTCCTCGGCCGGCGCCTGGCCGTCGGGTTCGAGGTGCGGCAACAGCGCCTCGAACAATTCGCCCATGCCTTCGCCGTGCTCGGCGGAAAGCTGGACGGGATCGCCGAGACCAAGCCCGAGCGCCTCGATGATGCCGGATTCGCCGGCGCGGCCCTCGGCCTTGTTGGCGACGAGCACGATCGGCGTGGTCGATCCGCGCAGCCAGCGCGCGATTTCCGCGTCGAGCGGCACGATACCGGCGCGCGCATCGATCAGGAACAGCGCGACATCGGCCTGCGCGACGGCGGCTTCGGTCTGCTGGCGCATCCGGCCGGGCAGCGAGGCGGCGTCCTGATCCTCATAGCCGGCGGTGTCGATGACGCGGAAATCGAGGCCGATCAGCGAGGCATCGCCTTCGCGGCGATCCCGCGTGACGCCGGGGCGATCATCGACGAGCGCGAGCTTCTTGCCGACGAGACGGTTGAACAAAGTCGACTTGCCGACGTTGGGCCGGCCGATAATCGCGACCACGGGGAGATTGGGCATTGCGCTCCCTTACGGCACGCAGGGCGGTTCGTCACCCCCGCGCCTTAGCGGTGTTCGCCGGCAAAGATGAGACCGCCGCGCCAAGCCACCGGTCATGCCGGACTTGTTCCGGCATTCACCGTTCAACAAGCCTTGAAGCCGCTGATTGCGTGGCACGGTGGACCCGGAACAAGCCCGGGATGACGAAGTATTCGGCGAGATCTTACGACTTTCAAACGCCTGCAGTCGCGGGACATGCGCCGAACGCAGGTGTCTCGACTTCGCTCGACACGGACGATTGTGGTGGGAAGCGCCGGCGCATCCCTCGACTTCGCTCGGGACGAACGGAGTGGGGGGGGCGGGCCGCAGCCCGCCACCTCACTTATACGCGACCACATGTCCCTTCTGGTCGAGCACGTAGAGCGTCGACTTGGCGACGATCGGCGGCAGCGTGAAGCTGGTTTTGGCCTCGATCGTCGACACCACCTTGCCGGTATCGGGCGCCGCCGAAACGATCTGGCCGAGCGAGTTGGTCAGCACCAGCCGCCCGCCCGCCAGCACCGGGCCGAACCAGGTGATCGGGTTCTTGTGCTTTTCCTTCTTCTTCTTTTTCTTCTTTTCGCCGCCATCGTCGGCGACGATCTTGTCGCTCTTGTAATGCTGGAGCTGCGCGATCCACCGCACCTTGCCCGTGCCGCGCGCGAGGCAGACCAGCCGCGCATCATCGGTGACGAGGAACAGCCATTCGCCCGCTACCCATGGCGTCGAGATACCAGCGAAATTCTGTTCCCACTGGCGCTGGCCCGAGACGATCTCGAGCGCGACGGTGCGGCCGCCTTGCCCGACCGCGAACACCGTGCCGCGATCGACCACCGGATCGGCATCGATATCGGCGAGCGACGACACCGAGGTCGAAATGCTCGACCGCGACAGCGCATCCTGCCACAGCGTGCGGCCGTTCTCGTAGCGATAGGCGGTGAGTTCGCCCGAGGAGAAGCCCGCGATCACGGTGCCCTGCGCGAACGCCGGGGCGGCCACGCCGAACACGCCTTGCGTTTCGAGCGAGCCCGAACCCGACCACACGATCGAGCCGTCCGCCTGCGACAGCGCGTAAAGCTGGTTGTCCTGGCTCAGCACATAGAGCTGGCCCAAAGCGAGCGTCGGCGCGTTGCGCAACGGGCCGCCTGGCTTGACGCGCCACAACTCCTTGCCGTCCTTGGCATCGAACGCGACGACATCGCCGAGGCCGTCGGTCGCGAAGACCTTGCCATCTTCGAAGCTCACACCGCCGCCGAAACGGGCGGAACGGTTCTTCTTGTCCGATCCCTTGGCGATATCGGCGGTCCATATCTTCGCGCCGGTCGCGGCGTCGAAGGCGTGGATCGTCGCATCGACATCGACCGCGAACAGCTTGCCGTCGGCGACGATCGGCGCCGAGCCGAGCCGCTGGCGGTTCGAGCCGCCATCGATCTGCGCGGTCCACTGCCGCGTCAGCGCGGTGCCGAGCGCGAGCTGGCCGAGCGAGCGGGACGCGCTGCCGCCGGGCTGAGCCCAGGTGTCATTCACGGTCGCCTCGGGGAGCAGTACCTGCACGTCGGCGATCGTCTTGTCGGCGTCGGCCGCGCTTTCGGATGCGAGGATCGGGATGCGCTCGCCGAGCGTCGGCGTCTTGTGACGGCCCGAGCCCTTCAGCGCGGCACAGCCGCTCAGCGCCAGCGCGGCAGATGCCGTCGCGGCCAGAAATATCCTCGTCTTCATTTCGCCTTCTTGTCCTCACCCTGATCGACGGCATCGACGCCGAGCGCGCCCGTCATCTGTACGGCACGCTGGCGGATGCTGCCGGGTACATCTTCGTTACGCGCGATCTGCGCGAACAGCGGCCCAGCCAGATCGGGCTTGTTCATGCGCAGATAGGCCATCGCGACCAGTTCGCCGGCGCTGCCGAACCATGCGTTGTTCGGTTTGGCGAGATCGCGCAGCCGCGAGACCACCACATCGGGCTTGAGGGTGTCGAACTCGGCGCTGGTCTGGCGGATCAGCGCGAGATCGCGGAACGGCTGGCCGACGCCGGTATCGGCGGCGATGGCGGCGAACAGCTTCGCCGCGCCGGGCAGATCGTTCTTCTGGAGCAGCAGATCGGCCTGGGTGAATTGCGCGAGCGCGCGGTAGCCGGGTTCGCTCGCCTTGGCGAGATCGGGCAGCGGCTTGGCGGCAGCGGCGTCCTTGGCGGCGATGCCGTCATACACCTTCTGCAACGCTTCGGCCTTTTCGCCCGCTTCGGATTGCTGGTGGCTGCGCCACAGCAGATAGCCGCCGAACGCGACCAGCGCGGAGATGATCGCGATGATCGCGATCCGCCCGTAACGCTGCCATGCGCCGGTGAGCTGGTCGCGGCGCAGTTCCTCATCGACTTCGCGCAGGAAAGCGGCATCGGTATTCGGCGGGACAGCCAACGCATAACTCCAATCGGGCGGGGAAGGCGCGGACCTTAGCGGGCCGCGGGTATTAGGGGAAGTGGCGTCAGTCCTTCGGCAGATACGTCTGGTCGACGCCCGGAAACGCGCGTGACCGGACATCGCGGGCATAGGTTTCAACCGCGGCGGAAATGCGGCCAGCCATGTCGTCGAAGGTCTTGACGAAGCGTGGCGTGCGCTCGAACATCCCGAGCATATCCTCGGTGACGAGCACCTGTCCGTCGCACTGCGCCGACGCGCCGATGCCGATGATGGGACACGCCACCTCCGTGGTGATGGTGCGCGCGAGCGGTTCGAGAATGCCCTCGGCGACGATCGCGAACGCGCCGGCGTCGGCGACGGCGCGCGCGTCGGCGAGGATCTTGGCATGCTCGGCTTCGCTGCGGCCGCGCGCGCCATAGCCGCCGAGCGCGTTGACCGCCTGCGGGGTGAGGCCGACATGCCCCATCACCGGGATGCCGCGTTCGGACAGGAAGGCGACGGTCGGCGCCATCGCCACGCCGCCCTCAAGCTTCACCGCCGCAGCGCCGGTTTCCGCCATGATCCGCGCCGCCGAGGCGAAGGCGGCTTGCGGGCTCGCCTCATAGCTGCCGAACGGCATGTCGATGACGACGACCGAGTGATAGCTGCCGCGCACCACCGCGGCGCCGTGCGCGCACATCATGTCGAGCGTGACCGGCAGCGTGGAGGGCAGGCCGTAGATCACCTGACCGAGACTGTCGCCGACCAGCAGGATATCGCAATGCGGATCAAGCAGTTGCGCCATCCGCACGGTATAGGCGGTGAGCATCACCAGCGGCTCGCCGCCTTTGCGCTTGCGGATCGCGGGCACGGTGAGCCGCTTCATCGGCGCCGGCGTGGGGTTGGCGCGGCTGGTCGCGGTGTCGATCGTGAAGGTCGTGGACATGCGGCTCCATACCGCCGGTCGCGCCCGCGCGCCAGATCGGTGTCAGCCGACGGTCACGCCCTTCCAGAACGCGAAGCGGCCCTTGATCTCGGCGGCGGCGGATTTGGGGTCGGGATAGTACCATACCGCATCGGGATTGCGTTCGCCGTTCACGACCAGCGTCTTGTAGCTGGCGGTGCCTTTCCACGGGCAGATCGTGTGCGTGGCGCTGTCCTCCAGCAATGCCGGATCGACCGAGTCGGCGGGGAAATACTGGTTACCCTCGACGACGACGGTATCGTCCGATTGCGCGATGATCGCGCCGTTCCAGCGTGCGGTGGGCATTGTGGACGTCCTTTCGATCCTCCCCGCGATGCGGGAAGATCAGGTGTGGAGGAGCTTCAGCACCAGCTCGGCATGTTCGGGGCGGGCGATCAGCAGGTCGGGCATATATACGTCGGCATTGTTGTAGACGAGCGGCGATCCGTCGATCCGCGAGCAGTGCAGCCCATAAGCCGCCGCAACCGCCACCGGCGCGGCGCTGTCCCATTCGTACTGCCCGCCCGAATGGAGGTAGATGTCGGCCTGGCCCAGCACCACCGCCATCGCCTTGGCGCCGGCGGACCCCATCGGCACCAGCTCCGCGCCGAGCTTGGCCGCGATCGCGATCGCTTCGGGCGCGGGCCGGGTGCGGCTGACGACCATGCGCAGTTGCGCGGGTGCCGGGGGAATGGGGGCGGGGCGGTCGCTGCGCAGGACGAGGCCGGCATCGGGCAGCGCGACCGCGCCGATGCTGGCGACACCGTCGATCGCGAGCGCGACATGCACCGCCCAATCGGCGCGCGCCTCGCCATATTCGCGCGTGCCGTCGACCGGATCGACGATCCACACGCGCTTCATGCCGAGCCGCGTGCCGTCGCACTTCATCTCTTCGGACAGCAGTCCGTCATCGGGCCGCGCCTCGCGCAGCGCGTGGACGAGGAACTGGTTGGCGGTCTGGTCGCCGGCCTTGCCGAGCGCTTGCGGCGAGAAGATGCCCGAGCCGCGCACATCGCGCAGCAATTTGCCGGCGGTCTCGGCAAGGTGCGCGGCGAGGTCGGCGTCGGTCATGCTCACAGGTCATGGCTCCAGATGCCGATGATCGCCTCGACGATCACGTCCGCCGCCTGATCGGCGGTCAGCTTGGTGGTGTCGATGCGGATTTCGGGGGTGAGCGGCGGCTCATAGGGGCTGTCGATGCCGGTGAAGTTCTTGAGTTGGCCCGCGCGCGCCTTCTTGTAGAGGCCCTTCACGTCACGCGCCTCGGCCTCGGCGAGCGGGGTGTCGATATGGACCTCGATGAACTCGCCGGCGGGCAGCATCTGCCGCACCATGTCGCGCTCCGAGCGGAACGGCGAGATGAACGCGGTGATGACGATCAGCCCGGCATCGGTCATCAGCTTGGCGACCTCGCCGACGCGGCGGATGTTCTCGACTCGGTCGGCATCGGTGAAGCCGAGATCCTTGTTGAGACCGTGGCGGACATTGTCGCCATCGAGGAGGAAACTGTGCTTGCCGCGCGCGTACAGCTTCTTCTCGACGATATTGGCGATGGTCGATTTGCCCGATCCCGACAGCCCGGTGAGCCACACCAGACGCGGCTGCTGCCACTTCTGCGCGGCATGGACATCGCGCGTGATGTCAACGGCTTGCCAGTGGATGTTGTCGGCACGACGCAAGCTGAAATGGATCATGCCGGCCGCGACGGTGGCGTTGCTCATCTTGTCGATCAGGATGAAGCCGCCGAGATCGCGGTTCTGCGCATAGGGTTCGAACGCGATCGGCCGGTCGGTGGCGAGGTTGGCGACGCCGATCGCGTTGAGATCGAGCGTCTTCGCCGCCAGATGCTCCATCGTGTTGACGTTGACCTGATATTTCGGCTGCTGGAGCGTCGCCGAGACGGTCTGCGTGCCGATCTTGAGCCAGTAGGGCCGGCCCGGCAGCATCTCGGCTTCGTCCATCCACACGATCGTCGCCTCGAACTGGTCGGCGACCTGCGGTGGCGCATCGGCGGCGGCGATGACGTCGCCGCGCGAGCAATCGACCTCGTCGGCGAGAGTCAGCGTCACCGACTGGCCGGCGATGGCTGCGTCGAGATCGCCGTCGAGCGTGACGATCGACTTGACGGTCGAGGTCTTGCCCGAGGGCAGCACGCGGATCGCATCCCCCGGTGCGATCCGCCCGCTTGCGATCAGCCCGGAGAATCCGCGGAAATCGAGGTTGGGGCGGTTGACCCACTGCACCGGCATGCGGAACGGCTTCTGCGCGTCGAGCGTCGCATCGACCGCGACGGTTTCGAGATGCTCCATGAGCGTCGGCCCGGCGTACCAGGGGGTGTTGGCGCTGGCGCTGGTGATGTTGTCGCCCTTGAAGCCCGAGATCGGCATCGCGACGAACGCCTCGATCCCGATCGATTTGGCGAAGGCGGTGTAGTCGGCGACGATCGCCTCGAACACGCTCTGGTCGTAGCCGACCAGATCCATCTTGTTGACCGCCAGCACGATGTTGCGGATGCCGATCAGGTGCGCGAGGTAGGAATGCCGCCGCGTCTGGACGAGCACGCCCTTGCGCGCGTCGATCAGGATCACGGCGAGATCGGCGGTCGAGGCGCCGGTCACCATGTTGCGGGTATATTGTTCGTGGCCCGGCGTGTCGGCGACGATGAACTTGCGTTTCTCGGTCGCGAAGAAGCGATAGGCGACATCGATGGTGATGCCCTGCTCGCGCTCGGCGGCGAGGCCATCGACCAGCAACGCGAAATCGATCTCGCCGCCCTGCGTGCCGACTCGCTTGCTGTCCGCCTCGAGCGCGGCGAGCTGATCCTCGAAGATCATCTTCGAATCGTAGAGCAGCCGCCCGATCAGCGTCGACTTGCCGTCATCGACCGAGCCGCAGGTGATGAAGCGCAACATCGTCTTGTGCTGATGCGCGTCGAGATACGCGTCGATATCCTCGGCGATGAGGGTGTCGGTCTGGTAGATCGGGTCTTGAGTGTCGGTCATGTCTTCCAGTCCGTCATGCCAGCGCAAGCTGGCATCTCATGGGGGAGGGCGCGCGCGAGCCGCACGAGACCCCAGCGTGCGCTGGGGTGATGCCGGGGGCGGGGGAACCCATAACCCGTTCGTCCTGAGCGCAGTCGAAGGACGTGCCAAGGGCGGCAGCGTTTGGGGCACGTGCTTCGACTACGCTCAGCACGAACGGGAATGGGGCGGGGTCGCGCATCAGAAATACCCCTCCTGTTTCTTCTTCTCCATGCTCGCATCGCCGCCGTCCTTGTCGATCGCGCGGCCCTGGCGTTCGCTGGTGGTGGTGAGCAGCATTTCCTGGATCACTTCCGGCAACGTCTTCGCGCTACTCTCGACCGCGCCGGTGAGCGGGTAGCAGCCGAGCGTGCGGAAACGGATCGAGCGCTCCACGGGCACCTCGCCGGGGTTGAGGCGGAAGCGCGCGTCGTCGACCATCAGCAGCAGCCCGTCACGCTCGACGGTGGGGCGGGGCGCGGCGAAATAGAGCGGCACGATCTCGATGCCCTCAAGCTGGATGTACTGCCAGATATCGAGTTCGGTCCAGTTCGAGATCGGGAACACGCGCATGCTCTCGCCCCTGGCCTTGCGCGCGTTGTAGAGGTGCCACAGTTCGGGGCGCTGCGCCTTGGGGTCCCAGCGGTGTGAGGCTGTGCGGAACGAGAAGATGCGTTCCTTGGCGCGGCTCTTCTCCTCGTCGCGCCGCGCGCCGCCGAACGCCGCGTCGAAACCGTACAGGTCGAGCGCCTGCTTCAACCCTTCGGTCTTCCACATATCGGTGTGCAAGGGGCCGTGGTCGAAGGGGTTGATCCCCTTCTCGCGCGCCTCGGGGTTCTGATAGACGAGCAATTCCATGCCCGCCTCCGCCGCCGCCCGGTCGCGCAGCTTGTACATTTCCTGGAATTTCCACGTCGTATCGACGTGGAGAAGCGGGAAGGGTGGGGGCGAAGGGTAGAAGGCCTTCTTCGCCAGATGCAGCATCACCGCCGAATCCTTGCCGACCGAATAGAGCATCACCGGCTTCTCGGCTTCCGCGACCACTTCGCGCAGGATGTGGATCGCTTCGGATTCGAGGCGTTGCAGATGAGTCAGGGATTCCACGGGCATGTCCGATGAACGAGAATGAGCGCCCCCAAGACGGCGTGCGGGGGCCGCGGGCAAGCGAATGATTCTAGGCCGGCCCCAATCGCAGCTAGGCGGGGTTGATTGCCGCGCGCGAAATCAGCATGCGGGCGTTCGGACACAGCGGGGAGTCGCCGGGGTGAGCACCAGTTTCGATAACACCACCTTCCGCCGCGTGCTGGGACATTATCCCACCGGCGTCTGCGTCGTTACCGCTGTCGAGGAAGACGGCACGCCGATCGGCATGGTGGTCGGCTCGTTCACCTCGGTGTCGCTCGATCCGCCTTTGGTGGCGTTCTTCCCCGATCGCAAATCGACGAGCTGGCCGCGCATCGAGAAGGTCGGCAAGTTCTGCGTCAACGTGCTCGCCGCCGATCAGGAGGCGCTGTGCCGGCAATTCTCCGCGCGCGGGGCGGACAAGTTCGCCGGCATCTCGCACCGCACCTCGGCCAACGGTTCGCCGATCCTCGACGGGGTGGTGGCGTGGATCGACTGCAACCTCGATGTCGTCCACGAGGCGGGCGACCATTATATCGTGCTCGGCCGCGTGATCGCGCTGGAAGTGGAGGCGCCGAGCGCGCCGTTGCTGTTCTTCCAGGGGAGCTATGGGGCGTTTTCGGTGCTGGAGCCGTCGGTTACTCCTTGAGCCGCACACCCCGTTCGCCCTGAGCTTGTCGAAGCCTGTCCTGAGCGGCTTCGACAGGCTCAGCACGAACGGAGAAGGGGCTGGCGGTTACGATCGCGGCAATTGCGCGATCGGATCGACCGGGGTGCGGCCCTTGCGCATTTCGAAGTGAAGTTCGGGCCGGTCGGCCAGCCCGGTGTCGCCCGAAAGCGCGATCGTCTGGCCGCGCTTGACCGCCTGGCCGCGCTGGACGAGCAGCCGGCTGGCGTGGCCGTAGACGGTCGTCCAGCCGTCGCCGTGCTTGACGATGACGAGGCCACCGAGCGTCGGCACCTCGCTGCCGGCATAGGCGACCACGCCGTCGGCGGCGGCGTGGATCGGCGTGCCGACCGGGACCGCGATCTTGATGCCGTTGAAGCGCTCGCCGCTCGCGCCGCTGGGGCCGAAGCGCGCGACGATTCGGCCCTGCGCTGGCCAGCCGAACACCCCGCGCAGCCGCGACGGCTCGCTGATCGCCTCGGTCGGCGCGAGGACGCGGCGCGCCGAGCGTGAGGGCGGGGCAGGGCGCTGGTTGCTGGCGAGCGCCGGGGCGCTGCCGGTGATGAGATCGTCGACATCGAGGCGGAAGGCGGCGGCGCGTTCCGCCGCGCTGCTGCTGCCGGGCGTGGCTCCGGGGATCAGCACGCGCATGCCGGCGCGCAAGGTATAGGGTTCGCTGAGGCCATTGGCGGTGACGATCCGCGACCAGTCTATGCCATAGGCGCGTGCGATGGCGATGCCGGTCTCGCCCGAGCGGACGAGGTGATAGCGCCCGCCGGGGATCGACAGCCGCTGGCCCGCGCGAATCATGAACGGCACGGTGAGGCCATTGGCGCGCGCGATCGCTTCGGCGCCGGCGCCGGTGCGGTCCGCGACCGCGCGCAGCGTGTCGCCGGGGCGCACGACATAGGTGGTGGTGTCGATCGGCTTCGCATCGGCGTTGACCGGACGCGCCTGCCATGCCGGCCGCGGCGCGGGGAGCGCGGCGACGCCTTCGTCGATGCGGTACGGTTCGTAGCGCGGCGGGCCGCTGGGGGGCGGAGCATCCTGCCGCTCGGGCATGGTTTGCCTTGGGCGGTAGCGCGTGGCGTCGGGATTGGGCGCTGCGCCTTGCGGGATACAGGCGGCCAGTGCCGGCAGGAGAACGACCAACGACGCCGCAGTGCGCGACCGACCCCTAATCCACCCCATTGCGCGCCCTTATTGGAACCGTTCGCCGAGCATAGCGAGCGAGGCGCGATGTGTCAGGTCGAGATGCAGCGGGGTGACGGTGATGTGGCCGTGCTCGATCGCTTCGAGATCGGTCGCCTCCGTCGGCGTGTGGGGGATCCGCCCGAGCCGAAGCCAGTAATAGTCGAAGCCGCGCGGATCGGTGCGGCGGTCGAGCTGGAGCCGACCGTAGTCGCGCATCCCTTGGGCGACGACGCGAATGCCCTGCACGTCCTCCGCCGCGACCGGCGGGAAGTTGACGTTGACCAAGGTGCGCGGCGCGAACGGCGTGTCGACCAGCGTGCGCAGCACGCGCTCGCCCCAGGCTTCCGCCGCTGCGAAGGTGACGGCGTCGCCGAGGCCGCTGCCGGCATAGCGCTGGCTGAGCGCGATCGAGCGGATGCCGGCATGCGCGCCTTCCATCGCGGCGGCGACGGTGCCCGAATAGCTGACGTCCTCGCCGAGATTGGCGCCGCGGTTGACGCCCGACAGGATCAGGTCTGGCTTGGCGTCCTTCATGATCTCCGCGAGCGCGATCATCACCGCGTCGGTCGGCGTGCCGGTGACCGCCCAGCGCTTCTCGCCGAACGCGCGCAGCCGCACCGGCTCGGTGAGCGTGAGCGAGCGGCCCTTGCCCGATTGCTCTTCGATCGGTGCGACGACCGTGACGTCGTCGGAGAGCGTGCGCGCGATCCGTTCGAGCACGGCGAGGCCGGGCGCGTGGATGCCGTCATCGTTGGAGAGCAGGATACGCATCAGATCTTCGCAGTGCCGGGAAGGATCATTTGGGTTCCAAGCGGTTGAGGCCCTTGAGGTACGGCTTGAGCACCTCGGGCACCGCGACCGAGCCGTCTTCCTGCTGGTAATTCTCCAGCACCGCCACGAGCGTCCGCCCGACCGCGAGGCCGGAGCCGTTGAGCGTGTGGACGAAGCGCGTGCCCTTTTCCTCGGCGGGGCGGTAGCGCGCGTTCATGCGGCGCGCCTGGAAATCGGTGCAGGTCGAGCAGCTCGAAATCTCGCGGTAGCGGCCCTGGCCGGGCAGCCACACTTCGAGATCATAGGTGCGCGCCGCCGTGAAGCCCATGTCGCCGGTGCAGAGCTTCATGCGGCGGAACGGCAGGCCGAGCGCGGTGAGGATGCCCTCGGCGCAGGCGGTCATGCGCTCGTGCTCGGCCTCGGATTTTTCGGGCGCGACGATCGAGACCATCTCGACTTTCTCGAACTGGTGCTGGCGGATGAAGCCGCGTGTGTCGCGCCCCGCCGCGCCCGCTTCGGAGCGGAAGCAGGCGGTGAGCGCGGCGAAGCGCAGCGGCAGCTCGGCTTCGCTGAGGATCTTGCCGGCGACGATGTTGGTCAGCGGCACCTCGGCGGTGGGGATCAGCCAGCGGCCGTCGGTGGTGCGGAACTGGTCCTCGGCGAACTTGGGGAGCTGCCCTGTGCCGAACAGCGCCTCGTCGCGCACCAGCAGCGGCGGGATGGCTTCCTCATAGCCGTGCTCAGCCGTCAGTGTGTCGAGCATGAACTGGCCGAGCGCACGGTGCAGCTTGGCGGCGTGGCCGCGCACGAGCGTAAAGCGCGCGCCCGACATCGCCGCGCCGGTCTCGAAATCGAGCCCGAGCGCTGGGCCGATCGCGTCATGCTCCTTGGGCGTGAAGGCGAATGCGGGCTGGGTGCCGTGAGTCGCGACCAGCACGTTGTCGTCCTCGTCGGCACCACGGGGCACGTCGGCGAGCGGCAAATTGGGGATCGCCGCGAGCGCGGCGGTGAGCGTCTCGCCGACCGCTTTCTCCTCGGCGGCGATCGCTGGCAGGCGTTCCTTCAGTTCGGCGACTTCGGCGAGCAGGTCGGTGGGGTCGTCGCGGCGCGCCTTGGCGGCACCGATCGCCTTCGACGCTTCGTTGCGGCGCGCCTGCGCGGTCTGCGCCTCGGTGATGAGCGCGCGACGCGCCTCGTCGAGCGCGAGCAGGGCGGCCGATGCGGGGGCGACCCCGCGTTTGGCGAGGGCGGCGTCGAAGGCGGCGGGATCGTCGCGGATCAGGCGGATGTCGTGCATAATGCGCGAGGCTATGGCCGCGCGGTTCCGCCTGCGCAAGCCACCGCACGTGAATCGAAAAGCCCCTGCGCGACTCGCGTCGCGCAGGGGCTTTGGTTTCGGCCTGTTATCGGACTCAGGCTTCGGCGGCGGGCCGCTTGGCGAAGCGCTTGCGGGCGACCAGCGCGGCGGCGGCGGCACCGAACAGCAACACCATCGGCGGCGCGGGCACCGGCGCCGGGTGGCCACCGCTGCTGCCGCCATGCCAGCCGCTGCTGCCGCCGTGCCAACCGCTGCTGCCGCCATGCCAGCCGCTGCTGCCCGGGAAGCCGTGGCTGCTCGACGCGTAGCTGCTCGATCCGCTCGACGCGCTCGACGTGGAGGTAGACCCCGAGGTGGAGGAACTCGTCGAACTCGACGTCGAGGAGCCGCCCGTCGAGGTCGAGGTGGAAGACCCGCCCGTGGATGTGGAGGTCGAGGAGCCACCGGTCGATGTCGAAGACCCGCCCGTCGAGGTGGAGGAGCCGCCCGTGGACGTGGATGAGCCGCCGGTCGATGACCCGCCGGTGGAGGTGGACGACCCACCCGTCGAAGACCCACCGGTGGAGGAACCACCCGTCGAGGTGGAGCCGCCGCTGGACGAGGTCGATCCGCCGCTCGATGTCGAGGAAATGACGATCCCGCCCGATCCGCCGCCGCCACCGCCGCCGAAGAAGCCGCCGCCCGAGAAGCCGCCGCCGAATCCGCCGAAGCCGCCGCCGATCACGGTCATGCCGCCGCCACCGCCCCCGCCCATCGCCGGCACATCGGCGGGGGGCAGCGGGATCGGCGCGCCCTGGCTGGTCATGGTGACGACCGCGGGCGGGCACACCGCGCGGGTCTGCGTTACGACTCGGCGGACGCGACCGCCGGGGTGGCTCACCGTGCGGCGCACGACGCGCTTGGTCTTCTGGACATACGCATGGCGCGTCTTCGAGGCTTCGGCGACATGCACCGCGCCACCGCCGACGATAGCGCCGCCGCATGCGCAAGCGCACAGTTTAGCCAAGGCCATCCGCACCGACATGATTTCGCTCTTTCGTTGCCGACAGGATCTTCTGCCGGGTCTGCATTACCTCAGCGGGTTCGCCGCTCTTTGCCCAAAGTGCCGAACAAAGGGTTAAGTTCAAGGTCGTTAACCGAGTTATCAGGGTCTCAATACGGGATTCTTTACGCGTCGTCGGTGCGGATCATGGTAAACGTATCGGGACGGTACAGATCTGTGGCCGGTTCGTACTTTCCTGCGCGGGCGCGGGTGAATAGCGGATGCGGGCGCGCTTTCGCATGTCAGCCCGCCGGGGTTGCTTGTGGTGCGGGAACGGCATGGCTATAGGCGCGCTCATCATGGGACAGCCGGGCGTGGAAAAAGAACGCTTTGAGCGTCATACGACTGGCAGCGATGGGATGGCGACTGGTCTTGAATCACCTAGATGACACCACGAAATTCGACGCGCCTCCGGCCCTGTCGAACGATAGCGACGGGTATCGGCCAAGCGCCGACGAACCTTTCATGAACCCGCGCCAGCAGGCGTATTTCCGGGACAAGCTGCAAGCGTGGAAGGATGCGATCCTGCGCGAATCGGCGGGGACGCTCTCGCAGCTCCAGCTCGATTCGCTGCGCGAGGCGGATCTGACCGATCGCGCATCGAGCGAGACCGACTGGTCGATCGAGCTGCGCACGCGCGACCGGCAGCGCAAGCTGATCTCCAAGATCGATGCGGCGCTGCGTCGGATCGAGGACGGCGAATATGGCTATTGCGAAGTCACCGGCGAGCCGATCTCGCTCGGCCGGCTCGAAGCACGGCCGATCGCGACGATGACGGTCGAGGCGCAGGAGCGCCACGAACGCCACGAAAAGGTCTCGCGCGAGGACTGAGCGCAGTCCGATAATTTAAGAGGTTGGATACCAAAGCCCGCTATCGTGGAGCCGAGTATCTTCAATCCGGCGATGGTGATGGACGAGCACTCCAACGATTCCCTGCGTGAGCCGAGCGGCGAACGCATGAGCGGCGAAGACGCGGGGGACCGTAGCGGCGCGCGCGACAGCCTGTTGGTGATGTCGGACCTGCGGGTCGGCGATACCACGACGACGGTGCGCGTGCGCAACCTGTCCGCCGGCGGGCTGATGGCGGAATATCAGCAGGGTCTGGATGTCGGCACCGAGGTTGAATGCGATCTGCGCGGGGTCGGCGTGGTGCGCGGGCGAGTCGCGTGGTCGGCGGCGGGGCGGATCGGGATTGCGTTCGACCGGCAGATCGATCCGAAGCTGGCGCGCAAGCCGGTCGGCACCGGGGCCAAGCCGAACATGGTGGTCGCGCCCAAATACACGCCGCGCACGTAAAGCGGGGTTCGGAGCCCGGGCAGCGGTGCTGCCCGGGCGCGCTGTCGTTAAAGGATCGTCATTTCTTCCTTAACGCGAAGCTTTTGCTTCTTGAGCGCGGCCAACATTGCGCTATCAGGCTGCGGTCGATGCGACTCGGCGCTGATCTTCTCTTCGAGGACGGCGTGTTTGGCCTCCAGGGCCATGTGGTGCGCGTTCTGCATTGAGTTTTCCTCCTTCCGAAAGGGTGGCGGGGGAAGCAATCAAGCATGATTCTGGTTCAATGTCTGCCCCTTTGGCGGTGCGATTCGACGTACCGAGCAAAGAAGTGCGACGACCGGATTATTGGCGCTCGCGTCCTTCCACGGTTTTGCTAGAGTTCCCTTGACCGGCCCGTTCCCCCGCCCGAAGCCCCCTCGGTAGATCCGGGTGAGCCGCCGGGCGGTGGCGCGGGCCGGTGCGACTCAGCCGATCACCGGCGCAGGGGGACGAATGGACGGAGCGCAGATCGCCAAGCGGCTTGAGGTGGTGAGAGTCGAGCATCGTGACCTCGATGCCGCACTGTCCGCGCTGATCGCCGGTGGTGCGGCCGATCAGATGCAGCTCGCCCGTCTCAAGAAGCGCAAGCTGCGGCTGCGCGACGAGATCGTCTCGCTGGAAGACCAATTGATTCCCGACATCATCGCGTGAGCCGGGCGGCGATCCGAAACGGGACGGTCGGCGGCATGAACGCAACGCGCCGCCCTACCGCCGGGCGCGCGACCTGTGCCACAGGGCTGACATGAGGGGTGCCGAGACGAGGGGGGCGCTGCCGGATTCGCGGATTCACCGCCGTCTGATCGACGTGCTCTACGTCGATGCGATGGTGCTGGCCGACGAGGCGCGCAGCTATTTCGACGATGGCGGTCGCGCCGACCGCGAGGCGCTGCCGCCGCTCGCGCGCGTCGCGTTCAGTTGTGAATCGCTCAAGGTGACGACACGGCTGATGCACGTCATCGCCTGGCTGCTGACCCAGCGCGCGGTGAGCGCGGGCGAGATGGCGCCGCGCGACGCGCTCGATCCGTCGCGGCGGCTCGGCCCGGCGCCGATCAGCGATGCGACCGCGGTGGCGGAACTGCCGGCGCGGGCGCGGGCGCTGATCCAGTCGAGTGCGGACCTGTACCGGCGGGTCGGGTTGCTCGACGCGGCGCAGGCGGGCGTGGCGGCGGGGCAGAGCCCGGCGCGATCGATGCAGGAGCGGTTGGCGACGGCGTTTTGAGCGGCTGACGAGGGTTCCTCCTTCCGTTTACCCCCAGCGAACTTGCATCCTCCTCAACCGTTCGTGTCGAGCGAAGTCGAGACACAATGCGCTTGCGCTTGGGGCTTGTCCCTCGACTTCGCTCGGGACGAACGGGGTGGGAAACAAGAAGTCGCCCTTCACCGCAGATGCGCGCGGCTCTTCATCAGTGGCTGGATGCGGGTGCCGAATGCTTCGACGCCTTCGAGGAAATCGTCGAAGGTGAGCAGCACGCCGCCGGTATTGGGCACCTCGGCCATCTCGTCGAGCATCCGCGCGACGGTTTCATACGAGCCGACCAGCGTGCCCATGTTGATGTTGACCGCCCCCTCGGGCGCGGCGAGCTGGCGGACGTTGGTGTCGGTGTTGACCGTGTCGGCGGCGCCCTGATCGGCGAGCCAGGCGATCGCGTCGAGATCGGCGCCGTCGTTATAGGCGCGCCACTTGGCCTGCGCGGCTTCGTCGGTTTCGGCGGCGATCACCATCACCAGCACGAAGATCGACACGTCGCGTCCGGTCTTTTCGGTCGCGGCGGCGAGCCGGATGTTGTTGGGCGCGAACGCGGTCGGCGTGTTGACGCCCTTGCCGAGACAGAAAGCGTAATCCGCCCATTTCGCCGAGAAGGCGAGGCCGGCATCGGACGAGCCGGCGCAGATGATCTTCATCTCGCCCTGCGGCTGCGGCCAGACGCGGCAGTCGCTCATCTGGTAATAGTCGCCCTTGAAGTCGGACGTGCCGGTCTCCCACAGTTCGCGCAGGATGTGGGCATATTCGTCGAGCATCGTGTAGCGGTTGCGGAAATGCTCCTCGCCCGGCCACATGCCCATCTGGGTATATTCGGGCGGCTGCCAGCCGGTGATGAGGTTCAGCCCGAAGCGGCCGTGGCTGATCGAATCGATCGTGTTGCACATCCGCGCGGCGAAGGCGGGTGGAATGAGCAGGGTGGGGCAGGTGGCGTAGATCTTGATCCGCTCGGTCACGGCGGCGAGGCCGGCCATCAGCGTGAAGCTTTCGAGGCCGTATTCCCAGAATTCGGTCTTGCCGCCGAAGCCGCGCAGCTTGATCATCGACAGCAGGAAATCGAGGCCATGCTCCTCGGCCTTGAGCGCGATCGCCTTGTTGAGATCGAAGCTCGGCTTGTACTGCGGCGCGGCTTCGCTGATCAGCCAGCCGTTGTTGTTGATGGGGATGAAGACGCCGATCTGCATGCGCGATACCCTCTTCAGTTGCCGTCGAGCCAGCCGAGCAGGCAGGCGTTGAAATCATCGGCCTGCGTGACGTTGCAGGCGTGGCCGCCGCGCGCGAACCGCACCAGCCGCGATCCTGCCACGCTCGCGTGGATCGCGGCCGAGCAGGCGGGCGGCACGAGCATGTCGTCGTCGCTGGCGATCAGCAATGTCGGCGCGGTGATGTCGCCGAGCCGGTCGGCGATGTCGAAGCCGCGCGCGGCGGCGATGCGGCGTTCGATCATCACCGTACCGGGAAAGTGCGCGAGCTGTTCGGCGGCTTCGGCGATCAGCCGGTCGTGATGCTGGCTGATCCACTGCGGCGGAAACAGGAACAGCGGCTGCGCGTGGAGATAGGCCTGCGCGCCGCTGTCGCGCAGCAACGCGAGCCGCGTGTCGAAGCAGCGTTCGGTATGCCGGTCGAGCCGCGCCCAGCCGTTGACCACCACCAGCCGCGCGACCCGCTCGGGTGCTGCGAGCGCAAGCGCCATGCCGGCCATGCCGCCGATCGCATGGCCGACGATCGTCACCGCTGCGATGTCGAGCGCGTCGAGCAGCCGGCGCATGTCCTCGCCGACCGCCTCCAGCGTCACGTGACCGGCGATTTCGCGCTCCGAGCGGCCGGTGCCGCGATGATCGTACAGGATGACGCGATACCGCGCGGCGAGCGCGGCGAGATTGGGGTGCCAGTACCCGCCCGAACCGCCCAGCCCGGAGGACAGCAGCAGCGGCGGCGCGCCTTCGGGGCCGTGCAGTTCGTAGTAGAGCCCGTCCGCGTGCGGCATCAGCCGAGATGCGCGACCGAGGCGATCTCGACGAGGCATTCGGGCTTCACCAGATCGGCGCGGATGCAGTAGCGCGCTGGCTTGTCGCCCGGAAAATACCCGGCATAGACCGCGTTGAACGCGGCGTAATCGCCGAGATCCTTGAGGAAGATGTGGTTCATCGCGATGTCGGCCATGCTGCCGCCTGCCGCCTCGACCGTGGTCTTGATCGCCTCCAGCACATGCCGGGTCTGCGCGGCCGCATCGCCGACGTGCAGCACCACGCCGCCCTCGGCGAGCGCGAGCATGCCCGAGACGTAGAGCGTGTTCCCGGCCCTCGCGGCGGCCGAATAGGGCGCGATCGGGGTGGGGAATTGCGGCGGGTTGATCGCTTCGAACGGCATCATGCTTCCCTGTCTGGCACTTGGCCGACCGCGCCGCAGAAATCTGCGACGGTGCTGACCCAGCCGAAGAATTTCTCGACGTTGTAGACGGTCGCCTGCTGGATGAAGTCTGGGCCGAGATGGTGCGTGGCATCTTCCAGCATCACCCCGAAATATTCGAGGTGGAAACCGTCGCGCAGAGTCGATTCGACGCAGACGTTGCTGGCGATGCCGACGAACACGAGCGTGCGGATGCCGCGTGCGCGCAGGATCGAATCGAGCTGCGAGTTGAAGAACGCCGAATAGCGCGTCTTGTGGACGCGGATGTCGCCCGGCTTGGGGGTGAGCGCATCGACCAGTTCGTAATCCCAGCCGCCGCGTGCGAGCAACTGGCCGGCAAGCTCGGGGCGTGCGCGCATCGTCTTTAGCGCGTTGGACTTGTGGTAATTGGGCGACTGCGGCGTGCCGGCCTCGACATAGTCGGCGTCCCAACCGTTCTGGAGGAAGATCACCGGCATGCCAGCGCCGCGCGCGGCATCGAGCACCTGGCCGATCTTGCCGATCACGCCGGCGGCGCCGGCGATATCGAACCCGGCGAGATCGACGTAACCGCCTTCGCTGGCATAGGCGTTCTGCATGTCGATCACGATGACGGCGGTGTCGTGCGGCGACACGCGGATCGGCTCGGGGCGCGCCGGCAGGACCACCGTGTCAGGTACGTTTTCGGGGCGATGGTCGATCACGGGCGGTTCGCGCATCCCGGCATGATCGGGCAGCGCCACCGATAGATCAAGCGGTCAACTCAGCCGGTCGATCGCTTCGGCGTCGAGCGATCCGGGAATGATCATCAGCGGGACCGGCAGAGCGCCCGAATCGCCCGCGAAATGCGCGATCAGCGGGCCGGGCGATCCGTTCGGTGCCGCGCCCAGCACCAAAGCGGCGATGTCCGGGTTGGCGGCGATCATCTCGCGAATGATCTTGGGGCCGTCGCCCTGCCGCACCGTGATCGACGGGCGAAGCCCCGATTCGTCGATCAGCGTACCGGCCGCGCCCGCGACGAGGCCCTCGGCGTGAAGCCGCGCCTCCTCCTCGATCGTCGCCTGCACGCCGCCGAACGGGATGAACTCCTGCGGCTCGATCAGCGCGAGGATCTCGACGCCGCCGCCGGTCTTCACCGCACGCCGCGCGGCGAAGCGGAGCGCGATCGCGCTTTCGGGAGTGTTGTCGATCACGACGAGATAGATGCGCATGTGTTAAGGCCCCTCAACGCGTTAGGTGGCGCGTGCGCGCGGTGTGTGCAAGCCTGACTGCGCCGATCATGGTCTTGACCGGGCCGGTTCGGGGCGCGAGAGACGCGGACGCCCCAGGATTCGATTTCAAGGACGACTTCATGCCGATCGAGATCAAGATGCCCGCGCTTTCCCCGACGATGGAGGAGGGCACGCTTGCGAAATGGCTCGTGAAGGAAGGCGACACCGTTCGCTCGGGCGATCTGCTCGCCGAGATCGAGACCGACAAGGCGACGATGGAATTCGAAGCGGTCGACGAGGGCACGATCGGCAAGCTGATGGTCGCGGAAGGGTCCGAGGGCGTCAAGGTCGGCACCGTGATCGCGGTGATGGCGGGCGAGGGCGAGGATGCGTCGGCTGCGCCAGCGCCCAAGGCCGAAGTGCCCGCCCCGAAGGAGGCTCCCAAGGCCGAAGCCGCGCCGGCTCACACGCCTGCGCCTGCACCCGCGCCCGCAGCGGCCCCCGCGTCCAAGGCCGCCGAGGGCGACCGCCTGCGCGCCAGTCCGCTCGCGCGCCGTCTCGCTGCCGAAAAGAACATCGATCTCGCCGCGCTGACCGGCAGCGGCCCCAACGGCCGAATCGTCAAGGCCGATCTCGACGGCGCCAAGTCGGGCGCGGCGCCCGCCAAGGCGTCCGAAGCCGCAGCGCCCAGCGCCGCGCCGGCCCCGGCGCCCGCGCCGACCGTCGCCAACGTGCCCGACATCCCGCACACCGCCGAAAAGCTCTCGAACGTGCGCAAGGTGATCGCGCGCCGCCTGACCGAATCGAAGCAGCAGGTGCCGCACATCTATCTGACCGTCGATGTCCGGCTCGACGCGCTGCTCAAGCTGCGCGGCGAACTCAACGCCGGCCTCGCCGCGCGCGGGGTGAAGCTGTCGGTCAACGATCTGCTCATCAAGGCGCTCGGCGTCAGCCTGATGCAGGTGCCCAAGTGCAACGTGATGTATACGCCCGATCAACTCATCAGCTTCAGCCGCGCCGACGTGTCGGTGGCAGTGAGCGTGCCGGCCGGCCTCATCACGCCGATCATCAAGGGCGCCGACACCAAGGGCGTCGCCGCGATCTCGACCGAGATGAAGGATCTCGCCACCCGCGCGAAGGACGGCAAGCTCAAGCCCGAGGAATTCCAGGGCGGCACCGCCTCGATCTCGAACATGGGCATGATGGGCATCAAGCAGTTCGAGGCGGTCATCAATCCGCCGCAGGGCATGATCCTGGCGATCGGCGCTGGCGAGCAGCGCCCCTATGTCATCGACGGCGAGCTTGGCATCGCCACGGTGATGTCGGCGACCGGCAGCTTCGATCACCGCGCAATCGACGGGGCCGACGGCGCGCAGTTGATGGCCGCGTTCAAGACGCTGGTCGAATCGCCGCTCGCGATGCTCGCGTAAGACACTCGTGCGGCGGACGCTCGTCGAACTGATGTTCCTCGCGCTCGGGCTGGGCGTTGCGATGACGATCGCCTCGGTGGCGGTGTGGGCGGTGCCGGGCACCGGCCGCGCCGTCTGGGGCGTGACCTATGTCGTGATGATCTTCGACGTGTTGCTCCAGGTCCGCCCGATCCGCCGCGCGTGGCGGCTCGATCATGCGAACAGGCAGGCCGTCGATGGCTGAACCGACACTACCGCCCGGCGAACCCGCGATCCGCGCCACCGCGATGTCCGCGGATAACAACCCCTATGGCACGATCTTCGTCGGCTGGCTGATGGGGCAGATGGCGCTCGCCGCTGGATCGGTCGCGTCGCGGCACAGCGGCGCGCGCGCGCCGGTGGTCGCCGCCGACGGCTTCGCTTTCACGGCACCCGTGATGGCGGGGGATGAAGTCTCGTTCTACGCCGCGATCGTCGGCACCGGGCGCAGCTCGATGACGGTCGCGGTCGAGGTGTGGCGGCGCGACCGCCACGGCGAGGGCACCGCGCGCGCCGCACGCGGCACCTTCGTGCTCGTCGCGATGGGCGAGGACGGCGCGCCCAAAGCCCTTAACACCGCGCCAACCACTTCCGATATCAAGCCGCTGCTGGAAGGAACCCTTTAAGTGTCCGAATCATTCGATCTCGTAATCCTCGGCTCCGGCCCCGGCGGCTATGTCGCGGCGATCCGCGCGGCGCAGCTCGGCCTCAAGACCGCCATTGTCGAGCGCGAGCGGCTGGGCGGCATCTGCCTCAACTGGGGCTGCATCCCGACCAAGGCGCTGCTGCGCACCTCCGAAATCTATCACTATATGAGCCACGCCAAGGATTACGGGTTGAAGGCCGACAACATCGGCTTCGACCTGGAGGCGGTGACTCAGCGCAGCCGCAAGGTGGCCGGGCAGCTCAATGCCGGCGTCAAAGGGCTGATGAAGAAGAACAAGGTCACGGTGTTCGAGGGCAGTGGCGCGCTGACCGCCAAGGACACATTGGTCGTGACGCAGGGCGACAAGACCGTCGAACTGAAGGCCAAGCACATCATCGTCGCGACCGGCGCGCGCGCGCGCGACCTGCCGTTCGCCAAGGCCGACGGCAAGCGCATCTGGACCTACCGCCACGCGATGGTGCCGCCCGAAATGCCGACGAAGCTGCTCGTTATCGGCTCGGGTGCGATCGGCGTCGAGTTCGCGAGCTTCTACAACGACATGGGTGCCGACGTGACGATCGTCGAGATGCTGCCGCGCATCCTGCCGGTCGAGGACGAGGAAGTCTCCGCGTTCATGGACAAGGCGCTGACCAAGCAGGGCATCAAGCTGCTCACCGGCACCGGGGTCGATGGGTTGGATGTCGGCGCGAACGGCGTGACGGCGAAGATCAAGGGCAAGGACGGGCAAGTCACGTCGGCCGAGTTCAGCCATGTCATCGTCGCGATCGGGATCGTCCCCAACACCGAGAATATCGGGCTTGAGGCACTTGGCGTCGAGACCGATCGCGGCCACATCAAGGTCGATGGCTATGCCCGCACCAACGTGCCCGGCATCTATGCGATCGGGGACGTGACCGGCGCGCCCTGGCTCGCGCACAAGGCGAGCCATGAGGGCATCGTTTGCGTCGAGGCGCTGGCCGGCGAGAAGCCGCATCCGTTCGAGACGTGGAACATCCCGGGCTGCACCTATTCGCGCCCGCAGGTCGCCTCGGTCGGCCTCACGGAAGCCAAGGCCAAGGATGCCGGCCATGAGGTGAAGGTCGGCAAGTTCCCCTTCATCGGCAACGGCAAGGCGATCGCGCTCGGCGAGGCCGAGGGCTTCGTCAAGACGGTGTTCGACGCCAAGACCGGCGAACTGCTCGGCGCGCACATGGTCGGCGCGGAAGTGACCGAGCTGATTCAGGGCTATGTGATCGCGCGCCAGCTCGAAACCACCGAGGCCGAGCTGATGGAGACGGTGTTCGCGCACCCGACGCTCAGCGAGATGATGCACGAGAGCGTGCTCGGCGCCTACGGCCGAGCGATCCACATCTGATGCGCACCGGCGCGGCGGCCTTGGGTGTGCTCGCTGCGCCGGTCCTTCTCGGCGCGGCGGCGCCCGATTATGCGGGGGATGCGGTCGCGCTCGACGCACTGGTCACCGCCAATTACGCCTATCTCGATCGTTTCCCCGGCGGCAAGGCGCCGGCGACGCCGCAACTTGCCGCCGAGCGCGCCGCCGTCCATGATCGCGACAGTTTGCTCCAGTATGCCGAGGACGTGCTGACGTCGCTCGCCGATCATCATGCGATCACGGGCGCTTCGTTCAAGCAGGATTGGGCGGTGGTGCCGACCTATGCCGATTTGTGGATCGAACGCAGCGGCGATCAGTATGCGGTCGATGCGGTGCGCCCCGATACGCCGGCCGCGCGGGCGGGTGTGGCGACCGGCGATCGGCTCGTTGCGGTCGATGGCGTGCCGATCGCGCAGGCGCTGG
Organism: Sphingomonas panacis; assembly: GCF_001717955.1. Classification (NCBI taxonomy): domain Bacteria; kingdom Pseudomonadati; phylum Pseudomonadota; class Alphaproteobacteria; order Sphingomonadales; family Sphingomonadaceae; genus Sphingomonas; species Sphingomonas panacis. The sequence continues at coordinate 2,762,767 of NZ_CP014168.1, forward strand.
CGGCGTTCTGGGCGCCGCTCGGGCTGGACGCGCAAGGTGAGCGCGGGGCCTATGGCGCGCGCGTGCTGGCGGCGGGGCGGCGCGATCGGCCACGGGTGCTGGCGTTCGCCGGAACGCGCGGCACCCGCACGCTGACGCTGGCGAGCCTGTACGACGCGCAGCCCGATCGCCCGCCGCTGACCGTGACCGGCACGACGATCCGCTTCAACAATTCGCTCGGCGATCAGGCGACCATCGCGGCGTTCGACGCGGCGATGGCGGCGATCCCCACAAATGCGCCGGTAACGATCGATCTCACCGATACGCCGAGCGGCGGCAATACCAGCGTCGCGCGCGCGGTGATGGGCTGGTTCGTGCGCGTGCCGAGCGCCTATCAGGTTCACACGCTTCCCGCCGAGGAGCGCGAGACCGGCGTGCCGCGCCAGTGGATCGAACAGGTGCTGCCGCGCGCCGGGCGATATCATGCCGGGCCGGTCAGCCTGCGAGTCGGGCGATGGACCGGCAGCATGGGCGAGGGGATCGCGATCGGCTTCGCGGCGTTCGGTGAGCGAGTCTGCGGCACGCGGATGGCGGGCCTGCGCGGCGCGGTGTATGATTTCCCGCTGCCGGCGAGCGGGCTGGTGGTCAAGCTCCCCGCCGAACGGCTCTACACGGTCGACGGCAAGCCGCGCGAGGCGTTCCAGCCTCGTCCCGCGTCGCAATGTCGCTGACGCCCATGCGGCGGGTCGCGTGGGCGGCGGCGTTGCTGTGTCTCCTCCAGATCGCTTTGTGGTGGCCGGGCGTCGCGATGTTCGACACGATCGGCCAGTACACGCAGGTGCTGAGCGGCGCGTATGACGACTGGCACCCACCGATCATGGCGAAGCTGTGGGCGGTGCTCCATCCCCTCTGGCCCGGCGCCGCGCCGATGCTGCTGGTGCAGGCGGGGGCATATTGGCTTGGCCTCGGGCTGATCGCGGCGGGGCTGGCGCGGGGCGGGCGGGCGGGCGCTGGCTGGGCGGTGATCGCGCTGGGCGCGCTGCCGTTGTTCGTCGCGTGGCAATCGGTGGTGCTCAAGGATGCGCAGATGCTCGGCGCGATGCTGGCTGCGGTCGGCATCGTCGCGCGGGCGCGGTTCGGCGAGCGGCGGCTGTCGACGCGCGCGCTCATCGCGGTGGCGGTGTTGCTCGGCTACGCGGCGCTGGTGCGGACCAATGCGGTGTTCGCGGTGGTGCCGCTCGGCGTGATGCTGGTGCCGGGGCGGCGGCGCTGGGCCTATCGCGCCGGGGCGATCGCGGTGCTGACGCTCGCAGTGCTGGCGGTGTCGCCGGTCATCAACCATCGGCTGTTCCGGGCGGAGCCGACCCGCGTGAGCCATACGCTGCCGCTGTTCGATCTCGCCGGCATCGCGCATTTCGCTGGTGACGATGGCGTGCTGAGCGCCGGCGAGCGCGCGCTGATCGCCGAGAAGCATTGCTATCAGCCGTTTTTCTGGGATCCGATCGGCAGCGCGTCGCGCTGCGGCGCGATCGCCGACCGCTTTCAGCCGATGCCCGCCGGCACGCTCGACATCGCCTGGGCTGGCGCGATCGCGCGCCATCCGGTCGCCTATGCGCGCCACCGCCTCGCGCATCTCAACGCCACGACTCGCTGGCTGGTGCCGGCGATATGGACGAGCGCGGCGCCGCCGTCGGTTTCGGAACTCAACACGGTCGGTCTGGGGTCGCCCGCGAAGGGGGCATGGCCGGTCGTCGCGGCGGCTGGCTGGCTGGCGGCATCGCCGCTCGGCTGGCCGGTCACGTGGATCGTCGTCGCGGCGTCGCTGGTGGTGATCGTCCTTGCCGGCGCGCGCACGCCGGTGCGCGATCTCGCGCTGGCGCTCGCCGTCTCGGCGCTGGCGCTGGAGGCGAGCTTCGCGGTGGTGAGCATCGCCTCGGATCTGCGCTACCATTTGTGGCCGATGATGGCGGCGGCGCTCGCGGCGATCCTGGTGGCGAGCGAGGGCAGGGTGCCGCGCCGGCTGGCACTTGGCTGCGCGCTCGCGCTCGCGCTGGTGATCGCCGCCGGGCTTGCCGCGCGTGCGACGCTGCCGTCGCCGCCGCCGGGCTATATGGCGATGCTCGAATGGGATGGACAGGCGGCGGCACCCGCGCGACAACCTTTGCCATAGGGTTGAAAAAGGGGGATTTGATGGTTCGCAAGATTCTTGCCGCGGCGCTGCTTGCGTCGGTGGCGACGCCGGCGCTCGCCGAGAGCGTGGTCGTCACGGCGGCGCATCTGCTCGATGTCAATTCGGGCAAGACGCTCGACGATCCGGTCGTGGTCATCACCGACGGGCGCATCGCTTCGGTCGTCACCGGCGCCAACGCCCGTCCGGTCATCCCCGCCGGCGCGACGCGGATCGACCTGCCCGGCAAGACGATCCTGCCCGGGCTGATCGACATGCACGTCCACCTCACGTCGCTGGCGGAGATCGGCGGCTATACCGGCCTCAAATATACCGACAGCTTCTGGCAGGCGGTCGGCGTGGCGAACGCGAAGAAGACGCTCGATGCGGGCTTCACCTCGGTGCGCAACGTCGGATCGGGCGATTTCGACGATGTCGGTTTGCGGCAGGCGATCGACGGCGGCTGGATCGAAGGCCCGCGCATGACCACCGCGACCTATGCGATCGGCGCGACGGGCGGGCATTGCGACGACAATTCGCTGCCGCCCAGCCTCGACAAGCAGCAGCCCTCGGTCATCAACTCGCCGGGGGAAGCCCGCGCCAAGGTGCGCTGGCTGCACAAATATGGCGCGACCGTCATCAAGATCTGCGCGACCGGCGGGGTGTTCTCGCTTGGCGACAGCGTGGGCGGGCAGCAGCTCTCGTTCGAGGAGATGAAGGCGATCGCCGACGAGGCGCACATGCTCCACCTCAAGGTCGCCGCGCACGCGCATGGCGACGAGGGCATCAAGGCCGCGATCCTCGCCGGGATCGACACGATCGAACATTGCAGCTTGGCCTCTGACGAGGCGATCAAGCTCGCGGTCGAGCATCACACCTGGTTCGACATGGATATCTACAACGACGATTATATCCTCGCGACCGGCACCAAGAACGGCACCGAACAGCAGAGCATCGACAAGGAACGGATGATCGGCCTCAAGCAGCGCCAGACTTTCGCGCGGGCTGTGAAAGCGGGCGTGCCGATGCTGTTCGGCACCGATGCCGGCGTCTATCCGCATGGCGACAATGCCAAGCAGTTCGCGATGATGGTGAAGTGGGGGATGACCCCGATCCAGGCGATCCGCGCCGCGACGCTGAGCGCCGCCGACGCGCTCGGCACGCCCGACGATGTCGGGCAGATCGCGGTCGGCCGCTACGGCGACATCGTCGCGGTGGATGGCGATCCGCTCGCCGATGTGCGCGTGCTCGAACATCCCGCCGCCGTCATCAAGGGCGGTGAACGGGTGCGGTGATCCGGCCCGACCGGAGCGTTCCGATACACGGGACGCTCCGGCGAGGCGAAGAAGCCGCTTAGCTGGCTTCGGCTGCGAAAGCCGCGAATACGGCGGGATGCTCGTCGGCCGCCGGGAAGCGCTCGAAACTCCAGCGCGCGCCGGTCTTCGCCCACGGAAGCGCTTCGCTGGTGAAGGTCTCCGCGAACGGCGCGTACCAGGTCGCATCATCGAGCATCGTCGCGCGCACGTTGACGAAGCCGGGATCGGGATCGAAGCGGGTGAACACCCAACTCTTGCAAGCATCGCAATGCTCGTGGTGCAACATGCCCTCGCGAAGGCCGCCGCGCACCGTGTCGCCCGTCACGACAACGCCGTCGGACGGCACCATGATCGATGTCGAAAAGGCGCTGCCGGTCATTTTCTGGCAGCCGGTGCAATGACAGGCCACGGTCAGCATCGCCGGTTTGGTGATGCGCAAGCGCACCGCGCCGCAGCGGCATCCGGCGGTCCACGGAAGAACAGGTACGGTCATCACGCGCTCCCTTTGCGATATCGCCAGTGCCGGCGATCGAGGATCGCGTATCAGATTGCCGGCGCGGGTCCATCGCGGGGCGGCGGTCGGCCGGTTGGCGGAAGGATCGTCCGCGTTGCCGGATCGCGTGGCTGAGGTGAGCATCGCGTAAAATTCTGTTGCTGCGCGGAGGTGAGCGTTGCCTGCGCCGAAGTGGCGGCCTATTTTCGGCAGCCTATGCGACGCGGGGCGAGCCCGTGCGTTCCGGCCACAGAGCCGATCCCCGGCCGGGCGACCGGCTGTCCGCGAGAGAAGGAGCCGTTCGATGGTCGATATCAACGAATTCGCCAACAAGGCCAAGGAAGCGTTCGACGAGAAGATCGCCGATCCCGCCCGCAAGGCGCACCTCAAGTTCGTCGAGGGCGGGTCGAGCCTCGGCATGCGCATGCTCGATCAGGCCGAGTCCAACACCCGCGAGGCATTCGCGGCGATGCGTCAGGTCGCGGAGGCGCAGGATCTGTCGCAGGTGATGAAGATCCAGGGCGACTTCATCCGCGAGCAGAGCAGCCGCTCGGTCAACCAGGCACGCGAGATCGGCGAACTGATCATGAAGTTCGGCCGTGACGTGGTGACGCCGCCCAAGGGGGAGTGACTTCTTAGCCCTCTCCCCTGTGGGGAGAGGGCTTTGGCGTTATTGCACTGCCGGCACCGCCCGTTTGTCGTCGGGCGCGACGTCGAGCGTCGAGTCACCGCCCAGCGTGCGGTACAGCGTCACCAGATTGGTCGCCGCCGTCAGCTGCGTGTTCACCAGCGAGCGCTGTGACGCATAGAAGGACTGCTGCGCGGTGAGGCTGGCCAGATAGGTGTCGATGCCGCCGCGATAGCGCGCTTCGGAGAGCCGGAAATTGTCGCGCGATGCGGCGGTCAGCGCCTGTTGGGCGCGTTCCTGATCGGCGATCGTGCCGCGCCGTGCGAGCGCGTCGGAGACTTCGCGGAACGCGGTCTGGATCGATTTCTCATAGGTGGCGAGCGCGGAATCGCGTTGCGCTTGCGATTGCGCGACTCCGGCGCGGGCGGCGCCGGCGCGGAAGATCGGGTAGCTCACGCTCGGCGCGACCGAATAGTTGAACGCGCCGCCGGTGAACAGGCTCGACAGCGCGCTCGACGCCAAGCCGGCGAGCGAGGTCAGCGACACGGTGGGGAACAGCGCCGCACGCGCCGCGCCGATCTCGGCATTGGCCGCGCGCAGTTCATATTCGGCCTGGACCACGTCGGGTCGGCGCAACAGCACGCGCGAATCGAGACCGGCAGGGAGTTCGGCGATCGTCGTGCCGGCCTGTTCGATCCCGTCGGGCAGCAGCGCCGGGTCGATCGGCGCGCCGACCAGCAGTTGCAGCGCGTTGACGTCCTGCGCGAGCAACGTGCGCTGTTCGGCGAGGTCGGACAAAGCGGTTTGCAAGGTGATCTGCGCCTGCGCGAGATCGGTGCGCGGCGCGATGCCGCCGGTCAGCCGCTGGCGGGTGAGCGTGACGCTCTTCTGCGCGATCTCGGCGGTCTGCTCGGCGATCCTGAGCAGGCTTTTGTCGGAGGCGTAGGTAAGCCAGCCGGTGGCGAGATCGCCGATCAGCGTGAGGCGGGTGGCGCGCGCGGTCGCCTCGGTGCCGAAATAGCGGTTTTGCGCGGCTTCGCTCAGCGAACGGATGCGGCCGAACAGGTCGATCTCGAACGCGGTGATGCCGGCGCTCGCCGAGAAACTGTTCGAGGTGCCGCCCGCCGCGCCGAACCCGCCGGTGCCGGTGCCGCCGTTGCCGGTGCCGCCGTTGCCGGTGCCGCCGTTGCCGGTGCCGCCGCCGGTGTTGATGCCGCCCGCCGAGCTGTTCTGGCGGAAGGTGTAGCCGCTGTTCGCGCCGATGGTCGGCAGCAATTCGGCGCGCTGGATTCGGTAGGTCGCGCGCGCGATGGCGATGTTGGCGGCGGCGACGCGCAGGTCGCGATTGTTGACGAGCGCCTGATCGATGATCTGTTGCAGACGCGGATCGCGGAAGATGTCGCGGTAGCTGACACTCGGCAGCGCGGCTTCGGTCTGGCGTAGATAGGCGTCGCCGGTTGGCCACGACACCGGCACAGGCGCGACCGGCCGGACGTATTTGGGCGCCATCGTGCAGCCGCCGAGCGCGGCGAGCGCGAGCGCGGTGGCGATCGTGCGGGTCATGCCGCGGTCTCCGGCGGGGTATCGTGGTGGAGGCGGTGCTTCACCGCCTTGAAGCCGTCGCGAACGCCGCGCCGCACCAGCACGAAGAACAACGGGATGTAGAAGATCGCGAGGATCGTCGCGGTCAGCATCCCGCCGATGACGGCGGTGCCGATCGCGACGCGGCTGTTCGCGCCCGCTCCGGTCGAGATCGCCAGCGGCAACACGCCGAAGATGAACGCGAAGCTGGTCATCAGGATCGGGCGGAGCCGAAGCCGGGCCGCCTCCAGCGCAGCGTCGATCACGCGAGCGCCCTTCTTCTCGGCCTGTTCGGCGAACTCGATCATCAGGATCGCGTTTTTGGACGCGAGGCCCATCGTCGTCAGCAGGCCGATCTGGAGATAGACGTCGTTCTGGAGCCCGCGCAGCGTCACCGCGAAGATCGCGCCGACCAGCCCCAATGGGATGACGAGCAGCACCGCCACCGGGATCGTCCAGCTTTCATACAGAGCGGCGAGGCACAGGAACACGACGAGCAGCGAGATGCCGTAGAGGAACGGCGCCTGACCCGTCGACAGCCGCTCCTGATAGAACAGGCCGCTCCACGCGACGCTGGTGCCGGGGAGTTGCGCGGCAAGTTCGGTCATCACGTTCATCGCGTCGCCCGAGCTTTGCCCCGGCGCGGGCTGGCCCGAAATCTCGTAGGACGACAGCCCCTGGAAACGCGACAGCGAGTTGGGCGCGGTGTTCCAGCTCGTCGTCGCGAACGAGGAGAACGGCGCCATCGATCCGCTCGTGCCGCGCACGTACCAGCGCGCCATGTCCTCGGGCCGCGAGCGATACTCGGCCTCGCCCTGCACATAGACGCGCTTGACGCGGCCGCGATCGTTGAAGTCGTTCACGTAGGAGCCGCCCCACGCGGTCGACAGCGTCGCGTTGACGCTCGCCTGGCTGAGACCGAGCGCGCTCAGCTTGAGCGGATCGACATCGACCCTGAGCGTCGGCTGGTCGTCGAGTTCGGTCGGGCGCACCGCCGCCAGCCGGGTGTCGCCGCGCGCGGCGGCGAGCAGCTTGTCGCGCGCCGCCTTGAAGTCGGCGCGGCTGAGGCCGCCGGTGTTCTGCAGTTCGAGCGTGAAGCCGTTCGACTGGCCGAGACCCCGCACCGCGCCGGGCTGGATCGCGTAGAATTCGACGTTGCGCAACGCGCCGAGCGCGGCGGTGGCGCGCTGGGTGATCGCGGGCGCGCCGTTCACGCTGCCCTTGCGCTCCGACCAGTCCTTGAACGCGACGAAACCGCGCCCGGCGTTCTGCCCGCCGCCACCGCCGCCGCCGGCACCCGCCACGGTCAGCACACCTTCGACATTGGCCTTTTCCTGGGTGAGGAAATATTTCTCGATCTCGCGCTGCGCGAGCTTGGTGGCGTTGATCGTCGAGCCGGGCGCGAGATTGTACTGGATCGAGGCGATGCCCTGATCCTCGGTCGGCAGGAAGCCGGTCGGCAGGCGCACGAACATGAACGCGAGCAGCGCGACCACGAGCGCGTAGATCAGCAGGTACAGCCATTTGCGATCGACCACACTGATGACCGCCTTGCCATAGCGATTGACCATCGTGTCGAAATTGGTGTTGAACCAGTCCTTCGCGCGCTGCGATTTGCGCGCGAACCAGCCATCGTTCTTTTCTTCGGTGCGGTGCTTGAGCAGGGTCGCGGTCAGCGCCGGGGTCAGCACCAGCGCGACGATCACCGACAGCACCATCGCCGAGACGATCGTCACCGAGAATTGCTTGTAGATCACGCCGGTCGAGCCGCCGAAGAACGCCATTGGCAGGAACACCGCCGAGAGCACCAGCGCGATCGCGACCAGCGCGACGGTGATCTCGTCCATCGACTGGATCGTCGCGTCGCGCGGCGAGAGCGAGGGGTCTTCGTCCATCAGCCGCTCGACATTCTCGACCACGACGATCGCGTCATCGACGAGCAGGCCGATCGCCAGCACGAGGCCGAACAGTGTCAGCGTGTTGATCGAGAAGCCCGCCACGGCGAAGATGCCGAACGTGCCGAGCAGCACCACCGGCACCGCGATCGTCGGGATCAGGGTCGCGCGCCAGCTTTGCAGGAACACGAACATGACGATGACGACGAGGATGATCGCCTCGACCAGCGTCCACACGACCTCATCGACGGAGAGCTTGATGAATTCGGTCGAATCCTGCGGGAAGGCGTAGGCGAAGCCGTGCGGGAAGCCCTTGGCCTGGCGTTCGATCTCGGCCTTGACGAGTTCGGCGGTGGACATCGCATCGGCGCCGGGGGCGAGGCTGATCGCCATGCCCGCGCCGGGGTGGCCGTTGTAGCGGCTGACGATGCCGTAGCTTTCCGCACCGAGCTGCACGGTGCCGACATCGCGGATACGCACCGCCGATCCGTCGGTCTGCGTCTTGATGACGATGTCGCGGAACTGTTCGGGCGTTTGCAGGCGAGTCTGCGCGGTCACGGTCGCGTCGAGCACCTGGGTCGGCGGGTTGGGCGCGCCGCCGATCTCGCCCGCCGCGACTTCTGCGTTCTGCGCCTGGATCGCGGTGGTGACGTCGCTCGGCATCAGGCTGTAGCTGGCGAGCTTGTCGGGGTTGAGCCAGATCCGCATCGCATATTGCGAGCCGAACACGTTGGTATCGCCCACGCCTTTCAGGCGGCCGAGCGATTCCTGCATGTTGGAGACGAGATAGTCCGACACGTCCTCGTTGGTAACGCGATCGGACGTGTCGTAGATCGCGATGACCATCAGGAAGTCGGGGTTCGACTTGGTGACGGTGAGGCCTTGCTGCTGAACCTGCTGCGGCAGGCGCGAGACCGCCTGCTGCACCTTGTTCTGCACCTGCACCTGCGCGATGTCGGGATCGGTGCCCTTCTGGAAGGTCGCGGTGATCGTCACCGATCCGCGCGAGCTGGAACTCGACTGGAAATAGAGCAGGCCGTCGAGGCCGGTGAGCTGCTGCTCGATCACCTGAGTCACGCTGTTCTCCAGCGTGGCGGACGAGGCGCCCGGATAGTTCGCGCGGATGTTGACGGTCGGCGGGGCGACGTCGGGATATTGCTCGATCGGCAGCGTATAGATCGCGCCGATGCCCGCCAGCATGATGATGATGGCGATGACCCAGGCGAAGATCGGCCGGTCGATGAAGATGCGCGAGATCACTGGCGGGTCAGCCCTTCTGGCCGGGCTTCTGCGGCGCCTGGATCTTCTGCGGCGAGCCGGCGGGGACCGGCCTTACCCGGAGGTCGGGCTTGGTCTTCCCGACGCCTTCGGTAATGACCTTGTCGCCGGGTTTGAGACCGGCGGTGACGACCCAGTCCGTGCCGACCGTGCGCGTCGCGGTGACGGTGCGCAGCACGGCTTTGTCGCCGTTGAGCACGAACACCGTGGCGTCGCCCTTGGGGTTGCGCGACACCGCCTGTTGCGGGATCAGGATCGCGCTGTTGTCGATCGACTGGGCGAAGCTCGCGCGCACGAACATGCCCGGGAGCAGCAGCCCTTTGGGGTTTGGGAACACCGCGCGCAGCGTCACCGTGCCGGTGGTCTGATCGACCACGACTTCGGAGAATTGCACCTTGCCGGTCATGCCGTAATCGCTGCCGTCTTCCAGCTTGAGCGTGACCGCCGCGCTGGTCGCGACTTCACCGCCCGAGGCGAGCGCGCGGCGCAGCCGCAGCAGGTCGGCGCTCGATTGCTGGATATCGACGAAGATCGGGTCGAGCCGCTGGATCGTCGCAAGGGCATCGGCCTGCCCCGAGGTGACGAGCGTGCCGACCGTGTAGAGCGAGCGGCCGATCCGCCCGGTGATCGGCGCGGGGACGGTGGTGAAGCGCAGGTTGATGTTCGCCGTCTCCAGCGCGGCACGCTGCTGCGCGACCGCAGCCGAGGCCTGCTTCGCGGCGGCATCGGCGTCGGTATAATCCTGCTTGGCGACCGCCTCGATCTCGGCGAGCGGCTTGTAGCGATCGGCCTTGATGCGGGTCGAGGCCGCGGTCGCCTGCGCGCTCAGCAGATTGGCCTGCGCCTGGTTGGCGGAAGCGCGGTAGAGGCTCGGATCAATCTGGTAGAGCGGCTGGCCCTTTTGGACGAGCGCGCCCTCGGTGAAGAAACGCCGGTAGATCACGCCCGAGACCTGAGGACGCACGTCCGAGCTTTCGAACGCCGAGGTGCGGCCCGCCAGTTCGGTGACGACCGGCACGCTGCTGGTCTTGGCGACGACATAGCCGACCTGTGGCGGCCCGGCATTGCCCTTTTTACCGCCGGCGCCACCGCCCGACCCCGCCGAACACCCGGCGAGCGCAGCCGTGCAGAGCAGGGCGATGGCGATAGTGGAAGGCGAACGAAGGAAGCGGCAGGGCTGGGGGGGCGTCATCGTAACTCCATCGCGCATCCGCCCGGAGTGCATGCGAGGGATCATTCCTCCGCATGAGACGCCGAATCCGAATACCGGGTATAACGCTTGTGTACCCGACTTCTTTTGCAGCGCAACACGCCCGATTCGGGCTTACCGCAACTTGGCGATCGAGAGTCCGTCGGCCTTGGCGCGATCCTTGGTGGATTCCTCGCTGCGCTTGAGCGCCTTGGCGATGGCTTTCAGTGCCATCCCCTTTTTCGCCAGCGTGTGCAGCTTCTGGATCTCGTCGGTGGTCCAGGGTTGGCGGTGGCGCTCGAATCGGTCTTCGCTCATCGCCGCCCAATACAGGATGCTGGGCGTGGTGACCATCTCGACAATACGGCCGCCGGTTGGCAAAGGCCGGGAAAACGGGGGGTGGAGGATCGTATGACCAGCTATGATGTGGTGATCGTCGGGGCGGGGCACGGCGGCGCGCAAGCGGCGGTGGCGCTGCGCCAGCAGAAATTCGCGGGCACGATCGCGATGATCGGCGACGAACCCGAACTCCCGTATGAGCGGCCACCGCTCTCCAAGGACTATCTGGCCGGCGACAAGAGCTTCGAACGTATCCTGATCCGCCCGCCCGCGTTCTGGGACGAGCGAAACGTGACGATGTTGCTCGGCGCGGCGGTGACGCGGGTCGATCCCGAAGCGCGGATCGTCGAGACGGCGGCGGGCGACGTGATCGGCTATGGCAAGCTGATCTGGGCGACGGGCGGAAGTCCGCGCAAACTGACCTGCGACGGGCACAGCCTGCGCGGCGTGCATGCGGTCCGCACGCGCGCCGATGTCGATCAGTTGGTTCGCGAGCTTCCGCAGGTGAACCGTGTCGTCGTGGTCGGTGGCGGCTATATCGGACTTGAGGCGGCGGCGGTGCTGACCAAGTTCGGCAAACATGTCACCGTGCTGGAGGCGCAGGACCGCGTGCTGGCGCGGGTCGCGGGCGAACCGCTGTCGCGCTTCTACGAGGCCGAGCACCGCGCGCATGGCGTCGATCTGCATCTGTCGGTCGGCGTCGCGTGCATCGAGGAACGCGACGGCGCAGCCTGCGGCGTGCGGCTGGCGAGCGGCGCGATCCTGCCGTGCGACATGGTGATCGTCGGCATCGGCGTGATCCCGGCGGTCGAGCCGTTGCTCGCGGCGGGCGCGGAGGGCGGTAACGGCGTCGCGGTCGATGCGCAGTGCCGCACCAGCCTCGCCGACATTTTCGCGATCGGCGATTGCGCGGCGCACGCCAACCGCTTCGCCGAAGGGGCGACGATCCGGCTCGAATCGGTGCAGAACGCCAACGACCAGGCGACGATCGTGGCGAAGACGATCCTCGGCGAGGACGTCGCTTACGATGCCGTGCCGTGGTTCTGGTCGAACCAGTACGACCTGCGCCTGCAAACGGTCGGGCTGTCGATCGGGCATGACGCGGTGGTGGTGCGCGGAGTTCCCGAGAGCCGCAGCTTCTCGGTGATCTACCTCAAGGCCGGCCGTGTCATCGCGCTCGATTGCGTCAACGCCACCAAGGACTATGTGCAGGGCCGTGCGCTGGTGCTGGCGGGCGCGGTGATCGACCCCGCGTTGCTCGCCGATGCCGACGTACCACTCAAGGCGATGCTGCCCGCCTGATTTCGGAGACGTTGATGAGCCTGTTCCTTGCCGCCGCTCTGCTCGTTGACCAGACCACGCCGATCCCCAAGCTGCCGCCGGCGAACCCGATCCCGCTCGCGGATGCCGATACCGGCGCGGTGATGGCGCCGGTCACCGCGTTCCTCGCCGGTGTCGCGGCGAGCGACCCCAAGGCGATCCTCGCAGTGGTGCGCGCCGACGGCGGCGCGACCTATGCGGCCGAGAACCCGGACGGCACGCGCACGATCACGCGGCGGAGCTGGGCCGAGGTCGCGGCGCGCTTCGCCCCGGGCGCCGACCGCTTCGAGGAGCGGATCAGCGACCCCGCGATCGAGAGCGACGGCGATATCGCGATGGTGTGGGCGCCCTACACCTTCCGCATCAACGGCACGCTCCATCATTGCGGCGTCGATCATTTCGATCTGGTCCGCGAAGGCGGCACCTGGAAGATCGCCAATGCGAGCTGGTCGTCGCGCACGACGGGGTGCGACGCACAATAATCGATTTCGGGCCGAACTGGCATAATCCTGCGACAAAGTGCGGGCATCCGGGCTCCGTTACGAAACGGGGACGATTTCCATGCGCCGCAGCTCTGCCATAATGTTTCTCGCATGCGCGAGCATCGCGACGATCGCCGCCGCGCAGGATGGCGCGCCGACGCGGCACGCTCCGACGCCGCCCGAAGAGGCTACGGAGGCTGAGGAGCCTGACATCGTCGTGCAGGGCGTAAAGCCGCCCGGCTCGGTGGTTGGCGACATTCCGCCCGAACAGACGCTCGGGCCGGCCGACATCCGCTCCTACGGGGTCAGTTCGGTCGCCGATCTGCTCACCGAATTGTCGCCGCAGACGCGCAGCGACCGTGGCGGTGGCGGCGCGCCGGTGGTGCTGCTCAACGGCAAGCGCATCTCCAGCTTCGCCGAAATCCGCGACATCCCGACCGAAGCGATCCTGCGCGCCGAAATCCTGCCCGAAGAGGTCGCGCTGAAATACGGCTACCGCGCCGATCAGCGCGTGGTGAACATCGTGCTGCGCCGCCGCTTCCGCGCGCTCACCACCGAACTCGCCGATACGATGCCGACCGCCGGCGGCAACAATAGCCCTGGCATCGAGGCCGATCTGCTCAAGATCCAGAGCGGCACGCGCGCCAACGTCCACCTCTCGTACAAGTCGAGCTCGGCGCTGACCGAGGACGAGCGCGGCATAACCTCGTCATCGCGCAATGGCGTGACCGGGGTGGTCAGCCCGCTCAACCCGAACGGATATCTCGACCCTGCGCTCGGAACGCTGACGACGGCCAGCCTGCCCCGCGCGGCCGCCACCGCCAATCCCGCGCTCGGCGATTTCGCGGCGGCGGCGGCGAACCTTACCGATCAAAGCCCGTATCGCACGCTCGTTCCCTCGAGCCGCGACTTCGCGGTCAATTCGAACTACGCGACATCGATCTTCGGCAACGTCAGCGCGGCGTTCAACGGGCGTCTCGAAGTCACCGACAGCCACGCGCTGAACGGCTTGCCCAACGCCGCGCTGACGCTGCCGGCGGGCAACCCGTTCTCACCCTTCTCGCAAAATGTGGTGCTCGATCGATCGGTCGGCGCGGGCTATCTGCCGCTGCGGCAGGATTCGTCCAGCGTGATCGCGCATTTCGGCACCACGCTCAACGGCAATGCCGGCACGTGGCAATGGTCCGTGACGGGCACGTATGACCGCACCGACAGCAAGACGTTCACCGATCTCGGCATCGATACGTCCGCGTTCCAGGCGCGGCTCAACGCGGGTGATCCGACCGCCAATCCCTATGGATCGCTTGCCGGCCAGTTGGGCGCGCTGCCGGTCAACCGCGGCACTTCGACCGCGCAGACCGGCGGCGCCGACGCGCTGTTCAGCGGCACGCTGTTCAAGCTGCCGGCGGGCGCGATCTCGACCGCGATCCGCGTCGGCGCGCAGACCAACAGCTTCGACAGCCGCTCGTACCGTTCGAACATCGAACAGGCCGGCACCGTCCGGCGCGACATCGTCAACGGCCAGATCAACGTCGACATTCCGCTCACCAGCCGGTCGAAGCAGGTGCTGGGCGCGATCGGCACGCTGTCGGCCAACGTCAACCTCGCGGTCGATCATCTCTCCGATTTCGGCACGCTGACGACGGTCGGCTACGGGGTGAACTGGGCGCCGGTGCCGGCGTTGCGCATCATCGCTTCGGCGACCGATGAGGACGACGCGCCGACCGCGCAGCAACTCGGCAACCCGAGCATCGTCACGCCCAACGTGCGCGTGTTCGATTACGTCACCGGCAACAACGCGATCGTCACCGCGATCAGCGGCGGCAACCGCGCGTTGATCGCCAGCACGACACACACCAAGAAGCTCCAGGCGACTCTCAAGCCGTGGGCGGCGAAGGACATCAACCTCACCGCCAATTACGTGCAGGTCCGCACCGAGAATCCGGCGGTGTCCTTCCCCGGTGCGACCGCCGCGATCGAAAGCGTGTTCCCCAACCGGTTCGTGCGCGATGCCGAGGGCGATCTGACCCAGGTCGATCAGCGGCCGATCAACTTCGCCGAATCGAGCCGATCGGAACTGCGCTGGGGCGTCAACTTCTCGGTGCCGCTCAAGTCGAAGATCCAGAAGGCGTTCGAGGCCTATCGCGCCGGCAAGGGGCCGAACCCGCTGGAGGGCTTGATGCCGCCGGGCGGACGCCGGCCCGAGGGCGCGCCTCCGGGCGGGCCGGGCGGAGGCCCACGCAACGGCGGTTTCGGTGGACCGGGCGCTGGTGGACCCGGCGGCTCGGGCGGTCCGGGCGGTCCGGGTGGTCCGGGGGGCGGTGGTCCCGGCGGGGGCGGCTTTCGCGGTGGTGGCGGCGGCTTCGGCGGGCGCGGGCAGGGCGGCGGGCGGCTGCAGTTCGCGGTCTATCACACCTGGCACTTCACCGATCGCGTGCTGGTGGCGCAAGGCGGCCCCGCGCTCGATCTGTTGCGTGGTGACACGATCGGCTCGGGCGGCGGCCAGCCGCGTCACGAGATCGAGGCGCAGGCCGGCTATAGCAACAACGGCCTCGGCGCGCGGCTTTCGGCCGACTGGCAGAGTGCGACCGACGTGACCGGCGGCACCGTCGGCAACCCCGATCCGCTGCACTTCTCCGCGCTCGGCACGATCAACCTGCGGCTGTTCGCTGATCTCGGCCAGCGGCTCGATCTGGTGAAGGCGCATCCGTGGGTGCGCGGGATGCGGATCGCGTTCGGCATCACCAACCTGTTCGACACGCGCCAGACCGTCACCGATTCGCAAGGCGCGACGCCGGTCGCCTATCAGCCGGGGTATCTCAACCCGCTTGGGCGGACGGTGCGTCTCTCTGTGCGCAAGCTGCTGTTCTGAAGGGGAAAAGAGAGGTTCGCGCAGAGGCGCAAAGGGCGCGGAGGTGTTGGGCGTGGATCGGGCGAAGCGCCCTTTGCGCCTCTGCGCGAGCCAAACTTCCTTGCGCGCGAAGCCTTGCAATCGCCCCTCCGCCCGCGACATGAGGGCGCGCAACCTTGAGGAGATTTTGCGATGCCGACCGCCTTCATCACCGGCGCCACCGCCGGCATCGGCGCCGCGACCGTGCGCGAACTGGCCGGATCGGGCTGGCATGTCGTCGCAACCGGGCGCCGGGCGGACCGGCTCGACGCGCTGGCGGCGGAGATCGGCGATCTCGTCCATGTCGCCGCGTTCGACGTGCGCGACGAGGCCGCGTTCGAAGCCGCGCTCGCCGCATTGCCCGCGCCATTCAGCGACATCGATCTGCTCGTCAACAATGCCGGCCTCGCGCTCGGCACCGCGCCCGCGCAGAGCGCCGACCTCGATCAGTGGCGCACGATGATCGACACCAACATCACCGCGCTTGCCACCGTCACGCACCGGCTGCTCCCGGGGCTGGTCGCGCGCAAGGGCGCGATCATCAACCTGTCCTCGGTGGCGGCGACCTATCCGTACACCGGCGGCAACGTCTATGGCGGCACCAAGGCGTTCGTCCACCAGTTCAGCCTGGGCTTGCGCTCCGATCTGGCGGGGACGGGGGTGCGAGTCACCTCGATCGAGCCGGGCATGGTCGAGACCGAGTTCACCTTGGTCCGTACCGGCGGCAATCAGGCCGCATCCGACACGCTGTACGGGGGCGCCGAGCCGATGACCGCCGAGGACATCGCCGCGACGATCGCCTGGGTGGCGACGCTGCCGCCGCATCTCAACATCAACACGCTGGAACTGATGCCGGTGCGGCAGAGCTTTGCGGGGTTCCAGGTTTCGCGCGCGTAAAATCCCCAGATCCGTTCGTGCTGAGCTTGTCGAAGCACGTGCCCAGAGCGCGCGTTTCGTGGCACGTGCTTCGACAGGCTCAGCACGAACGGCGGTGAGCGTCTTCCCGCTAACGCTTCGCCTCACCCCTGAATCCAGTTCCCCTCGCGGAACCACTTGGTCACGATGTACTTGGTGCCCTTCATCACCGCGACGCCTTCGTGGAGCGTCTTGTCGTTGGGGCTGCCATCGGGGTTCATGTTGTTCCACGCGAGCAGCAGCCCCCGCTTCGGGTTGACGCGCAGCCCCGCGAGCGGGAACCACGTCGCGCCGCCTTCCTCGACATCGTTGAGATAGATCATCGTCGTCCAGGTGCGCTGGCCGCCGCATTGCTGCATCGCCGGCCAATAGGGCTGGTCCTCGCTGAACCAGTCGCAATGTGCGCGGAATTGCTGGCCGGGCGCGTAGCGCTGGCCCTGCATCGTCTCGCCTTGGAGCGGATCGAGCCCGAGCAGTTCGGCGATCGCCTCGTCGGTGGGGCGGACTTCGGGGGACCAGCGATCCATGTCGCAACTGTCGCTGGTGCGGTAATCGGGATCGGCCGTGCTGAGCACGGTCGAGGGGCGGCGGTTCGCGTCGATCATCGCGCGCAGCCGCGCGCACTGCCCGGCGCTCAGGAAATCCGGGTGATAGAAGAGCTGGATCGCGTCGCTCTTGGCGGGCTCCGCCGCCGGGTTGGCGGCGAGGCGGGCCGACACAGCCTCTCCGTAATGTTGGCGTACCGGCGACGTTCTGACAGGTTTCTTGCGGAACAGCATCGCGCCGTTTCAGCGCAGGCCCTGGCGAAAAACAAGGGGCCGGACGATCTTTCGTCCGGCCCCCCGATCACTCTAGCGGAAGCGCGCCTTACCAGAAGATATCGTAGACGGTATCGACGACCTGACCGGTGTAGATATCGACGAGCAGCGCATCGTTGTAATAGCGCACCCAGCGATACGGGCCGTAGGCCGGCGGCAGGCGATAGTAATCGGCGTTGTTGATCCAGTAATTCTGTCCGTACAGAATCGAGTCGAGCGTCAGACCGACGCCGAAGCGGCGATAGCCATAGCCCCAGCCGCTCGGCGCATAATAGCGCGGCAGCCGATAGATGCCGCGGTTGCTGTTGCGGAATGCGGAGTAATTGTAGCGATTGTCGCTGCGCCAGCCACGGTTCCAGTCTCTGCGATCATTGCCGTTACCGCGGTTCCAGTCGTTCCCGCGACCTTGCTGCCAGCCGCCGGGACGATCGTTGCCGCGCCCCTGCCAGTTGCCGGGGCGGTTGTCGCCGCGGCCTTGCTGCCAGCCACCCGGCCGGTCGTTCCCGCGCGGATCATTACCCTGCCAGCCGGGGCCGCCGGGGCGCGGCCGATCGCCACGGTCGCCCTGCCAGTTGCCGCCATTGCCGGGGCGATCACCACCACGATCGCTTTGCCAGCCGCGCCCGTCACCGCCGCGCCCGTCGCGGTCGCCACGATTGCCCTGCCAGCCGCCGCCGGGCGGTTGCGCCTGCGGCTGACCTTGCGGCTGCCCCTGCGGCTGGGCGCCGGGTTGCCGATCCGGCCGCGCGCCGGGCTGGCCCTGAAAGCCGCGTCCGTCACCGCGTCCGCCCTGATATTGCGGACGGTTGAAACCGTCGTTGCCGCGCCCCTGCCAGCGTTGCCCCTGCGGAGCCTGGGCCTGCGGCTGGGGCTGTGCCTGAGCGACGGGTTGCGGGCGAGCTTGTTGCGGCTCGCCCTGTGGCGGGCGCGGCTGCATCGGACGCTGACCATTGTCGCCACGGCCGCCGCGCCACTCGCGATGCTCCTGCGCGAACGCCGCTGCCGGCACCAGCGCCGAAGCCGCCATGATTGCCGCAAGCAGATACTTACGCATCGAACCAACCCTCCAAAGAGCGGCCGAAGGATTCGCCGCTGTTACTGTGCTAATGCTCCATGCGCACTGAGCGTATTCTGAACTTCATTGACAGCAACGCGAAAGCATTCAGCGTTTGGCCGGGCCGAGCGCGGGCACGCGTCTTGCGGCTTCGTCGGGTGACGTGTCCGGCGATGCGCCGGCCTCGATCGTCTCGTCGCCGCGCTGCACCCGCGCCGCCTGCAACACCGCCTCCACCACACGCGGATACACGCCGCACCGGCACAGGTTGGTGATGGTCGCGCGAATCTCGTCTTCGCTCGGGTTGCGGGTCTTCTTGAGGAACACCGCCGCCGCCATCACCATGCCCGGGATGCAGAAGCCGCATTGCGTGACGTTCTTCGCCAGCCACGCGAGTTGCACCGGATGCGACCGCTCGCGCGACAGACCTTCGATCGTCGTGACGAAGCTGCCTTCGATCGCGCCGATCGTCGTCTGGCACGCCTTCACGGCCTCACCATCGATATCGACGGTGCAGGCGCCGCAATCGCCGGTGCCGCAGCCATATTTGGCGCCGGTCAGGTTCGAGGCGTCGCGCAGCGCCCACAACAGCGGCGTCTTGGGGTCCATCCGATAGTGGACCGGCTGGTTGTTGACGGTGAAACGGGTCATGGCGTGACGCTACCCCAAGCGCGCGCGTGGTGAAACGCGTCGTTTCCGTGGGGACGGCCTTGTGGGTACTGTGCCGCGGGGCGATATGCTGCGCATGACGCTTCCCACCCTGTTCATACCGCATGGCGGCGGCCCGTGTTTCTTCATGGACCCGGCCGGCGGGCCGCCCGATCCGATGTGGCAGGGGATGCAGGCGTATCTCGCCGGGCTGATCGCGTCGCTGCCCGAGCGGCCCAGCGCGATCCTGCTCGTCTCCGGCCATTGGGAGACGCGCGACGTGGCGGTGCATGTCGGGAACGGCCGGCCATTGCTGTACGATTATGGCGGGTTCCCGCCGCACACCTATCATTTGCAATGGCCCGCGCCCGGCGCGCCCGATGTCGCGCGGCGCGCGGCGGCGCTGCTTGAGGCGGCGGGCTTCGCCACCAGCGAAGAGGCGGAGCGTGGCTGGGATCACGGCGTGTTCATCCCGATGATGGTGGCGGTGCCAGGCGCCGACATCCCGCTCGCGCAGATGGCGCTGCGCCACGATCTCGATCCGCGCGCGCATATCGCGATCGGCCGCGCGCTGGCGCCCTTGCGCGACGAGGGCGTGCTGATCGTCGGATCGGGCATGAGCTTCCACAATCTGCGCGCGCGCGGCCCACAGGTGACGCCGATCGCCGACCAATGGGATGCGGCGCTCACCGCCGCCGTCACCGATCCCGATCCGATCAAGCGCGCCGAGCGCGTCGCGCGCTGGCAAGAGCTGCCCTATGCCACGTTCGCCCACCCGCGCGAGGAACACCTGCTACCGCTGATGGTCGCGCTCGGCGCGGGCGGGGACGACGCGGCGGTGTGCGATTACCGCGATCACGTGATGGGGTGGGCGGTGTCCGGCTATCGGTTCGGGTAAGTCCTCGTCACCCCAGCGAACGCTTGGGTGACGCGAGGCGGTCTTAAAACGCCGCGATTCCCGTGATCGCCCGCCCAAGGATCAGCGCATGCACGTCATGCGCGCCCTCATAGGTGTTGACCGTCTCGAGGTTCATCAGGTGGCGCATCACCTGATATTCGCCCGAAATGCCGTTGCCGCCGTGCATGTCGCGCGCCATCCGCGCGATATCGAGCGCCTTGCCGACATTGTTGCGCTTGACCATCGAGACCATCTCGGGCGCGAACCGGCCCTCGTCCATCAACCGTCCGACGCGCAGGCTGGCCTGTAGCCCGAGCGCGATCTCGGTCTGCATGTCGGCGAGCTTCTTCTGGAACAATTGCGTCGCGGCGAGCGGCCGGCCGAACTGCTTGCGATCCAGCCCATATTGCCGTGCTGCGTGGAAACAGAATTCCGCCGCGCCGAGCGCGCCCCAACTGATCCCGTAGCGCGCGCGGTTGAGGCAGGAGAACGGCCCCTTCAGCCCGGACACTTCGGGGAGAAGCGCATCCTCGCCGACCTCGACATCCTCCAGCACGATGCCGCCGGTGATCGAGGCGCGCAGGCTGAGCTTGTTCTCGATCTTCGGCGTGGAAAGCCCGGCCATGCGGCGTTCCAGCACGAAGCCGCGGATCGCGCCGCCATGCGCATCGGACTTCGCCCAGACGACGAACACATCGGCGATCGGCGCGTTGGTGATCCACGTCTTCGCGCCCGACAGGCGGTAGCCGCCGTCGGTTTTCACCGCGCGCGTCGTCATGCCGGCTGGGTCCGAGCCGGCGTCGGGTTCGGTCAGCCCGAACGCGCCGATCCATTCGCCGCTGGCGAGGCGCGGCAGGTACTTCGTCTTCTGCGCTTCCGATCCGAACGCGAGGATCGGGTACATGACGAGGCTCGATTGCACCGACATCATTGAGCGATAGCCCGAGTCGATCCGCTCGACCTCGCGCGCGACGAGGCCGTAGGCGACATAGGATGCACCGACGCCGCCATATTGCTCCGGCACCGTCGCGCCGAGCAGCCCGAGCGCGCCCATCTCGCGGAAGATCTCGGGATCGGTCTGCTCGTCGCGGAAGGCCGCGAGGATGCGCGGCGCGAGCCGGTCGTCGGCATAAGCGCGCGCGGTATCGCGGATCATCCGCTCGTCATCGTCGAGCTGATCGTCGAGGAAAAACGGGTCCGCCCAGTCGAAGGCGCTCATGCCGGCCATTGGTTGCTCTCCATATTCTTGGCTGCGGTCTTAGCGCGTCGGCGCCAAAAATCGAGCCGCCTGTCCTACGACGCGGCGCCTAGCCAGCCGTGACCGGATTTGCATAATGCGCTGGCCGGCAGTCTCGCCGGTATCTGACGGAAGGAGACGACCGATGGAGTTCGGTCATCTTTGCGTCTTCCTTCTGGTATTGTTCGCTTTCGCGACCCTCGTCCTGAGGATCGTCGAAGTGGCACGCCGGAAGTAACGCAACGGGCGGGGGGCGTGCTACAACGCGTCCCCCAAACGAGTGAAGCCCGGCCGCTACAACGACCGGGCTTCGTATCTCGACGGAAGATAGCCGATGGACTTCGGCGCCGCCAATATAGTGAAATCTGGCGTCGCGATCAATATGCGCGCGCTCCGCCGCGTCAGCGCCCGAGCACGCGCGCCATGATCTTGTCGAGCTTGGCGAGCAGAGCGGGATCGCGCGCTTCGGGGGCGGTGATGAGTGCCTGATCGAGCACGGTGTCGAGCGGCGAGGGCGCGCGCTCGGGCGGGAGCGCTTCCACGAACGCGGCCACCGTCTTGCGGGCGATCTCGCCGTTGGCGTGCATCTGCTTGATGACCTCGCTCACCTCGACATGCGCCTCGCTCTCGCGCCAGCAATCATAATCGGTGACCATGCCGATCAGCGCGTAGGGAATCTCCGCCTCACGCGCGAGCTTGGCCTCGGGCATCGCGGTCATGCCGATCACGTCGGCGCCCCATTGCCGGTACAGCAGGCTTTCCGCGCGCGACGAGAATTGCGGGCCCTCCATCGCGATATAGGTCGCGCCGGCGGCGGCCGTACCACCCGCCGCCGTCACCGCCGCAGCGGCGAGGCTCGACAGGCGCGGACAGGTCGGCTCGGCCATCGAGACATGCGCGACCATGCCGGTGCCGAAGAAGCTCGATGCACGCGCCACCGTCCGGTCGATGAACTGGTCGACGATCACGAACTTGCCCGGCTCCAGCTCTTCCTGAAGGCTGCCGATCGAGGAAATCGCGAGGATGTCGGTCACGCCGCTGCGCTTGAGCGCGTCGATATTGGCGCGCGCGTTCAACTCGGACGGGCTGATCCGGTGGCCCCGGCCGTGGCGCGGCAGGAAGACGAGATCGACATCGCCGATCGTGCCGAACAGCAGTTCGTCTGAGGGATCGCCCCACGGCGTCTCGACGCGCCGCCATTCGGCGTTGCGCAGGCCGTCGATCGCGTACAGGCCCGAGCCGCCGATGATGCCGATCGTCCATTTGGTCATTGGTCGTATTCCCTGCTTTGCGATCTCAACTCGCCCTGACCGAAATTAACGGGTGAGCGCAAGGTTTTCGCCTTCGCACGAGCGCGAAAACACCTTCACTCCGTTCGTGCTGAGTAGAGACCGAGTAGGTGCGCAGCACCGTATCGAGATGAGCAGGTGAACATGCCCTCGGCATGTTCAGGATCATCCGGGGGATGATCCGACCTGCTCATCGTATCGAAGCACAGGTCATCGCTCGGGGCCTGCCCTTCGATACACGACCTCGATACGCCCTGCGGGCTACTCGGCCGTTACTCAGGGCGAACGGCGGAAAGAAATACGAACGGGGCGCTCAAATAACCTGCATATCGCTGCCATAATGGTGCCACGCGAAGATCGCGAGCGCGCCGCGGTGCGGGCGCCACTCTTCCGCCAGTTTGCGCAGCAGCTTTTCGCTGGGCCGCGTTTCATGGCCGAGCAGCCGGCCGATCTCGATCTGCACGGCGAGGTCGCCCGCCGGCCAGATGTCGGTGCGCCCTTCCGCGAACAGCAGGTAAATCTCCGCCGACCAGCGGCCGATGCCCTTGATCCGCACCAGCGCCGCGATCGCGTCCTCGTCATCTGCGGGGAGATGATCGAGGTCGAGTCGACCGCTCGTCACCTCTTCGGCGAGGCTGCGCGCATAGCTCGCCTTCTGGCGCGACAGGCCGGCCTCGCGGAGTTGTTCGTCGCTCGCGCGGGTGATCGTCGCCGGATCGGTGACGTCGCCCGCTACGATCGCGAGCTTGCGCCACACCGCTTCGGCGGCATGCGTGCTGACCTGCTGGCCTAGGATGGTACGCAGCAACGTGGCATAGCCACGCTCGCGGATGCGCGGCTCGGGATAGCCGGCGCGGAGGATTGCGGCGGCGAACGCCGGCTCGATTTCGCCAAGCGCATCGAGGCCGCTGCGAAGTTGCTCGGCACTCAGGCCCACAGGCACGTCCTTGCGTTGGCGGGGACGGCGCGGCATGGCAGCGCAGCAAAACCCCGAAGGAGGAAATGGATGCCCAAGCTTATCGTCGTGACCCGCGAAGGGGAAGAACGCGCGCTCGACGGACAGGTCGGCCATAGTGTGATGGAGATCATTCGCGACGCCGGCATCGATGAACTCCTGGCTCTCTGTGGCGGGTGCTGCTCGTGCGCGACGTGCCACGTCCATGTCGACCCGGAATTTGCGGCCAAACTGCCCGCGATGAGCGCAGACGAGGATGACCTGCTCGATTCGACCAACGACCGCGACGCGACCTCGCGGCTGTCGTGCCAGTTGCCGTTCAGCGAAGAGCTCGACGGGCTGCGTGTAAGGATTGCCGAGGAGGACTGACGGGTAGAGGCGCGTAATACGCGCCGGTGCGGCAACGCCGCACTACCCGGCACGGCCGGCGGGTCGGCGCCTGCCGCCGAACCCGGCCGACGGCTTTGCCGTCGGCGCACGACCCTATACCAAAAGCCGTTCGTGCTGAGCTTGTCGAAGCACGTGCACGGGACCGAGCGCTTGAGGCACGTGCTTCGACAAGCTCAGCACGAACGGAGTGGGTTACGGGGTCGCCCGCACCCACCCCCACATCCAGTCAGTTCAGCCCTTCTTCTCGGGCGCGATCGTGATCTTCACCGTCTCGCCCGAATTGCCGGGGAAGCCGGTGAACATCGCCTCGACGAGACGCGGCACCAGATAGGGCAGGTCGTCGGTGCGCGACTGCGCCTTGGCGGTGCCCTCGAACACGTGCGCGCCGGTGTCGGAGCGTTCGATCGTCACCATCAGCTCGCTGGTGTAGACGGTGTAGCTCGACACGTCTGGGCCGAAGCCGCCGCCCCACATGAACGGATCGTTGAAGCCAAAGGCGAAGCGGCTGCGGCCATAATAGCCCCAGCGCGGCCCACCCCAGCCACCATAACCGCCGCCCCAGCCACCATATCCACCATAGCCGCCGCCGAAGCCGGGCGTGGTGACGGTGCGTTCGCGGCCATGATCGACATCATAGGCGACCTTCACAACCAGATCGGCCGGAGCGCCCTGCGCGGGGCGATAGCCCTGCTGCGCGAGTTTGCCCGAGACGAGGCTGGCATATTGGCTGAACTCAAGACCGCCGCGCAGGTTGGGATCAGCCGGCTGGATCACGAAGGTCTGGCCGGTCGATGGCGCGAGCTGCTGGAAGCGCGATACCTTCGCTGCGAACGGCTGGGCGCAACCGCCCAGCGCGAGCAGCGCGGCGGCAGCGAAAGGAAACATCTTCATGATTTCACGACCTTGCTGGAGACGGCATTGTATCTGCACTGCCAGATGGCCCCTGAATAGCGCTTGAACAAGACGCTGCCTAGAGACGGATCGCGCGGGAGATTCGATCGATGGCATGGCCTCCCTGCCGTTCGCCCTGAGCTTATCGAAGGGCGTGCCACGCATCTCAGCATTTGCGGCACGTGCTTCGACAAGCTCAGCACGAACGGTTTTGGCGGCCATATCTCTCGACTTCGCTCGACACGAACGGTCGGGGGAGCGACACGGATAAACGGGCGCGCCTACAGATGCAGCCCGACCGCCTCCTGCGCGGCGCGCAGGGTCGGCGCGGCGAGCGCCGTTGCCTTGGCCGCACCGTGCGCAAGCGCCGCCGCGACCGCAGGCCGGTCGCCGAGCAGCGCGGTCAGCCGGTCGCGAACGGGCGCGAGCGTCGCGATGGCGAGATCGGCGAGCGCGGGCTTGAACGCGCCGAAGCCTTTGCCGGCATGTTCGGCAAGCACCGCATCCGGCTTCACGCCGGCAAGCGCGGCGTAGATCGTCACCAGATTGAGCGCCTCGGCGCGGCCTTCCAGCCCGGCGACCGTCTCGGGCAGCACGTCGGCGTCGCTCTTGGCCTTGCGCAGCTTGCCCGCGATCACGTCGTCGCTGTCGATCAGGTTGATGCGCGAGGCGTCCGACGGATCGGACTTGGACATCTTCACCGATCCGTCGCGCAAGCTCATGATGCGCGGCGCCGCCTTGGAGATCAGCGGCTCGGGCAGCGGGAACAGATCGACGCCGAAATCGCCGTTGAACTTGGTGGCGATGTCGCGCGCGAGTTCGAGATGCTGCTTCTGGTCATGTCCGACCGGAACGTGAGTCGCCTTGTAGAGCAGCACGTCGGCGGCCTGCAGCACGGGATAGGTGAACAAGGCGACCGACTGGGTCTCGCCGCTCTTGCCGGCCTTGTCCTTCCACTGAGTCATGCGGTTGAGCCAGCCCATGCGGGCGGTGCCGCTCAGCAGCCAGTTCAGCTCGGTGTGCGCGGGCACGCGCGCCTGGTTGAACAGGATCGACCGCGCGGGATCGATCCCGCAGGCGAGCAGCGTGGCGGCCATCTCGACCGTGTTGGCGTGAAGCTCGGCCGCGACCACCGGCTGCGACAGCGCGTGCAGATCGGCGAGGAAGAACAGGCAGGTGTCGTCCGGCCCCATCGCGTCCTGCATGGCGACCCACTGCTTGATCGCGCCGAGGTAATTGCCGAGGTGAAGGTTGCCGGTGGGCTGGATGCCGGAAACGATGCGCATGAAATCTCTCGAATGTCAGGCGGCGCGACGGCGCCGCAGGAAGGCCAGATCGGCGCGGGTGAACGCACCGAGCACGAAGGTCGCGATCGCATAGACCAAGCCCCCGGCGCCGACCAGCACCAGCATCGCGCCCGTCCGCACCGGCCAGCTTCCGTGCGTATAGGGGGTCAACAGCCCCTGCAGCAGCCAGAGGATCAGCCCCATCGCCAGCGCCGCGAGCGCGAGCCGCCATGCGCGGCGCCGGAGCCGCGCGTCGGGGATGAAATGGCCGCGCTGGCGAAGCGCGCGGTAGAGCAGGACGGTATTGACGGTCGAGGCGAGCGCGGTCGCGAGCGGTGGCCCCATGTGCTTCAACGGCACGATCAGCGCGAGGTTGAGCACGAGGTTCACCCCCATCGAGATCGTCGCATAGCGCACCGGCGTGCGGGTGTCGGCGCGCGCGTAGAAGCCCGGGGTCAGCACCTTGACGAGAATATAGCTCGGCAGCCCGACCGAGAAGGCGGCGAGCGCCTGCGCGGTGTTGACCGTGTCGACCGCGTCGAACTTGCCATGTTCGAACAGCGCCGCGACGATCGGCCCGCCGCACAGCACCAAAGCGACCGTGGCGGGCAGGGTAAGCAACAGCGCGAGTTCCATGCCGCGGTTCTGCGTTTCCATCGCGGCCTTGTCCTCGCCCGCGCCGAGCTGGCGCGAGATCAGCGGCAGCAGCACGGTGCCGAGGCCGATGCCGATCAGCCCGAGCGGGAGCTGGTTCACGCGGTCGGCCATGTAGATGTACGTCACCGAGCCGTGCTGGAGGAAATGCGCGGCAAGTGCGGTCGAGACGACGAGGTTGATCTGCACCGCGCCCGCGCCGGCGGCGGCTGGCCAGATCAACGCGAGCAAGCGCTTCACATCGGCGTTGAGGCGGGGCGGGCGCGGGCGGATGCTGACGCCGTTGGCGCGGCACGCCGCATACAGCCAGATCAGTTGCAGCAGCCCGGAGACGCTCACCGCGACCGCCTGATTGCGCGCGGTCACGAACGGATCATGGTTGTGGAACGCCAGCAGCGCGACGATCAGCGTGACGTTGAGCAGGATCGGCGCGGCCGCGTTGACCCAGAATTTCTGTAACGAATTGAGGATGCTGCCGAGCAACGACACCAGGCTGATGAACATCAGATAGGGGATGGTGAAGCGCGACAGCAAAACCGCGAAGGCGAACTGGTCGTGGCTGACGCCGTGGAACTTGCCCGACAGCGCCAGCGTCACCGGCCAGGCGAACACTTCGAGGATCACCGTCATCACGATCAGGATCGGCAGCAGTACCGAAAGCACGTCTTGCGCGAAGGCGATCCCGTCGGGCAGGCCGCCGCCGTCCTTGTCGCCGACCTTCTTGTTGAACATCGGGATGAACGCCGCCGAGAACGCGCCTTCGGCGAACAGCGCGCGGAACATGTTGGGCAGGCGGAAGGCGACGAGAAACGCGTCCGACGCGAAGCTCGCGCCGACATAGCGCGCGAACAGCGAGTCGCGCACCAGCCCGAGGATGCGGCTGGCGAGCGTAAGCCCGCCGACCGAGCCGAGCGCGCGCGCGAGGTTCATCGTTCGGCGCTCGCCCCCTTGGCCTGGATCAGGCGTTGCCGGTCACGCCGACATTGCCCTGCTGCTGCGCGGCCTGCTGAAGATACAGCGCGCCGAAATCGATCGGCTCGAGCATCAGCGGCGGGAAGCCGCCGTCGCGGACCGCATCGGCGAGCACGCGGCGCGCGAACGGGAAGAGCAGGCGCGGGGCTTCGCCGAGCAGGAACGGCTGGATATGCTCCTCGGGGATGTTGCGCAGGCCGAACAGCCCGGCGAACGACAGATCGACCAGGAACGCGACCGTGCCCTCGGATTCGGCGCGCACTTCGATGCGCAGCGTGATCTCATGGACATCCTCGCCGACCTGGTTGGCGCCGATGTTGAACTGCACGTCGATCGCTGGCGCGCCGGGCGTCTGGTAGATCGCCGGCGCGTTCGGGTTCTCGAACGACAAGTCCTTCACATATTGCGAGATCATGCCGGCAGCCGGCGCCGTATCCTCACCATTCGAAAACGGCGCGGTGCTGGTGATGATGCCGTCGTCCTGTTCGCTCATGAAACGCGTCCTTGATTCTCTAACGGAGCGGCACACCCTCTGGCGCTGCCGAAGCGGCGCGCGTAGCAGGGGGCGCGCGGCAGTTCAACACGCAGGCGGCGGTGCCATTTGTATCGCCCGTGCGTTGCGCCTATATTGGCTGTTCGCCGAAGTTCAGGAGGCAAAGTGTTCTACGTCGTTCTGCTCGGGATGGTCGCCGGTTTTCTGGCGTTGCGTCTCTATACGGTCCTCGGCAAGCGGACCGGGCATGAGCAACCTTTGCCCAAGCCCGCTGAGGATCGCGCGCCGATCACGGTGCTGCCGCGTCCGATCGAGACGCCGGGCGAATCGCGCGAGCTGCTCGGGCGCAATATCGCGCCACGTGCCGAAGCCGGCCTGCGCGCGATCGTCGCGGCCGAGCCGGGGTTCGACGTGATGCGCTTCCTCGAAGGCGCGCAATCGGCATACCGGATGATCCTGGAAGCCTATTGGAGCGGTGACGAGGAGCAACTCGGCTGGCTCGCCGAGGACGACGTGCGCGCCGCGTTCGTCGCCGCCATCGCCGAGCGTGCCGAGGCCGGGCACA
Organism: Sphingomonas panacis; assembly: GCF_001717955.1. Lineage (NCBI taxonomy): Bacteria > Pseudomonadati > Pseudomonadota > Alphaproteobacteria > Sphingomonadales > Sphingomonadaceae > Sphingomonas > Sphingomonas panacis. The sequence continues at coordinate 2,791,389 of NZ_CP014168.1, forward strand.
CGCTCGAAAATCGCCTCGTCACGATCGAGCGCGCCGCGATCACCGATGCGACGCTGAGCGGCAAGGCGGCGCGGATCACGGTGCGCTTCGACGCCGATATCGCGGCGGTGACTCGCGACCGCGACGGTGTCGTCGTGGCCGGCTCGATGACCGATGCGGTCGAGACGCATGACATCTGGACCTTCGCGCGGACGCTCAAGAGCAGCGATCCGAACTGGAAGCTCGCCGACACCGACGAGGCGTGAAGCCCTTGCTTCGTTGGGGAGTGGTCGCGGCGGCCTTGCTGCTGGGCGCGTGCGTGAGCCCTGCCGAACAGCCCCGGCCGAGCGCCGGCGCTGGGCCGGTGCGGCGTCCACCGGCCGCAGCGCCACTGGCGCCGACGCCGGCCACGACGACGCCGGGCGCGCCCGGCGCGCGTGACGCGGGCGTGGTCGCCGGGCCGGCGATCTACACGCTGCCGATCGACGAGGCTCAGGCGGCGCGCGCGCTGGCGGCGTTCCGGCTGTCGTGCCCGAGCTTGCGCACACGCAGCGACGCCTCAGGCCTGACCCGCGCGACCGACTGGGCCGCGGCGTGCGACGCGGCTGCGACCGTCCAGCGTGGCGAGGCGCGCAGTTTCTTCGCGCAATATTTCGAGACCGTGCAGGTCGGCGACGGCAAGGCGTTCGCGACCGGCTATTACGAGCCCGAAATCGCAGGATCGCGCGACCGCCGGCGCGGCTATGAGGTGCCGATCTTCGGCCGTCCCGCCGATCTCGTCGATGTCGATCTCGGCCAGTTCAGCGATACCCTCAAGGGCAAGAAAATCCGTGGCCGGGTCGATGGCGCCAATTTCGTGCCCTATTATGATCGCGCCGCGATCGAGGACGGCGCGCTTGGCAATCGCGCGCCGGTGCTCGCCTGGGCGGCCGATCCGATCGCGCTGTTCTTCCTCCAGATCCAGGGATCGGGGCGGCTGCGCCAGCCGGACGGATCGACTCTGCGGATCGGTTACGCGACGCAGAACGGGCGCGATTATACCGGCATCGGCGCGCTGATGCGCCAGCGCGGGCTGCTCGCGCCGGGGCAGGCGACGATGCAGGGGATCGTTGCGTGGCTTCGCGCGCACCCCGCCGAGGGCCGCGCGCTGATGCGCGAGAACAAGAGCTTCGTGTTCTTTCGATTGCTCGACACGCCGCCGATCGGCGCGCTCGGCTATCCGGTGACGGGCGGGGCGAGCGTCGCCGCGGACCCGAAGTTCATCCCGCTCGGTGCGCCGGTGCTGCTGTCGATGGACCGCGCCGACGCGAACGGCATCTGGATCGCGCAGGATACCGGCGGCGCGATCAAGGGTGCCAATCGCTTCGACACCTATTGGGGCGGCGGCGCGCAGGCGGAAGCGACGGCGGGCGGCATGTCGGCGCACGGCACCGCGTTCCTGCTGCTGCCGGTCGGAACGCTCGCGCGGCTCGCGGCGGAGGGGCCGGGTGGGAAAGCGTCCGTTAAGCGCTGAGGAAGCGGCGCTGTGGGCGCGCGTGATCGCGAGTGTCCGCCCGATGCGCCTGCCCGCACCGCCCAAGCCATCCGTGCCGCCTAAAGCGCCGGTAGCGCCCGCGCCCGAGCCGCCGGCACCGGCAAAGAAGGTGCGCGGCCGCGTGCCCGCGCCGTTGCCGCTTCCGGCCAAGCCTGCCGCGCCGCGTCCGCTCACCGCCAACACGCTCGACGGATCGTGGGATCGCGATTTGTCGCGCGGCCGCACCGTGCCGGACAGTTCGATAGATCTGCACGGCCATACCCTCAGCTCGGCCTATGCGCGGCTCGACGCCGCGCTCGATTTCGCGATCCACAGCGGCCAGCGCGTGCTGCTCGTCATCACCGGCAAACCGCCGCGCGCCGAAAGCGAACGGCCGCACGCGCGCGGTGCGATCCGCGCCGCGATCGGCGACTGGCTTGCCGGTTCGCGCCATGGCGCGCATATCGCCGCAGTCCGCCCCGCGCACCCCCGCCACGGTGGCAGCGGCGCACTCTACATCATCTTGCGGCGCAGCACGGAACATCGAAACCGTTAACCTTTGGCTGGTATCCGGGGCGGCACGGGAGCGAACATCCACGGTCGCAGGAGTGGCTCAAATCGCGATGACAGGAGCTTTGTTGAGGCACCGGCGCATAGCGGCGGCAGTCGCTGCCGTGCTGGCGGTGGTGCTTGCCGGCATCGCGGCGCGCGATCTCGGCACGGCTCTGGTCGCGCTGATCTTCGCTGCCACCTGCGCCGTCGGCCTGTTGCTGGCGTCCGGCCGCACCGCCGCCGCCCGGCGCGCAGCGATCAACGGCGCGGTGCAACGGCTTGCCGTCGCCGCCGAGGGGGATCTCAGCAGCACCGTTCCCGCGATCACCACCGCGCACGCGCCAGAACTGGCGAGCGCGATGGCGGCCCTGTTCGAGGCGCAGGCGACCGCACTCGACACGGTGAGCCAGCTCGCCATGTTCGATGCCGTGACGGGCCTGCCCAACCGCACCAGCTTCCGCCGCAGTTGCGAACGCGTGCTCGCCGAAATGACCGAGGGGCAAAGCGCGGCGCTGCTGTTCATCGATCTCGATCGGTTCAAGCTGGTCAACGACACGATGGGGCATGCCACCGGCGATCTGCTGCTCGAAATGGTGGCGAACCGGCTGCGCGCGGTCGGCGAACGCTTCGCCAGCGAATGCGAACGGCATTCGCCGCTGATCGGGCGGCTCGCCGGCGACGAGTTCACGATGTTCTTCGTCGGCCTCGCCGATGCGGCGACGGTCGCGCGGCTCTGCCGCAGCGTGCTGTTCGCGCTGGCCGAGCCGTTCTGCCTGCACGGCAGCGACGTGACGATCGGGGCATCGATCGGAATCGCGATGCGTCCTGATCACGGCGAGACGCTGACCGAACTGATGCGCGCCGCCGATGTCGCGATGTACCACGCCAAGGCGACCGGCCGCGGCCGCGCCGAGTATTTCTCCGAGGCGCTCGCCGCCGGTATCGCGCAAGGCCATCAGCTCGAAAGCGAATTGCGCGACGCGATCCGCGACGATCAGTTCATGCTCGTCTTCCAGCCGCAGGTCTGCGCCAGCGACGGCACGATCGTCGCGGCGGAGGCGCTGGTGCGCTGGCGCCATCCGCGCGACGGTTTCCGCCTGCCGGGCAGCTTCATCCAGCGCGCCGAGGAAACCGGGCTGATCGTCGAGATCGGCGAATGGGTGGTGCGGGAGGTCGCCGCGACGATCGCGCGCTGGGGACGGATCGGCATCGAGCAGCGGCTCGCGATCAACGTCTCGCCGCGCCAGATCGACCATGTCACCTTCTTCGAACAGTTGCGCGCCGAAATGCGGGCGGCGAACGCACCGGCAAGGTTGCTCGAACTCGAAATTTCCGAATCGCTGGCGATGCGATGCAGTGAATCGGTGATCGACGCGATCCGGCAGTTGCGCGTCGATGGCGCGACGATCGCGATCGACGATTACGGCACCGCCGCCTCGAGCCTGCCACGGTTGCGCAGGCTGCCGATCGACCGGATCAAGCTCGACCGTTCGCTGATCGAGCATGTCGTCGAGGACGCGCAGGCCCGCGCGGTCGCGCAGGCGGTGATCGGGCTGGCGCACGGGCTCGGCTGCGAGGCGGTCGGCGAGGGGATCGAGACGCGCGCGCAGGCGGACGTGCTGCGCGTGATCGGCTGCGACGTGATCCAGGGCTATGCCATCGCCGAGCCGATGGCCGAGGAAGCGTTCATCGCCTGGGCACGCGGTGTAACGCCGCTTGGTGAGGACACGCGCGCGTCGGCGTGACGTCGCGTTCGCCCGCGTTTTCGCGGGCGCGGGCGGCTGGCGGGATTTTTCACCGCGACTCTCATTCACTCATGAGAAAATTTAACGCCTCCTGGTACGATTTTCGGCTGGTGTTGCCCGTGCGCCACTTGCCATCAGTCGTTTGTTGCGACTTTATTGCAGCATAAGACAGAGGGGATGTCTCGAAGCGCGAATAGGGGACATATTCGAATGCGCGAGATGAAGTTTGGGAAATATTCGGGTGCTGCGGTGCTCGCTCTGGCCGTGGCGGCGCTCGCCGGGCCGGCGGATGCGCAGGAGGCTGCACCGTCAGCGGACGCCAGCGATATCGTCGTGACGGGATCGCGCATCCGCCGCAATCCGCTCGATCAGGACAAGCCGGTCATCACGGTCGATCAGTCGGCGATCGGCAAGACCGGCCTCAGTTCGATCGCGGACGTGCTGCAACGCCTGCCGAGCGCGGGTGGCGGCCTCAACACCAAAGTCAACAACGCCGGCAACATCGGTGGTCCGCCCGACGGCACCGGCGTCAGCTCGGGCGCGGCGGAAATCGACCTGCGCTATCTCGGCGCCAAGCGGACGCTCGTGCTGGTAGACGGCATGCGCTACGTCAACGGCTCGTCGGCGGGCGGCATTCCGGCCTCGGTCGATCTCAACACGATCCCGACCAACATGATCGAGCGCGTCGAGGTGCTTCAGTCGGGTGCGTCGCCGCTCTACGGTTCGGACGCGGTCGCGGGCGTGGTCAACATCATCACCAAGCAGAGCCAGAAGGGCCTGCAAGCCAACGCGCAGTTCGGCACCTACCGTCAGGGTGACGGCCACACCCAGAATTACGAGCTGAGCTACGGCATCCAGAAGCCGGAGAGCGGCACCTCGGCGGTGTTCGGCGGCTATTACACCAAGCAAGAGCCGGTTAAGACCGCAGACCGCGCGATCTCGCAATATCCGTCACCCTATGCGACGAGCTGCACCGATCCCGCCTTCCCCGATGGCGTCGGGTGCAGCGGCACGCCGCCGCTCGGGCGATACCGCGTCAGCAGCGCGGTCGGCAAACTGATCGGCATCGGCACCGATGTGACGCTCAGAGCCCCGGTTGCGGGCCGCAACCCGACCGCGGCGGACTACACGGCGTTCAACAACGCCGGACGCTTCAACTTCGCGCCGTTCAACTATCTGCTCACCCCGTCCGAACGCTACGGCGCGTTCTTCAACTTCAAGCAGGAATTGTCCGATTCGGTGCATTTCCGCACCAAGATCATCTACAACAAGCGCAATTCGACGACCCAGGCGGCCTTCCTGCCGCTGGCGATCGGGCCTGGCGCCGGCAACGGCAACCTGCTCGACCGCATCTCGATCGACGCGACCAACCCGTACAACCCGTTCGGCGTGACGCTCTCCTCGGGCGTCAATCTCGATGGTACGCCGTCGGCGCTTCCGGCCAACTACACCGGGATCAACCGGCGCTTCGTCGAAGGCGGCCAGCGCACCTTCTCGCAGGATGTGAACACCTTCTCCGCGAGCGCAACGCTCGATGGCTCGTTCCATGTCGGCGAGCATAAATGGTATTGGGACATCAACGGCGTCTACGGCCTGAATGATGCGCATCAGGTGTTCACCGGCAACCTCAATGCCGCCAGGCTCGCGCAGGCGCTCGGCCCGGTCGCGAACTGCACCGGCGATTGCGTGCCGTTCAACATCTTCGGCGGTGCGGCCGTGGGCGGTACGGGAACGATCACCCCGGCGATGCTCAAGTACGTGACCTTCGACGAACGCGACAAGAGCAAGCAGCGCTTGGCCGATTTCACCGCAAACCTGTCGGGCGATCTGTTCGATCTGCCGGCGGGCGCGGTCGGTGTCGCGATCGGCTACGAACATCGCGACCAGCAGGCGAGCTACGATCCCGATCCCGTGATCGTCGCCGGCCTCGGCGCCGACGTTCCGACCAGCCCGGCGCGGGGCGGGTTCAACACCGACGAGATCTACGGCGAAATCCGCGTGCCGATCCTCGCCAACGTGCCGTTCTTCCACCGCCTCGAATTCGATGGCGCGGTTCGGCATTCGAACTATTCGACGTTCGGCGGCAACACGACGTTCACCGCCTCGGGCCTGTGGAAGCCGGTCCCCGACCTGTTGTTCCGTGGCGGCTATGCCGAAAGCCTGCGCGCACCGAGCATCGGCGAGCTGTACGCCGGCCGCTCGCGTTCCGACGCGACGATCAACGATCCGTGCACCAGCGCATCGGGCGGCAGCTTCCAGAGCAACGCGACCGTCCGCGCGAACTGCATCGCCAACGGCGTGCCTGCCAACGGCAGCTACGCCGAACCGCAGGGCGGCCAGATCGGCATCTTCTCGCAAGGCAGCACCGCGCTCAAGCCCGAGACCTCGACGACCTGGACCGCTGGCGGCGTCTACAGCCCATCCTGGGCACGCGGCAGCTTCGCCAGCACGCTCAGCCTGGAAGTCAATTACTACAGCATCGAGCTGAAGAACGCGGTCGATTCGGTGCCGGGCACGCTCACGCTCAACCGCTGCGCCTTCTTCGGTGATCCGGTGAGCTGCGCCAACATCACGCGCACCACCACCGGCGACGTCGCTGGCGTCAACGGCACGTTGCAGAACCTCAACTCGATCAACACCGAGGGTCTCGACGCGACCTTCCTGTACCGCTCGCCGAGCGTGTACGGCGGCACGATCGGGCTGAGCGCGAACGCGGCGTACCTCATCAAGTACGACGTCAGCCCGCCCGCCGAACTCAAGGCGCCAACCCTGGTCTGCAAGGGCTCCGAGCGGTGCCTCGCCACCGATCAGGCCTTCCCGGAGTTCAAGCTGAACACCACGCTCGACTGGTCGAGCGCGGCGTTCGGTGCATCGTTCACCGCGCGCTACATCAGTGCGGTGTACGAAGGCGACGGTCACCGCATGGGCGCGACCTTCTACGGCGACGTTCAGCTCTATTTCTCGCCAGAGTGGATGGACCACAAGATGCGGCTCACCGCCGGGGTGAACAACATCTTCAACAAGGCGCCGCCGGCCTGCAACACCTGCGACAGCGCGAACTTCGACCCGACCACCTATGACCTGCCGGGCCAGTTCGGATATCTGCGGCTGTCCTACGGCCTCTGATCCCACCGACTGAGGTTCGAAACGGGCCGGGTGCTGGCGACGGCACCCGGCCTTTTTCGTGCCCGGCCGCGCTTCGCTTGCCGCTATGCCGATCGGCGCGGGCAGGCTAAGGCGGGGGCGTGATCGCGCCCGAGGCAACTGAGGATATCGAAGTGGTTGCTGACATGCCCGAACGCCACGAATGGCATCCCGAACATCTGCGCCGCGCCATCGTCGCCGCCGGGGTCGCGCTATGGGCATGGAATGTCGATAGCGATGGCTTCACGATGGACGCGATCGGGCTGGAATTGTGGGGCCTGCCCGACCGCAAGAACGTCACGTTCGAGCAACTCTCGGCACGCATCCACCCCGCCGACCGCGACCGGGTGCGCTCCGCCTTCACCGCGACGCGCGCGATCCTCGGGCCGTATGAGACCGATTTCCGCATCCTGATCGGCGACGAGGTGCGCTGGATCGCCGCGCGCGGGCAGGGCGAGGATGTCGGCATCGTCGGGCGCACGATGTACGGCATCTTCCTCGACGTGACCGGGCGCAAGCAGGCCGAGGAAGGGCACGAGCTGCTCGCCGGGGAGATGAGCCACCGCGTCAAGAATCTGCTCGCGATCGCCTCCGGGCTGACCGCGATCTCCTCGCGCTCGGCCGATAGCGCCGAACAGATGGCGAGCGAACTGACCGACCGCCTCTCGGCGCTCGGCCGCGCGCACGATCTCGTCCGTCCGCTCCCCAACGGGCAGGGCGATGCCGCGCTGCTCGGCGATCTGCTCTCGGTGCTGCTTGCGCCCTATGACGATCTCGGCGCGTTCAAGGGGCGAATCCGCGTCGCGGTCGAGCGGATGGGCGTCGGCGAGAAGGCCGCGACCGGCCTCGCGCTGGTGATCCACGAACTCGCCACCAACGCGATGAAATACGGCGCGCTGTCGGTCCCGGTCGGCACGCTCGACGTGTCGAGCGTCGCCGAAGATGACTACATCGTCGTGACCTGGCTCGAACATGGCGGGCCGGATGTCCGCGCGCCCGAGGACAGCGGCTTCGGCACCCGGCTCGTCGCGCGCACCGTGACCTATCAGCTCGGCGGCACGATCGCCTATGACTGGGGCGAGACGGGGCTGATCGTGACGCTCCGCATGAGCCGCGCGCGGCTGGCGTCGTAGCGCCCGCCGCGAACCGCGCTCAGCGCTTCTTGACGAACTCCGCGCGCAGCACGAGGCCCTTGATGCCATCGTAGCGGCAGTCGATTTCCTGCGCATCTCCGGTCAGCCGGATCGACTTGATGAGCGTGCCGCGCTTCAGCGTCTGGCCGGCGCCCTTGACCTCGAGATCCTTGATGAGCGTCACCTGGTCCCCGTCGGCGAGCAGATTGCCGACCGCGTCGCGCACCTCGACCTGAGACGCCAGCTTGGTCTTCTCGGCGAGGTCCGCCGCCGACACCCACTCGCCGCTCTCCTCGTCATACACATAGTCGTCGTCGCTCACGCTGGTCCTCCATATTCTCGAATGGGGTCGGCCACGCGACGACCCGTCGGCGGGCTGGTAAGCCACCGGCCCGGGAAACGCCATGCCCGGCGGCGCTGTCCTACACGAACCAAATAGGTTATCTGCGCTGCCCATGCAGAACCGCGTGCCCACACCCCGCCCAGTGCTCGATTTCGAGCCGGTCCCCCGCAAATACCGCTACGACGGCTGGACCGCCGAGCGCCAGCGCGCCTTCATCGCCGCGCTCGCCGAGACCGGATCGGTCAAGGCCGCCGCCAAGCGCATCAACATGAGCTACGAAGGCGCTTATTACCTGCGCCGCCAGCCCGACGCCGACGGCTTCCGCGCCGCCTGGATCGCCGCGCTCGATCACGGCGTCCAGCGCCTCGCCGACATCGCCATCGAACGCGCGATCGAGGGCGTGCCCGTGCCGATCCACTGGCGCGGCGAGCAGGTCGGCGAGAAACGCCGCTACAATGACCGGCTGCTGATGTTCATCCTGCGCCACCACCTCGCCGATCGCTACGGCGCGCCGGGGCTCGCGCACGGCACGCGCAGCCGCGAGACGATCGAGCGCGAGGCGGCGGAGAACTGCCCGGTCTGCAAGGCCCGCGCCGCCGAGGACGAAGCGGCGAAGGCGACAGCCGTCGAGACGCTGAAGGCGAAAGCGCCTTGGCTCGAACGGACGCTCAAGCTCTACATCACCAAGGTTGCCGCCGAACGTAACGCGCGGCTCAAAGGCGATGTCGTGGGCGCAGACTTCGCGATGCGCCAGATTTTCTATATGGAAATGATGTTCGATTGCGCCGGCGCGCCCGACGCGGTGCTCGCCTTGTGGAGCGGCAGCAATCGGCACGACCAGCCGCTCGAGGCCACCACACTGTGCCGCTTCCTCGACGACGCCCGCCGCGCGGTGTGGGCGGACGAGGGCCTGATCCGCCCCCCGGTCAAGCTGCCCGCCCAGGCTTTTGGGTCGCCGACGATGCGCGGCGGACCGCATATGGAGGCGCGCTATGCGGCACAGGACGAGGCGTGCCGGCGGATGGCCGAGGCGCAGGCGCTGTGGGAAGCGGCGGCGACGGAGGAGGGGTGGGCGAAATGGTGTGGGGAGTGAGTGGGTGGTGTTTGGCTACTATGAATGGCTGATCGCCAAGGATAATCTCTCTATTTTACGGTAGATTTTTGCGTTGCTCAGCATCGCAGCTTGCGCTGCACTTCAGTTTTGCGAGTTTGCATTTTGGCGCTGCTAAGTATGCGTCCGAAGCGCCGTCGGAAATGATCGTGCTGCAAAGAATCCATTGATTTAAGAGAACTGATAATATTAAATTCATAATTATAATTGGATTTATCATCTATGGCTCACTTGGAAAGTGAAATAAATTTCAAATGTCCGGATTGTGGAGCTATCGTTGTCGACGACGTCACTGTCCAAGAAGAGGAAATTGGACAATATAGTTCTGTAAACGAAACAGATATCGCTTGTGAGCAGTGTCGCAGAGTTTTTCTGCTGAATATAACAAACTCTGGGGGACTAGTTCACGCTAATCTACCGGAGAGTCCGGGCGTCATTATTAATACGAGCCGTTGTGTTATAGTTGACGACATTTTAGATCACAGAAATTACGAAATTTCGTCAAGTCCTGAGGACGAACTAAGATACGCATTGATGGAAATTAGGAACGTCGTAACGGCAGGTACAGATAGCCTTTACGAACCAACACTTCATAGAATGGCCTTCGTTCAGCAGTTTTCCGCTTTGGAAGCATTTCTCTGTGATACTCTCATAAAGAGTTTGCGTAATAGTTCGTACGCCCTCGAACGCATGATTAGAATAAACAAGGATTTGAAAAGAATATCGCTTACGCTGGATGAGGTGCATAACAACCCAGGTATTGTTACGGATAGCGTTGAAAGTCTGATACGTGGGGAGGCTTTTCATAACCTCGGTAAAGTTGAATTGCTATTTGATATAGCGTTTCAATTCAAAATTTTTTCAGATAAAGATGTAAAAGCTAGGTTATTTTCAGCTATTCCTGTTAGACATGACTGTGTTCATAGGAATGGTAAGAGAATAGATGGCTCTCTTAGGGAAGAGGTAAATCATGCGTATGTGTGGCAGATGGAATATGATATTATAAGTGTGTTAAACCATACTGTGTTTGAAATTTCTCGACGGAAAATTAGTAAATTTGAAAATGATGATTTTTATATTCCACTTTGATGAACAGAGGTATTATATTGAACAATACCGCGATCATCGCGTTAACTGCATCGATAGTTATCGGTAAATGTAGGCGGTCGCTAATATTTGTCTGTCCGGGAAAGGCGCTCCGCGCACATTCGTCGCAGAGAGTGTCAGAATACAAAATAGAGCGTTGCGCGGTCGAGATCGACGTAAAGTGTTCGCACCTTCAACCCCGCCGCGGCAAAGCCGCGTCGTCGGACGGCGCTACAGCGCCGCCGGCCGGGCCGGTTTCGATCCGAGGCTAAGCTGCGCTTAGCCTGACGCGCTTCCTCAGTTCTCGTCGCCCATGCGAAGGGCCGCAATGAATGCTTCCTGCGGGATCGAAACCGACCCGTACTCCCGCATCTTCGCTTTGCCCTTCTTCTGCTTGTCGAGCAGCTTGCGCTTGCGCGTCGCGTCGCCGCCGTAGCATTTCGCGGTCACGTCCTTGCGCATCGCGCTGATCGTCTCGCGGGCGATCACCTTGCCACCGATCGCTGCCTGGATCGGGATCTTGAACAGGTGGCGCGGGATCAGCTCTTTCAGTCGCTCGACCATGCCGCGCCCGCGCACTTCGGCGGTGCTGCGGTGGACGATCATGCTCAGCGCGTCGACCGGCTCCTCGTTGACGAGGATGCCCATCTTGACGAGATCGCCCTCGCGGTAGCCGATCTGGCTGTAATCGAAGCTCGCATAGCCCTTCGACAGCGACTTCAGCCGATCGTAGAAATCGAACACGACTTCGTTGAGCGGCAGCTCGTAGGTCGCCTGCGCGCGGCCGCCGACATAGGTGAGGTTCTTCTGGATGCCGCGCCGGTCCTGACACAATTTCAGGATCGAGCCGAGATATTCGTCGGGCACATAGATCGTCGCGAGAATCCACGGCTCGGCAATGCTTTCGATCTTGTTGGGATCGGGCATGTCGGCGGGGTTGTGGAGTTCGAGATGCCCGGCGCCGTGCGCCAGCTCGATCTCGTACACCACGCTCGGCGCGGTGGTGATGAGGTCCAGATCATATTCGCGCGTCAGCCGCTCCTGGATGATCTCCAGATGCAGCAGCCCGAGGAACCCGCAGCGGAAGCCGAAGCCGAGCGCGGCCGAGGTTTCCATCTCGAACGAGAAGCTCGCGTCGTTGAGCCGCAGCTTGCTGATGCTCTCGCGCAGTTTCTCGAAATCGTTGGCATCGACCGGGAACAGCCCGCAGAACACCACCGGCTGGACTTCCTTGAAGCCCGGCAGCGCTTCGAGCGCGGGGCGCTTCACGTCGGTCAGCGTATCGCCGACGCGCGCCTGTGCGACATCCTTGATCTGCGCGGTGATGAAGCCGATCTCGCCGGGGCCGAGATCGGCGAGTTGCTCGATCTTGGGGCGGAAGCAGCCGACCCGGTCGACCAGATGCTCGGTGCCGGCCTGCATGAACTTGACGTGCTGGCCCTTCTTGAGAACCCCGTCGATCACGCGGATCAGGATGACGACGCCGAGATACGGATCGTACCAGCTATCGACCAGCATCGCCTTGAGCGGCGCGGTGGCATCGCCCTTGGGGTGGGGAATGCGCGTGACGATCGCTTCGAGCGTCTCGCGGATGCCGATGCCCGATTTGGCCGAGGTCAGCACCGCCTGCGAGGCATCGAGGCCGATCACCTCCTCGATCTCGGCCTTCACCTTCTCGGCATCGGCGGCGGGCAGGTCGATCTTGTTGATGACGGGCACGATCTCGTGATTGTGCTCGATCGACTGATAGACGTTGGCGAGCGTCTGCGCCTCCACGCCCTGCGCGGCATCGACGACGAGCAAGGCGCCCTCGCACGCGGCGAGGCTGCGGCTCACCTCATAGGCGAAGTCGACGTGCCCCGGCGTGTCCATCAGGTTGAGCGTATAGGTCTCGCCATCGTCGGCCGTGTACGACAGGCGCACCGTCTGCGCCTTGATGGTGATGCCGCGCTCCTTCTCGATGTCCATGTTATCGAGCACCTGCTCGGACATCTCGCGCGCGGTTAGCCCCCCGGTCTGTTGGATCAGCCGGTCGGCAAGGGTCGACTTCCCATGATCGATATGGGCGATAATGCTGAAATTACGGATCTTTTCGAGTGGAGTCGTCACGTCGGCCATTCTGTGAAACAGGGTGTGGACGAGCCGATAGCATTGCTTGGCCGATAAGCCAAAGCGCGCGGCCAAGAGACTGGCGATTACACCTGCGAAATGGTACGTCCCCGGCGTTTTGGGTCGCGGTCGATCTTTCAGGAGCGCCCACAGCCGGAGCATCGGCGCGGGTGAAATCAAGACAGGGGTTATTGATGCGTACATTGATTTCGGCGGTGCTCGTGGCAGGTGTGGCAATGGCGCCCGTGGCCGGGTCCGCGCAACGGCTCGCCAAGCCCTCGGGCGCGCAGAAGCTTCAGGACGCGACGGCGAACGACGTGCCGCACTGCTACAAGAAACTCGGCACGCTCTCGATCGTCGATGGCGACGATTCCCGTGGATGGACCCAGTATAATCTCGCGCCGCCGCAGAAGTTGCTCAAGGTGCTCGTGCAGCGGTCTGGCTGTTTCAACCTGGTCGATCGCGGCAGCGGCTTGCAGGCCGCGCAGCGCGAGCGCGATATCGGCGGAGGCCTCGGTCTCCAGCGCGGCGCGAACGTCGGCGTCGGCCAGATCAAGGCGGCGGATTACGTGCTTCAGGCCGAAGTGCAGGGCGCCAACAGCAACGCGAGCGGCAGCGGCATCGGTGCCGGCATCGGCGGGCTGATCGGCGGCCCGGTCGGTGGTCTCGTCGGCGGCTTGCGCAGCCGCAAGCAGGAGGCGAACGTCGTCCTGTCGATCACCAACGTCCGCACCACCGAGACGATCGCGACCGAGGACGGCTATGCCGCCAAGAACTCGCTGAGCTTCGGCGGCGGTGGCGGCGTGTTCGGCGGCTTCGCGGGTGGCGGCGTGGTCGGCGGCGGCTATGACAACACCGATATCGGCAAGATCGTCACGCTGGCGTTCATCCAGGCCTATTCGAAGCTGGTCAACGATCTCGGTCTCGTCACGCCGGGCGACGCCGGCACCGCGCAGGCGGCACCGACCAAGACGTTCAGCGCGCTCGCGCCGGTGACGATGCGCGCGACCGCATCGGCCAGCGGCAAGCCGATCCGCACGCTGACGCCGGGATCGATCCTCTATCCCACCGGCAACAAGAACGGCCTGTGGTGGGAAGTCGCCGACGAGAACGACAATGTTGGCTGGGTGCTCAACACCAAGCTCGGCCCGACGCAATAACCGCCGTTTCTCCGCCGGCGCGCCACTGTGCCGGCGGGGATCGACACCTCGATTCCTGTAGGAGAATAACGATGCTCAAGTTTCTGACTGCCTTTGCCGCCGGTTCGCTCGCGCTCGCCGCGCCCGCGCATGCCGCGCTCGCCGTCGGGGCGAAGGCGCCGCTGTTCACCACGCAGGCAGCGGTAGGCGGCAAGTCCTTCTCCTTCACGCTGCAAAGTGCGCTGAAGAAGGGGCCGGTGGTGCTGTATTTCTTCCCCGCCGCGTTCACGCAGGGCTGCACGATCGAGGCGCATGAATTCGCCGAGGCTGCCGATGAGTATAAGAAACTCGGCGCGACGCTGATCGGCCTGACTGCTGGCAATGCCGAGCGGATCAAGGAATTCTCGGTCACCGAATGCCGCAACAAATTCCCGGTCGGCGTCGCGACGCCCGCGACGATCACCGGCTATGACGTGACCTTGCCGCAAAAGACGGGCTGGTCGAACCGCACGTCGTTCGTCATCGCGAAGAACGGTACGATCGCTTACGCGCTGACCGAGCCGAGCCCCGAAGGCCATGTCTCGGGCACGATGGCGGCGTTGAAGGCGCTCGCAGCCAAGAAGGGCTGAGCGCGCGCATCTCGCCGCTTCCGCAAGGGGCGGCGAGAAACCTGCCGACATTCGACACGCGGGCTTGAGCACGGGCGTCTTTCGACGCTGCCGATGCTCAGGGTCTCGATCTTTTTGTTGGATATCGCTGCAATGGTCGGGGCGATAGGATTCGAACCTACGACCCCTGGACCCCGAGACCAGTGCGCTACCAGACTGCGCCACGCCCCGACACATTGCAGGGGAGTGCGCCTAGCGGCGCGACGGGGCGCTCGCAAGCCAAAAGTACGCACGGCGACGAATTTTGCGTCGGTTCCTTCGTGGCGGGGGTGCCAACTGGCCAATCCTGGGCGGACCATGAATGCTTTGTCATCGCGGTGCCCGCTTTCAGGCAGTCCGCCACGCTGTTAAGGGTAGGTCCGTAACGGGGATTATTGCAGATATGGCGAATGCGCCGGTTTTTTTTCGATGCGTCCGGGCGGCGGCGGCGGCGCTTCGCTTTGGCGGTCGGCGCGTTCATCGTGCTGGCGATCCTGTCGATCGTGGCGCTGGGGCTCTCGATCGGCATCGTGCCGCCCGCACCGCTGCTGCCGGTCGAATCCGAACATGCCGCGCTTGTCCGCCTGCCGCCGCCGCATGAGCCGCTGCTCAAGCGGACGCGCCGCGAATTGCTTGATTATGCGCGGATGCTCACCGGCGCCCCGCCACGCGGCGTCAAGCCGGCGGGTGATGTACCGCTCGCCATCGCCTTCCATGTGCCGTGGGATCCGTCGAGCGCCTCGTCGCTGCGCCGGCATATCAACGAACTCGACTGGCTGATCCCGGGCTGGGTGAGCGTCACCGGGCCGACCCACCACATCACCGTGTTCCGCGATGCCGCCGGCAAGGCGATCCTCAACCGCGCGGTGCGGCGGCCGCTGTTGCTGCCGATGATCCAGAATGCCGAACAGGGCAATTGGGACGGCGCCGGCATGGCCGCGTTGCTCCATAATCCCGCCACCCGCCGCGCTTTGCTCGACAAGCTCGAACCGTGGCTGGCCGCGAACCAGGCCGGCGGCGCGTTCTTCGATTTCGAGGAACTGCCGCGCAAGAGCCTGCCCGAGTATCGCGCGTTCCTGCGCGAAGCCAAGACGCGCTTCGCCAAGCGCGGCTGGGTGGTGGCGATCGCGGTTCCGGTCGGCGAGAATGCGTGGGATGTGAAGGCGTTCGCCACCGTGGTCGATCGCGTCTTCCTGATGGCGTATGACCAGCATGAACTGAGCAGCCCCCCCGGCCCGATCGCCTCGCAGGCGTGGTTCGAGAACGCCGTCGTGCGCGCGGCGTCTGGCGTGCCGCGCAACAAGATCGTCGTCGCGATCGGCAATTACGGCTACGACTGGCACAGCGACAGCAGTTCGGGTGGCGATCCGGTCGCGATCGACGAAGCGTGGGAGGCCGCGCGCGAGTCCGGGGCGACGCCGGTGTTCGACAAGGCGAGCGGCAACACCAGCTTCGCTTATCAGGAAGGCAGCGTCCGCCATGTCCTGTGGCTGCTCGACGCGCCTTCCGCCTACAACCAGCTCCGCTTCCTCAACCGCGCCAAGCTCGGCGCGGTGGCGTTGTGGCGGCTCGGCTCGGAAGATCCGGGTCTGTGGTCGATTTTCGGCCGCGCGCACCGCACGTTGCCGGCGCCGTCGGTCATGAACACGATCCCGGTCGGAACCGATGTCGATATCGATGGCAACGGCGAAATCCTCAAGATCGCGGGCGTTCCGGTCACCGGCGTGCGCAACGCCACCGCCACCAACGGAATGATCGACCGAGTCGATTTCTCGCGGCTGCCGTCGCCCTATGTCGTGCAGCGCACCGGCTATAAGCCCGGCTATGTCGCGCTGACCTTCGACGACGGCCCCGACCCGACGTGGACGCCCAAGATCCTCGATATCCTCAAGGCCGAGCACGTGCCCGCGACGTTCTTCGTGATCGGCGAAAATGCGCTGACGCAACGCCGTCTGCTCGAACGGATGGTGCGCGAGGGGCATGAGGTCGGCAGTCACAGCTATACCCACCCCAACATGGCGGGATCGACCGACACCGAGACCGCGTTCCAGCTCAACGCCACGCAGCGGCTGTTCCAAGCGTTCACCGGCCGATCGCTGCGGTTGTTCCGCGCACCCTATTTCGGCGATGCCGAGCCGACCACCGCCGACGAAATCGAGCCGGCGTTGCAGGCGCAGAACCGCGGCTACATTTCGGTCGGTCTTCACGTCGATCCCGACGATTGGAAGCGGCCGGGCGTGCCGGCGATCATCAACACCGTCCTTTCGGAAGTGGTGCCGCCACCGCATTGCGACGCCAATTCGGACGCGAGTTGCAGCCGCAACATCATCCTGCTCCACGATGGCGGCGGCAACCGCCAGCAGACCGTGGACGCGTTGCCGCAGATCATCCAGCAGCTTCGCGCCAAGGGCATCCGCTTCGTGCCGGTCTCGGCGCTGGCCGGGATCTCCCGGGACGTGGCGATGCCGCCGATTTCGGAAAGCGACCGGCTCGCGTCTTCGGCGGATCTGTTCGTGTTCACCGCGCTCGGATCAATCGTGGTCGGGCTGGGATGGATCTTCTTTTTCGCGATCACGATCGGCATTGCGCGCGCGCTCACGCTGTCGGCGCTGGCGCTGATCCAGGCGCGGCGCGAGGGGCGGACGGTGTTCCCGGCGATCGACCCGATGCGGTTCGTGACGGTGATGATCCCTGCCTTCAACGAGGAAACCGTCATCGAACGCGCGGTGCGCGGCGTGCTGGCGAGCACCGACGTTCGGCTCGAAGTGATCGTGATCGACGACGGATCGACCGATCGCACCAGCGAGGTCGTCCGTACCGCCTTCGCCGACGAGCCGAGCGTGCGGCTGCTGACGCTGGAAAATGGCGGCAAGGCGCGCGCGCTCAATCAGGGTTTGCTGCTCGCGACTGGCGAGATCGTCATCGCGCTCGACGCCGACACGCAGTTCGAGCCGACCACGATCGCGCGACTGGCGCGCTGGTTCGTCGATCCCGCGCTCGGCGCGGTCGCGGGCAATGCCAAGGTCGGCAACCGCGTGAACCTCATCACGCGCTGGCAGGCACTCGAATATATCACCGCACAGAATCTCGAGCGGCGCGCGCTGGCGCGGCTCAACGCGATGACGGTGGTGCCGGGCGCGGTCGGCGCATGGCGGCTCGAAGCGATCAAGAGCGTCGGCGGCTATCCCGACGATACGCTCGCCGAGGATCAGGATCTGACGATCGCGATCCAGCGTGCGGGATGGCGAGTCGATTACGATCAATATGCGGTCGCCTGGACCGAAAGCCCGGAGACCTTCAAGGGTCTCGCCAAGCAGCGGTTCCGCTGGGCGTATGGCACGCTGCAATGCCTGTGGAAGCATGGCGGCGTGATGGCGAGCGGCAAGCCCGCCGGGCTCGCCCGCGTCGGGCTGCCGCAAGCGATCCTGTTCCAGATCGTGCTGGCGGCGATCTCGCCGATCATCGATCTCGCGCTGATCGTCAGCTTCATCATGACCTATATCGCGGTGCGCGCGCATGGCTGGGCGCAGACCCAGCATGATGTCGAGACGATGTTGATCTATTGGCTGGTGTTCACCGCGATCGACTTGCTCGCAGCGACGATCGCGTTCGCGCTGGAGCGGCGTGAGAACTGGAAGCTGCTCTGGCTGCTGATCCCGCAGCGGATCGGCTATCGGCAGGTGATGTACTACGTCGTCCTCAAGGCGATCACGCAGGCGCTGCGCGGCCCGAAAGTGGGCTGGGGCAAGCTCGCGCGGACGGGGCGAGTGACGATGTAGCGCTGCGGTGCGAACGCTGTATATCGACGGATATGCTGAAACGCCTGCTCGCCGCGCTCCTGTTGTTCCTGACCGGGAGCGTCGCCATCGCGGCGCCGCCCGCACCACCGCTGGTGCTGGCGGCGGCGAGCTTGCAGGAATCGATGACCGCCGCCGCCGATGCCTGGGCAAAACGGGGGCATCCCCGGCCGACCGTGTCGTTCGCTGGCTCTTCCGCGCTCGCGCGGCAGATCGAAGCGGGCGCGCGCGCCGACCTGTTCGTCTCCGCCGATGAGGACTGGATGGACGAAGTCGCCGCGAAGCATCTGATCGCGCCCAGGACGCGCGCGACGTTTCTCGGCAACCGACTGGTGATCGTCGCCCCCGCCGGCAGCACCGCGCGCGCGCCAGCGGGCGGAGCGCGGCTCGCGCGGTTCCTGAGCGCCGGGCCGCTGGCGATGGCAGATCCGGCGGTGCCCGCTGGAAGGTACGGTCGTGTTGCTTTGACCAGCCTGGGTGTGCTGGCGGCGGTACAATCGCATATCGTCTCGGCCGAAAATGTCCGCGCGACGCTCGCGCTGGTCGAACGCGGCGCGGCGCCGCTCGGCATCGTCTATGCGACCGACGCGCGCGCCTCGGCCAAGGTGCGGATCGCGGGTGTGTTCCCGCAGGCGACGCACCCGCCGATCCGCTATCCGATCGCGCGGCTGGCGACCTCGGCCAACCCCGAGGGCGAAGCTTTCCGGCGCTTTCTGTTGAGTCGCGCGGGCAAGGCGATCTTCGTGCGCTACGGTTTCTCGGCCAAGTGACGTGTACCGAAACCGTTCCCGCGCTTTCGCGGGGGAACCGCGACGAGTGGCTCGCGCGATGCTGACGCCCACCGAATGGCAGATCGTGCTGCTCTCGCTCCGCGTCAGCCTCGTCGCGATGGCCGTGACGCTGCCGCTGGCGTTCGCGCTCGCCTGGCTGCTCGCCCGCGTGCGGTTTCCGGGCAAGCTGCTGGTCGACGCAGTCGTTCACCTGCCGCTGGTGGTGCCGCCGGTCGTGACCGGCTGGGTGCTGCTGATCCTGTTCGCACCTTCCGGGCCGATCGGTGGTTGGCTCGATCGCGCGTTCGGCGTCACCGTGCTGTTCCGCTGGACCGGGGCGGCGATCGCGGCGGGGGTGATGGCGTTGCCGCTGATGGTGCGCGCGATGCGGCTGTCGATCGAGGCGGTCGACCGGCGGCTGGAGAATGCCGCGCGGACACTCGGCGCAGGGCGTTGGCGCGTGTTCCGCACGATCACGCTGCCGCTCAGCCTGCCCGGCGTCGCGGCGGGGCTGGTGCTCGGTTTCGCGCGCGGGCTCGGCGAGTTCGGCGCGACGATCACCTTCGTGTCGAACGTGCCGGGCGAGACGCAGACGCTGCCGCTGGCGATCTACAGCGCGTTGCAACAGCCCGGCGGCGATGCGCTGGTGTGGCGACTGTCGGCCATCTCGGTCGCGCTGTCGCTGGCGGCGTTGGTCGTGTCCGAACTGCTCGTGCGCCGCGCGGGGAGGGGGCACGGTGGCGTTTGACCTGCGTTTAACCAAGCACCTTGGCGAAACGCGGATCGATTTCGCGTTGGAAGCCGGCGCGGGCGCGACGGTGTTGTTCGGCCCATCGGGCGCGGGCAAGACGAGTGTGCTCAACATGATCGCTGGGCTGTTGCGGCCCGATGCGGGCCATGTCCGCGTGAGCGGGGACACGCTGTTCGATGCGGATGCACGCATCGACCTGCCGCCCGAGCGTCGTCGCGCCGGCTATGTCTTTCAGGAACCCCGGCTGTTCCCGCATCTGCGCGTGCGCGACAATCTGCGTTACGGTGCGCCGGGCGGGTTGCTGGACATGGCGGCGATCGGTTTTCTCGGCATCGCGCATTTGCTCGATCGCTGGCCGCGAACGCTCTCGGGGGGGGAGGCGCGGCGGGTCGCGATCGGCCGCGCCTTGCTCGGCGCACCCGCGTTCCTGCTGCTCGATGAGCCGCTTTCGTCGCTGGATCGTGCGCGGCGCGAGGAGATCCTCGCCGCGATCGAGCATATCCGCGATACGGTGCGGCTGCCGATCCTGATGGTGACTCACGACGCGAGCGAGGCCGAACGGATCGGCACACGGATCGTCACGGTCGGGTAGAGGACTTATGAAAAAGGGGCGAGCGCACGCGCGCCCGCCCCGATCGGCTTACTTCTTGTGCTTGCGATGCGCCTTGTGCGCGCCGCCCGCGCCCTCGCGGCACTGGTCCTTCACGCCCGCCGAGCAGACCGGATAGCTTTCCGGCGCGGCGGGGGCGGGGTTGGCGACCGGCGCGCCCATCTGCACCTGCGGGGTGCCGGTGGCAGCCGCTGGCGCGGCCGTGGTGGCCGTGTCCGCAGCCGGAGCGGCGGCGTCGGCCGGTGCCGCCGGGGCAGCGGCGTCCGCTGGCGCGGTCGCGGGCGCGGTCTGCGCGTCGGGGGTGGCGGTCTGGGCGAAAACGGCGACGGGGGTAGCAACCGCCAGCGCGGCGAGCATCATCAGCTTCATCGGTTCACTCCTGCAATAACGGGCAGCTTTATCCGCTGCGCGCCGGACTAACGCACGTCAGCGCCCAAGGCTCCCTCGTTTCGGTGCCGATTCGAAAATTGCGATGGACCGGCTTGCGCGCCGGTCTATCCGAACAGGATGGGTCATGCACCCGAGTCCAGCGCATAGCCCGCCGAGCGCACCGTGCGGATGATGTCCGGCCGGTCGTCGCCGTTGATCGCCTTGCGCAGCCGGCGGATGTGGACGTCGACGGTGCGGCTCTCGATGTCGCTGTCGTGCCCCCACACCGCATCGAGCAGCCGCTCGCGCGAAAACACCCAGCCCGGATGTTCGAGGAAATGCTTGAGCAGGCGGAATTCGGTCGGCCCGAGCGGGATCACCTCGCCCGCGCGGCGGACCTTGTGGCCGACCGTGTCCATCTCGATGTCCGAATAGGTGAGCTGCTCGCCCGCCAGCGCCGGCCGCACCCGGCGCAGCACCGCGCCGACGCGCGCGACCAGTTCGCGCGGGGAAAACGGCTTGGTGACGTAATCGTCCGCACCGGTCTCCAGCCCGCGCACGCGATCCTCTTCCTCGCCGCGCGCGGTCAGCATGATGATCGGCACGTTGGCGGTTTCCGGCATGCGGCGGAGGCGCCGGCATACCTCGATCCCCGAAAGCCCTTCGACCATCCAGTCGAGCAGGACGATGTCGGGTGTCGCTTCCTTGGCGAGCAGCAGCGCCTCCTCGCCGTCCGGCGTCTGCTTCACGTCGAAATCCTCGCGCTTGAAGTGCCAGATCAGCAATTCGGCAAGCGCGGCATCGTCTTCCACCAGCAACATCTTGGCCCGGGCCATGTGCTTACTCCCCTTGACGCGTTACGAAAGCGCCGCGATCGCGCTCGGCCATGTGCGTGCCGGTCGCGGCGAAATAGACCATCTCGGCGATGTTGGTCGCGTGATCGCCGATCCTCTCCAGATTCTTGGCGATGAACAGCAGGTGCGTGACCTGGCCGATCGTCGCGGGATTTTCCATCATGTGCGTGACCAGCACACGGAACAGGCTGTTGTAGAAATCGTCGACCGCGCGGTCGCGCGCGCAGACCTGTTGCGCCGCCTCGGCATCGCGCGCGGCGAACGCGTCGAGTACGTCATGCACCATTTCGATCGCGAGCGCGGCCATCGCCGGCAGCACTGACAGCGGCTCGATCTCGCCGTGCGAATCGATCAAGGGCGTGCGCTTGGCGATATTCTTCGCGTAATCGGCGATCCGCTCGATCACCCCGGCGATCTTGAGCGCCGCCACCACGTCGCGCAGATCGTCGGCGAGCGGCGCACGCAGCGCGATGATGCGCACGGCGAGTTCCTCGGCCTGCACTTCGAGCTGGTCGATCTTCTTGTCGTTGCGGACAATCTCGGCGGCGGTTTCGAGATCGTGGCGCTTCAGCGCCTCGATCGCGTGGCCGATCGCCTGTTCGGCAAGCCCGCCCATCTGCGCGATCAGCCCGCGGAGCTGGCCGATCTCGTCGTCGAAGACCTTGATGGTATGTTCGTAAGTGCCCATGCGCGCGTCCTTCAGCCGTACCGGCCGGTGATGTAATCCTTGGTGCGTTCCTGCCGCGGATTGGTGAAGATGTCCGAGGTCGAACCCGATTCGACCAACGCGCCGAGATGGAAGAAGGCGGTGCGCTGCGAAACGCGCGCCGCCTGCTGCATGTTGTGCGTGACGATGACGATCGCGTAGCGGCCCTTCAGTTCGTGGATCAGTTCCTCGATCTTGGCGGTCGCGATCGGGTCGAGCGCGCTGCACGGCTCGTCCATCAGGATCACCTCGGGATCGACCGCGATCGCGCGGGCGATGCAAAGCCGCTGTTGCTGACCGCCCGAAAGTGCGGTGCCGCTGTCGGACAGGCGATCCTTCACCTCGTCCCACAGGCCGGCGCGATTGAGCGAGCGCTCGACGATGTCGGCAAGCTGGGCGTGGTTGGAGGCAAGGCCGTGGATGCGCGGACCGTAAGCGACGTTCTCGAAGATCGACTTGGGGAACGGGTTCGGCTTCTGGAACACCATGCCGACGCGCGCGCGCAATTGCACCACGTCCATCTCGGGCGCGTAAATATCCTCGCCGTCGAGATCGATCTCGCCTTCGACGCGCGCCGAGGGAATCGTGTCGTTCATGCGGTTGAGCGTGCGCAGGAAGGTCGATTTGCCACAGCCCGACGGGCCGATCAGCGCAGTCACCACGTCGCGGTCGAAATCGATCGACACGTCGCTGATCGCCTGCTTGTCGCCGTAGAAGACGTTGACGTGGCGAGCGGAAATCTTGTGGGAAGCAGCGGTCACCAGCGAGTCTCGAATCTGTTGCGGAGGTAGATCGCGACGCCGTTCATCGCGAGCAGGAAGACGAGCAGGACGAGGATCGCGGCGCTGGTCTTCTCGACGAAGCCGCGATTGACCTGATCGGACCACAGGAAAATCTGCACCGGCAGCACCGTCGCCGGATCGCGCAGCCCCCCCGGCGGCGCGGTGATGAACGCGCGCATGCCGATCATCAGCAACGGCGCGGTCTCGCCGAGCGCGCGGGCCATGCCGATGATCGTGCCGGTGAGGATGCCCGGCATCGCCAGCGGCAGGACGTGGTGGAACACGACCTGCACCGGACTGGCGCCGATCCCGAACGCGGCATCGCGGATCGAAGGGGGCACCGCCTTGATCGCGTTACGGCTGGCGATGACGATCACCGGCATCGTCATCAGCGCCAGCGTCAACCCGCCGACGATCGCCGCCGAACGCGGCAGATGGAAGGTGTTGAGGAACACCGCGAGGCCAAGCAACCCGAAGATGATCGAGGGCACCGCCGCGAGATTGTTGATCGAGACCTCGATCAGATCGGTCCACCGATTATGCGGCGCGTATTCCTCCAAATAGAGCGCCGACAGCACCCCGACCGGGAAGGCGATCAGCAGCGTGACACACATCGTCAGTAGCGAGCCTTTGAGCGCACCCCAGATGCCCACCATCGTCGGGTCGGTCGAATCCGAACTGGTGAGGAAGAAGCTGTTGAAGCTGGTCTTGAGTGCACGCGCGGCGTCGAGTTTAGCGACGATCGCCTCGTCGGCGGGCGCGCCCTCGCGCTTGGCGGCGATGTCGATGCGGTCGGCGGCGGGCACCCACACGGTCGCACGGCGGCGGAGCAGCGATGGATCGGCCTTGAGCTGATCGCGCACCCGCGTCCATGCGCCATCCGACAACAGCTTGTCGCCGTCCGGGCCGTAAGCCGCGATCGCGGCGGCATCGGTCGCGGCGCCGAGATCGGCGGCGGCGAGCGCGAGGTCGGCGCCGCGGCCGCGCAGCTTGGCGGGATCGATCGCAAGCCGGCTATGCGCGAAATCGATCGGCAGCGCGATCTGCGTCTGAACGAAACCGCTGAGCCCTGCCGAGAGCATCGAGACGAGCAGCACGACGAGGAACCCGGCCGACATCAACACCGCGCCGAGGCCGAGCCAACGGAAGCGGCGCTCGGCGGCATAGCGCTTCGCCATGCGCCGCTGGTGCGCGGCGTCGCGCCAGTCGGTTGGTGCGGGTGTGCTGGAGATGGACGCACGCTCAGTCATACGCCGCTCCCCCAACCCGTTCGTGCCGAGCGAAGTCGAGGCATTCCGTCGAGCGGAGCCGAGACGGTCCTCGGCTTCGCTCGGGGCGAACGGTGAAAGGATGGCGCCCTATTCATAAGCCTCGCGATACCGTTTGACGACCGTCAGCGCGACGATGTTGAGCAGCAGGGTGATGACGAACAGGGTCAGTCCGAGCGCGAAGGCGGCGAGCGTCTTGGGGCTGTCGAACTCGGCCTCGCCGGTGAGCAGGTCGACGATCTGCTTGGTGACGGTGGTCGTGCTGGCGAACGGGTTGAGCGTCAGCGTGGCGACGCCCGAGGCGGCCATCACCACGATCATCGTCTCGCCGATCGCGCGGCTCACCGCCAGCAAGATGCCGCCGACCACGCCGGGGAGCGCGGCGGGCAGCAGCACGCGGCGGATCGTTTCGGACTGGGTCGCGCCCATCGCAAGACTGCCGTCGCGCATCGCGGCGGGGACGGCGGTGATCGAATCGTCGGCCATTGAGGAGACGAACGGGATGATCATGATTCCCATCACGAGGCCCGCCGCGAGCGCGCTTTCCGAACTCGCCCAGCGGACCCCGATCGCGACCGCGAAATCGCGCACCAGCGGCGCGACCGTCAGCGCGGCGAAATAGCCGTAGACCACGGTCGGCACGCCCGCGAGCACCTCGATCAGCGGCTTCATCCACATCCGCATCCGCGGCGCGGCATATTGCGTGAGGTAGATCGCGCTCATCAGCCCGAGTGGGATCGCCACGATCATCGCGATCACCGCGCCGATGAAGAATGTCCCCCAGAACAGCGGCACCGCGCCGAGTGATGCGCCGGGATCGCGCGGGTCGATCACCTGTGGGCTCCAGTGCGTGCCGAACAGAAACTCGCTGATCGGCACCATTCCGAAGAAGCGTGCCGATTCGAACAGCAGCGAGGCGACGATCCCCATCGTCGTCAGGATCGCCACCAGCGCGGCGGCAAGCAGCAGCGCCATGATGAGCCGCTCGATCTGGTTGCGCGCGCGAAAGTCCGGGCGGATGCGGGTGAACGCCCACGCGCCGCTCGCGAAGGCAAGCAGCAACGCGACGGTCGCGCCGATCCAGTCGGCTCGTGTCTGCGCGGCGGCATAGGCGGGTGCGAGCGTTGCGGCGAGTGGCGTCGGCGTGCCGAAGCCGTCGCCCCGCGAGATCAACCGCGCTTCGGTCAGAATCGCGGCGCGCTCGAACCCCGGCGGCGGCAGATGCACGGCGGCGGGGTCGGTCAGCACGCGATCCGTGACCAGGCCCGGCGCGCACGATGCCCAGACCGCGAGGAAGATGGCGGCGGGCAGCACCGTCCACATCGCGACAAACCCGCCGAAATGCGACGGCAGCGAACTGAAGCGCGCCTTGCTCGCGCGGCGGAAGCGTGCGGCGCGCATCCGCGCGCTCAGCCATGCGATCAGGCCGAGTCCTGCGATCAGGAAGAAAAGGACGAGAAGGGACAAAGGCGGCTCGGTCTGGAGAGGGTCAGGGCAGGGTGCGCGGATCGAGCGTGGTTGCCGCGCTGACGATCGCCGCGGCACGGGCACGCACGTCGGGGGGCGAGGCGATCAACCCTTTTGCGGCGAGCGGACCATTCGGCATCCACGAGGCGGCGTACAGGTTGAGGAATTCCCGCAAGCCCCGGATCGCGCCGAGATGGGCCTTCTTCACATAGAGGTAGAGCGGACGCGAGCCGGGATAGCGATTGCCAGCGATCGTGTCATAGGTGGGCGCGACGCCGTCTATGGCGAGGCCGTTGAGGCGGTCCTTGTTCTCTTCCAGATACGAATAGCCGAAGATGCCGACCGCATTGGAATTCGACTGGAGTTTCTGGACGATCAGATTGTCGTTCTCGCCCGCATCGACATACGCGCCGTCTTCGCGGATGCGCGTGCATTTCTGCGCGAAGTCGTCGGGGTTCTTCTCACGCAGTGCGACCGTTTCGGGCATCAGCGCTTCGCAGCCGCGCGCGAGGATCAATTCGGCGAGCGCGTCGCGCGTGCCGCTGGTTGCGGGTGGGCCGTAGATCTGGATCGGGGTCGGCGGCAGCGCGGGGTTGACGTCCTGCCAGGTGCGCGCGCGGTTGGGCTTGCCGTCTGGCGCGGCGGCCATCGCCTTGAACAGATCGATGACGGTGAGTGGAAGCGCGGGGCCGTTTTTCGCTTCCGCGAAGGCGACGCCGTCGAGGCCGATCGGCACTTCGAGGATATCGACGACGCCGTTCGCCTTGCACACGGCATATTCGGATCGCTTGAGGCGGCGCGAGGCGTCGGCGATATCGGGATGCTCGGCGCCGACGCCGCCACAGAACAATTTCAGCCCGCCGCCGGTGCCGGTCGATTCGATCACCGGCGATTTCACGCCCGGCGTCTTCTCGACGAACTGTTCGGCGACGATCGTCGTGAAGGGGAACACGGTCGAGGAGCCGACCACCTTGATCTGGTCGCGCGAGCCGGCGCCGCCGCCATTGGCCTGATCGGTACATCCCGCCAATGCCACGGCGAGCGCTGACGCGGTGACGATCGCAACCCTTCCGTGCATGAGGTATCTCCAGGCGAGGCGGTGTTGCCCCCGATCCGCGCTATCACCCGCAACACCAGCCTGTGTGACGGTTTGGTTACCGTTTTATGACGGCGCTCCCGTGCGCGGGAATCATCACCGCCACGGTGGTGCCTGTGCCGATCGTGCTTTCGATATCGAGCCGGCCGCGATGCCGCTCGACGATATGTTTGACGATCGACAGGCCAAGCCCGGTGCCGCCCGCCGCGCGGCTGCGGCCGGTATCGACGCGGTAGAAGCGTTCGGTCAGGCGCGGAATATGCTCGGCGGGGATGCCGTCGCCTTCGTCGCTCACCGCGAAGCGGACCATGCCGGTCGGCAGGCGTTCGAGCCGGATCGTGACGGGGGCGCCCTTGCGGCCGTATTTCATCGCGTTGCCGATCAGATTGTGCAGCACCTGGCTGAGCTGCGCGGCATCGCCCGATACGGGCGGCACCTCGGCGGCGAGATCGGCGCGGATCGGCACGGCGTTTTCACCCTGCGCATCGAGGATGCCGCCGCGCACTTCCTCGATCAGCGCGGCGAGATCGACCGCGCGGTCGGGCAGGCGATATTTCTCCGCCTCGATCCGCGACAGCGAGATCAGATCCTCGATCAGCCGCTGCATCCGCCGCGCCTCGTCGAACATGATCTTGAGGAAGCGTTCGCGTAGCTCCTTCTCGTCGCCCGCCTCGTCGCCGAGCGTCTCGATATAGCCGAGGATCGAAGCGAGCGGGGTGCGCAGTTCGTGGCTGGCGTTGGCGACGAAATCGACTCGCATCCGCTCGGCCGCGTAGCTGCCGGTCTGATCGACGAGGTGAACGATCCGCCGCCCGCCGGCCGCATCGCCGATCCGCATTTCCCAGCGCTGCTCGCGCGCGCCGAGCCCGACGAGGTTGACCGGCGGCTGCGCACCTTCGCTGGGCGGGCTCATCAGCCGTTCGGCCGCGCCCGGATGGCGGATCGCGAGCCGCACGTCCTGACCGATGATGTGCTGCCCGAGCAAAGTCCGCGCCGCCGCATTGGCATGACTGACTTGGCCCGAGGTGACGATCAGGATCGGCTCGACGATCGCGTCGATCACCGCCGGGATGTGATCGGGCGGTGGGGTGGGGTCGGCGGTCGCCACGGGCGATGCGTCGTCTTCGCCATCACCGATGCCGGCGGCGGTGAGCACCGCCGCGATGCCGCCGATCAGCGTGACGAGGCTCGCCTGCACATCGCCGATCAGGAACACCGCTGCGCCCGCGACGACGATGATGCCGATCGCGGCGAGCGTGCGAAGACCGAAGCCGTTCATCATGCGGTTTCCTGCTGCCTTCCGATCGGCCGAGAGTTCCGCTCGTCCTGAGCGAAGTCGAAGGACGTGTCCACAGGCATGAACTTCGATCTGGCCCGGCCCGAACGGGTTGCGCGAGTGTCCCTATCCGAAACATCGTTGACCGCGACAGGCTTGCTTGCCAGCCATTTATGATTGTGAAAGGGCTATGCCCGTAAAGGACGGTCGATGAGCGAAGACGGCGAGCAGCGGAACGACATTCCCGAGCGCGAAGGCCTTGAGTCGGTCGGCGCCACGCGGCGGCGCGCGCTGATGCTCGGCGCGGTCGGCGCGAGCGCGATCGTGTCGATCCGTCCCGCGCTCGCTTCGACAGCGGTGTCGATCGTGCACTGCCAGATTCCGGTGCCCGATGCGGCGCGCGCCAGCGGCTGGATCGCCGCCGACGGTTCGGTCGTGGCGAGCGGGACGGCGGGCGCGTTCGCGCCGCCGCGCCAGCCGCTCAAGGGCGAGGACGTCAAGCAGGCGCTCGCCGGTGGCCAGTTGCCCAGCGTCGAATATGAACGCAGCCAAGCCTATATGAAGTATGTCCGCAATCTCCATTCGGGGACGAGCGGATTCACCTGCTTCGCATCCTTGCAGATGCCGCGCGGCTGATTTCGCGTGGCGGCGGTGTACCGTGCCGCGCGGGCCGACGCGTTGCGGATCGTGCCGCTCGACGCCTTCACCGCGATCTATCACCGTGCTTCCGGCATCACGCACCTCGTCGGGCCGCCCGCGCCCGAGATCCTCGCGGCGCTCGGGCCGGACGGGCTGACGCTTGGCGAGCTGATCGCGCGGCTCGGCGAAAGCTATGATCTGCTCGACGCGGATGAGGCCGCGCTCGGCGCTCGGCTCGACGAACTGGTCGCGGCGGGTCTGGTGAGCACGGCATGAGGCACGCCTTTTCGGTCAGGATCGGGCCTGTCGGGTTTCGCGTGGGATCGGACTGGCGCGCGCCGATCCGCCAGCTTGCCGCGCTGTACGCCGGGTATCCGCGGCCCGAGGACGGCGTGCCGGATTTCACCGTGCGGCTGTTCGCGCAGCGCCCGTGGCGGCGGGTGATCCGTCCGGCGGTGATGATCGGCGGCGATTTCATGATCCCCGATGCGGCGCCCCTGCCGCTCGCACAGGGGCTGCTCGCCGCCGAAATGGCGATGAACCTGCAAATGGCGCTCGGCCAGCGCCGGTATCTGCTGCTCCATGCGTCGGCGGTCGAGCGTGACGGGCGCGTGTTGCTGATGACGGGCGAGTCCGGGTCGGGCAAATCGACGCTCGCCGCCTTGCTGTCGCGGCGCGGCTGGCGGCTGATGGGCGATGAGTTCGCGCTGATCGATCCGGTGAGCGGGCTCGCGCACGCTTTCCCGCGCCTCGTCAGCCTCAAGAACGCCGCGATCTCGGTGGCCGAGGCGGCGATGCCTCAGGCGCGCTTCGGCCCGTTGCTGGAAGGCACGCCCAAGGGCGCGATCCGCCATCTCGTCCCCGACGCGGCTGCGGTCGCGGGGATGGATACGCCGGGCGAGCCGGCGCTGTTGCTGTTCCCGCGCTTCGGTTTCGCGCCCGACATTCGCGAGGTCGCGCCGGGCGAGGTGTTCATGCGGCTGACTCAGGCATCGACCAATTATGTCGCGATGGGCGAACGCGGCTTCGACGCGCTGACCCGGCTGGTGCTGGGCATCCCGGCGCGCGCGATCGACTATCCCGACACCGACCACGCGCTCGCGCAGGTCGAGGCGTTGTGGGGCGCGCTGTGAACGTTGGCGCGAACGGCTGGTTGCTGGCGCGCATCCTGCGCGCGCCGGGCGACGCGGCGACGCTGGATGCCGCGAGCTGGACCGCGCTGATCGCGATCGCGCGTGCCGAGCAGATGATCGGCACGCTCGCTTGGCGGCTGCACGGCACCACGATGCCACCGGCGGTGGCGCGAATCCTCGCCGATGCGCGCGCCTCCGCCGAACATGGCCGCACGCTGGCGCTCTGGGAGGCCGAGGCCGCGCGGCGCGCGCTGGCCCCGCTCGGCGTGCCGGTGGTGCTGCTCAAGGGCACCGCCTTCGTCGCGGCCGGGCTGATGGCGGGGCAGGGGCGCTCGATCGGCGATCTCGACATTCTCGTGCCACGCGCGAGCCTCGACGTGGTCGAGCGCGCGTTGCTCGCGAACGGCTGGGAATGGGTCAAGCCCGACGCCTATGACGACGCCTATTACCGGCGGTGGATGCACGAACTGCCGCCGCTGATCCACCGCGACCGCGACCGGATGATCGACGTCCACCACACCATCCTGCCGCTCACCGCACGCATCACCCCCGATGCCGAGGGCTTGCTGGCGGATGCGGTCCCGCTGCGGGCCGAGGACAAGGGGGGGCTGGCCATGCTGTCGCGCACCGACGTGATCGTCCACGCCGCCGCGCACCTGTTCGCCGATGGCGATCTCGCCGGCGGGATGCGCAACCTTTGGGATGTCCACTGCCTGATCGAAGAGTTCGACGCCGAGGGGCTGGTCGAGCGCGCCGAACATCATGGCCTTGGCGACGCGGTCGGCCGTGCGCTGCGGCTGGCGGCGGCGCTCTACGGGGACGGCGCGACGCTCTCCCCCGGCGACCGGCTCTGCCTGCGCCGAATCACGGCCCGGGACGGCTGGGGTCGCGCGACACGCCCGTGGACGCGGCTGGCGTTCTACCTGCGCTCGCACTGGCTGCGCATGCCACCGGCAATGCTGGCGCGGCATTTATGGACCAAATGGCGCAAGCAGGGCGGTTGATTTCCAAAACCGTTTGTGTCGAGCGAAGTCGAGACACTGCGCCTTGGTCTGCCCCTCGACTTCGCTCGGGGCGAACGGAGGGGTTATCGTAGCTTCCGCCGCGCCCGGAACATCGCCGCCACCAGCAGCACCGCCGTGATCGCCAGCGTGTCCGCCACCCAGTCGCGGATGTCGCAATCGCGGTGGAGTTCGGGGATCGACTGCACCACCTCGATCAGCGCGCCGAGGAACGACAGCCGCTCACCGATCCGCATCAGCGGGAAGCGCGGATAGGCGCACGCGGCCAGCGCCGAGATCACCGCGAACGCGGTCATATGCTCGAACTTGTCGCCGAACCGGTCGATCGGCATGTGCGGCGGGTGCGGCAGCACCGCCATCGTCACCGCGAAGACGATGGCCGCCCACAACAGCAGCCGGACCGTCAACGTCGTCTTGGTCATGCCCCCAGTCCCTCCAGTGTCGCGATCAGCGCGTCGAAATGGTCGATCACCGCGTCGGCGCCGAAGCCCTCTACGGATTCGCGCCCGAAATCCACCACCACCACCGGCACGCCGGCGGCTTTGGCGGCCGTCACATCGAACATCGTATCGCCGACGAACGCGGCGCGCCCGCCACCCATGCGCCGGACCATTTCCTGAATCGGCGCGGGATCGGGCTTCTGCTTGCCCGGCCCCATCGTATCGCCACCGATCACCGTGTCGAACAGGTCGCGCAACGCGAGGTCCGCGAGCAGCTTTTCCGACAGCGCTGCGAGCTTGTTGGTGACGATCGCCACCCGCACGCCACGCGCGCGCAATGCCTCGATCGCCGCCACTGCGCCCGGATAGGGTCGGGTCAAAACCGCGATGTTCGCCTCGTATGACGCGAGCATCACCGCCTGGAGCCGCGTGGCCGCTTCGTCCGTCGCGCCGCCGGTCGCCGCGAGCGCGAGCCGCACCAGCCGCGCCACGCCGCCGCCGGTCATCGCGACCACCTCGGGCACGGTGAGCGTTCGCCGCCCGTCGCTCGCAAGCATCGCGTTCACCGCCGCGGCGAGATCGCCACTGCTGTCGACCAAAGTGCCGTCGAGGTCGAATCCGACGATATCGAAGGAAAAATCCGTCATGATCGGCGCGCCTGACACTGGCGCTATGGAATTGGCAACCCTCTCGTGGCAGGGCTGCGGCCATGGACGTAAATTCCCCCGCTTCTGCACCCCCGTTGGCCGCGATCATCCTTGCTGCGGGCAAGGGCACGCGGATGAAGTCCGATCTCCACAAGGTGCTCCATCCGGTCGCCGGGCGGCCGATGCTGCTCAACCTGCTGACGAACGTCGAATCGCTCGCGCCCGAGCGGGTGGTGGTGGTGACCGGCGCTGCCCGCGAGCAGGTCGAGGCGGCGGTGGCACCGCTCGGCGCGACGACCGCGCTCCAGGCCGAACAGCTCGGCACCGGCCACGCCGTCGCGCAGGCCGAAACCGCGCTGGCCGGCTTCGACGGCGCGGTGCTGATCCTCTACGGTGACGTGCCGCTGGTGAGCGCGGCGACGATGCGGCGGATGCTCGACCGGCTCGCCGGTGACGATGCGCCGGCGACGGTGGTGCTCGGCTTCCGCCCGGCCGATCCCGCCGCTTATGGCCGCATCATCGCTGACGCCGACGGTCGCATCGTCAAGATGGTCGAGTATAAGGATGCCTCGCCCGACGAGCGCGCCCAGACATTGTGCAATTCCGGGCTGATGGCGGTGCGCTCCGCCGATCTGTTCCCGCTGCTCGCCAAGGTCGGCAACGACAATGCGGCAGGCGAATATTACCTCCCTGACATCGTAATGCTCGCGATCGCCGAGGGGCGCACCTCGGTGGTGATCGAGACCGATGCCGCCGAGGTCGCGGGCGTCAACAGCCGCGCCGAGCTGGCGACGGTCGAGGCGACGTGGCAGCAGGCGCGCCGCGCCGCCGCAATGGCCGATGGCGCGACGCTGATCGCGCCCGAGACGGTGTGGTTCGCGCACGACACGGTGATTGGCCGCGACGTGATGATCGAGCCCAACGTCGTCTTCGGCCCCGGCACCACGATCGCCGACGGCGTGACGCTGCGGGCATTCAGCCACATCGAGGGCGCGACCGTCGCGCGGGGCGCGATCATCGGGCCGTATGCCCGGCTGCGCCCCGGCGCGGTGGTCGGCGAGGATGCGCATGTCGGCAATTTCGTCGAGATGAAGAAGGCGGTGCTCGGCAAGGGCGCCAAGGCCAACCATCTGACGTATCTCGGTGATGCCGAAGTCGGGGCGGGCGCCAACATCGGTGCGGGTACGATCACCTGCAATTACGATGGCTACAACAAGTCGCTGACTCGGATCGGCGCGGGCGCGTTCATCGGCTCGAACGCCTCACTGGTGGCGCCGGTCTCGATCGGCGACGGCGCGTTGATCGCGGCGGGATCGGTCATCACCGCGGATGTGCCCGCCGATGCACTGGCGGTGGCGCGCGGCCGGCAAGAGACCCGCGATGGCTGGGCGCCGCGCTTCCGGGCGGCCGCGAAGGCCAAGAAGGATGCTGGGAAATGATATCAGTGCATGATATCTTGCGTGCATGGCATCACGAGTCCTGATTTCCCTTGGTGAAGATCGAACCTCGCGACTCGATGATCTTGCCGGGCAACGCGGGTTGTCGCGGTCTGCTTTGATTCGCGAGGCGGTTGATCGTCTGCTCGATGACAGCAGCGAATCGAGCGACCGCGAACGCCGTCTGGCGGGGCTTCGTGCCGGCTTTGGCGCTTGGAAGAATCGTACCGATATCGGCGACGCGGTGGAATGGCAGCGGCGCGAGCGCGCGGGTTGGACTCGGCCTTGGGATGTCGATTACCCCGAGGTTCGGGCGGAGTTTCCCGACGTTTTCGATGAGCAGGACGACCGCGAGTATGAAATGCACCGCGCGCGTGATCCCGAACGCTACAAGACCAAGCTGTGACGGCGGCGTCGTTCGACAGCAACATCCTGATCGACGCTTTGAACGGGATCGGTGCTGCAGCGACTGAGCTCGAAAGCGCGGCGGAATGGTGGATCAGCCGCGTGACGTGGATCGAGGTGATGTCCGGCGTGTCGCCCGCGTCACTGGCCGCGACGCGCGCATTGCTTGCAAGCTTCAACGTCGATGAACTCACGCTCGCCATTGCCACGCGCGCTGCCGAATTGCGCAATGAGCGGCGCCGGCTCAAGTTGGCGGATGCGGTGATCCTCGCGTCGGCGCAGGTCAACAATCGTGTACTGGTAACGCGAAACACCAAGGACTTTCCCGAGACGATGCCCGGCATTCGGGTTCCGTACAGGATCGAGCAGTAAAGGACGGGCGCATGTGTGGAATCGTTGGAATCGTCGGCCAGGAGCCGGTCGCGGATCGTCTGCTCGATGG
Source organism: Sphingomonas panacis (assembly GCF_001717955.1). NCBI lineage: Bacteria > Pseudomonadati > Pseudomonadota > Alphaproteobacteria > Sphingomonadales > Sphingomonadaceae > Sphingomonas > Sphingomonas panacis. The sequence continues at coordinate 2,825,800 of NZ_CP014168.1, forward strand.
GCTGAAGCGGCTCGAATATCGCGGCTATGATTCGGCTGGCATCGCCACCGATTTCGAAGGTCGGATCGAGCGGCGGCGCGCGTCGGGCAAGCTCGTCCATCTCGCGACCGAACTCGCCGAGCATCCGTTGCCCGGCACCACCGGCATCGCGCACACGCGCTGGGCGACGCATGGCGGGCCGACCACCAACAACGCGCATCCGCATGCGACCGAGGAAGTCGCGCTGGTCCACAACGGCATCATCGAGAACTTCAAGCCGCTGCGCGACGAACTGATCGCGCGCGGCCGCGTCTTCACCAGCGAGACCGATACCGAGGTGGTCGCGCATCTGATCAGCGAGAAGGTCGAGGCTGGGCTCGCGCCCGCCGATGCGGTGCGTGAGGTGCTGCCGCGCCTTCACGGTGCGTTCGCGCTGGCGATCCTGTTCCGACAGCATCCCGATCTGCTAATCGGCGCGCGGCTCGGTTCGCCGTTGGTGGTCGGCTATGGTGATGGCGAGACCTATCTCGGCTCGGATGCGCTCGCGCTCGCGCCGCTCACCCAGCGTATCGCCTATCTCGATGAAGGCGACTGGGTCGTCATCGACAAGGACGGTGCGCAGATCTTCGATCGCGATAACACCCCCGTCGAGCGCGCCGTCACCATCTCGGGCGTGACCGGCGAGCTGATCTCCAAGGGCAATCACCGCCACTACATGCTCAAGGAGATTTATGAGCAGCCGATCGTCGTCGCGCAGACGCTTCGCTCGTATCTTCAGCGCATGGAAGACCGGGTGACGTTGCCGATCCCCGAGTTCGACCTGAGCACGGTCAAACGCGTGACGATCGTCGCGTGTGGGACGAGCTACTATGCCGGCATGGTCGCGAAATACTGGTTCGAACAGTTCGCGCGCGTGCCGGTCGATCTCGATGTCGCCAGCGAGTTCCGCTACCGTCAGCCGGTGATGGAGGAGGGCGGTCTGATGATCGTCATCAGCCAGTCGGGCGAGACCGCCGACACGCTCGCGGCGTTACGGCACGCCAAGGCCGAGGGGCAGACGATTGCCGCGGTCGTCAACGTGCCGACCAGCAGCATGGCGCGCGAGGCCGATCTGCTGCTGCCGACTCACGCCGGCCCCGAGATCGGCGTCGCCTCGACCAAGGCGTTCACCTGCCAGCTCGCCGTGCTGGCGGCGCTGGCGGCGAACCTTGCGCGCGCCAAGGGCAAGCTCAACGCCGCCGAGGAAAAGGCGATCGTCAAGCATCTGTCGGAGGCGCCGGCCGCGCTCAACGGCGCGCTCGCCTATGACGAGACGATCGCCGACATGGCGCATCTCATCGCCGGTGCGCGCGACGTGCTGTATCTGGGGCGCGGCACCGATTATCCGCTCGCGCTCGAAGGTGCGCTGAAACTCAAGGAAATCAGCTACATCCACGCCGAAGGCTATGCCGCTGGCGAGATGAAGCATGGCCCGATCGCGCTGATCGACGATGCCGTGCCGGTGATCGTCATCGCGCCGTCGGGTCCGCTGTTCGACAAGACCGTGAGCAACATGCAGGAAGTGCAGGCGCGCGGCGGCAAGGTCGTGCTGATCTCGGATTATGACGGGGTGCAGGCGGCGGGCGAGGGGTGTATCGCGACGATCACCATGCCCAAGGTCCACCCGCTGATCGCGCCGCTCGTCTATGCGGTGCCGGTGCAGTTGCTGGCGTACCATGTCGCGGTCGCCAAGGGCACCGATGTCGACCAGCCGCGCAACCTCGCGAAGTCGGTAACTGTCGAGTAAATCGGCGGAATCATGTCCCCCGGACCAGGTCCGGGGGACATGATGCGAGATCAGCAGCCGTTACGACGGTTCTGCGCACGATCATGGTTCTTGTCGAGCGTGCGGCCGAGCAGCGCGCCGCCGACGCCGCCTGCAACCGTGCCGAGCACACCACCGCCGAGCACGTTACCGAGTACGGCACCGCCCGCGCCGCCAGCGATCGTGCCGGTCGTGCCGCTGCTGCGCTTGCAGTCCTGATAGTAGCGACGATCCTGATAGCGACGGCTGCTGTTGCGATAGCTACGGTCGTTATCACGATAGCGGCGGTTACCGTTGTTGTACGACGAATCGCGCTCGGCCTGCTCGCGATGCCACTGGCTGCTGCGATCATAATCCTGGCCACCGGCAAAGGCGGTGGTCGGGATAGCGACGGTGGCGATCAATGTCGCCATTGCGAGTTTCTTGAACATCTGCGGATTCCTTCGTTTTCTATCCTGGCGTGGAACAAGAACCCGCGAAGGCCCCGAGAAGTTCAATCGTGCGTGTAACGAAATGATCGGATGGAGGCGCTGCGGTGCCGTTTACCGGGTTTTCAACGTAGCGGCCCACCCGTCGCTCACGAAGGCATCAATAGCCTCGACAGCGTCGAACCGCATCTTGCCGCATCGCTCCAAAGCTGCCGTTTTACACCCGCGCAGCCGCCGTAAACGGCAACATCCCCTCGTACACTTCAAGTGCCGCCGCGCCGATCACGCGCCCGCCATGCCGGAGCACGAAGGCGTGGCGCACGATCTCGGCCTGCTGCTCGATGCCGTAGCGCGCGAACGGCAGGCCCGCGCGGATCGCATAGTGATAGCGCGAAAACGGATGGCGCCGGATCGGCAGGAACAGCCCGCATTGGTGCTGCCAGACATGCACCATCTCGTGGATGAACAGCGCCTGCGCACCGAGCGGCGCGCGCGCGAAATCGTCGCGATAGGCTGTGCCCTTGGGGTGGAAATGGATTCGTCCGCGCGGTGCCATCACCGTGTCGCGCGGCTGGAAGAACGCCCATTTGCCGAGCACGATCCGCACCGGCGCGTAATCGATCGCATCGCCGAACACGCTGCGGGCGAGCGTGATCTCGCCCTCGGTCAGCGGCCGTGCCGCCTGGCTCAAAACTTCGGTGCTGGGGCGCCAGCCGCAATCACCATCGCGTCATATTCGTAGCGCGACCCATCCGAGAAGGTGAAGTCCAGAGTCATCGTCTTGCCCGGTTTGATCGCGGGGTTCATGTCGAACAGCATCACATGCATTCCGCCGGGCTTGAACACCAGTGTCCCGCCGGCGGGCAGGGCAACACGGTCGAGCGGCTTCATCGCCGACATATTGCCCGTCATCATCGACTGGTGAATCTCGGCCTTGATCGCGACTTCGGTATGGACCGAAATCAGCGTCATGTCGGCCGGGCCGCCGTGCAGCGTGAAATACGCCGCCGCCGGCCGCCCCGGCGCCGCCGCGAGGCGGACGTAGCCGTGGTCGATATAGAATTGCTTGGGCTGGCTACAGCCGCCGAGACCCAGCAGGATCGCCATAAAAAGGCCGAGGATGCGCACACAAACTCCCGCTTCGGGAAAGGATCGTTACGTTCTAGGCGCGTGGAAATCTTGCGACAAGCAAAAGCCCCCCTATATCCGGCGAGTAGAGAGCGGTGTCGCCCATTCGGGGGCGCCGCCAGTGTTGCAAACCTGAACAAGACGGGGGCCGTAGAGGACCAATGGCAAAAGTAATCGGTATCGATCTGGGCACGACCAATAGCTGCGTCTCGGTGATGGAGGGCGGCAAGCCCAAGGTCATCGAGAATGTCGAGGGCGCGCGCACCACGCCGTCGATCGTCGCGTTCGCCAAGGATGGCGAGCGACTGGTCGGCCAGCCGGCAAAGCGCCAGGCAGTGACCAACCCGGAAAACACCATCTTCGCAGTGAAGCGCCTGATCGGCCGCCGCTTCGACGATCCCATCACCAAGAAGGACACCGAGCTGGTCCCGTACAAGATCGTGCGCGGCAACAACGGTGACGCTTGGGTCGGCGCCGGCGGCAAGGAATATTCGCCTTCGCAGATCAGCGCCTTCACGCTCCAGAAGATGAAGGAAACCGCCGAGGCCTATCTCGGCGAGACGGTGACTCAGGCGGTCATCACCGTGCCCGCATATTTCAACGACGCGCAGCGCCAGGCGACCAAGGACGCCGGGCAGATCGCGGGCCTTGAAGTGCTGCGCATCATCAACGAGCCGACGGCGGCCGCGCTCGCTTATGGTCTCGACAAGGATACCAACAAGACGATCGCGGTCTATGACCTTGGCGGCGGTACGTTCGACATCTCGATCCTCGAGATCGGTGACGGCGTGTTCGAGGTGAAGGCGACCAACGGCGACACCTTCCTCGGCGGTGAGGATTTCGACAACAAGCTGCTCAACTTCCTGGCGAGCGACTTCCAGAAGGCGGAAGGCATCGATCTCACCAAGGACAAGCTGGCGCTCCAGCGTCTGAAGGAAGCGGCCGAAAAGGCGAAGATCGAGCTGTCGTCGGCGGCGACCACCGAGGTCAACCTGCCGTTCATCACGGCGGACGCCACCGGTCCGAAGCATCTCGTCAAGGCGATCACCCGCGCCGATCTCGAGCGGCTGGTCGAGGATCTGATCCAGCGGACGCTCGAGCCGTGCAAGAAGGCGATGAAGGACGCGGGCATCCAGGCCAGCGAGATTTCGGAAGTCGTTCTGGTCGGCGGCATGACGCGCATGCCCAAGGTCCGTCAGGTCGTGAAGGACTTCTTCGGCAAGGAGCCGCATTCGGGCGTTAACCCGGATGAGGTCGTCGCGATGGGCGCCGCCATTCAGGCGGGCGTGCTTCAGGGCGACGTCAAGGACGTGCTGCTGCTCGACGTGACGCCACTGTCGCTCGGCATCGAGACGCTGGGTGGCGTGTTCACCCGCATGATCGACCGCAACACGACGATCCCGACCAAGAAGTCGCAGACCTATTCGACCGCGGACGACAACCAGAACGCCGTGACGATCCGCGTCTTCCAGGGCGAGCGTGAAATGGCGGCGGACAACAAGCTGCTCGGCCAGTTCGATCTGGTCGGCATCCCGCCCGCACCGCGCGGCGTGCCGCAGATCGAAGTGACGTTCGACATCGACGCCAACGGCCTCGTCAACGTGTCCGCCAAGGACAAGGGCACCGGCAAGGAGCAGCAGATCCGCATCCAGGCCTCGGGCGGTCTGTCGGATCGCGACATCGAGCAGATGGTCCGCGACGCCGAGCAGTTCGCCGAGGACGACAAGAAGCGCCGTGCGGCGGCCGAGGCGAAGAACAACGCCGAGAGCCTGATCCACACGACCGAGCGTCAGCTCGCCGACAATGCCGACAAGGTCGATGCGTCGCTCAAGGGCGAGATCGAAGCGGCGATCGCTGACGCCAAGGCGGCCGTCGAGAGCGGCGATCCCGAGGCGATGAAGGCCAAGGCCGAAGCGCTCGGCCAGGTCGCGATGAAGCTCGGTCAGGCGATCTACGAGAAGCAGGCGCAGTCCGAGGCTTCGCCTTCGGCTGGTGCCGAGGCGCCGCACGAGGACGTGGTCGACGCGGAATTCTCCGAAGTCGACGACACCAAGGCGTAATCCGGTTCGCCCTCTCCCTGCGGGGGGGCAGCCGAGCGAAGCGATGGCGGGAGAGGGGCAGTCGCGAACGGTCGGTTCGGGGCTGCCCCTCTTCCAACCCTCTCCCACCGGGGAGCGGGCTTGAGGGCGGTACATGACCACCGAAGTCGATTTCTACGAACTGCTCGAATGCGAGCGCACCGCTGACGATGCCACCATCAAGGCGTCGTATCGCAAGCTCGCGATGAAATATCACCCGGATCGGAACGCCGGGTGCAAGGATTCCGAGGGCCGCTTCAAGGCGATCAGCGAGGCCTATGATTGCCTCAAAGATCCGCAGAAGCGCGCGGCTTATGATCGCTTTGGTCATGCCGCGTTCCGCAACGGCGGTCCGGGCGGCGGGCACGGCGGCGCGCAGGACTTTGGCGGCTTCAGCGACATTTTCGAGAACATCTTCGGCGAATTCATGGGCGGCGAGCGCGGCGGCGGTGGCCGCAGCGGGCCGCGACGCGGCGCGGACTTGCGCTACGACATGGAAATCAGCCTCGAGGATGCGTTCAACGGCCGCTCGACCGAGGTCACGGTCGATGTGTCGGCGGTGTGCGAGACCTGCGAAGGCAGCGGCGCCAAGCGCGGCACCAGCGCCAAGGCCTGCACCACCTGCGCCGGCCACGGCAAGGTGCGCGCGCAACAGGGCTTCTTCGTGGTCGAGCGGACCTGTCCGTCGTGCCACGGCGCTGGCCGCGTGATCGCCGATCCGTGCGGCACCTGCCACGGCGAGGGCCGGGTCGAGCGCACCAAGACGCTCACCGTCAACGTGCCCCCTGGCGTCGACGAGGGCACGCGCATCCGCCTGACCGGCGAAGGCGAGGCGGGGCTACGCGGCGCGCCGGCTGGCGATCTCTACATTTTCTTGCACGTTGCCCGGCATCCGCTGTTCGAGCGGGAGGGCACGACCTTGCTCGCGCGCGCGCCGATCAGCTTCACCACCGCGGCGCTCGGTGGAGAGATCACGATTCCGGGGCCGGATGGCGAGCAGCACCATATCAAGATCCCGGCCGGCACGCAGCATGGCCGCGAACTGCGCCAGCGCGGCGCGGGCATGCCCGTGCTGCAAGGGCGCGGGCGCGGCGATCTGGTGGTGCGGATCGAGGTCGAGACGCCGACCAAGCTCAGCGCACGCCAGCGCGAACTGCTCGAGGAATTGCGCGCCACCGAGACGGGCGCAGAAACTCCGCAGAGCGCCGGCTTCTTTCAGAAGATGAAGGGTGCCTGGGGATGATGCTCGCGCTCGCCGCCATGCTGGCGGCGGGCGTGCCATCGCCAACGCTGCTGAACGATGAAACGTTGAGGGCGTTTGCGGAAAGCCGCCTGGACGGAACTCGGCTAAACGGGCGTAATATTCTTGGCCAATATCATGGCAGGCTTGTGATCGCCGAATATCACTGCTCGGATCTTTGCCCGGATTATACGGTTCGGATCATTCATTTTGATGTCGATGCCGGGGCGAAATGTCGCGCTATCGGCGGACGGAACGCGACAGTCACCATTCCGGTCGGCATCTCCGCGATGCCCCGGAAATTCTGCGTGCCTGCAATTCTGTCGTTGCGCGCTGTGCGGCATTTTGATCCCGCCGGCCCGTTCCGCCCCTCATGAAAAGGGGCGGGGTGGGCCGATGGATCAGAGGATGAGAACCTCGACCACCAGCGCGACACCCGCCACAGCGAAGATGCTGCCGACGAGGTTCTGAAGAATGCGCATGGTAGGGTCTCCAGCCGGTCAATTCCGGCTTGAAGCGTATTTGGAGATTGTTGCGTTCTAGCGCAATTTTATTACACGCATTCGCACGTGCAGCATTTGCACGTTGAGCCGTGCATTCTGCACGACGAACTGTTTACCTACACGAAATTCTGTTGCTTCCGATCCTCTCACGCGCAGCTATTGCGCCGATATCATCACGACGATCACTTCGGCGGGCACTATCGCGATGGCGCAGATGAAAGACCATGACGTTCACGATCCGGCACGGCCGCCGACCGCTCTGCTCGGCGCTTTGCGTCACGCGGTCGGAGGTGGCCATGTGCTGACCGGCGACGCCGAGACGCACCGTTTCCGCACCGGCTATCGCTTCGGCACCGGGCCGGCGCTCGCGGTGGTGCGGCCGGGGTCGCTGATCGAGCTGTGGCGGGTCGCGCAGGCGGTGGTCGAGGCGGGCGCGATCCTGATCCCGCAGGCGAGCAACACCGGCCTCACCGGCGGATCGACGCCCGATGGCGACGGGTACGACCGCCCGGTCGTGATCGTCTCGATGCGGCGGATCGCCGGGGTGCATCTGGTGCGCGGGGGCGCGCAGGTGGTGTGCCTGCCGGGTGCGACGCTAGACGTGCTGGAGAAGACGCTCGCCCCGCTCGGACGCGAGCCCCATTCGGTGATCGGATCGTCGTGCATCGGTGCCTCGGTGCTCGGCGGGGTGTGCAACACCTCGGGCGGCGCGCTGGTGCGCCGCGGACCGGCGTTTACCGAACTGGCGCTGTATGCGCGTGTCGATGCGGACGGGCGGCTGGAACTGGTCAACCATCTCGGCGTGGAACTCGGCGACACACCCGAGGAGATCCTGATGCGCCTGGAAAGAGGCGATTTCGCCGAGGTACAGGAGGGCGGCCGGGCCTCCGATCACGATTACGCGCGACATGTCCGCGCGATCGATGCCGATACGCCGGCGCGCTTCAACGCCGATCCGGGGCGGCTGTTCGAGGCGTCGGGTTCGGCGGGGCATGTCGTGGTGTTCGCGGTGCGGCTCGATACATTTCCCAAGGAAGCGGGCACCGAGGTGTTCTACATCGGCTCGAACGACCCCGCCGATCTGACGCGACTCCGGCGCGAGATGTTGGCGGGCGATCTGCCGCTGCCGATCGCGGGCGAGTATCTCCACCGCGACGCGTTCGTGCTGACCGAGCGCTATGGCCGCGACACCTTTCTCGCCATCCGCTATCTCGGCACAGCGCGGTTGCCGGCGTTGTTTCGCTGGAAGGACCGCGTCGACGGCTGGTTCCGCCGGCTGGGCTTGCGCGATGTGGCGGACAAGGCGCTACAGGCCGCGACCCGCCTCGGCCCGAGCCATTTGCCAAAGCGGCTGACCGACTATCGCGACCGGTTCGAGCATCATCTGATGCTGCGTGTCGCGAGCGCCGATACGACAGCGACCGAGGCGCTGCTTGCGCACGTGCTGGGGGAAGGGCGGGGCGCGTTCTTCCGGTGCGACAAGGCCGAGGGCGATGCGGCGTTCATGCACCGTTTCGCCGCGGCGGGGGCGGCGGTGCGCTATCGCGCGGTGCATGCGCGCGAAGTCGCCGATATCGTCGCGCTCGACATTGCGCTGCGCCGTAACGACACCGACTGGTTCGAGACGCTGCCGCCCGAGCTGGACGCGGCGATCGCGCACACATTCTATTACGGCCACTTCTTCTGCCACGTCTTCCATCAGGATTACGTGATCCGCAAAGGCCATGATCCGCTCGCGATCGAGCATCGCATGTGGGCGTTGCTCGATGCGCGCGGCGCGGAATATCCGGCCGAGCACAATGTCGGCCACCTCTATCCCGCCAAGCCGGCGCTCGCCGCGCACTACCGCGCGCTCGACCCGACCAACAGCTTCAACCCCGGTATCGGTCAGACCTCGAAGCGGGCACACTGGGGGTAGGTCTCCCCCTTGCCATCATTCGCTCGGGACGGAGGGGTTATTGGGCGCGTCAGTCCGGCGTGAAGGTCTCCGCCGGTTGCAGCGCGACGAAGCGGCGCGGGGCGATGCCCCGCGCCGCCAGCCCGGCGGCCAGCCGCAACGCGGGATCGTCGCGCGGTTCGTCGGTCAGCTTGAAGGTGCCCCAATGGATGCCGACCGCGGCGCGCGCGTCGAGATCGGCCATGATCTGGATCGCCTCCTCCGGGTCGGTGTGCTGCGCGGCCATGAACCAGCGCGGATCATAGGCGCCGATCGGCAGCAGCGCGAGATCGGGCGCGCCGAAACGCGCGCGGATCGCGCGGAAGATCGCGCCAGTGCCATAGCCGGTGTCGCCCGCGAAATAGACCTGGCGGCCCGCGACGCGCAGCATGAAGCCGCCCCACAACGCCATCCGCCGATCGCTCGCGCCGCGCGACGACCAGTGCAGCGCGGGCACGACATGCGCCTCCGCGCCGGGGGCGATCTCGGTGTGTTCACCCCAGTCGAGTGCGATCGTTCGCGCGGCCGGGATGCGGCGATGCACGATCGTATCGTTGCCGAGCGGGGTGACGATCAGCGGATCGTGGCGGGCGTGGAGCGTGCGCAGCGTGGCGATGTCGAGATGGTCGTAATGGTTGTGCGACAGCAGGATCGCATCGATCGGCGGCAGCGCATCGAGCGTCACGCCCGGCGCGGTGATCCGCTTCGGCCCAGCAAAGGCGAGCGGGCTGGCGCGTGGCGACCAGACTGGATCGGTGAGGATGTTGAGTCCGGCGATCTGGATCAGCACTGTGGCATGGCCGACCATCGTCACGCTCAGTCCCGCTACGCGGGGCTCGGGGACGATCGGCGTTACCGGCAGCATGTCTGGCCAGATCGTCTTTGGCGCCGCGCGCCGCCAGCGCAGCACGTCGCCGAGCGAGCGGTCGGTCTCCGGCTCGCCCGCGACGTTGCGGAAGCGCAGGCCATCGAAATGATCGCTGGCCGGGCCGGTATGATAGGGGTTGCGCTTGGGCATTCGAAAAGCGGCCTCGAACTGGGATGACAGGCGTATATAGTGCGCCCGTGCGGAGCGTTCAGTCTCGGGGCGCCAGCCGGAAGTCTCTCGGATCGATCGCGCGCCTGGCGAAGAACGCCGCGCGCACCGCGCCGTGGAAATAGTTGACGCGGTTCATCCGCATGCCGATCGCGGCGCGCCCCGGCCCGCCCGGCGATTGCTGCGGCGTGAAGGCGATCGGGGCTTCGGCCTGGAGCTTGCCGTCGACGAACGCGCGATAGGTGTGGCCGTCGTAGCTTTGGGCGACGTGATACCAACGCCCGACGGGGAAGCGGCGCGCCGGATCGATCAGCGTCTGCTTGTAGCCGGCGCCGGTGACGAAAGCGTCGAGATACCAGCTCTGCTCGACGACACGGATCTCGAACAGCATCCGTGTCGTGCCGGTGCCCGGCGGCGCGCCCGAGCCGTCATCGGCCTCCAAGTGAAACCAGCGCTGTTCGAACGCGCCGCCGTCGGGGCGGAACAGTGCTTCGAAGGTGAAGGTCTTCGCCCCCGCCAGCGGATGACGGCCGATCAGCAGCGCATCGTCTATGCCGTCGAACGCGGTCGCCCGTCCCCACGGGCTGTCGATGAGGGTGGGCGCGCCGACGGTTTCGACCACGTGCCCGCCGACCGAGCGCAGCGAATCGAACTGCCACAGCTCGCCAGCCGGCTTCGCCCAGGCGAGGCGCGGCATCGCGAGCGTCGCCAGCGGCAGCGCGCCGCATAAAAGATCTCGCCTGCGCATCACCGGCCTCCAGTCACCCGCTTGCTATCACCGGTGGCTCGTGCCGTGCAAATCGGCTAGCGACGCTGCCCATCATGATCGACCAGGAACCCTCCAACATGCCAAGCTTCTGGGGTGCCTTCGTGCCGCCGCCACCCCCGACCGGCTGGCGCGAGCGGGTGCGTGGCGCGCTTGGCGCGGCGCTGGGCATCGTGCTGATCGGGTTCGCATCGGCGTGGTGGATGGGCGCGGCTTCGTCGGGCTTGCCGTTCCTGATCGCGCCGCTCGGCGCATCGGCGGTGTTGCTGTTCGCGGTGCCCGCCAGCCCGCTCGCGCAGCCATGGCCGATCGTCGGCGGCAATGTGATCGCCGCGCTGATCGGTGTGACGGCGGCGCGCTGGGTCTCCGATCCGGTAGTGGCGTCGGCGCTGGCGCTGGGGGTCAGCATCGCGGCGATGGCGGCGTTGCGCTGCGTCCATCCGCCGAGCGGCGCGGTCGCGCTGACGGCGGTGCTCGGCGGCAGCCACATCACGGCGGCTGGCTATGGCTTCGCGCTGGAGCCGGTGTTGCTCAACTCGATGTTGCTGATGATCGTCGCGATCGTCTTCAACACCGCGACCGGCCATTCCTACCCGCACCGCGCGCACGCCACCGCGCAGCCCGCGCCCGACGCGCTCACCCCCGCCGATTTCGACGCGGTGCTCGCCGATTATGGCGAGACGCTCGACATCGACGCGGCGGACCTGAGGGCCTTGTACGAAGATCTTCGCCGCCGCGCCTGACGAGGATCAGGCGATACCTGCCCCGCCGGTCACGCCGAATACCTCGCCGGTGATATAGCTGCCCTCTTGGCTCGCGAGCAGCACATACACCGGCGCGATTTCGACCGGCTGGCCGGGGCGGCCGTACTGGCTTTCCGACCCGAATTTTTCGACCGCCTCGGGTGGCTGCCCGCCCGACGCTTGCAGCGCGGTCCAGAACGGACCGGGCGCGACGGCGTTGGCGCGGATGCCCTTTTCGAGCAACTGTTTGGCGAGCGCCTTGGTGTAGGCGACGATGCCGGCCTTGGTGGTCGCGTAATCGAGCAGGATCGCGGAGGGCTCATACGCCTGGATCGATGCGGTAGTGATGACCGACGCGCCCGCCGGCAGATGCGGCACCGCCGCCTGCGTGATCCAGTGCAGCGCGTAGAGGTTGGTCTTGAGAGTCACGTCGAAATCTTCCGACGTGACCTTGGAGATATCCTTGCGGTTCTGCTGGTGGCCGGCGTTGACGACGAGGATGTCGAGCCCGCCGAGCTTCTCGACCGCCTGCGCGACGAGATCGCGGCACCACGCCTCGTCGGTGATGTCGCCGGGCAGATCGACTGCCTTGCGGCCTTCGGCTTCGATCAGCTTGAGCACCTCGGCGGCATCTGGCTTTTCCGAAGGCAGGTGGGAGATCGCGACATCGGCGCCTTCACGCGCGAAGGCGATCGCGGCGGCGCGGCCGATGCCGCTGTCGCCGCCGGTGATGAGCGCCTTGCGCCCTTTCAGCTTGCCCGAGCCGGTGTAGCTCGTCTCGCCGTGGTCGGGTCTTGGCTCCAGTTCCCCTGCGAGGCCGGGTACGGGCTGCGGCTGGCGGGGGAACGGCGGACGCGGATATTGCTGCCGCGGGTCTTGCATCGTCAGACGGTCGCTCATGTGGTAACTCCTTGATGGATTGGCGCTTCAGCGATCGAACGGGATCGCGGTTCCCGGCCGTCCGACAGCCGGTTGCGCACGCACGCCGGAAGCCGCATCCATAAAAAGCTGCTGACTTGTGACACCGACTCGGCGTAGGTCCGGCAACCCGCGCTACCGCGCGGCACGAGACGAGAGTGATGGACGAGCAGGACGAAAAGCAGGAACCGGCGGGCGTAAAAGGCGCGCAGACGCTGATGCGCGCGCTCGATATCATGGACGAAGTGATCGCCGGGCCGATCCGCGCGACCGATTTGGCGCGCAAGCTGGGGATGAGCAAGACGACCGCGCACCGACTGGTGCAGGCGCTCGCCTCGCGTAAATATCTGCAGGTGACCCCGACCGGCTTCGCGCTCGGGCCGAAGCTGCTCCAGCTCGGCGCGCTGGCGACCGAGCAGATCAACTTCATGCACATCGCCCGGCCGTTCATGGAATTGCTGTCCGAGCGCACCGGCTTCTGCGTGTTCGCGGGCAAGCGCGAGGGCGACTGGTCGCGGCACCTCGACCGCGTGACCGGGCAGCAGCGGCTGCGTGTCTCGACCTCGCCGGGCGACCGCCGCCCGATCGCCGAGACGGGGATCGGCAAGGCGTTGCTGCTCGATGAGCCGGACGAGCATTGGGCGCAGCTTTACATGCAGGCGACCGGCGAGCCGGCTGGCTCGGCGCGCAGCACGCGGTTCATCGAGATGATGCGCAAGAACCGCGAGCGCGGACTGGTGCTCCACGACAGCGAACTTGGCGATGGCGTCCGCTCGATCGCCGCGCCGGTGCGCGACGCGCGCGGCCAAATCTGCATCGCGATCAGCATCGCCAGCGCGGCGCATTATCTGACCGAGGACAATATCGACGATCTCGCCGCTCAAGTCGCGCGCGCGGCCAATCAGGTCAGCGCGGCGATCGGCTACAAGGGCGCGAAGTAGCGGCGCGTATGACCAAGCTCGGTGCCGATACCGTCTGGCCGTTATGGGCTGACACTGCGGGCGAGAACCCCTTCACGTTGCAGGACGTAGCCGCGCCACCCGAACAGGCTGTGGTGACCGCAGTGACGGAGCCGGTGCTGCTCGGCTTCGCGCCTGTCGCGCCCAACGGCCGGGCGATGCTGGTGCTCGGCGGCGGCGGTTATGTCGCGCTGATGGCGGGGCGCGAGGGCGTGCAGGTGGCGCGGTGGCTGGCGGGGCTGGGCTATCACGCCTTCGTGCTGATCCATCGTTTTCCCCAAGCAGCGACCGGGCCGTCGGCGCCGCTCGATGACGCGCGCGAGGCGATGCGCCGTATCCGCGTGCGCGGGCTGGCGCCGGATGGGCTTGGCGTCGTCGGTCTGTCGTCGGGCGGGCATCTTGCCGCGTGCCTTGCCGCCGAATATCCAGCCGAGTGGCGCGAGCCGCCGTCGCCGCATGCCGACCTGCCGACGCGGCCCGATGTGCTGGTGGTCGGCTATGGCCCGCTCTCGACCAACGCCAAGGGCCGGACCTTGGCACCCGACAAGCCGCCGCTGCCTCCGGTGGAGAAGCAGGCGATGTACGATCGACTCCAGCCCGATGCGCAGCTTCTGCCCGATCCGCCGCCGATGTTCATCGTTTATTCGGGCAACGATCCTGTGGTCCCGGTCGAAAATGCGCTGCGGCTCTATGCCGCGACGCGCGCGGCGGGCGGTGTCGCCGACCTCCACGTCTTCGGCGACGCGCCACATGGCTTTGCGCTCGATACGCCGGGGTTGCCGGTGTCGGCGTGGCCGGACTTGTGCGCGGCGTGGCTGCGGCAGGTCGGGTTTTTGTAATATCCGGCCTGCAACCCCGTTCGTCCTGAGCCTTCGACAGGCCCAGCACGAACGGGCGGGGCCGGTGGCTCAGCGCACCATCGGCGCGGCGACGGGATTGTTGCCCCATAGCCGGTCATAGCGCCAGCCCGACAGATCCTCGACCACCGCCGCCGCCTGCGGCGAGGATGGCGCGTCGGCGCCGCCGCGCAGATGCTCGATCTCGTCGAGCAGAACCTTGTGCGTCGCGGGCGTCAGCCGGAAGCGGGTCGAGACCAGCACGCCGACCACCAGCATCGCCAGCGTGCCGACGCCGAGCACCCCGACGATCGCCGCGATCGCCTGCGGGCTTTGCTGCGCGGATTTCGACACGAAGCCCGCCGCCTGCATGACCTGCCCGACGAGGATGACGGCGAGCGCCTGGCTCATCTTGCGGACGAAGGTCATCACGCCGGCGAACGCGCCCTCGCGGCGCCGCCCGGTGACGATCTCGTCGACATCGGCCATATAATTGTACGTCGCCCAGGGGATGTAGTTGAGCGCGCCGCGGCCCAGTCCGGCGAACACCACCGGCAGCCAGAACAGAGCGGCGGTGGCGGTGTAGCCAGCGGCGTACATCACCAGGAAGATCACCACCCCCGCCGCGAAGCTCAGCGCGGCGAAGCGGTACGCGGCGGCGGGCGACAGGCGCAGCGCGAAGTTGATCGCCAGCACCACCGCGACGAGCTGGACGATATAGGTGACGCCGACGAGATTGGCGACGATCGCGGTCGATCCGGCCAGCGCGAAGATCACGAAATAGGTGAAGGCAGCGTTGTAGATGTCTTGGCTGATATAGCCGCCAAGATACATGCCGAGGTGGAGCCGGAACGCGCGGATGCGCAGCGTCGACCACAGGTTGCGGTACAAAGCGGCGAAGGCCGCGCCAAGTGTCGGGCGGTCGCCAGCGATGTCGTCGAGGCCGGCGGCGCGCGGGCGTTCCCAGCTAAAGATGTAGAGCAAGGTCGCGGCGGCCATGAACAGGCCTGAGAAGATGATGCCCATGTACAGATAGGTGTCGGGCGAATCCGGGCCGAGCCACGCGATCAGCCAGCCCGGCAGGAAGGCGGCGGCGATCGCCGACATCTGGCCGATCAGGATACGCGCGCCGGCGAACTTCGCCTTGGTCGCGTAATCGGTCGCCATTTCGGACGCGAGCGTCTCATAGGGGATGATCTCCATCGCATAGACCATCTCGAACAGCACGTAGGTGACGAGATAATACCAGAAGCCTTGCCCGGCGACCCACATCACCGCGAACGAGGGCAGCAGCGGGATCGCGGCGAGGATGAAGAAGCGGCGCCGCCCGAACCGGCGGCCGAGCCACGACCGGCCGAGATTGTCGGAGAGATGCCCGATCAACGGGCTGGTGAACGCATCGAGCACGCGCGCCACGCCGAAGATGATCGTCGCCTGCGCCGCCGAAAGCCCGCAGAAACTGGTGTAGAAGATCAAGATCCAGGTGCTGACCACCGCCATCGATCCGGCGCCGAGCACGTCGTTGCCGCCGTAAGCCAGATAGGTGTGCAGGCGCACGCGGCGCGGCGCGTGAGCGGCGGTGTCAGGCACGGTTTCCACGGCGTCGCTCCCGGATTAGATATAGCTGCGCAGGAATTCGGCGAGCGCGCAGATCGCCAGGCTTTGCCCGTAGGGCATCGAGGTGAGCGCGATGTCCTTGTAGAATTGCAAGGTGTCGCCCATCGCGGTGCCGAAGCTGACTTGGCGCAATTCGCCGGTCTCGTCGACATTGGCGAGCACGCCACGTACCGCCTTGATGCCGACCGCCTCATAGTGGCGCGGCAGATAGCCCTTCCGCACCGCCTTGAGGATGCCATAGGCGAACCCGGCCGTCGCCGAGGCTTCGAGATAGCTGTCTGGATCGACGATCAGCGTGTGCCACAGCCCGGTTTCGGCGTCCTGAGTCTCGGCGAGCGTCTTCACCTGTGCGGCGAGCGTATCGATGAGGAAGGTGCGGAGCGCATCGCCGTGTGGCAGATCGAGAATCTCGATGATTTCGGGGATGGCGATCGTCACCCAGCAATTGCCACGCGCCCACAGGGCTTCCGCGAAATTGTGGCGGCCGTTGAAGTCCCAGCCGTGGAACCACAGCCCGGTCTTCTTGTCGAACAGGTATTTGATGTGGATGAGGAACTGGCGCTTCGCCTCCTCGACATAGTGCGGCCGGCCGAGCAGCAAGCCGATCTTGGCGAGCGGCAGCACCGACATCATCAGCGTGTCGTCCCACAATTCGCCCGGATTCTCGTCATTGTAGACGATGTGCTGGAAGCCGCCGTCCTCGGTCTTGGGCAGGCCATCGGGCGCCATCAGCCATTCCGCCCAGGTGTCGAGATAGGGAATGTAGCGCGGGTCCGGCGTATGTTCGTGGAGGTAGGCGAGCGTGATGAACGGCGCCATCGTGTTGATGTTCTTGGTCGGCGTGCCCTCGGCGAAGCGGTCCTCGAACCATTGCTTGATGATGTCGAGCGCCTTGGCGTCGCCGGTCTGCTCGTAATAGCGCCACATGCCGAACAGGCCGACGCCGTGAGTCCATTCCCAGCCGGCCCAGCCCTTGGTGTCGATGATCCGCCCGTCTTCAAGATGGAGCAGGAACGCGCCGGTCTCGTCCTTGATGGTGAGGAGGTTATCCATCAGCCGGTCGATCGTCGCCGTCACCTGAGTGCGCGGGATGTCGTGGGTGAGAGCGGCCAAGTGTATCTCCTGTTACTTGCGGATCGGGGCAGGGCGCGGGCCGGCCGACAGGCCATAATCGCGCGCCATATTGCGGTAGAGTTCGAGGAAGGCGGGATCGGCGTCGTAGCGGCCGCCGTGATCCTCGGGCGGTGGCGACGCCGCGCTCGGCACGCCGCCGGGCGCTTCGGCGCCGTTGGCGCCTTGCGATAAGAGGTTGGGCTTCGGCCCTTCGCCGGCGTTGACGCCGTTGCGCGTGAAGATCGCTTCCTGGTGTCGGGTTGGTTCCCAGATGAAACCGCCCCAGCCGTTGCGATGGCCATGAACGAGATCGTTCAGATAGCGTTTGCGTGAGCTGTATTCGATCGCGAAGAAGCCGTGGTCGGGATAGCGCCGCTCGAATGCGTCGAAGGTGCGCGCCCAATCGCCCTCGGCCGCCTGCTGGTAGCAGGAGAAGCCGGTCGCATCGAAGCGCACGCCCCGACGTAGCAGATTGTCCATCCAATCCTGTACGATCGGCCAGTGCCGGCCGAGATGGTTGTGAAGCGCGATTCTGGCGCCCGGCACCGTTTCGCGCGCGCCGGCGATGCCGGCTTTCAGCAAAACGGCGAACCGATCGAACCCGCCCGCGCCGGCGAGGTGCATATGGGTTCGGTCGGTGACGGCATTGCCGGTCGGGATCGTCAGCGGCACGCGCCCGTCTGGCCAGAGCATCCCGAAGGTGGTCTCGTTGCCGATGATGACGAGATCGGGCGCGACCCCCGCCTTCGCCATCGCCCCCAGCGACTCGCGGGTATGCCGATGCACCGCTTCGACCAGTTTGGCGAAGCTCAGCCCCGCCCACGCCGCCGGCTTGTCCTGATGCTGCGGATCGGCCCATGTGTCGGAATAGTGGAGGGTCAGCGACAGGTGAAAGCCGGCCGCCTTGATGCGCCGCGAAAAGTCGATGATCTGGGCGAGGCCACACCACGGCCCGCCGGGTTTGCCGCGCGAATAGCCATTCTCGGGATGGACGAACAGACGCAGCTTGATCGCGTTGAAGCCGGCATCGCGGAAGATGGCGAGCGGATCGCGTTGGACGCCTGCCTCGTAATAGGTCGCGCCCGCCGCTTCATCCTCGGGCACCCACGAGATGTCGGCACCGATCAGATACGGCCACGGCCTCGCCCCGGCAGGTGCGGCGCGCGCCGCCCCCGCGAGCAGCAGCCCGCCCGCTCCGACGCCGAGCGCACGCCGTGAGATCGCAAAAGCGCTCACTTCAGCTCGGCCGGAGTCTGTGGCGCGGCTACGCTGCGGACGGGCACGCCGCCTTTGACGGTGCGTAGCGTGACCAGTTTCACGGCCTCCAGGGCGTCGCCGGGTGCGCCGTCGCTGGTGACGGCGAGCGCGAGGACGTTGTGGCCGTGATGATCAAGGATGCCCTCGGGGATCGGGAAGGTGCGTTGTGGGCCGACATGCGCGATGAACTGGCCCATGTTCCAGCCGTTGACGAACAGCAAAGCCCGATAGCGCGCGACCGATCGCGGTGTGGTCGGATCGCCGAACGACACCCCGATCGTCGCATCCTGCCCCTTCGGCACGGCGAGATCGAAGCCGGTGCGATACCAGGTCGTGCCGGCCCTGGCCGAGACGGCGGGGAGCGGGGCCGTCGCCCAATTGCGATCGTCGAAGCCGGGCAGGTGCCAGCCCTGCCGCTCGCCATATTGGCCGCCGCTGTTGGCGGGGCCGCGCGACGGATCGGGCAGGTTTTCGCCGCCGCGCTGACCCTGGATTCGCCACGCGATCGGGATGCCGAAGCTGCGCCCGCCCGGTGCTTCGAGCGAGGCTGAGATCAGGCCGCGCGCTTCCTTGTGGTAATCGTCGGCGTCGAGATCCCAATTGTGGCCATTGTTGCGCACCATGACCGACAGGATGTGTTCGCCCGGCGTCTGCGAAGCTGTAGGAAGCGTGAAGCGCGCGCCGCCGGTGGTGATCGGGCGGGGGAGGCCGGCGGGCAGTTCGTCCTGGCCGACGAACACGCCGTCGAGCCAGACCTGTACCAGCCCCGATCCGCCCGCGCCGTAGAACAGAGCCAGCGTCTTAGCGTCGGGCGCGCCGGTGAAGCGGCCGCGATACCAGACGTCGCCTTCGTGGAAGCCGTAGGAATCCATTCCCATGTTGGGCTGGCCGTCGGGGCGCGCCGTGATGCTGGCGCTGGCGCGGGTGTCGACCGCTTGCCAGGCGGCGTCGTCGAAATTCGGCTCGGTCTCCGGAACACCCTCGGCGGCGCGCCAATGGTCGAGCGCGGGCAAGGTCACGGGAACAGGACCGGCGAGCGGGCGGGTTGCGGCGAGACTGCCGGTTGCGGTCGCTTCCACCGGCACGACAGCGCCGTTCCAGCGAAGCGCGCGCACGGCTTTGGGCGCCCATATCTCGAGCGGCGTTTCGGCGGCGGTGTCGCCGGTCAGCGCGAGCGTCGCTCCGGCGCTCGCCGCGCTGCGGACCAGCGCCGGGCCGCGCACCAGCACCGGCCCTGCAGCGCTGTCGCGGCGCCAGTAGCGCACCGCCTCTTTCTCGTCGGCGAGGATCATCGTGAGCGCGGGGCGGCCGCCGCCGGTGATCCGCACGACGGTGCGGCCGTCGTGGATATAGCCGAGCTTGAGATCGCCCTTCGCCGCATCGAACGCGCTTTCCGCTTTGCCTTCCAGCACGGTGACGGTCGGCGCGGAGGTGTAGCGCAGCACAGTCTCGCCCGGCTCGCCGGTGCGGCCGTAGAGCAGCAGCAGCCCGGCACGGTCGATCGTCTGCGCGCTTTGCAGTTCGGAGGTCGAATAGACCAGCCGCTGCCCGGCGAGATCGACCCCGGCGACCAGCCACTTGGCGTCGAAGCCATTGAGCCGCAGCGGCAGCGTGTAGCGACCGTCGGGCAGATCGGCGGTGACGGTGAAGCGGTCGTCGCTTTGCCCGTTCGAGGGCTTGTGAGTCACCAGCAGGAAGCGCGCGCCGCTCTCGGGGCTTTTGTTGTGATACACCTGAATGTCGGGCGAGGAGATCGCCACCGGCCCGGCCGCCACCATCCCAGCCAGATCGGGCACCGAGGCGATCAGCCCGCCGAGTTGCTTCAGTTCCTCGGCTTTCTCGCGGATCTCGCGTGGTTCGGAGATCGCCGCGCCATAATCGTAGCTGGTGAACACAACCGGCGCGGGCAACCAGCCCCAGCTCGTGCCGCCATAGCCCATGTAGAAGCTCTGGATGCCGATGCCGTTGGCGAGATTGGTGCCGTAGAACACGCGCTGGAAACGCTTGCCGCGCTGGATGGCGTTGCAGTCGTAACCGCCGTTCGATCCCCAATAATCGAACCAGCCGCCGCCGAATTCGGCGAGGAAGCCGGGCGTGTCGGGCGATGCCGACGCGCCGCCCTTCGCGCCGCCGGGGCCGTAAAAGCCCCAGTCGGGCGCGCCGACATTGCGCGTCGGCTTGCCCTGCACGGTGCAGGTGCCGCCGGGATAGCCATCGAACGCGTAGAGATCGTTGGGGCCGTGAACGACCTGCGCGACCGGCGAGCTGTCCGGCGCCCAATATCCGTTGCGGCCCTGATCGTTGTGTAAGATCGGCACGGTGATGCCATCCGCGCGCGCATGCGCGTAAAGATGGTCCATGTAGCGCCGCTGCGACGCGGTCGTGACCGACAGTTCGTTCTCGATCTGGTGGAGGATGACGGTGCCGTGATGCCCCTTGCCGTCACCGTTGATCTGGTGGCGGGCGATGATCGCGTCGATCCGGCTGGTCCATTCGTCGACCGCCGCGAGATATTGCGGATCATCGGTGCGCGCCCTGGCGCGTTGATTGACCAGCCAGCCCGGAAAGCCGCCGCGCGACAGTTCCGCATTCACATAAGGGCCGGCGCGGGTGATGACGTAGAGGCCCTCTTCCTCCGCCATCGTCAGCAACCGGTCGATATCGCGGATGCCGCTGAAATCGTACACGCCCTGCTTGGGGCTGTGATATCCCCAGTCGAAATAGACGGCGACGGTGTTGAACCCGCTCGCTTTCATCTTTTGAAGGATGTCGCGCCACAGATCGGGGCTGGGCAGGCGGAAGAGGTGGAACTCGCTCGACCAGATCAGCGTGCGCTTGCCGTCGATCATCAGGGAGCGGGCGTCATAGGAGACGCGGCCGAAGCTGCGGACCGGCGCGGCGAGGTTGGCGGTGGGTCTGGCGACCTGCGCGGCGGCTGGTGGCACGAGGCCGGACGCGGTCAGCAAGGCGGCAAGCGCCCGGCCGGCGCGACCGAGATGCGTCTGCGATGCGCGCTTTCTCATTGCTCCCCTCCCACCATATTGTGAACTGCTATTCCGTAATATGGGTAAAGCTATCAGCGCGTCGCGTCAAACGTTAAGCGCGAAACAGGGGCGTTCGCAGGATCGATAGGCCGGGGGCATCTGCGAAGACGAACGGTGGCCGCTGGTCCGGTGTCGCGGTCTCTGCGGTGAAGCGGTCGATCCGCAGTCGCGCGGCGTGGCGGACCCATAAGGCCCAGCAGGGCAGCACGCCGAACATGCTCGGTTCGGGATAGGCGCTGGCATGGTCCTCGGGCACGCGCCGCGCATCCTCCGCCGTGCCGCCGCCGCGATAGGAGAAATGGATGTGGCTGAGCGACACGTCTTCGATCCGGTTGCCGGGCAGGCCGGCGATGGCGGCAGGGAAACGGTGGTCGATGCCGCGCGCGTCGATGTCGCTGATCTCGACGCCACGGATCGCCCCGATGCCGGTACCGTCGGGGCCGCGCCGGCGGTCGCCGAGCCGGAGGAACAGCGGCGCGGTGGTAACGTCGCGCATCGTCAGCCGACGCGCGACGACATTCTCCATCACGCCGCCATCGACCGTTTCCAGCGCGAGGCCACGACAGTGGGTGAAGCTGCAGTCCTCGATACGGACGTTACGGTAGCCGCCGTTCGATTCGGTGCCGAGCTTGATCCGCCCGGTCACGCGGTCCTGATCGGGCGCGATCTGCTGCGTCTGGCGGCGGGTGCCGTCGAGCATCGACCCCATGTCATAGCCCGAGACCGCGCAATCGCGGATCAGGATGTCCTCCGCGGCGACCGCGCGGCCGAGCGCGAAGCTGCTCTTCACGACGATGCCGTCGTCGTTGGGCGAATTGACCCGGCAGCGCTCGACGATCACGTCGCTGACGCAATCGAGATCGATCCCGTCGCGATCGGTGTCGATCGAGAGGCCGTCGATGCGCAGCCCGCGCGTGCCGGTCGCGAGGATCGCGAAATGGCCGCCCTTGAGGATCGAGAAGCCCGACAGCCGGATATCGCGTCCGCCCCGGAATGCGATCGCCTTGTTGCCAAGGCCGACCATCCGCTTCCAGTCGGGTTCGAGTCGGGCGATCTCGCGGTCGCTCAACCCGCGCATCGACAGCGGCCGCTCGCCGGTCTGCGCCTTCCAGCGCGCGCCGGGGCCGTCGCGGGTGAGGCCGGCGCCGTGGATGAGGCCGGGGCCGACGATCGCGACTTCGGAGAGGTCTGCGCCCCAGATCAGGCTGTTGTGCCAGTGGCTGTGGCCGAAATCCTGATAGAGTTGATCGATGCCCTCTTCAGGCACGTCGTAGTGCCCGGCATGGCGGGCGGGATCGGCGGCTTCGATGACCGCGCCCTTGCCGAGCAGCAGCGTGACGCGGCTCTGCAGCCGGATCGAGAAGCACAGGTAGCGGCCGCGCGGCACGACGACGGTGCCGCCGCCCGCCTGCGACGCGGCGAGGATCGCGGCGTTGAACGCGCCGCTGTCGATCGCCACGCCGTCGCCGCGTGCGCCGTAATCGCGCACGTCGAAGCGGCGCGCGAGGTGGCCGGCGAACGGCATCGCGGCGGCCGGCATCAGCGCCATGCTTGCGGCCACGCCCAAGCTGAGTTCGCGGCGGTTGATCAGCATCGCTTCAACTCCCAGCCGGGCGCTCGGCGGCGCGCCCGGCGCTGGCGACGATCGTCACCGCGGCGGGCAAGGGCGGATGATCGGGCGAGAAGCGCGGCATGACGATGTGCTGGGCGAGTGCCGGGATCGTGGCGCGTATCCGCTCGACGACCGCGCTGGCGAGCAGCCACGCGCCGTAATTGTCGTTATGGGTCAAGTCGGCGCCGGCGTTCGCGAAGGCGCGTGGCGCCACCGTCGGCCCCAGCGCCTGATAGATCGCGCGGCTATCCGCGTTGAGGTCGATCAGCGGCACATGCTGCGCTTTCGCGAGCGCGCGCACCGCCTGCGGATAGCCGCCCAGAGTAGCCTTGATCCGTCCCCGCGCGTCGAAGGTGCGCCGTTCGGGCGATGTCACCAGTACCGGATAGGCGCCACGCCGCCGCGCCTCGGCGACATAAGCGGCGAGATATGCCGGGTACGTGGTGTCGGCCGCGGCATAGGTCTGCGGCCATTCCGCCTTCTGGTCGTTGTGCCCGAACTGGATGAACAGCCAGTCGCCCGGCCTGATCCGCGACAGCACCTTGTCGAAGCGCAGATCGGTCAGGAAGCTCTTGAGCGTCGCGCCCGATCGCGCGTGGTTGGCGACCGCGATACTATCGTCGAGCATTGCCGGTAGCATCTGCCCCCAACTCGCATAGGGTTCGGCGGACTGATCGGTGACGGTGGAATCGCCGACGAGGTAGAGCGTCGGCGCGGTCGCCGATGCGATATCGACCGAGGTGACGCGCGGATCGCCGAGGAACTCCAGCGTCAGTTTGTCGTCCCAAGTATATTCGGCGCGGTCGCGTGCGTCGATCCGCACCGCGCTCCCGCCGGGCGCATTGGGCGGCGGTGCGGGCAGGGCGGGGGTGCGTACGTCGACGAGGAAACTCCGGGTGACGACCTGACCGGCGCGCGTCGCGACACCCCGGAGCACCAGCCGGCGCGCTTCCGCCTTGACGGTGGTCTCGCCGGTGACACGCGGGTCGCCGAGCCGCACCGTCACACGGTACAGCCCCTCCGGCACCGCCACGGAAAACGCGAAGTCCGTGCTGGAGCCGCCCGGTTCGATGCCGTGCCCGCCAACCTGATAGGGTTGGCGGTCGGGCGTGTTCGCCGACAGATCAAAATGTAGCGCCGCCGCCGGCGACGCGGCGGCCAGCAGCAGTGCGACGGCGGCGCTGGCAGGCAATGATGCATCCTCTCCGACGGATATCCGCCCGAACGACAGGTCTCGGCTCTCGTTCGAATAGTCCCACAAAATACGGTACATTTTCATATGTAGGGACTTTGAGCGCGTCAACGTAACTTTTCGGCTTTTCAAATGTGCGATTCTAAACCATATACATGAACTAAGTTCCACAATGTAGAACATTGGGACAATAAAGATGCTATCAAAAGGGGAGGTTTGACATGGCACGTGCGTTCCAGAAGACATCGGCGTGGCTTCACTGCACGTCCGGTGTGGCATTGATGATCGCCGCCGGGACCGCACTTCCCGCATATGCCCAGACCCCCACCGACGACGCCAAACCGCAACCGACCGCCACGCCGCCGTCCGACTCGGACGTGCAGGATATCGTCGTCACCGGCTTCCGCGCCTCGCTCGACAGCGCGCTCAACCTCAAGCGCACGCAAACCGCTGCGGTGGATTCGATCGTCGCCGAGGACATCGGCAAGTTCCCGGATTCGAACCTCGCCGAATCGATGCAGCGCATTCCGGGCGTTGCGCTCGCGCGGGGCGACGGCGGCGAGGGCAAGAACATCTCGGTGCGCGGCCTCGGCGCGCAGTTCACCCGCGTTCGCATCAACGGGATGGAAGGCGTTTCGCAGACCGGCAGCTCGGACATCTACGGCGCGGGCAACACCGGCCGCAGCTTCGACTTCAACGTCTTCCCGACCGAAATCTTCTCATCGCTATCGGTACGCAAGACGCCGTCGGCGGATGTCGAGGAAGGCTCGCTCGGCGCGACGGTCGATCTCGCCGCGCCGCATCCGCTCGACCAGAAGGACGATTTCGTCGTCGCGGCGACCGGCCGGGCGATCTACGGCGAAATCTCCAAGCGCGCCGATCCGCGCGTATCCGCGCTGATATCGAAGAAATTCGGAGAGGGCCGCTTCGGCATCCTCGGCTCGGTCGCCTACAACCAACGCCACTTGCGCGAAGTGGGCTATTCGGCGGTGGATATCCTGTCGGCCAACACCAACGGCGGCTTCTGCTCGCCGATCGGCGCGCCGATCAACACCGCCGGCCAGACCCCGGCACAGCTCGCGCTTCGCGGTGTCACGGCGACCAATTGCAGCACCAACAATCCGCGCACCGGCAGTCTTTCGGCCTATAACACGATCGTCAACGCGCGCCGGGCGGATGCGCCCAACACCGCCGGCAGTGGTGCGTTCTTCCCGCGCATTCCGCGCTACCTCAACTCGACGCAAAGCCAGGAGCGGATCGCCGGCACGCTGACGCTCCAGTTCAAGGATGGCGACGACACCGACATCTCGCTCGACCTGCTGTATTCGCGCTTCCACGTCATCCGCGACGACAATTATCTCGGGGCCATCTCGTTCGGCCGGTCGGCTTCGAACGACGGCCAGCCGATGACCTCCGTCACCGATCTGCAATTGTCCTCGCTGGGATCGGTACAATATGGCGCGTTCAACGGCGTCGATATCCGCTCCGAGGGCCTGCACGCCGATTTCACCTCGTCGTTCAAACAGGCCAATCTCAACTTCATGCACCGCTTCACCGACCGGCTGAAGATCACCGGCAAGTTCGGCCTCAACCAGTCGGTCTTCGACGATCACCAGCGTATCCAGTATTTCATGGACGCGATCGATAAGAGCTTCACGCTCGATTATCGCAAGGGCGGCACCACCCCGCTGCTCGGTTTCGGGTTCGACGTCACCAACCCGGCCAATTTCAACTATGCGCCGGGCCTCGCCGACGGCACCGTGCTCGGCGGCTTCTCGCTCCAGGGCAAGCCGGCCAAGACCACGACCGACGGCTATCTGGCCGAATTCGAAGCCGATTGGGAGATCAACGACGCGCTCACGCTGCGCGGCGGCGCGCAATATCGCCAGTCGAAACAATCGGGCATCGATACGCGCTATTACACCGCCGACACGCTGGTGAAGGCGCTGCCCGCCGGCACGTCGCTTGCCAGCATCTCGTCGCAGATCAGCAACTTCGGCGCGTTGTGGGGCAATGGCGCGCCCGCGAGCTGGGCGACGCTCGACTGGAAGAAGCTCTACGACACCGCCAACCTCGGCGCGTCGCGGAGTTGCACCATCGAATGCGGTAGCCCCAAGCCGATCGTCCGCGAGGAGGAGAGGAGCGCGTTCGCGATGGGCGTGTTCGATCTGACCGATGCGATCGGTTTCGGCGTGCGTGGTGATGTCGGCGTGCGGTACATCAACACGCTGCAATTCTCTTCAGGCTATGTATCCGTCGCGAGCCCCGCCTCGCCGACCGGCGTGACCGGACTCTATGGCGCGGTGACGCGCAGTTACGACGATTGGCTGCCCTCCGCGAACATCGTGTTCGAGCCGGTCAGGAACCTGCTGCTGCGCGTATCCGGCGCCAAGGTGATGTCGCGGCCCGAATTGGGCGTCCTCACGCCGACCAGCGGCGTCAACCCGGTCACCCGCACCGGCACGGTCAATAACCCTCTGCTCGAACCGATCCGCGCGAACACCTTCGATGCCGCGCTCGAATGGTATTTCCGGCCCGGCTCGCTGCTGTCGGCTGCGTTCTTCTACAAGGATATCAAGACCTACATCCAGAGCGTGACCAGCCTGGTGCCGTATACCGATCTCGGCCTGCCGGTGGCGCTGCTCGACGGCAGCAACACCCAGCCGACCGAATTGTTCAGCGTGACGCGCCCGGTCAACACGCCGGGCGGCAAGCTCAAGGGCGTCGAGATCAACGCGCAACTGCCGTTCACCTTCCTGCACGGTTTCCTGAGCAATTTCGGCGCGCTCGGCAATTACACCCACGTCACGTCGCGGATCAATTACTGCCTGACCAGCGTGGGCGGGGTCTGCACCGTGACCACCACCAACGATCTCGTCGGCCTGTCCAAGAACACCGCTTCGGGAACGCTCTACTACGAGGACCGCAAGTTCAGCATTCGTGGCACGGTCAATTATCGCGGGCCGTTCATTCGCGGCATCCCGGCCTCGGCGGGCAGCGATCTGCAAGGCAATGCGCAGACCACCTATGTCGATGCGTCGGCCTCGTACAACATCACCGACAATTTCAAGCTCATCATCGAGGCGCAGAACCTCACCGATCAGCAGAACCGGCTCTATACCGACAGCCAGCGCAAGGACACTTTGTACCAGACGCGCGTGGGCCGTACCTTCGCGGTGGGCGTCAACGCGCGGTTCTGAGGGAGGGAGCGCCTAGCGCTCCCGCCCGTCAATGATGCGGAATTCGCCGCTGCAATGGAGCATGCTCATCAGATAGAGCATGCCGTCGAAATAGCGTTGCTCGCCGGTCGGCAGCGGCATGTCCCACAGCGCCCTGAGGAACGCCTTCGAGTTCGCACCGGGCGTGGCCGCGAAGCCGCCCACGGCTGCGGCGGCGAGCATGCCCGGCGAGTGGCGGGTCGAGAGCGGCTCGCCATCGAGCGTGTAGCGGTCGGCGAAGCGGTCGATACCCTGCGCAGAGAGGAAGCCCTGCACGCGGTCACTCAGCACCCGCTGGCGCAAATCCTTGCCCCACCAGGCGTAATCGACCGACCAGTTGCTGACCGTGCGCCAGCTATCATAGCCGAACGGATCGGGCTTGCCGTCGCGCGTGAGCATCGTCGATCCGTCGAAATGGCTGCGATCCGGGGCAAGGCCGGTCTTCGGGTCGGTGACCGTGACGAAGAACGCGCGACTGGCATCGGCGGCGCGCGCCCAGAAGGCGCGATCCTCGACCGGACCCCAGCGCGCCCACAATTCGTAGAAGGCGGGCAGATGGTAGGAGGCGTCGGTGCCTTCGACATTGGTCTCCGCCACGAAACGCACCATCGTATGCGCCTCATCCACCATCGGTCCAACGGTGACGGGGCGCGGGCGGCGGTCGGGGTGGTAGGGCGGCCAGGGCGTGCCCGCTTTCGCCGCCTCGGCAGCCGCCGCGCGATTGTTGAGGCTTGGCCACGGCACGTCGGGTTCGACGAACGGCGCATCGCCGGGGTGGATGCGGAACGGCGGGGTTCCGGTCAGCAGCGGATGGTGGCGCATACCGCGCAGGATGCGATCGGCCTCGGCCTGATAATCGTAGATGCCCTTGCCATTGCCCCAGCGCCGCGCGGCGAACAGCAAGGCCATCGCATAATATTCCTCACCGTCAGGCGCGGCGCCGGTCGAACGCGGCGATCCGTCGGTCGCCATCGACCAGGCGAAATAGCCGACCGAGGGGTTCTTGGGATCGGTGACGAGCATGTGAGTCTTCGACCAGTTCCACAGCGCGTCGAACTCGCGCTTGTGGCCGAGCTGGACGGCGATCATCATGCCGTAGCTCATGCCCTCGGTGCGGGCATCGTTGTTCGCCCAGTCGGTGATGTAGGCGAGCGGGCCATTGGCATTGGCGCCGGTCTCGAAATAGACGCGCTGTTCCTGCCCGTCTCCGTGGAAGAATTGCTGGAACGCCGCCTCCATCTTGGCCCGCGCCGCGCCCGGCTTGGTGCCGAGCTGCTCGGCGAAGAGATCGCGGTAGCGGTGAGTCTTGAACGCGCCTTGGCCGTCGCCGGGAAAGTGTGTGGCCGGCGCGGGCGGCTGCGCGAACGCCGGGCCGATCGCCAGCAGACCAGCGGCGATCGCGGCGGTCAGGATCGTAGCGCGCGGACGATTGATAGCCATTGTACATCCTCTCGCAAACCGCCGGCATCCGCCGATCGGTATTATGATAGCGCAACCATAAAGCACGGATCTGGAAGCGCAATCGCGCTTCCGTATCCCACGCCCGCTGCTATGATATCGGTAACGGCAGGCAACGGCCGAGTCATGGGAGAGACCTGATGCGCAAGACCGGATGGATACTGCTGGCCTGCGCCGCGCTGCTCGCAAATGCGCCCCAAGACCCCGATCCGGTCCCGCCGCCCACATTCGTCTCGATCCCGCTCTGGCCCAAAGGTCCGCCCGGCAAGGATACGCGCCTGGTCACGCCCGAGGTGGCGCGCGATTATTGGGTGCGCAACGTCCGCACTCCGTCGCTACTCGCGTTCCCGGCGCTGCCCGCGCACAACAATGGCGCGGCGATCGTCGTCATTCCCGGCGGCGGGCACAAGATCCTCGTCTGGACCAACGAAGGCACCAAGGCGGCGACCGCACTCAACCGGATGGGCATCTCGGCGTTCGTGCTCAAATACCGGCTCGCGCGCGAACCCGGCTCGCCGTATTCGATCGAGGGCGACGCTGCGGACGATGCACGCCGGGCGGTGCGCTGGGTGCGCGCGCATGCGGCGGAGTATGGCGTCGATCCGGCGCGGGTCGGCGTGATGGGCTTTTCGGCGGGCGGCGAACTCGTCTCGCTGATCGCGGACAATCCCGAACCGGCGGGGCGGCCGAAGACCGACGCGATCGATTCGCTTTCGGCGCGGCCCGACTTCCAGGTGCTGGTCTTTCCCGGCCCGCTCGGCATTCCGGGCACCGCCGCCGCATCCGCGCCGCCGGCGTTCATCACCGCCGGCAGCCTCGATCCGTGCTGCGCCGCGCCGTCTGTCGCGCTGTACGAGCAGTTGCGCAAGGCGGGCGTGCAGGCCGAACTGCACATGTATGCCGACAGCGGCCACGCCTTCAATCTCGACGAGTCGAACCGCATCGGCATCCTGCATTGGCCCGACCGGCTCAACGACTGGCTCGCCGACGGCGGCTGGCTATCCCCGCGCCCGCCGGCGCGGTGACCGCTCATGCCCGGCGCGTCGCGTCCAGCGTGGCGAGCCGCGCGGTCACGTCGGCGCGCGCGAGCAGCGCGTCGGTCGCCTCTGGCATGCGGCGGCGCCAGTTGGGATGTTCGTCGATCGTACCGGGCAGGTTGGGCTGTTCGACCGCGCCGATGACATCCTCGAACGGCACGATCGCCAGCGCGGACGGGGTCGAACCGATGAAGGCGAGCGCGGCATCGACGGCGGGGGCTGGCTCCTGTGCGGTGGGTTCTGGTCCGTCCGCCACATTCGCCGTCACGAAGGCGCTCCACAGCCTTTCGCGGTCTTCGGCCCGCGCTGCCTGATCTGCGGTTTCGTCGGCGGCGGACGAACTGCGCCCGAGCCGCCACGTCCAGTCGATGTCGCGTCCGCGCCACCAGCCGGCGACGGTGGCAAGGTCGTGCGTTCCAGTCATCGCCGCCGCGTCGCGGGCGTAGCTGGCGGGGGGGCGGAAGCCGCCGTCCGCGTAACGCTCGAACCACAGCACGCGCATGCCGAGCATTGCCCGCTCGTCCATCGCCGGGCGGAAACCCTCGGGCACGGTGCCGAGGTCTTCGCCGATCACGACTGCCCGGGCGCGGTGCGATTCGAGCGCAATGAGGCGGAGCATGTCCTCCATCGGCATGGTCAGATACGCGCCCTCGGTGGGCGACGCGCCTTCGGGCACCACCCACAACCGACGTAGCCCGAGCGCGTGGTCGATACGGATGCCGCCCGCGTGGCCGATCGCGGCGCGCATCGTCGCGATGAACGGCGCGAAGCCGGTGCGCTGCAACGCGCGCGGCGCGAAAGCGGTGATGCCCCAGCTTTGCCCGTCGGGGCCGAGCGGATCGGGCGGCGCGCCGATCGACAGGCCGGTGAGCAGATCGTCGGGGCGGCTCCAGGCATGGCTGCCGCCGGTGTCCATGCCGACCGCGAGATCGGCGATCAGCCCGACGCCCATGCCGGCATCGGTGGCGGCGTGCTGCGCGGCTTGCAGGCTGCGCGCGGCGAGCCATTGCAGGAACAGGTAGAAGCCGACCTCTTCGCCGTGTTCGGTGGCGAAGCTGGCGACCGCTGCGCTGGCGGGGTCGTGATAGGCCACCGGCCAGTCCCGCCAGCCGCGTGCGCCGGTGCGCGCGAAGAAATGCGCGTGCAGCGCATCGAAGCGGGCGTGGCGTTCGAGGTCTTCGCCACCGTCGTCGGCGTAGGCGGCGACTTCGGTGCGGATCGCTTCCGGGCGGGCGTCATAGGCTGCGCGCAGGATGCGCAGCCGCTCGGGGATGGCGTGATGCCAGTCGATCAGGTCGCCGCTTGGCGGGGTGCTGGCGGATGCGCCGGCGAGCGCCGGATCGGCGTAGAGGACGTTCAGGAAGGACCGGGTCGATGGCGCATAGGGGCTGAAGCGGCTGCTGTCGGCGGGGAACAGCGCGTGGACCGGGCTGATCGCGAGCGCATCGGCGCCGCGCGCGGCGAAAGCGCGGGCGGTGTTGGCGAGCGTGCCGAAATCGCCGAACGCGGTGGCGGAGCCGTCTCGCAACGCGGCGATCTGGACCGACGGCGCCCAGATGCGGCGGCTGCCGACCGCGTCCGCGACCGAGAAGCAGCGCGACGGCGCGACGGCGAGGCGGATTTCGCGATCACCGACGATGAGGCGATGGTAGCCGGGGGTGGCGATCGCCGGGATTTCGAGGCGGTCGCCGGTTTCCGTCAGCATGATGTCGCTGCGGCTGCCATCCTCGAAGACCACGTCGGCCAGCCCCGCCGCGCCGCAGCCCGAGGGGAGGGCGATCGGCCGCCCGGCATCGCCGCTGACGAAGTCGCACGCAGCCGGGTCGTCCGGCGTTGGGTCGCCGAGCGCGGCGAGGATCGCCGTCAGCGATTCGTCGGAGACACGCTGCGGCTTGCCCTGCGCATCTTCCCAGTCGATCTGTAGCCCGGCGGCGCGTGCGTGGTCGTGGAGTGTGCTCATGGTTCGATTCACTCCTCTGGTCGGTCGATCGTGTCAAAGCGCGATCTCGCGCTTGGTTGCGTTGGAAACGGCTGGAAGCAATGCCGTAAATCTGTAACAGACTCGGCTTGCACCCCATCGGAGCATACCCATCCGTCAAATCGCCGCCTTGCCGTACCGCTCCGAAGCACATGCGATCGATGCGCCGGTCCGAATCCTGCTGGTCACGTCGCGCGAAACGCGGCGCTGGGTGATCCCCAAGGGCAACCACCCGGCGGGAATGAGCGCACACGCCGCCGCCGCGCTGGAGGCCGAGGAAGAGGCGGGCGTGCAGGGGCTGATCTGCCCCGAGCCGCTCGGCTCCTACCGCTACCGCAAGAAACGCCGCAGTGGCGCATCGCTGCTGATCGATGTCGACGTTTTTCCGCTCGCCGTCAGCAACGAACTCACCGCCTGGAAGGAGCAGGCGCAGCGGGAACGGCGCTGGGTCAGCCTCGCCGAAGCGGCGGAAATGGTCGACGAACCGGATTTGCGTGACCTGATCCGATCTTTCGGCCAAGCGGAATTCAGGGCGGCAGCGCAGCGTACCGGCATCCTCCATGCCGTCGCCGCGCGATCGAAGGTGAGTGGCATGTTTGCGTGGTTTCAAAGATTGCTTCCGAAGTCAGGCAATTTCTTCGATCTGTTCGAGGCGCATGCCATGACCGTCGTCGCCGGCGCGAACGCGCTGTCGCGGCTGCTGCAGGATGGCGACCGCGAGCATATCCGCGAGGTGATCGAGCGCGAGCATGACGCCGACGAGATCATCCGCGAGGTGCTGACCACCGTTCGCGAGACCTTCCTGACCCCCTTCGATCGCGGCGCGATCACCAGCCTGATCGGTTCGCTCGACGATGCGATCGACGAGATGCAGGCGGCGGTGCAGGCGATCGACATGTACGACATGACCGTGTTCGAGCCGGAAATGAAGGACATGGCCGCGATCATCGTCGATGCGGCGCGGCTCACCGCCGAGGCGATGCCGCTGCTGCGCGATGTCGCGCGCAATGGTGTGCGACTCCACGAACTGACCGAGCGGCTGGTGCGGATGGAGAGCCACGGCGACGACATCCACACCGCCGGGCTGAAACGCGCGTTCAAGGAGCTGGGGCCGATCGACGCGCTGCGCTTCTCCGTTCAGCGCGAGGTCTACAAGCATCTCGAACGGATCATCGACGCGTTCGAGGATGTCGCGAACGAGATCGACGGCATCGTCATCGATCACGCCTGATGTACGAACTCGCGTTACCGCTGCTCATCGGCCTCATTCTGGTCGCGCTGGCGTTTGATTTTCTCAACGGGCTTCACGATGCCGCCAATGCGATCGCCACGGTGGTCGCGACTCGGCTGCTGAAGCCCGTGCATGCGGTGCTGTTCGCGGCGGCGTTCAACGGCGCCGCCTATTTCCTGACGATCACCTTTCCCGCCTTGCACAAGGTCGCCGATACGATCGGACAGGGGCTGATCGCGCGCGATCTGATCACGCCCGGCGTGGTGTTCGGTGCGCTGGTCGGCGCGATGTTCTGGAACGTGGTGACGTGGGTGAAGGGAATCCCCTCGTCGAGCAGCCACGCCCTGGTTGGCGGGATGATCGGCGCGGGGGTGGCACATGCCGGCGTCGGCGGTATCCAGTGGGTCGGCCTCAACAAGACGCTGATCGCGATCGTGCTGTCGCCGACGCTCGGCATGATCTTGGCGATGCTGGTGATGCTGGTGACGAGCTGGCTGTTCCGCCGCGCCACGTCGGGCGGCGCCGAGCGCAGCTTCCGCGTGCTGCACCTGATCTCTTCGGGCGCCTATTCGCTGAGCCACGGGCTCAACGATGCGCAGAAGACGATGGGGATCATCACCGTCCTGCTCTATTCGACGGGTTATCTGCACGGCCATTTCGAAGTGCCGCATTGGGTGGCGGTGAGTTGCTATATCGCGATCGCTTTGGGCACGCTGAGCGGCGGCTGGAAGATCATCGAGACGATGGGGTCGCGGATCACCAAATTGTCGCAGCATCAGGGGTTCAGCGCGTCGCTGAGCGGATCGATCATCCTGTTCAGCGCATCGTGGCTCGGCATTCCGGTCTCGACCACGCACACCATCACCGGCGCGATCATAGGCGCTGGCACGGCGCGGCGCGCCTCGGCGGTGCGCTGGGGGATCGCCGGCAACGTCATGATCGCGTGGGTCATCACCATTCCCGCCTCGGCGGCGGTCGGCGCGCTGTTCTATCTGCTGACGACTTTGTTCTAAGCCGGTCAGGTGGCCGCCGCCCGCGCGCGGATCAGGACGGCCATGTTCTTGGCGAAAACGGCAGTGCTGATCCCCGGCACGGGCTGCGGATCGGGATAGGGCGAGGTATCGGTGTCATCGCCGACATAGGTGTGCGAGAAGTCGCCCGGCACGGGTTTCTCATAGCCGTCGCGCGTGTAGATGTGGCTGGTGGTATGCAGCGGCGTCACCCAGCGATGATCGGCATCGAGCGCGGCGAGAATTGCGGCGACCTCGTCCTGCGCCCCCGGTGAAACGGTGCTCGGGGCGGTCGTCTTGAGATCGCGAATCGTGACGTCGCCGAGCGTGAAATAGCGCGGCAGCGGGTGGCGGCTGCCCTTGAGTGCGGACCCTGCGACGACTTCCGCGACCGGGCGCGCCGACAGCGCGGCATAGCGCGCGCGCAGCTTCGCCACGTCGGGCGAGCGGAACGAGCTGTAGTGCGCGATCGTGTTGCGCGGATCGTCATCATGATAATATTCGCCGTTGACGACATCCGAACCGCGCCGGTGAATGTACATCGGCGTGTTGGTGCCGACTTCGGTGAAGGTCGGGTAGCGCCGCTGCGGATCGATGCTGGCGGGCAGGCGGATCGAATCGAGCCAGTCGAGCGCCTCGGGCAGACGGCGCAGAAATTTTTGATCGCCGGTCAGCTCGTAGAAATCCATCATCAGCGCGACGTTGGTCGCGGTGGTGTGTGAGACGAGCGCCTTGGGTTCGTAGGTGCGCGCGCTCGCCGGCTTGAGATCGGCGACGGTGTGCTGCAGGCCCCAGCCGGGTTGCGGCTGGGGTTGCTGCGCGCGCACGAAACAGTCCATCGCCCGCGCGATGGGATCGAGCACGCGCTCGTCGCCGAGCGTCTGCCAGACCATCAGCAGGAAGGCGATGTTCTCCGCCGCGACATCGTCGTTGAAGGTGATGAACGAGGTATAGTCGGGCAGGCCGTGGTCGTGGAATTCGTCACGCAACGGAAAGCGCTGCGGCCAGCCGCCGACCGGATATTGGCTCGCCAGTACGAAGCCGAGCACCTTGTCGAGCGAAGCCCGGTAACGCTGCTCGCGCTTTTCCAGATACATGCGCAGCATGAACTTCGCGCAATCGGCGGTGCAACTGTCGTCATAGGTGGCGTTGCCGTAATAATGCTGGAATTCCTCCAGCCGCCAGCCGTTCTTGCCGATCGTATCGTACCAGCGCCGGATCGACTGTTCGCCGGCGAGATCGAAATGATAGTTCCAGCCGCCGCTGTCGTGCTGGCCACGGATCAGCACGTCGGCCGCCGCAGCCGCCGCCTTGTAGAAATAGGCGTTGCCGGTGGCGTGATAGGCGTCGAGGAAGACCTGTCCCATCAGCGGTGTACCCGGGTTCTGAATCCAAACGCTGGTCGGATAGGCCTGCATCTCGCCCCATTCGCGCGAGCGGTCGAGCAGCACCTGCCAGACGTAGCCGCCCTGATGGCTGACCTTTTCGACCATGTACTTCGCCGCGCCGAGCATCGCCGCATCGATCGCGGCGGACGCGGGCGCCGCTTCGGCCGCGCGTGGCGCGACGGCGGCCGCGATGCCGAGCGCGGCGGTTCCCGCGAGCAGATCGCGGCGGGTGACGGCGGCGTGGTGCATCCAAGTCTCTCCTGGCGTGCCGGATAGCTTTCCGACGTCTTTGGTTACCGGTGTCATTCATACGGCTTCAGCGTCGCAACGCAACCATCAGAATGACGCGATGGATCGCGTCGCGCGGTTGGGATACGCGGGTGGGATACGGGGCGCAGTGAAGTTCGTTTGACCCGTGGAGAACGCAAATGGCCGATGCCGACGACAGCGCGAACAACCAGCCCGCCGGCTACGTGCCCCCGGACGTCTGGACGTGGGACACCACCAATGGCGGGCAGTTCGCCAACATCAATCGACCGATTTCCGGCGCGACACACGAGCGCGTGTTGCCGGTCGGCAAACATCCGCTCCAGCTTTATTCGCTCGGCACACCCAACGGCCAGAAGGTCACGATCCTGCTCGAAGAGCTGCTCGCGGCCGGCCATGCCGGCGCTGAGTACGATGCGTGGCTGATCGAGATCGGCAAGGGCGACCAGTTCGGCAGCGGCTTCGTCGCGATCAATCCCAATTCCAAGATCCCGGCGCTGGCGGACCATTCGCTCGACCCGCCGCTTCGCCTGTTCGAGAGCGGCTCGATCCTTGTCTATCTTGCCGAGACATTCGGCGCGTTCCTGCCGACCGAACCGCGTGCGCGGGCCGAGACGTTCAACTGGTTGATGTGGCAGATGGGATCGGCGCCGTTCGTCGGCGGCGGCTTCGGGCATTTCTACGCATATGCGCCTTTCAAGATCCAATATGCGATCGACCGATATGCGATGGAGACCAAGCGCCAGTTGCATGTGCTCGACACGCATCTCACCGACCATCGCTACCTTGCCGGCGATACCTATACGATCGCCGATATGGCGGTATGGCCGTGGTACGGCGGCGTCTTGAACGGCGCCTATGGTGCGCAGACGTTCCTGTCCGTGGCCGACTATCCCAATCTCGCGCGCTGGTCCGAACTGATCGCGTCGCGCCCGGCGGTGAAGCGCGGCCGGATCGTCAACCGCATCGTCGGCGATGTGCAACTGCGCGAACGGCACGACGCGAGGGATTTCGATGCCTTCGGTCTTAACGCGTAGGGCGGATCCGGAAACGGCGGATAGATAGGAAAGCGGTGAAATATTTGTCCGCCGCAGCGGAACAATCGACGTGTCGTTTCGGTATATATTTGCGGTTACTATAAATTGTTAATGCTCCCCGGGGCGGTTTTAAAATATAACAAAACGAACCACTTAGCTGATGGGTTGGGAGGATGGAGAGACTGGGGCCGACAATGACTGGAAAATGGGCCTCGACGAGGATCTTCTCGAACACCTGGAACGGCGCGTGAGCCGCCCCGGCGAAGCGGACGAAGGTGGCCGCGCGCCGGGCTTCGAACAGACCTCGCGCGAATTGGAGGAGCGGTATCGCTATACCATCGCGCTCAGTCCGCTTGTCGCATGGACGGCGTGGCCGAACGGCGACATCCTCGATATCGACGAGCCGGGTCTGGCGCGAACCGGGTTGAGCCTGGGCGAAGTGCGGGGGCAGGGCTTCTTCGCGGTGGTCCATCCCGACGACCGCCAGAACGTCGCGACGATGTGGCGCCGTAACGCATCGCTGGGGCATGACATCGACAACGAGGTTCGCATGCGGATGCGCGACGGCAGCTATCGCTGGCATCGTTCACGCGCGGCGCCGCTGAAAGACTCGTCGGGCAAGATCCTGCGCTGGTACGGCACAATCGAGGATGTTCACGACCGCAAGCTGGCCGCGGATTCGATCCGGTGGGCGGCCGAGCATGACAGCCTTACCGGCATCTGGGCGCGTGCGGCGTTCCTTGCCGGGCTGGATACCGTTGTGCATCGCGCGGCCGAAGCCGGCTCCGAGGTCGCGCTCGTGCTGTTCGATCTCGACAATTTCAAACAGGTCAACGATCAGTTCGGGCATGACACCGGCGACGCATTGCTGAAGGATGTCGCCGCGCGCCTGAGCGAAGCGGCGGAGGTGCCGGCGATGGTCGGTCGGCTTGGCGGTGACGAATTCGCCTTGTTCCTCGCGCGGCCTGATACGGCGCGGCTCATCGCCGCGATCGATCAGGCGGTCGCCGCGTTGGACGCCCCGTTTCGCTACGAAGCGGTCACCTATCATTGTCGCAGCAGCGTCGGCGTCGCGCTGTATCCCGCGGACGGGGCGGAGAGCGACACGCTGCGCAAGAACGCCGATCTCGCTCTGTACGACGCCAAGGGCGGCGGCGGCGGGACGCTGCGCTATTTTCGCGGAGAATTGCGCCAGCAGATGCAGGAGCGGCTGTCGATGCTGTCGATCGCCCGCGATGCGCTCGATCGCGATTTGATCCTGCCATATTATCAGCCGAAGATCGATCTTCGCACCGGGCGCATCGCCGGGTTCGAAGCCTTGTTGCGCTGGAACCACCCGGGGAACGGCGTACAGCCCCCGGCGACGATCGCGGCCGCCTTCGACGACCCGGAACTGGCGCTCGCGCTCGGCGAGCGGATGCAGGACAGGGTGCTCGCCGACGTTCGGGCGTGGCGCGAGCGTGGTGTGAATACCGGTCGCATCGCGATCAACGCTTCAGCGATGGAGTTTCGCGGCGCGGATTTCGCGATCAAGCTGATCGCGCGCCTCGCCGCGTTCGGGGTGCCCGCCACCAGCATCGAACTCGAAATCACCGAAGGCGTGTTTTTCGACAATAGCGACGCGCACGTGTTGCGGATCATCTCTGCGCTGCGCGACGCGGGTATCACCATCGCGCTCGACGATTTCGGGACGGGCTATGCGTCGCTGGCGCATCTCAAGCAATTCCCCGTCGACGTCCTCAAGATCGACCGGTCGTTCGTCGATGCGCCATCGGCGTGCGACTGGACGATCGTTCGCGCCATCATCGGGCTGGGCAAGGGGCTTGGTATCAGGACAGTGGCGGAAGGGGTCGAAACGGTCGAGCGGCGCGATGCGCTTTTGAACGATGGTTGCGACTTCGGGCAGGGCTATCTGTTCAGCGCTCCGGTCGCGGGTGCGGCGGTGGCGGATCTGCTCGAAGCGGATCGCGTGCGATAACCCCGCGTTGGTAACGCTTGCGACCACGCCTTAATCTCGATCAGTAAGGTAATTGATTTCGCTCGGGAAACGACGGGAACGGACCCGTGCGCCATGCGATCTTCCCTACTCAACACGGAGGACGCTATGGCAGAAGCCGACTTTCAGACCGACGACGCGCCGCTCGCCACCTCGAAGCGGTCCGGCGCTGTCGATGAGGCGACGGGCGCGCTGCTCGAACCCAAAGGCGACAGCCTTGTCGCGCGCGCGGTGACGATCAATCGGCCGGTCGCCGAACTCTACGCCTATTGGCGTGACTTTCGGAACCTCGCGAGCTTCATGGACAATGTCGTCGACGTTTCGCCGATCGACGAGCGGCGTTCGCACTGGACCGTCAAGGCGCCGGGTGGCCGCACGGTGGAGTGGACCGCCGTCATCACCGAGGAACGCGAGAACGAACTGATCGCCTGGGCCTCGGAAGATGGCGCCGATGTGCCCAATAGCGGCCGCATCGACTTTCGCGAT
Organism: Sphingomonas panacis; assembly: GCF_001717955.1. Lineage (NCBI taxonomy): Bacteria > Pseudomonadati > Pseudomonadota > Alphaproteobacteria > Sphingomonadales > Sphingomonadaceae > Sphingomonas > Sphingomonas panacis. The sequence goes on from NZ_CP014168.1 coordinate 2,865,095, forward strand.
GCCGGTGCGCGCGGCACGGTCGTCACCGCGACGGTGCTGTACGATCCGCCCGGCGGCGCGATCGGCAAGCTGATCGCCAAAATGTTCCAGCGCGAACCCGCCATCCAGGCACGGCGCGACCTGCGCCGTTTCAAGCAACTCATGGAAACAGGCGAGATCGCGACGTCGTCGCGAACCCGCCAGCAATTCGAAGAGGAGAAGGCCTGATGCGCGCACTCGCCTGGCATGGCCGGCACGACGTCCGCGTCGATACCGTCGACGACCCCGAAATCCTCAATCCGCGCGACGCGATCATCAAGGTCACTTCGACCGCGATCTGCGGATCGGACCTGCATTTGTACGACGGTTACATCCCCACGATGCAGGCCGGCGACATCCTCGGCCACGAATTCATGGGCGAAGTGGTCGACGTCGGCGCCAAATCGACTCTCAAGAAGGGCCAGCGTGTCGTCGTGCCGTTCACGATCGCGTGCGGAAGCTGCTACCATTGCGGCAAGCACCAATATTCGGCGTGTGACAACGGCTTGCCGGCCGACAATCAAGACATCGCGCAAGAGCTGTACGGCCAGCCGATGTCGGGGCTGTTCGGCTATAGCCACATGACCGGCGGCTATGCTGGCGGGCAGGCCGAATATGTCCGCGTGCCGTTCAGCGATGTCGGCCCGATCGTGATCCCCGACGGTGTTTCGGACGAGAAGGTGCTGTTCCTCTCCGACATCCTGCCGACCGGCTGGATGGCGGCGGAAAATGCCGAGATCGAGCCGGGCGATACCGTCGCGGTATGGGGCTGCGGCCCCGTCGGGCTGTTCGCGGTGCAGTCGGCGTTCCTGATGGGCGCCGAGCGCGTCATCGCGATCGACCATTTCCCGCACCGGCTGGAACTCGCCAAACGCTTCGGCGCGGAGACGATCAACTTCGAGGAAACCGCCACCTACGAAGCGCTGATGCAGATGACTGGCGGAATCGGCCCCGATGCGGTGATCGACAGCGTCGGGCTGGAGGCGCACGGCTTCTTCGCCGACAATGTGATCGACCAGATCAAGAAGTCGACCTTCCTCGGCACCGATCGCCCGCACTCGATCCGTCAGGCGATCATCGCCTGCCGCAAGGGCGGGCGGGTCTCGATGCCGGCGGTGTACGGCGGCTTCGTCGACAAGTTCCCGCTCGGCGCGCTGATGGAGAAGGGCCTCACCCTCAAGACCGGTCAGACCCACGTCCAGCATTACATGCCCGCGCTGCTCAACGCGATCATGGAAGGCGAGATCGATACCGAGTTCCTGATCTCGCACCGGATGGCGCTGGAAGATGCGCCCAAGGGCTACAAGATGTTCCACGATGACCAGAATGTGGTGACGAAGGTCGTGCTCAAGCCCGATTTCGCCGCTGCCGCTGCATAAGGATACACGACATGGCTGACAAATTCGCGATCATCACCGGCGCCTCCACCGGCATCGGCTTCGAACTCGCCACGCTCGCGGCGAAGGACGGCTACGATATCCTCGTCGTCGCGGACGAGCCGCTGATCGAGGCGGCGGCGACCGACTTCGAGCAGTTCGGCACCAACGTGCAATGGGTCGAGGCCGATCTCTCGACGATCGAGGGCGTCGACCAGTTGCTGGCCGCGGCTGGCGGTCGCCAGATCGACCTGCTGTGTGCCAACGCGGGGCGCGGGCTTGGCCATGCGTTTCTCGATCAGGATCTCGCCGACTGGCGGCGCGTGGTCGACACCAATATCGTCGGCACGGCCTATCTGCTCCAGAAGGTGCTCAAGCCGATGGTGGCGCGCGACGATGGCAAGGTGCTCGTCACCGGCTCGATCGCGGGGTTCATCCCCGGCGCGTTCCAGGCGGTGTATAACGGCACCAAGGCGTTCGTGGACAGCTTCACCGATGCGCTGCGCAACGAGATCAAGGAATCGAAAGGCGTCACCTTGACCACCTTGATGCCGGGGCCGGTCGAGACCGAGTTCTTCGAACGTGGCGACATGCTCGACACCTCGGTCGGCGCGAGCAACACCAAGAGCGATCCCGTCGATGTCGCGAAAGACGGCTGGGATGCGGTGATGGCGGGCAAGGCCAGCATCGTCTCGGGCTGGAAGAACAAGCTCCAGGTCGCGGCGGCGCATGTTGTGCCGGCATCGGTGCTCGCCGAGCAGCATCGCAAGATGGCCGAGCCCGGCACGGCGGAAAACGAGTGATCGCGGGAGGCCGCGACCGTCGTCGTGTGACGGTGGTCGCGGCCTCATATCACCTCTTCAGAACGTCTCGCCGACCAGTTCCTCGCTCTTCGCCCAGAGCGCTTTGGCGTTGCCGGCGTCGATCGCATAAGGCCGCACGCCCTCGCTCATGACGCTGAGCGCGCCATCGCTTACGGTGGTGGTGACGTGGCAGTTCTCGCAATAGCGCCCGCCGATGTCATCGGCGTCGCCGACCACGCCGGCCCAGACCGACGTCGCTGCGCCCTGCGGGATCGTCTTCCACTGGTAGGCCGGCTTGCCCTCGGCAGCGAGATCGGCGTTCACCTGCGTGATCATCGCGTCGATCGCGCCATCATCGAGGTGACGGCTGAGTTCGGTCTGGATGCCGCCGGGATGCACCGCTGCGGCACGCACGCCGCGTTCCCGGTGCCGCCGGTCGAACTCTACCGCGAACAGGATGTTCGCAGTCTTCGAGCGGCCATAGGCCACCCACGGATCATAGTCGCCGCGCGTGAAATTGGGGTCTTCGAGATCGACATTGGCGAAGCGATGCCCCGCCGATGCGAGCGCGATCACGCGCGCACCGGGCCGCAGCAGCGACGCGATCCGGTTCACCAACACGAAGTGGCCGAGATGGTTCGTGCCGAACTGAGTCTCGAACCCATCGGCGGTGTGGCCGAACGGCGCCGCCATTACGCCCGCGTTGTTGATGATGACGTCGAAGGGTTCGCCCTTAGCGACCAGCGCGTCGGCGGCAGCGCGCACGCTGGCAAGGCTGGCGAGATCGAGTTCGATCAACGCAAGGCTGCCGCCGCCGGCGGCGGCTGCGCGCACCACCTCGGTCGCGCGTTCCGCCTTGGCGAGATCGCGCGCGGCGCCCACCACGATCGCGCCATGTGCGGCGAGCGCCCGCGCGGTTTCGACGCCGAGTCCGGCCGAGACGCCGGTGACGAGGATGCGCTTGCCGGACAGATCGACGCCCGCGAGCACCGCGTCGGTGGTGGAGGTCGCACCAAATTGCTGAGCCATATGCTGTTCCCTTGAAGGCTGGCGACGTTGCCTCTCGCGCTACATTACGGTATCAGGAGGACGTCTCCGTTTAAATACGGAGGAGTCCTCCGTTTTCAAGGGTACGGTGAAACAAAGTGGTGATTTCCGCGCAAACGCCCGTTCGAAAGCCGCGCGCCGATGCCGAACGCAATCGGCTTAAGCTGCTCGCCACCGCCAAGGATGTGTTCGCGAGCAAGGGCATGGACGTCGGGCTGGAGGAGATCGCGCGCGCGGCTGGGGTGGGGATCGGCACGCTCTATCGCCATTTCCCGACGCGCGAGGCACTGATCGAGCAGGTCTATCGCAACGAGGCGAACCAGCTTGGCGCTGCCGCCGAGCGACTGGCCGCCGAACACCCGCCGGTTGAGGCACTGCGCACCTGGATGCTGCTGTTCGTCGAGTATTTCGCGACCAAGCAGATCATCGCCGGCGCGCTCGCGACGATGGTCGGCGGGCGCGAACTGTATGCGGTGTCGAGTGCGCAGATTACGCAGTCGATTGGCCTGCTCACCGATCGCGCGATTGCCAGCGGCGAGATCCGGCTGACGGTCGAACCGCTCGATCTGCTGCGCGCGGTGATCGGCGTCGCCAATGTCGGCGCCGGGCCGGGCTGGGAGGCGCATGCCCGGGCGATGGTCGATATCCTGATCGCCGGGCTGCGCGTTCCGGCTAGGTCTGGCTGAGCAAAGCGTCGAACAGCGGCAACGCTTCCGCGTCGGTGCCGTCGAAGTTCGAAACCGTCACGCCGACCAGCCGTATCCCCTTCGGCGTCGGCAGCACCGACCGGATCAGCGCGAGGCTCGCTTCGTGCAGGTCGGCGCGGGTGCGGATCGGGCGGGTGGCACTGCGGCTGCGAGTAATCTGCTGAAAATCCTGATATTTGACCTTCACCGTTACCGTGCGGCCGAACGCCTGCGCCCCGTCGCACCAGCGCCACACGTCCTCCGCCATCTCCAGTACGCCGGCTTCGATGTCGGCGGGTTCGGTGAGGTCGCTGCGGAAGGTGGTCTCCGAGCCGGAGGATTTGCGGATGCGATCGGGGTTGACCGGACGGTCGTCGATCCCGCGCGCGATGGCGTAATACCAGTCCGCCGCGCTGCCGAAGTGCTCGGCGAGGAACGCGCGCGACTTGGCGCGCAGATCGGCGCCGGTCTTGATGCCGAGCGACGCCATCTTGCGCGCGGTGACGGGGCCGACGCCGTGGAAGCGCGACACCGGCAGCGTCTCGACCCAGGCCGCGCCCATGTCGGGCGTCACCGCGAACTGGCCGTTGGGTTTGCGATGGTCCGAGGCGAGCTTGGCGAGGAACTTGTTGTACGAGATCCCCGCCGACGCGGTCAGCCCGGTTTCCTCAAGGATGCGCGCGCGGATCGCCTTGGCGGTCGCCCAGGCGGTCGGCAGGTTGCGTAAGTTGGCGGTGACGTCGAGATACGCCTCGTCGAGCGACAGCGGCTGGATGACGGGCGTGAACTCGGCGAAGATCGCGTGAATCTGGCGCGAGACCGATTTGTACACGTCGAAGCGCGGCCGCACGAACACCAGATCGGGGCAGCGCCGCAGCGCCGTGACCGAGGGCAGCGCGGATTTCACCCCGAACGTGCGCGCCTCATAGCTCGCCGCCGCCACCACACCCCGCGCCGAGGCAGAGCCGACCGCGACGGGCTTGCCCCGAAGCGCCGGATCGTCGCGCTGCTCGACCGACGCGTAGAAGGCGTCCATGTCGATATGGAGGATTTTGCGCACGTCCATGCGGGCAGGATAGCGCATGTCGAACGGAAGGGGAACGCAGGTGTTGTCCGGCGGCGGTGGTCATCCTGGCGTCGCCCCACACGTCATCCCAGCGGAAGCTGGGATCTTTCCGGGGAGGCCGCAGCGCCCGCCCCGGAGAGACCCCAGCTTTCGCTGGGGTGACGATTAGGAAACGACGCTCTTGCTTAAAGACACGATTGCACGCCGGACTTGGTGAGGATCGGCGTCAGGCCCGCCCGGCGATCTTGGTCAACGCCACCACCAGCGCATCCAGTTCCGCTGGCGCGGTATAGATTTGCGGCGTCACCCGCACGCCCTGAACCTCGCCGCGATCGATCGCGACGGTGTAGATGTTATGGTCCTTCAGCAGCATTTCCGCCAGCGCCGCCGGCGCGACCCCGCGCACCCCGACGTTGGCGATCGCACAGGTCCGCTCGGGCGCGTGGGGTGTGTTGAGGTACACGCCCGGGATCGCGCGCGCGCGGTTGGTCCAGCTATGCTGGAGGAAGCGCAGCCGCGCCATCTTGCGTTCGGAGCCGATCGCCTGATGGAAGGCGATCGCGCGCGGCAGCGTCAGGTCGCTGTGGATCGGGTGCGTGCCCCGGTGGTTGAGCTTGCGGATGTCGTCGTCCGGCATGCCAGCATCGCCGAACATCTGCCACAGTCCGGGAATGCGCGCGCGCTTGACCCACAGCATGCCCAGCCCAAGCGGTGCCGACAGCCATTTGTGCAGCGAGGTGCCGAAATAATCGCAGTGCAGATCGGGAATTTTGAAGTCGAGATGCGCGAAGCTGTGCGCGCCATCGACCATCACCGGCACGCCGAGGCCGTGCGCCATGTCGCAGATCGCCGCGACGGGCAGCACCTGCCCGGTGCCGCCGACGATGTGCGAGACCATCAGCAATTTGGTCTTGGGTGTGATCGCCTTGCGGTAGATCGCGATGATCTCGGCGTCGCTCGCCGGATCGAGCGGCAGTTGCACGATGTGGTTGACGATGCCGTGGCGCCGCGCCTGTAGCGCGAACATATCCATCATCGAGCCGTAATCCTGAGTCGCCATCACCGCTTGGTCACCGGCCTGCCACGGGATGCCGTTGATAATCGTATCGAGCGATTCGGTGGTGTTGCGCGTGATGACGAGTTCCTCGACCGGCACGCCGGCTAGCGCGGCGACGGCGGTGCGCATCTTCACCACGTCGGTGTCGAGCTTGGTGCGCATGTAATGCGACGCCTCGCCGTTGATCGCGCCGGCATTGGCGACGAACGCGTCGAACACGTCCTTGGGCTGGAAGCAGTAGAAGCCGTTTTCGAGATTGATGAAGCGGTTGTCGGTCGGGAAGTGCGTGCGGATCTCGGCCCAGAAGGCCTCGTCCTGTGCGAGTTCGGCGGGCGAACGGGCGGCGAAGCCGGGCGAGTCGAGCAGGGCGGCGAGCGACACCGCGCCCGCGGTCTTCAGGAAATCACGCTTGTTCATCGAATTGTCCCCCCGATATGCGCTGTCTCCATCTCCCCCGACGAAGCCCCACCACTCGCGGCGGCGGTGTGCGGTTCGTCCTGGCGGCATCCTTGCGGGAATGGCGTCGCAGGGCAAGGTGGCGGGCGGCGGCAGCGCACGGATTGCCAATCTCTCAGCCGATGTTCAGATGGAATCGTCAAACCAGAGGCGTTGATGGGTGTTTTCGGAACGGGAGAAGTGCGTGCGGTGTGTTGGTCTTGCCTGTGTCGCGGTGATGTTGATTGCGGCCGCGCCCGCCGAGCCGCCGGTGGTGCGGGTGCGGCTCGATACCACCGCCGGCCCGATCACGCTGGCGATCGATTACCGTCATGCGCCCAAGACGGCGGTCAATTTCCTGCAATATGTTGACGACGGTCGGCTCGACGGCACCAGCTTCTACCGCGCCTCGCGCAAGGCCGGGCACCCCGACCTCGGCTTCGTGCAGGGTGGGATCGGCACCGATGCGCGGCGCAAGCTCGACATGCTGCCGCTGGAACCGACCAGCCAGACCGGGCTGCGCCATGTCAGCGGTGCGATCTCGATGGCGCGCTATGCCAATCCGGCGTCGGGCTCGGCCAACTTCTCGCTGCTGGTCGGCCCGAGCCCCAATCTCGATGCCAAGCCGGGATCGCCGGGCTACGCGGTGTTCGGCCATGTCCTGAGCGGGATGGAGGTGGTGAAACGCATGCTCGCGATGCCGACCGCGCCGGGTGGTGACGAGGATATGAAGGACCAGATGCTCGTTCGTCCGGTTACGATCGTTCATGCGGTACGGCTGGACGGCACCGCGAAGCCGACCGGACGACCGAAGGTGTGGCTGATGTTCAAGGGGCTTTGAGCCGGCTCAGTCCCGTTCGTGCTGAGCCTGTCCAAGCACGTGCCCCAGACGCTCCGTTTCGGGCACGCCCTTCGACAAGCTCAGGACGAACGGGGTAGAGGCAACCGCGCCGCGAACCACGGCGTCATCCGCCGCAGCGCCTCTTCGATACGGTCGGTCGAGACGGCGAAGCTGAAGCGCATGAAGCGGTGGCCGTCGACAGGATCGAAGTCGATCCCCGGCGCGGTGGTGACGCCGGTGTCCATCAGCAGCTCCATGCAGAACGCCATGCTGTCGTCGGTCAGATGACCGATATCGGCGTAGATGTAGAACGCCCCGTCGGGCGGGGCGATTCGGCGCAGGCCGAGGGCTGGCAGCGCATCGAGCAATAGCGCGCGGTTGGTCGCATAGGTGCGGATATGCCCTTCCAGTTCGTCGCGGCAGTCGAACGCGACCAGCCCGGCATGCTGGGCGAGCGAGGGCGGCGTCAGGAACAGGTTCCCCATCCGCGCGCGCGCCGCGTCGATCAGCGCGGGCGGCACCACCAGCCAGCCGAGCCGCCAACCGGCCATGCTGAAATATTTGGAGAAGCTGTTGACGATCAGCGCCTCCGGCGCGTCCTGCAACACCGATCGCGCGGCCTCGCCGTAGCTGAGGCCGTGATAGATTTCGTCCGAGATGATGCGGATGCCGCGCCGACGGCATACCGCCACGATCGCGGCCAGTTCGTCCGGCGCGATGATCGTGCCGGTCGGGTTGGCGGGGCTGGCGAGAATCAGCCCTTGCGGCGCGGGATCGAGCGCTTCGATCGCCGCGGCGGTGATCTGGAAGCGCTCGGCCTCGCCACAGCCGATCTCGACGGGTTCGAGGAACAGCGCCTTTACCGTGTTGCGGTACGAGACATAGCCCGGCCGCGCGAACGCCACCCGGTCGCCCGGCGCGAACAGGCAGGAAAGCGCGAGCACGAAGGCGGGGGAGGCGCCGCAGGTGAGGATCACTTGCTCGGGATCGACCGACACGCCGTAGCTGTCCGCATAATGCCGCGCGATCCGGCTTTTGAGCGGGCTGCTCTCCCAATACCCCATGCCGTCGCTGTCGAGGATGCGGTGCGCCTCGGCGATCGCCGCAGCCGGCGCGCCGGTCGAAGGCTGGCCGAACTCCATGTGGATCACCGAGCGCCCCTCGGCGGCCAATTGGTGCGCGGCGCGGCTGATGGCGATGGCGTGGAACGGGTCGATCGTTGCGGTCATGCCGCCTGCTTAACGCGCGCCGCCACCGACAGAAAGGTCAGTCGGACAGGTCTTCCAGCATCTTGATCGCGTGAACCGGGCATTGATTGACGCGCGCGCGGAAGTCCGCCGAATACTCGTACACCTCGCGGCGGGCGCGGTTGATCGCGCCGAGCGGCTGATGCGCGGCGAGGCCGTGCCACGGGCTGTACGAGAGAAGATCCTCCTCCGACTGGCTGACCCCGTTGCGCCACGATGTCTGCGGCGCGGCGGTGAAGGTGGCGACGGTGACGAACGGGCTGGCTTTTTCGTCCCACAAGACGGTCGGGTCTTCGACCGGCATCGTCTCCAGATCGACGCACAATTGCACGCGCAATTCCCAGATGCCGCCGTGTTCGATCATCACATCGGCGACATCCTCGCGCAACGCGTCCGGGCGATTGTGGACGTCGACAAGATCGCCGGTGCGCTCGGTAAGACCGGGCGAGACCGGCGCGAGCGAGATTTTCGCGATATGGGCGCCGTAGCGATAGGCGGTTTGCGAATAATAGGTTTCGCCGAGCGGATGCACTTCCGGCGCGCCGCCGAGCAGCGAAATCAGCGCGGACTTGCCGCCGAGCGCCTCCAGCGCACCCTCGACGACTCGCAATGTCGTCGATAGCGCGACTTTGGCGCCTTCGGCACGGTCGGTCGTCGCGGCGAGCAATTTCAGGTTCTTGGCGAACGCGGCGGGGGTCGGCGCGCCGAACACGGGACCGTTGACCAGAACGAAATCCTGCTCGCCCCCATGCTCGCCGGGCAAGCGTTCGCCCGCCACACCGAGCACTTTCAGCGCGGCGCCGCGGGGCGAACTCACCGCATCGTCGAGGATGTCGCCCGGCGACGTCGACAGGCGCAGGACCGCTTCATAGCTGCCCGGCTGCGCGAACAGCCCTTGTGCGAGTTCGGGTGGCAGGCCGGGCAGGACCGAGACTTCGCCCTTGATGATGCCGTGCCCTTTGGCATGCACACCGCGCACGGCATGGCCGTAGTCCTTCGACGTCGTTTCGAGGATTTGCTTGAAGCTCGTCTTGAGCGAGGCGATTGCGTCGGCTTCATCCGATGAGAAGGTCTCGACCGACGGATCGAAGGGGACGAATCTGGTCACGGCGTGCTCCTGCAAGGCATCACCGTCAACTTCCGCAACGCCCACCGGTTCCGGCGCATGTGCGCAAGCTTGACGCGGATCAAATATCGCGTCGCGCCAGCACCTCCCGCGCCGCGCGGACGCCGCTCTCCCATGCGCCATGCGCGGTGGAGAAATCGGTGACGTGAGTCGCCTCGCCGGCGAAGACGATGCGGTCGCCGATCGGGCGGGCGAGGGTCGCGCGGGCGTGCGCCTGACCGGGCAGGGCATGGCTGTACGATCCGTTGATCCATGCCGTTCTGCACCATGCAGATGCGGCGATCGGCCGCAGATGGCGGCGCACGTCGCTTCCCAGCAATGCGGCGAGTTCGTCGGAAGCGATCTTGAACGCCTCGACGATGCCGCCGCGTTCGAGCAGCTCCGCGCCGGGGCCGCCGAAGAACGCTTCGATCACCGGCCGGCCGAGCCCACGGATATAATAGCTGCCGGTGTTGGCGTCGCGCGGATTGCCGATCAGGTGGGTCTCGGTTTCGAAATCGTGATCGCCGACCAGTTCGAAGAACAGCTTGTCGGCCAGCCCGAGCGGCAATTGGCTCGCCGCATGGAGATGGTCTGTCGCGTCCGCATCGAACACGATCGTGCCGCTGGCGAGGACGTTGGTGGAGGCGGTGACGATCGCCGCCCCAGCCGTCACCGTGCCGCGATCGGTCTCGATCCTCACGCCGCGGTCGCTGAGCGCGACGCGCCGGACGGGCGTCGCCAGCCGCAGCTCGACCTGCGGCAAGCGCGCGGCGAGCAGCGCGCCATAGCCTTCGCGGACGCGCCAGTTGGTCTCGGTCGCGGCATCGTCATAGGCGAGGAAATCGGTGATCGAGAGCCGGTCGAGATCGGCGCCGCTCATATAGCCGCTCAGCGCGCGGCAGAAGGCGTTCCACTCCGCGCCCGGTTCCAGCGCATCCGAAGCGCGATCGCTTGGAGGCGGCGCGCGATGGAATCGGTCGTCCAGCGCAGCCCAGGCATCGTGGGCCCGAGCCTGCTCGTCCGCGTTGAAGCCAAGTCCGCGCCATTGTTCCTGCCACGCCGATGGGCCGCGATGGATGGTGAAGTTCGCGGCCTCACCCTCTGCAACGAGCGGGTTGCGTTCCGCCGAATGCAGCCAGCCGCAGCCGAGATCGAGCGGCATTCCCGCCACGCCGACCGTCCAGCCGCGCCCGCCGACGCGGTCGCTCGCCTCCAGCATCAGCACCGACTTGCCGGCCTCGACCAGACTGCGCGCCGCCGCGATACCGGCGGAGCCGGCCCCGATAATGGCGACGTCATGATCCATGTTGATGCTCCGCAGCGAACGCCCGGGTATATCCAGCGCGTGGCAACGCTTGGCAATCGCCGGGCGTGCCGCGAAAAAATTCTTTGCGCGATGGCAAAACGCGCATCCTTATGCGCCGCCGCGCATTGCAGTGGGCGAAACGTCACGGCCACCTGAAGGGGGAAGTTCATGGAACAGGATCGGATCTCGCTAGTCCGTCAGCGCGCACATGCGATCTGGATTGAGCAAGGCCAGCCCGAGGGCGCTGCCGACCAGCATTGGGCGCAGGCCGAAGCCGAGTTCGACGCCGCCGAGGCCTCCGCAACGACCACGCCCGCGACCGAGAGCGCGGACACCGCGGTTGCCGAACCCGAAGCCCCTGCGGAACCCGCTCCGCTCGCCGAGCCGGACGTCGTGGCGACGCCTGAACCGGTGGCGGCAACGCCCGCACCTGCGCCCGCTAAGAAGACGGTGAAGCGCAAGGTGAAACCGCTCAACCCGATCCGCTGAAATCCGCCCGCGCGCGCGGGCATTCAGCCGGCTCTTTTGATCCCGTCGACTGAGGGAGACTATCTTGCGTCCAACTGCCGACCGCCTCGATGGCGGATCGCCCTATCCGCTCGGCGCGACCTTCGACGGGCTGGGCGTCAATTTCGCCATCTTCTCCGCCCACGCCGAAAAGATCGAATTGTGCCTGTTCGAGCCGAGCGGCAAGCGCGAGATCGCCCGCTACACGCTCCCCGAGTGGACCGATGAAGTGTGGCATGGCTACCTGCCCGATGCGCGGCCGGGGCTGCTCTACGGTTACCGCGCGTATGGCCGGTATGCGCCCGAGGAGGGGCACCGCTTCAACCCCAACAAGCTGCTGCTCGATCCCTATGCGCGCCGGTTGTCGGGCGCGATCAAGTGGAGCGACGTGCTGCACGGCTATCCGGTACGCGGTCGCCGCGCCGATCTCGGCTTCGACAAGCGCGACAGCGCGCCGGCGATGCCCAAGGGAATCGTCACCAACGATGCGTTCGACTGGTCGCGCGACGTGCGCCCCAACACGCCCTGGTCAGAGACGGTCATCTACGAAGCACACGCCAAGGGGCTGACCAAGCTGCTCGATCTCGTGCCGCCGCGCGAACGTGGCACCTTCGCCGCGCTGTCGCACCCGCATGTGATCGATCACCTCAAGCGGCTCGGCGTCACCGCGCTCGAACTGATGCCGATCCACGCCTTCACGCAGGATCGCTTCCTTCAGGAGCGCGGCCTGCGCAATTACTGGGGCTATAACAGCCTCAGCTTCTTCGCGCCCGAACCCGGCTATTTCTCCAGCGATTCGCACGACGAACTTCGGCTGGCGGTGCGGCGGCTTCACGCCGCCGGGATCGAAGTGATCCTCGACGTCGTCTACAACCATAGCTGCGAGGGAAGCGAACTCGGCCCGACGCTGTCGTGGCGCGGGATCGACAATGCGACCTATTACCGGCTGGTGCCGGACCAGCCGCGCTATTGCATCAACGATACCGGCACCGGTAACACCTTCAAGCTCGATCACGCGCGCGTCATCCAGATGGTCGCGGATTCGCTGCGCTATTGGGCGACCTCGTTCGGGATCGACGGCTTCCGCTTCGATCTCGGGCTGACGCTCGGGCGAACGGACAATGGCTTCGATCCCAACGCCGGCTTCTTCGACGTGCTGCGGCAGGACCCGATCCTCGGCCAGTTGAAGCTCATCACCGAGCCGTGGGATGTCGGCATGGGCGGCTATCAGCTCGGCAATTTCGGGCCGGGCTTCGCCGAGTGGAACGACAAATACCGCGACACGGTGCGCGGCTTTTGGCGCGGCGACCCCGGCAAGCGTGGCGATCTCGCCGCGCGGCTCGCCGGGTCGGGCGATCTGTTCGACCGGCGCGCGCGGCGGCCGTGGGCGAGCGTCAATTTTGTGACCAGCCACGACGGCTTCACGCTCGCCGATCTCGTCTCCTATGAGGAGCGCCACAACGAGGCCAATGGCGAGAACAACAACGACGGTCACGACAACAACATCTCGCGCAACTGGGGTGCGGAGGGGCCGACCGAAGACGAAGCCATCCTCAAGACGCGCGGCACGGTACAGCGCTCGATGCTGGTGACGCTGTTCGCCGCGCTCGGCACGCCGATGCTGGTGGCGGGGGACGAGTTCGGCCGCACGCAGCACGGCAACAACAACGCTTATTGTCAGGACAATGAGATCAGTTGGCTCGACTGGGCGCAGGCGGAAAGCCCGGAAGGCCAGACGCTTTACACCTTCACGTCGCGGCTGATCGCGCTGCGCAAGAAGCATCCCGTGTTGCGCTCGGCCAACTTCCTGTATGGCGAAAATTCGCCCGGTTACGGCATCAACGATATCGAATGGTGGGACGAGCGCGGCGAAGCGCTTTCGGGCGAGGACTGGGATAATCCTGACGGGCGCGCGCTAGCGATGCGCCGTGCGGTCGCGCTCGACGACGGGCGGATCGAGGCGATCACGCTGTTGATGAACGCGGGCGAGGATGCCATCACCTTCACGCTGCCGGCACCGTCCTCGGACCGCAAGGTGCTGATCGACAGCGCTCAGCCGGACCTCGAACCCGTCGAGATCGGCGACACCTATGAGGTGCAGCCGCACGCCGCGGTGCTGATCCGCTGGCTGGCGGACAAGGTGGACCCATGAACCTGTGGGGGCCACGCGTTGCGGCGGACGACCGCACGCTCTTTCGGCTGTGGGCGCCCGATCGTGACGCGGTGACGCTGGAGATCGACGGCGCGGAGCCGGTCGGGATGACCGCACGTGACGGCGGCTGGTTCGAGGCGGAGGCGACTGCGCCGGCGGGCACGCGCTACCGCTTCCGGCTGAATGCCGACCTAGCCGTGCCGGACCCGGCGTCGCGGTTGCAGTCGGGTGGCGTGCATGGCTGGAGCGTCGTCGTGCCAACCCCGTTCGTGCCGAGCGAAATCGAGGCGCAAGGCGGTGCGTCATCCCTCGGTCTCTCGACTTCGCTCGGCACGAACGAAGGCTGGTTTGGCCGCCCGTGGGAAGAAGCGGTCATCCAGGAAGTCCATGTCGGCGTGCTCGGCGGCTATGACGGTGTCGCCGAAACGCTGCCCGCGCTCGCCGAGCTTGGTATCACCGCGATCGAACTGATGCCGATCGCCGCGTTCGCGGGGTCGCGCAACTGGGGCTATGACGGCGTGCTGCCGTTCGCGCCCGCCGAGGCTTATGGTTCGCCGCACGATTTGCGCGCTCTGGTCGATCGCGCGCACGAACTGGGGATGATGATCCTGCTCGACGTGGTCTACAACCATTTCGGGCCGGACGGGAATTATCTCGGCGCGTATGCGGGCGACTTCTTCCATGCCGATCGCGATACGCCGTGGGGCGGGGCGGTGGCGGTCGATCGGCCCGAGGTCGCGGCGTACTTCCTCGAAAACGCGCTGATGTGGATCGAGGACTATGGTTTCGACGGGCTGCGCTTCGATGCGGTCCATGCGATCGGCAACACCGCGTTCCTTGACCGGATGGCAGCGGAGATCCGCGCGAGGGTCGCGCCCGAGCGGCATGTTCACCTCGTCCTCGAAAACGAGAGCAACGACGCGGCGCGGCTTGGCGACGACGGCTTCGACGCGCAGTGGAACGATGATTTCCACAACGTCATGCACGTCCTGCTGACCGGCGAAAGCGAAGGCTATTACGCGGCTTTCGCCGAAAATTCGACGCAGAAGCTCGCGCGCTGTCTCGGCGAAGGCTTCGTCTACCAGGGCGAGGCTATGCCGACTCATGATGGCAAAGCGCGCGGTACGCCGAGCGGGCATCTGCCGCCGACCGCGTTCGTGGCCTTCCTCCAGAACCATGACCAGATCGGCAATCGTGCGCTCGGCGAGCGTCTGACCACGCTCGTGGCGCCCGAACGGCTCGCGGCGGCGACCGCGCTGCTATTGCTCTGCCCGCAAATTCCATTGCTGTTCATGGGCGACGAGGCGGGTTCGCAGACGCCGTTCTACTTCTTCACCGATTTCCATGACGAACTCGCCGATGTCGTGCGCGAAGGACGGCGCAAGGAGTTCGCGCATTTCGAGGCGTTCTCGTCCGAATCGGCGCGGGAGAGCATTCCCGATCCCAATGCGCACGAGACCTTCGCGGCCTCTCGCCCGATTCCGCACGATGAGGCGGTTCGATGGCGCGCGCTATACCGTGACCTGCTGGCGCTCCGACATACGGCGATCGTACCCCGCTTGCGCGGAGCCACCGCTGACGGCGCGGAGATGCTGGGCGAGGGCGCGGTTCAGGCGGTGTGGACGCTCGGCGACGGCGCGGTGCTGACGCTTGCGATCAACCTCGGGACCGAGCCGGTCGCGGTGCGGGGAGACGCACCGCTCTACGCGCTCGGCACGCCCGGCGCGCCGGCGAGCTTCGCCGCCTGGATCAAGGACGCCGCATGACCGACTTCCCGCCGCGCGCGACGTATCGCCTGCAATTCAACCGCGATTTCCCCTTCGCGGCGGCCGAGGCGATCCTGCCGTATCTCGACCGGCTCGGCATCAGCCACGTCTATGCCTCGCCGATCACAGCCGCCGTCTCGGGATCGCCGCACGGCTATGACGTGATTGACCCGACCGCGATCAACCCGGAACTCGGCGGCGAAGCCGGATTCCGCAGCCTCGTCGGCGCTTTGCGCGCGCGCGGCATGGGCATCGTCATCGATATCGTGCCCAATCACATGGGCGTCGCGGGCGGCGAGAATGCCTATTGGAACGACGTGCTCCGCCACGGGCAGGGCAGCCGATACGCGCGCTGGTTCGATATCGACTGGAGCGAGCCGCTGCTGCTGCCGATCCTCGGCGCACCGCTCGGCGAGGTGATCGCGGCGGGCGATCTCACGCTGGGCGATGGCGCGCTCCGGCTGTATGGCGCGGACGGCCCGCCGCTACGGCCCGACGTGCCGGCGGACGGCGACCTGCGCACTTTGGTCGAGGCGCAGCATTATCGGCTCGCCTCGTGGCGCACCGCGAACGACGAACTCAACTGGCGGCGCTTCTTCACCATCAACGATCTCGCCGGTGTGCGGGTCGAAGATCCCGAGGTGTTCGAGGCTACCCACGCGCTGTATTTCAGCCTGTTCGAGCAAGGGCTAATCGATGGCGTGCGCGTCGATCACGTCGACGGCCTCACCGATCCCGCCGGCTATTCCCGTACCTTGCGCGCGCGCTTCGATGCGATCGGGGGCGGGCGGCGCGCCTACATCGTCGTTGAGAAAATTCTTGCCGAGGGTGAAACGCTTGCGCGAGACTGGGAGCTCGACGGTACCAGCGGCTATGATTTCATGCGCGACGTGACGGGCGTGCTGCACGCGCCCGAAGGTGAAGCGCCGCTGGGCGACTTGTGGGAGAGCATCAGCGGCCGCCCCGCCGATTTCGCGGACGAGGCGCTTACCGCCCGCCAGCAACTGCTCGCCTGGCAGTTTTCAGGGCAGACCGATCGCTGCGTCGCGGCGTTCGTTGCGTTGGCGCGCTCGGCCAGCGCCAGCCACCCCGTGTTTGAGGCGGTGACGCCGGCGATGTTGCGCCGTGCGATCGAGCGGTTGCTGTGGGTGTTCCCGGTCTATCGCAGCTATGGCCTCGGCAATCATGCCCCGGCGAGCGACGGCGCGCTGCTCGATCGCGCGCTGGCTGACAGCGCCGATTTCTGCCCGCCGGGCGAGGCGGAGATCTCGCGCTATATCGTCGAATGGCTCGCCGGACGTGGGCCGGGCAGTGCGGGGCTGGCTGCGGAGGCGGTGCGCCGCTTTCAGCAACTCTCCGCGCCGATCGCTGCCAAGGCGGTCGAGGATACCGCTTTCTACCGCCACGGCGTCTTGCTTTCGACCAACGATGTCGGCTTCGCGCCCGAAGAGTTCGCGCTCGACACCGCACGGTTCCACGCGGCCGTGGCGACGCGCGGGCACGATTTCCCGCACGCGATGCTCGCCACCGCCACGCACGATCACAAACGCGGCGAAGACGTGCGTGCGCGGCTCGCGGTGCTGAGTGGCGTGCCCGATCTCTGGGCGGAGCGTGTCGCCGACTGGATGGCGCGGACGGGGGGGCAGGGGGTCGATCCCGCCGATCGCTACATGCTGTTCCAGACGGTCTTTGGCGCGTGGCCGATCGATGCCGACCGCATCAAGGCATGGCAGACCAAGGCGCTCCGCGAAGCCAAGCTGCGCTCGTCATGGGAAGCACCCGACGCGGAGTACGAAGCCCGCTGCGCCGCGCTGGTCGATGCCTTGCTGGCGGACGATGCGTTTACCGCCGAGATGGACGCGATCGTACAGCGCCTCGCGCCGGCGGCGACCGCCAACAGCCTTGCCGTCGCCGTGCTGCGCAATACCGTCCCCGGCGTGCCCGACTGCTATCAGGGGGCCGAGCTGGACGACTGGAGTCTCGTCGATCCAGACAATCGCCGTCCGGTCAATTACGCCGCTCGTGCAGCACTGCTGGAAAGCGAGGGTGATCCGCTGTCGAAGCTGCACCTGATCGCGCGCCTGCTCGGGGCGCGCCGGAACTCGCCCGCGCTGTTCGCGCACGGTGAATATCGTCCTGTAGAGGTCTCGGGCGCGCGCGCCGGGCATGTGCTCGCTTTCACCCGCACTCACGGCACGGCGCGGCTCGAATGCGCGGTTCTGCTCAAGGCGGCGTCCGCGCAAGTCGCGGCCGGGCGGACCAGCCCCGACGCGGACTGGTGGGGTGACACGATCATCGACTTCGCCGACCCCGTGCCGGCTGCGGACCTGTTCGCCACCGCGCCGTATCATATCCATATAGCCCCTTAGCGGCGGCGGCTTATCGCTCTATGCACGGGCTTCGCAGCCGGAGCCTGTCGTGCGTTTCCAGAATTTCGATCTGAACCTGCTGGGCGCGTTACGCGCATTGATCGAGGAGCGCAGCGTCACCCGCGCCGCCGAACGAGTCGGGCTGAGCCAGCCGGCGATGAGCGCCGCGCTCAAACGGCTGCGCGAGGCGCTCGGCGACGATATCCTCGTCCCCAACGGCCGCGCGATGATCCCGACGGCGCATGCGCAGATGCTCGCGCCGATGCTCGACGATCTGCTCGGCGGGATGCAGTCGCTGATCGCTGCGGCGAACGTGTTCGATCCGGCGACCTCGAAACGCGTGTTCCGCATCGTCGCTTCGGACTACATCACGATGGTGCTGGTCGCGCCGCTGCTCGCCGAACTGGAACGCGACGCGCCGCAGATCGGCATCGAGATCACCCCCGCGCGAGTCGGCGCCGAACTCAAGCTGGCGCGCGGCGAGATCGACCTGATGCTCGGCCCTGAACCGTTCCTTTCGCCCGAACATCCGACCCGGCTGGTGTTCGAGGAACGCTTCGTAGCGGTTGGGTGGCGCGGCAATCCGCGTTTCGAGCGGGGTTTGAGCGAGCGCGACTATCTCGACGGCGGGCATATCGTCGTCGAGTTGGGTGGCCATTCGACCAATTTCGCCGAATTCGAGGCGCAGCGGCTTGGCTATGAACGGCGGATCGAGGTGGTGGCGCCGTCCTTCCTCGTCGTCCCATGGATGCTGCTCGGCACGCAACGCATCGCGACGATGCACGAACGGCTCGCGCGCAAGCTGGTCACCGATCTCCCGCTCGTCATCGCGCCGCTGCCAGTGGCCATGCCGCCGATGCTGGAAATGGCGCAATATCACGCCGCCCGCGAACGCGATGGCGGGCTGCAATGGCTTATCGAGCGTCTGGTCGCACAAGCCGCTGCACTCAGCTGATCCATTCGGCGGATGTATAAGCATCCATACAATCATTTGTTCAAATGTCAGCGCCACCGCTAAATCAGTGCGACAAACATTGGAGAGGCGCTGTTGCCGCGCCATGCCACTTGATTCGAGAGGGTTCCCGAGATGAGCCGTGTCACCGAAATCCGTTATGTTGGCTATGGCGTCGTCGATTTCGACGCCGAACGCCGCTTCTATACCGACGACTGGGGTCTCGCCGAAGTCGCCGCGATCGACCAGGCCGCCTGGTTCAAGACTTACGGCCATGACGAGCATCATGTCGTGCGGCTGCGGAAGGCGGACATCAACCATGTCGACGTGATCGCGCTCGCCACCGATACGCGCGCCGATGTCGATGCGCTGCACGATAAGGTGGTGGCGGCCGGCTGCAAGATCGTCCATGCGCCGCACGACCTCGACGCGCCGGGCGGCGGCTATGGCTTCCGCTTCTTCTCGCCCGATGGGCTGCCGTTCGAAGTGTCGAGTGACGTGGCGCGCGGCGAAGCCCGCGATATCGCGCGCTGGGATGCGCTGCCGGTCAACATCAGCCACATCGTGCTGCATTCGCCCGATCATAAGGCGATGGTGCGCTTCTTCGTAGAGGTGCTTGGCTTCCGCGTGTCGGACTGGCTCGGCGATTTCATGTGCTTCCTGCGCTGCAATTCGGCGCATCACCGCGTTGCGATCCTGCCGGGGCCGCCGTGCCTCAACCATGTCGCCTATGACATGCTCACGGTCGACGACATGATGCGCGGCATCAGCCGGTTGAAGAAGGCGGGCACCGATATCCGCTGGGGGCCGGGGCGGCACACCGCAGGCAACAACACGTTCAGCTATTTCACCACGCCGGGCGGCTTCGCGGTCGAATACAGCTCCGAACTGGAGCATGTCGATTTCGAGACGCACGAGGACAAGGTTCACGCGCCCAGCCCGACCGTGATGGACCAGTGGGGCACCGGCGTCGGCGGGCCGCAGACGATGCCGCATCCCGCGCCCGATCCGTGCCTGTTCCAGCCGGCGGCGATGTAATGCGGCTGCTCGCCGGCATGGCCGCGATGCTGTGCATGGCGGCGGTTCCCTGTGATGCGCGCACCGGCGCGAACGCGGGCGACCGCAACCGCGCGATCATGGCCGATTTCGCCCGCCGCTTCTACGAGCTGCATGACGTGCGCGGTGCGTTCGAGCGTTACGTCGCGCCCGATTACGTCCAGCACAACCCCGGCATCGCCGATGGCCGTGCCGCGGCCATCGCCGCGCTGGCGCCGATGTTCGCCAGGCCGGGCGGTCGTTTCGAGGTGAAGCGTATCCTGGTCGATGGCGACATGGCGGCGATCCACCTGCGCGGCAGTGCCGACCCGACCAAGCCCGGCGCGGCGGTGGCGGATTTCTACCGGCTCAGGAACGGCAAGATCGTCGAGCATTAGGACGTGATCCAGCCGATCGCCGCCAGCACGGCCAATCCTCACCCCTATTTCTAAGAACGGCAGCTAATGGCGCTTCTCGAACTCTTCCCCAATTATATCTGGAACCTGTCGGTCGCGATCGCGCTCGAAAGCGGCGGGCGCGTCGGCGAGATCGTCGATATGTGCCAGCCGATCCGCGATGCGGCGGCAAACGGCGCCGATGCGGGCACGCCTGCTTTCATGGCGCAGTGGGTGGCGATGGCCGACAAGCTGATCGGTCTCGCCGCCGAGGATGAAGCGCGCGGACGTGGCTTTTCCGCTGCCGCCAAGCTCGACCGCGCGGCCTTGTACCTGATCACCGCCGAGCGGATGCAGGGCCATGGCCATCCCGGCCGCAAGGAGACGTACGCCAAGGCGCTGGCGACGTTCGACAAGGCGACGACGCTCGGCAAGGCCAATCGCGAACGCGTCGAGATCCCGCTCGAAACCGGCACGATGCCGGCGCTGTGGACGCGCGCGCCCGGCGACGGGCCGCATCCGGCGGTGGTCTATTGCAACGGGCTCGATAGCTGCAAGGAACTGCTGTTCTGGTCGTGGTTGCCCGATGCGCTCGCGCGGCGTGGCATTTCGACATTGTGCGTCGATCAGCCCGGCAGCGGCGAGGCGCTCCGGCTCCAGAACCTGCCGGTCGATCCGCACAGCGAGCATTGGGCATCCAAGGCGGTCGATTGGCTTGAGACGCAGCCCGATGTCGATGCCAAGCGGATCGGCATGACGGGCATTTCGCTCGGTGGCCATTTTGCGCCGCGCGCGGTCGCGTTCGAACCGCGCTTCGCCAGCGGCGCGGTGTGGGGGGCCAACCACAATTGGGCCGAAGTCCAGCAGAAGCGCTTGCGGCGCGAGGGCGAGAACCCGGTGCCGCATTATTGGGCGCATGTGATGTGGGCGTTCGGCGCGACCGACATGGACGACTTCCACGCCAAATCGGCGGCGATGACGCTTAACGGTGTGATGGAGCGGATCACCGTGCCGTTCCTCGTCACCCACGGCGAAAAGGACCGCCAGATCGCGCTCGATTACGCGAATCAGGCCTATGACCAACTCAGCAACAGCCCACGGCGCGAGTTGAAGATCTTCACTCCGCGCGAGGGCGGCGTCGAGCATGTCGGCGCCGATAACATGGCGTACGGGCGCGACTATATCGCCGACTGGTTCGCCGACACGTTGGGAGGGCACACCGCATGAGCCGCCGGTTCGTCGATCTGTCGATCACGCTCGACAACGACGTCATCACCGATCCGCCGTTCATGCGGCCCAAGATCACCTATCAGACGCATGGCGAGACCGTCACCGAGCTTCAGCACTTCTTTCCCGGCGTCACGGCGGAACAGACGCCCGACGGCGCCGGCTTCGCGGCGGCGGAGATGGTGACGATGTCCACGCACAACGGCACGCATCTCGATGCGCCTTATCACTTCCATCCGACGATGGACGGTGGTGAACGTGCGATCACGATCGACGAAGTCCCGCTCGACTGGTGTTTCCGCCCGGGTGTGAAGCTCGACTTTCGCCATTTCGACGATGGTCATGTCGTCACGGCGGAGGAGGTCGCGGCCGAACTGGCGCGGATCGACTATGATCTTCAGCCGCTCGACATCGTATTGGTCAACACCCGCGCGGGCGGGGCGCTGGGCGATCCCAATTTCGTCAACATCGGCTGCGGCATGGGGTATGATGCGACGATGTACCTCACGGAGCGCGGCGTGCGCGTAACCGGCACCGATGCGTGGAGCTGGGACGCGCCGTTCAGCTACACCGCGAAGAAAGTTGCCGAGACCGGCGACACGTCGCTGATCTGGGAGGGGCACAAGGCCGGGCGCGACATCGGCTATTGCCACCTCGAAAAGCTGCACAATCTCGAGGCGCTGCCGGCGCACGGCTTCACCGTCTCGTGCTTCCCGCACAAAGTTAAGGGCGGCTCGGCCGGCTGGACGCGCGCCGTGGCGATCTTCGAGTCGTGAGGCTCGCCACCCGCCGTGATGGCTCGCCCGATGGCGCGCTGATCGTCGTGTCTGCGGATGGTGCGCGCTGCCGCTCCGCCGGACCGGATTTCCCCAACCTGCTCGCCGCGATCGAGCGCTGGGACGTGGCCGAGCCGGCGCTGCGTGCGCTCGCCGAAGCGCTCGATGTGGGAGAGGGCGAGCCGCTCGATCCTGCGGCACTCGCCGCGCCGCTGCCGCGTTCGTGGCAATGGCTCGACGGCTCCGCCTTCGTGACGCATGGCGAACTGATGCAGATCGCGTTCGGGCTCGATCCGGTGCCGACCGATCGCCCGTTGATGTATCAGGGCCTGTCCGATCGCTTCTACGGCCCGCGCGACGAGGTGCCGTTTCCCGATCCCGCGCTCGGCATCGACTTCGAGGGCGAGTTCGGCGTGATCGTCGATTCCGTGCCGATGGGCGTCTCGCCCGAACAGGCGGCGTCGCACATCAAGCTGATCGTCCAGATCAACGACTGGTCGCTGCGCGCGGTCGCGCCGATCGAGATGAAGACCGGCTTCGGCTGGGTGCAGGCCAAGCCGCCGTGCAGCGTCGCGCCGTTCGCGGTGACGCCAGACGCGCTCGGCGCCGACTGGCGCGACGGGCGGGTAGCGATGGATTTGCTGGTCGACTGGAACGGCGCGCGTTTCGGTGCGGCCAACGGCGCGGAGATGCTGTTCGGCTTCCCCGAACTGGTCGCCCACGCCGCGCGGACTCGCGATCTTGTCGCGGGGACGATCATCGGCTCGGGCACCGTCTCGAACGCGAACTATGCCGAGGTCGGATCGTCCTGCATCTCCGAACGCCGCGCGATCGAGATCATCGCGACCGGCGCGCCGGCCACGCGCTTCATGACCGATGGCGACACGATCCGAATGGAAGCGCGCGGCGGCAATGGCGACGCGCCGTTCGGGGTGATCGAACAACGCGTCGTGGTGCGCCCGCAGACGATCTAACGCGTCGCCGTTATTCGACCCGGTTCGCCACCAGATCGTCGACCACCGCCGGATCGGCGAGCGTCGACGTGTCACCGAGAGCGGAGACGTCGCCTTCGGCGATCTTGCGCAGGATGCGGCGCATGATCTTGCCGCTGCGGGTCTTGGGCAGGCCGGGCGCGAATTGCAGCTTGTCGGGGGTGGCGATCGGGCCGATCTCGGTGCGGACCCATTTGACCAGATCGCGGCGCAGATCGTCGGACGGAGTCTCGCCGGCGTTGAGCGTCACATAAGCGTAGATGCCCTGGCCCTTGATGTCGTGCGGCATGCCGACCACCGCCGCTTCAGCGACCTGCGGGTGCAGCACCAGCGCGCTCTCGACCTCTGCCGTGCCCATGCGATGCCCGGACACGTTGATGACGTCGTCGACGCGGCCGGTGATCCAGTAATAGCCATCCTCGTCGCGGCGGCAGCCATCGCCGGTGAAATATTTACCGCGATAGGTGGTGAAATAGGTCTGGAAGAAGCGGTCGTGATCGCCCCACACGGTGCGCATCTGGCCGGGCCAGCTTCGCGCGATGACGAGATTGCCTTCGGTCGCGCCAGCCAGCACCTGGCCTTCGGTATCGACGATCTGGAGATCGACGCCCGGCATCGGCTTGGTCGCCGAGCCCGGTTTGAGCCCGGTCGCGCCGGGCAGGGGGGCGATCATCGCGCCGCCGGTTTCGGTCTGCCACCACGTATCGATGATCGGGCAGCGGCCCTCGCCGACGACATCGTGATACCAACGCCATGCCTCGGGGTTGATCGGCTCGCCGACGGTGCCGAGCAGCTTGAGGGACGTGCGGCTGGTCTTCGCAACGAAG
This sequence comes from Sphingomonas panacis, assembly GCF_001717955.1. Taxonomy (NCBI): domain Bacteria; kingdom Pseudomonadati; phylum Pseudomonadota; class Alphaproteobacteria; order Sphingomonadales; family Sphingomonadaceae; genus Sphingomonas; species Sphingomonas panacis. Next base: position 2,889,083 of record NZ_CP014168.1, read on the forward strand.
TCGTCGCCGTCCTTCATCAGCGCACGCAAGGCGGTGGGGGCGGTGTAGACCGTGTGGACCTGATGTCGGTCGCACACCTGCCAGATCCGGCTCGCGTCTGGCCAGTTGGGCAGCCCCTCGTACATCAAGGTCGTCGCGCCATTGGCGAGCGGGCCATACAGAACATAGCTGTGCCCGGTCACCCAGCCGATATCGGCGGCGCACCACCAGACGTCCCCGGCGCGATAGTCGAACGCGAGTTCGTGCGTCAGGCTCGCCCACAGCAGATAGCCGCCCGAGGTGTGCAGCACGCCCTTGGGCTGGCCGGTCGATCCTGAGGTGTAGAGCAGGAACAGCGGGTCTTCGGCGCCCATCGGCTCGGGCGGGCAGACGGTGGAGACGTTCTCCGCCGCCTCGTGATACCACACGTCGCGGCCGGGCTGCATCGTCACCGCGCCGCCGGTCGCGCGCACCACGATCACCTGTTTGAGTGCCGGCGCGTGCGCGGCGCAGGCATCGACGTTGGCCTTGAGCGGTACGGTCTTGCCGCCGCGCCGCCCTTCGTCGGCGGTGATGACGATATTGCTGTCGCAATCGCTGATTCGCCCCGCCAGCGCCTCGGGCGAGAAGCCGCCGAACACCACCGAATGGATCGCGCCGATCCGCGCGCAGGCGAGCAGCGCGAACGCCGCTTCGGGGATCATCGGCATATAGACCGTGACGCGGTCGCCCTTGGCGACGCCCTGCGCCTTGAGCACGTTGGCGAAGCGGCAGACTTCGGCGTGCAGTTCGGCATAGGTGAAGCGGCGCGGCTCGGCCTTGGGATCGTCGGGTTCCCAGATCAGCGCGATTTGGTCTGCGCGCTTGGCGAGATGGCGGTCGAGGCAATTGGCGGCGACGTTGAGCTTGCCGTCGGCGAACCATTGGATGTGGAAATCCGCTTCGTCGAACGACCAGTCGCCGGCGATTTCGGGCCGCTTGATCCAGTCCAGCCGGCGCGCCTGTTCGAGCCAGAAGCTGCCGGGATCGGCAAGCGACCGTCCGTAGAGCTTGTCATACCCTGCCGCATCGACGCGCGCTTGCTTCGCCCACTCTGCGGGCACGGGGTAAAGGCTCTGTTCTGGCATACCGATCTCCTGCCCATTCCTTTGCCGATGAGGGGGCGGCGTTGCAAGCAGCCGCGTGTGCGGCGGTCTTGTTTTGGCGCCGCGCATTTGCCAAGCGTGCGCCACCGCTATCGCGGGGGACGAAAGGGCGAACCATGATCCTGATGTTGCTGCTCCAGGCTGCGGCCGCAGTGCCGGCACCGGCCGGCTGGACGACCGTCGCGAAGATCGATCCGACGACGCATCTCGGCTCGACCTCGGTCTCGACGCACAGCGCGGACGGCAACGCGCGGCTGGTGGTGCGATGCGATCGCAGCGCGCCCGGCACCAACGCCGTTTCGGTCCAGTTCATCCCCAAGCCGCCCTTCGCCAAGGCATCGCCTCGTCCGGTGACGATCACTGCGGACAATGGCCCGGCGCTTGGCATCAATTGGGAGTTTCCGGGCGGCGGCGCGTACACCGCGCAGGATGCGGTGGTGACGACGCTGACCGTCGCGATCGCGCATGCCAAGTCGATCAAGGTCCGCGCGATCGATCCCGCCAACGTGCCCGTCGATGCGGTGTTCGCCGGGCCGGGCAGCGAGGCGCCGATCCGCCAGACGGTCGAGGCATGCGGTTACGTGTTCGGCCAGATGCCCGCGCCGCCACCGCCCCCGCCCGCCGCGAAGGCGGACGACGCGGAGAATTGATCGCTGGGGCTGTCACGTTCCAACGGATCTGATTTTGCAGGCGATCTGCTCGGCTGATCGCTGATACTGGGGAGAGAGACATGAAGCTCGGACGGCTCAACCATATCGGCGTGGCGACGCCGTCGATCGAAACGTCGATCGCGCTGTACCGCGACGTGCTTGGCGCGACGACGATCGGCGAACCGTTCGATCTGCCTGCACAGGGCGTGAAAGTGTGCTTCGTCGATACCCCCAATGCGCAGATCGAATTGATCGAGCCGCTCGGCGCCGCCTCTCCGATCCACGGTTTCATCGCCAAGAACCCGGCGGGCGGACAGCATCACGTCTGCTACGAGGTGCCGGATATCCACGCCGCGAAAACATGGTTTGAGAGCAAGGGCGCGCGCGTACTCGGCGAGCCGCGCATCGGCGCGCACGGGACGTTGGTGTTCTTCGTCCACCCCAAGGACATGGGCGGCGTGCTGACCGAAATCATGGAGACACCTGCGGGCGCGCATTGATCGGCGCGCCCGTTCCACAATCATAGTCCGGCGGCACGCCGAACGCCCTCACCCAGCGTCAGCCGATCCCCATGATCCGCGCATTGAGCGCGCGGTCGCTGCCGCCGGCCGCGAAATCGTCGAAGGCGTGGTCGGTCACGCGGATGATGTGTTTGGCGATGAACGGCGCCCCCTCGGCCGCACCCTGCTCGGGGTGCTTGAGCGCGCATTCCCATTCGAGCACCGCCCAGCCGGCGAAGTCATATTGCGCCATCTTGGAGAAGATTTGCGCGAAATCGACCTGTCCGTCGCCGAGCGAGCGGAACCGCCCGGGCCGATCGACCCAGCGCTGATAGCCGCCGTACACGCCCGAGCGTCCGTTCGGGCGAAACTCGGCGTCCTTGACGTGGAAGCATTTCACGCGATCGTGGTAGATGTCGAGGAAGGCGAGATAATCGAGCTGTTGCAGCACGAAATGCGACGGATCGTAGAGGATGTTGGCGCGGGGATGGTTGCCGACCCGCTCGAGGAACATCTCGAACGTGACGCCGTCGTGCAGATCCTCGCCGGGGTGGATCTCATAGGCGACATCGACCCCATTTTCGTCGAACACGTCGAGGATCGGCTTCCAGCGCCGCGCGAGTTCGTCGAACGCATCCTCGACCAGCCCGGCCGGGCGCTGCGGCCAGGGATAGACATAAGGCCACGCCAGCGCGCCCGAGAAGCTGGCGTGCGTGGTCAGGCCGAGCCGCCGGCTGGCGCGCGCGGCGAGGTGCATCTGCTCGACCGCCCATTGCTGCCGCGCCGCCGGGTTGCCGCGCACGTGCTCGGCGGCGAAGCCATCGAACTGCGCGTCATAGGCGGGATGCACGGCGACGAGCTGGCCTTGCAGATGCGTCGATAGCTCAGTGAGGGTCAGGCCCTTGTCGGCGAGCAGACCGAGCACCTCGTCACAATAGTCCTGACTATCGGCCGCACGTGCGAGATCGAACAGCCGCGCGTCCCAGCTCGGGATCTGCACGCCCTTGTAGCCGAGGCCCGCCGCCCAACCGGCAATGCTTTCCAGCGTGTTGAACGGCGCGGCGTCGCCCGCGAACTGGGCGAGGAAGATCGCCGGTCCCTTGATCGTCTTCATGCGGTGGTCCTCGTTTCAGAAAAGGGAAGATTGTGGTGCATCAAGCTGATAGGCCGCGCGTCATGGTCAGCAGCACTTTCGACCTGTTCAAGATCGGCGTGGGTCCGTCGAGTTCGCATACGATGGGGCCGATGCGCGCCGCCGCCGATTTCGCGCGCCTTGCGGGCGAGGGCACGGCGCGCGTCGAAGTGCTGCTGTTCGGCTCGCTCGCGCTGACCGGCAAGGGGCATGCCACCGACCGCGCAATCCTGCTCGGGCTCGCCGGGCACGTCCCCGCGACGATCGACCCCGACGTTGCCGATAGCGAGGTCGCCGCGATCCGCGCCAATCGGCGCTTGATGCTCGGCGGCACGCGCGGAATCGCGTTCGACGAAGCGAGCGACCTGCTGTTCCGCCCGCGCGAACGGCTCGATTTTCACAGCAATGCGATGACTTTCGCCGCGTTCGACGCGAGCGGCGTCGAGACGCTGCGCCGGACCTATTATTCGATCGGCGGCGGCGCGGTGCTCGATCAGGACGAGATCGGCCGCAACGCCGCGCCCGAAGGCGGTTGGGACGTTCCCAACCGCTTCCGCTCGGGCGACGAACTGCTCGCGCTCGCCCTGCGCACCGGCAAGACGATCGCCGAACTGATGCGCGAGAACGAGGAAGCCACGCTCGCGCCCGAGGAGGTCTCGGTGCGGCTTGCCGAGATTCGCGACGCGATGGCGGCCTGCATCGATCGCGGCATCCGCTCCGACATGGCCGAGCTGCCTGGCGGCTTGCGCGTCAAGCGGCGCGCGCCCGGCATTCACCGCACATTGGTCGCCCGGCAGGAACGCGCGCTCGCCGATCCGCTGACGGTGATCGACTGGATCAACCTGTGGGCGCTCGCGGTCAATGAGGAGAATGCCGCTGGCGGCAAGGTCGTCACCGCGCCCACCAACGGCGCGGCCGGCATCGTGCCGGCGGTGCTGCGCTATTACGAACGCTTCGCGCCGAGCGCGACGCCGCGCGGGGTGGAGGATTTCCTGCTGACGGCGGCGGCGATCGGCTTCCTGTTCAAGGAGAATGCCTCGATCTCGGGCGCCGAGGTAGGTTGCCAGGGCGAGGTCGGCGTCGCCTGCTCGATGGCGGCGGCGGGGCTGGCCGCCGCGCTCGGCGCGACCCCGGAGCAGATCGAGAATGCCGCCGAGATCGGCATGGAGCACAATCTCGGCCTCACCTGCGATCCGGTCGCCGGGCTGGTGCAGGTGCCGTGTATCGAGCGCAACGCGGTAGGATCGATCAAGGCGATCGAGGCGACGCGGCTGGCGATGCTCGGCGACGGCACGCACCGCGTCAGTCTCGATCAGGTGATCGAGACGATGCGCCGCACCGGCCTCGACATGTCCGAGCGCTACAAGGAGACTTCGCTTGGCGGGCTCGCCGTCAACGTCGTCGAGTGTTGAGCCGGGCATTGCTCAGACGCTCAACGGCACCCAGCCGGCACGATCACGGCTGGCGGCGACTGCGGTCGCGATGAACGCCATGCCGCGCAAGCCATCCTCGATGCCGGGCAGCAACGGCGCCGGCTCGCCGCGCAGCAGTGCGGCGAAATCGCGGTAGAGATTGGCGAACGCTTCCAGATAACCCTCGGGATGCCCGCCCGGCGTGCGCGTGCGCGCCGCCGCATCGGCGCCGAGCAGCGCGGTGCCGGCGCGCACCATTGAGCAGCCGCCGTCGAGATCGTAGAGCGTCAGGCTGTTGGGTTCTTCCTGCTTCCACACCAGCCCGCCACGATCACCATAAGCGCGGATGCGCAAACCGTTGAGTTCGCCGATCTCGATCTGCGAGGTGAGCAGCACGCCGCGCGCGCCGTTCTCGAAGCGCAGCAGCACGGTGCAATCGTCGTCGAGCGCACGGCCCGGCACCACCGCCGCCAGATCGGCGAGCAGTTCGGTGACGCGCAGGCCCGTAACGAACTCGGCGAGATGGAGCGCATGCACGCCGATGTCGCCGATGCAGCCACCTTCGCCCGCGCGGGCCGGATCGACTCGCCACTCGGCCTGTTTGCCGCTGGCTTCGCCCGCGAGCCAGCCTTGTGGATATTCGACCACGACCTTGCGGATCGTGCCCAGCGCGCCCGCTGCGATCCGCGCGCGCGCCTCGCGCACCAGGGGATAGCCCGAATAGGTGTAGGTGAGCGCATAAGGCAGGGCGGCGCCACGCACCACATCGGCGAGTTCCTGCGCCTCGGCCAGCGTCGCGGTCGCGGGCTTGTCGCTCAGTACCGGGATGCCGGCCGCGAGCGCGGCGCGCGCGGCGGGAAGGTGGTGATGGTTGGGGCTGACGATCGTGACGAAATCGACCCCGTCCGCGCGGGCCGTCTCTCCCGCGATCAGCGCGGCGACATCGGCATAGGCGCGACTCGGGTCGATGCGGTATTGCTCGCCCGCCGCACGTGAGCGCCCGGCGTTGCTGGAGAACGCACCCGCGACCAACTCGATTTCGCGGTCCAGTTCCGCCGCGATGCGATGGACCGGGCCGATGAACGATCCGGGGCCGCCGCCGATCATCCCCATTCGCAATCGCCGCATCGCCACTCTCCAATGTTATATTTGTAATTACTATTCTATTTTGTTAGCGCATGTCTCGTCAAGCAGCGAGACGGCATAACTCCGTCCGATGGGAGGATTCAGATGCGCGCGATACGCTCCTTCTTCACAGGTCTCACGCTCCGCCCGCAAGGGATTACGGTGGTGGCGGCGGGATTCCTGCCGATCTTCGCGATCGTTTCGATGTTCCCGATCGTCGCGGCGATGATCCAGCATTTCGCCGACGATCCCGACGCCAAGACCAAGGTGCCGCTGATGGTGACGGCGCCCGGCCTGACCATCGCGATCCTCGCACCGTTCATGGGCTTTTTCGTCGATCGCTTCGGCAGGCGGCCGCTGCTGCTCGGCTGCACCTTGCTCTACGGCGTGTTCGGTACGCTGCCGTTCTTCCTGCAAAGCCTCGATTCGATCCTCGCGACGCGGCTGATGCTGGGCGTGTGCGAGGCGGGCATCCTGACGATCGTCAACACGCTGATCGGCGATTATTGGGACGATCGCGGGCGGCGCAACTGGCTGTTCCTGCAAGGCATGGCGGGGCCGTTCCTGGCGTCGGGCGTGATATTGCTGTCGGGCACGGTCGCTTCGATGCGGTGGAACGGCGGGTTCCTCGTCTATCTGGTCGCCTTCCCGATCTTCTTCGCGATGGTGCGTTACCTGTTCGAGCCGAAGCCGCCCGAAGCGAAGGCCGTCACGGGTGAAACGCCACCGGCGAGTGCGTTTCCGGTCGCCTCGGCGGTGGTGGTCGGGGTGGCGACGCTGTTCTGCGCGGCGCTCTATTATGTGTTCATCGTCAACGGCAGTATCGTATTCCAGGAAATCGGCATCAACGATCCGGCAGCGGTCGGCCGGATGACGGCGATTCCCAGTCTGTTCATCATGCTCGGCGCGGTGATCTTCCGTTTGCTCTCCGGGCGCGGCAACGCCGTGCAGATCGCGACCTTCCTTGCCCTGATGGGGCTGGGCCTCGCCGGACTCGGGCTGGCGCGGACGGTGCCGGTGCTGTTTGCATCACTCTGCCTCCAGCAGACCGCTGCCGGCATGGCGGTGCCGACGCTGATCGCCTGGGCGCAGACCAAATTCCCGTTCGCGCATCGCGGGCGCGGCATGGGCATCTGGAGCAGCGCTTTCTTCCTCGGCCAGTTCGTGTCGCCGCTGATCGTCCACCGGCTCGATCTCGCCGCCGGATCGATGCAGGGCGCGTTCCTGATCGCGGGTATCGCCGCGCTGGCGGTCACCTTGGTCGCGCTGGCCGCGTCCCTGCGCGGCGGCACGCCCGCGCTGGCGGGGCGCTGAGTGGTGCGAGTCGCACTCGCCGCGCTCGCGCTGCTCGCCGCCGTGCCCGCCATCGCCGCCGATGCGCCGCCTGCGTTCACGATCGCGCTGGCGCATCGTCCCGAGGTGCCGGCCGAAATCGCGCTCGGCACGCCGAAGAAACCCGCGATGCCACCCGAACAATGGCAGTGGATCAACGGCGATCTCGGTGTCCGCAACGTCTCCGAGGCGACGCTGACCCCGGTGCTGCCACCCGCCGGGGCCGAGACCGGTGCGGCGGTGATCGTCGCGCCGGGTGGCGGCTTCCTCGGCCTCGCGATCGATACCGAGGGCTATCGGGTCGCGCATTGGCTCGCCGATCATGGCATCGCCGCGTTCGTGCTCAAATATCGCACGCTCGCGACACCGGCCGATTTCGCCACCTATCGTCGTGAGATGATCGCGGTCCGTACCGGCACCGGCCCTGCGAGCTTCCGCCCTCCGGCGGGCACGCCCCCGGAAGCGCTTGCCGACGGCATCGCCGCGCTGAAACTGGTTCATGCTCGTGCGGCGGAATGGAAGATCGACCCGGCGCGGATCGGCATGATGGGCTTTTCGGCGGGCGCCTTCACGACGCTGAGTGTCGCGCTCGCAGGCGATCCCGCCGCGCGGCCGGCGTTCATCGCGCCGATCTACGGTCCGCTCGATGCGGTGCAGGCGCCCGCTGGTGCGCCGCCGATGTTCGTGGCGCTGGCGAGCGACGATCCGTTGTTCTGGACGGGCGGCACCGGCCTGATCAAAAGCTGGTCGAAGGCACATGCGCTGGTCGAGTTCCACCTCTATCAGCGTGGCGGCCACGGCTTCGGGCTGGGCGCGGCCAGAACCACGACGACCGACTGGATCGAGGGATTCCGGCGCTGGCTGGAAGCCAACGGGATGTTGCGGACACGGTGAAATCCTCCGCTCATGCGGAGGATTTTGCTTACCGCGAGAGCGTAACCACCAGCCCGGCATCTTCCGCGTCGCGCGCGACACGCAAGGCGATTTCGCCGGTGATTTCGGCCCAACCATCCTCCGCCCATAGCCGCAGCAGGCGCGGTTCGACGGCGATCTCGACGCGACGTTGTTCGGCGGGAGCGAGCGACACTTTCGCAAAACCGAGCAGCGCACATTCGGGCGCGTCGCGATACACCTGCACCACCTCCGCGCCGGCTCGCGCCGAGACGTTGCGCACCAGCACCGACACCGCGCCGTCCTCGATGCGCACGTCCGACCAGTCGAACCGCGCATAGCCGAAGCCACTGCCGAGTGCGTGGCGCGCCGGCGTGCCGTTGGCGATCAGCCCGCGATAGCCGAAGCGGGTGCCCTCGTCATAGGCGAGCCGCCCGTCGGCATCGGGGGTCAGCGCATAGCCGCAATATTCCGATTCGGCGCGCGCGATACTGACCGGCATCCGCCCGCCCGGCTCGCGGTCGCCCGACAGCACGCTCGCGAGCGCGGGCGCGAAACCTTGGCCCGGATACCATGCCACCATCAGCGCGGCGACCTGATCGCCCCATTCGGCATCGAAGGCGTGGCCGACGTTGACGATCGCGGCGGTGCGCGGGTTCGCGGCGGCGACCGCCTCGATCAGCGCGAGTTGCTCGGGCGCGAGCCTGGTGTCGGGCCGGTCCTTGCTTTCGACGCTCGAATCGGAGGTTTCGCCGACGATCAGGAACACCGCATCGGCATCGCGCGCTGCCGCGACCGCGCGGGCGAGCATCGCCGCCGGGCTGTCGGGGGCGCGGAGGCCGTACCACAGGCCATGAACGCGCGCCGGCGTATAGCCGAACTCGACGGTGACGCGCACCTCCTGTCCGGCCGAAAGCATGACCTCGACACTATCGGCATCGCCGCTTTTCAGCGCGCCCATCACATCCTTGGCGGGCAGTTCGCGGCCGCCGCGCAGCACTTCGCGCCCATCGATGAGCAGCCGGGCGAGGCCGGTCGCGCCGAGATAGAAGCGATGCGCGCCATCGGTTTCCGCACGGAATAGCCCGCTGGCGCGCACCGAGCCGGGCTGGTCGAACCGGCCCTGATCGTGGACGCCGACGAACCATACCAACGAGTTGGTCGCGCGCGTCTCGCTGAAGCGCGGTGTGCCCGAGCAATCCGTGCTGTCGAAATAGTCGAGCGTCATGCCGCTCACGCAGCCGTCGCCGATGTCGCGACCAGGTGCTACCGGCATTGCGGGCAGGCGCGGTTGCGGATCGACGCCGGGTTCGAACACGATCTCGCAGTCGGCGCCATAGCGCGCGCGGATCGCGGCGACCGGCGTCGGCGTGTCGGGCGATACCGAGATTTTGGCGAAGGTGCCGCCCTGATAGCAGGGCGCGGCGGCGTTCGGGCCGATCACCGCGATCCGCTTCACTACGCCGGGCGCGAGCGGCAGCAGATCGCCTTGGTTGCGCAGCAGCACGAAGCCTTCGGCGGCGGCCTGTTCGAGAATATCGGCGGCCTCTTCGGGTGCGGGCGGGGTCTTCGGTCCGGTCACGCGCCGCGCGGTCGCGGCGACGCGCGCTGCGGCATCGCGCACGCGGGCGGGATCTACCCGGCCGGCCGTCACCGCCTCGGCGATTTTCGGCCCCATGAAGCGCGCCGGGCCGGGCATCTCCAGATCGAGTCCGCTGGTGATCGTGCCCTCGGTCGAATGCGTGCCGAACCAGTCGCTCATCACCAGATAGGGGAAGCGCCATTCGTCCTTGACGATGCGGGTGATGACGTGCGCCTGTTCCGAGCACCAATCGCCGTTGACGCGATTATACGCGGCCAGCATCCCCACGCAGCCGGCGGCGGCGGCGAGCTCGAACGGCAGCAAATACACTTCGCGCAGTGTGCGTTCATCGACCCGGACATCGACGAAGTCGCGCCCGGTCTCGCTGTCGTTGCAGACGAGGTGTTTGGCGACCGATCCGGTGCCGGTCGATTGCAGTCCAGTGATCCACGCCGCACCGAGCACGCCCGCCAGCAGCGGATCTTCCGAGAAATATTCGAAGGCGCGGCCAGCGAGCGGGCTTCGCGCGAGGTTGACGTTGGGCGCGAGCACCGCATCGACGTCGCGCGCGACCGCGTCGCCGCCGATCATCCGACCGACCTCGGCGACCAGCGCGACGTTCCAGCTCGCGCCGAGCGCGGTGGGGCAGGGGCTGAGCAGCGAGACTTCGCGCTCGTCGATCCGGCCGCTGGCGATTCCCATCGGTCCGTCGGCCATGCTGAACGACGGGATATCCGCGTCCGCAATCGCAACGCTCGTCCACATCGTCGCGCCCGCCGTCAGCGTGGCGGCTTCGGTCAGGGTCAATGCGCGGGTCATGCCGCCTCCGATACTCCGAACGTCATGATCTGGCGCGCCTGCAACGCCACCTGCGCGGCGATACCGGCATCGATGAGCGTGCCGTCGGCACCGAACGGCTTCTGTTCGATCGAGTTGATCGCGATGCCGACCGGGGTCGGCCAGCCGCGCATCGCGTGGACGATGCCGCGCAACGCGGCGAGCGTCACGCCGCCCGCCTGCCATCCCGCCGCCGAGACGATCAGCCCGATCGGCATCCCGTCGAAATAGACGCGCGCGTCGCCGCGGGTGTCTTCGAGCAGGTCGATCGCGTTCTTGACGAGGCCGGAGACGCCGCCGTGATAGCCGGGGCTGGCGATCACCAGCGCATCGGCCGCGCGTACCGCTGCGACCAGCGCCTGCTCGGCGGCGTTGCGGGTCGGCGCCTCTGGGTTGAAGTGCGGCAGCTCGCTGAGTGCGATGCCGTCGAACATCACCGCCTCCGCACCCAGCGCCGCACATTCCGCCAGCACCGCGCGCGCGAGCATTTCGCTCGACGACCGCGGCCTGAGCGTGCCGCCGATCCCGACGACCCGGCGCGCCATCAGGCGAACGCGGGCATGACCTTGCTCGAAAGCAGGTCAAGTGTCTGGTTGGCGAAGCCGAGCCGCTGCTCGGTGAGCGGGCCGGTGGTGGTGCCGCACAGCACGTTGCCGATGCCGAGTTCCTGGTACGGCTTGAGGTGTTCGATCACCGTTTCGGGCGAGCCGTACAGGCACCACGTCCCGATCCAGCCATCGTCGAGCGCGTTGACGTTGACGTCTTGCTTCTTGTTGGCGTCGTCCGCCTCGGCACGGCGGTTGAACGCGTTCTCGCGATCGACCGCGTCCTGATAGCCCTTGAGGATGATCTCAAGTTCCTCGCGCGCCTGTTCGTCGGTCTCGGCGATGTGGACACACTGATAGGTGTGCGTCGTCCAGTCGAGCGCCGCCGCGATCGCGGCTTGGTCGTGGCCAGCCTCATCGAGCAGGCGGCGATAGTTGCCGAAATGCTTGGTGACGTGCGCGAGTGGCTCGGTGCCGTAGATCTGCGGCGGGGTGAAGGCCGGGATGAAGGCGGGCCAGGCGTTCTCGGCGGCGCGGCGCGCGCTCGATTCGCGGAAGGCGACCGGCATCAGCCGGGCGTGGTGCTCGCCATAGGGTGTCGGCGTGATGCGCTGGAGCACGCGCCCCTGATACGGCCCGTTGTCGATCACCACGGCGGGATCGTCCATCCGCTTCGCCCAGAGTTCTTCGGCGGTCGCGAGGTTCTTCTCGGCGAGCGCGCTGGCTTCCTTGTAGTTGACCGCGAAGCCGATCATCTCCTCGGGCGTGGTGCCCGAGCCGATGCCGACGAGCAGCTTGCCCTTGGTGAGATGGTCGAGCACGTTGATCCGTTCGGCGAAGCGCACGGGATGGTGCAGCGGCACCGACACCACCGAGAAGCCGAAATACATCTCGGGCATCCGCGCGGCGAGATAAGCGGCGAGCAGGAAGCTATCGCTCGCGACCGGCATGTACCCGTTGAAATGGTGATCTGGCATGAAGATCGCCGAGAAACCGAGATCGCCGGCGCGCTCGGCATGGTCGATCAGATCGGTGATGAGGCGACCGTCTTCTTCTGGCTTTGTCGAACGAGCGTTGAGGAACACCGAAAACCGCATTTTTCCCCTCCTCCATTTTAGAATTAGCGTTCGTATTTCGATAGTATTCGGAAGACGTTGTTGTCAAGCGCCGGCCACAGGATGTTTGCGCTTGCTCATCGTTTTTCCCGAGGGTGATGAGAACGCAATTCCAATATCGAAGGTGCGATCAGGCAGGTTCGAAGATCGCGCGCGGCAGGGTCGCCGCGCACAGCGCGCAGGCCAGCAACAGCACTTCGATCACCACAATCGAGCCGACCAGACTTCGCTCGCCACCGATCGCGAAGAACGCGCCGCCGACCAGGGCCACGCCGAACGCGCCGCCGATCTGCTGCACCGTCTTGAGGATGCCGCTCGCCGCGCCGGCATGGCCACGCTCGACTCGCGACACAGCGATCGGCGCGATCGGTGCCGACACCATGCCCATGCCGACGCCCGCGACGAGCACCAGCGGCAACAGCGTCCAGAGGCCGTGCGTAGCGCTTGCGATCCAGCCGAGCGTGCCGCCGTAGAACAGCGCAAGCAGGCCCGCGCCGCCGACGATCAGCCACTTGCCCGCGCGTCGTGCGTAGGTGCGCCCGAGCACCGCCATACCGAACATCACGCCCGCGCTGAACGGCACGTGGATCAATCCGGCCTGAAGCGGCGTGAACCCCGACAGTTTCTGGAGCGTATAGGCGAACAGGAACAGAAAGCCGGTGTTGGCGGCGGAAAAGGCCAATGCGATGCCGAGGCCCCCTCGAAACACCGCGTTCGACAGCAGCGCCGGATCGAACACCACCGGCGCGCCGCGCGCCGCGCGCCGCTTGAGCAGCCGCCACATGAAGACGAGCAGAGCCAAGCCGCCGAGCAGCAGCAGCGCGCTCCTCGCGCCGAAGGCGGCGTGTTCGCTTTGGACGAGCGGAAAGAACAAAGCCGCCAGCGCCACGCCGAACAGCGCCGTGCCGATCAGGTCGATTCGCACGCGATGCTCCGCACGGTGGCGCGGCAGCAGCCACCAGCCGGCGACAAGCGCGAGCACGCCGACCGGCCCGTTGATGAGGAACACGGTGCGCCAGCCCAGTCCGCCGATGTTCGCCGCGATCAATACCCCGCCAAGGATCGGCCCCGAGATCGCGGCGAGCCCGCCGATCACCCCGAACCATGCGAGCCGCGAAATCCGCTCGACCGGCGTGTACAGCAGCTGGATCATCGTCAGCACCTGCGGCGCCATGATCGCGCCCGCCGCCCCCTGCGCCACCCGCGCGGCGATCAGCGCGTCCGCGCTTCCCGCCGCGCCGCACGCGAGCGAGGCGAGGGTGAAGCCGGCGACGCCGAGCAGGAACATCGCCCGCCCGCCGAACAGGTCACCCAAGCGCCCGCCGAGGATCAGCAGCACCGAGAAAGCGAGCGCATAGCCCGCCACGATCCATTGCGCCGCCGCGCCATCGCCGCCGAAATCGCGCTGAATCGCGGGGAGCGCGGTGTTGACGATCGTCAGATCGACGATTTCGAGCACCAACCCGATCACGAGCGTGAAGAACGCGAGGCTCTTCTGCCGCGGCGTCATCGCCGCGGGGTCGATCGCGCTCAAATCTTTCCTTCTTTCAGCATCGTCACCGCCGCATCGGCCGCGCGCGCGGTGAGCGCCATATAGGTGAGCGACGGGTTCTGACACGCCGAGCTGCTCATCTGCGCGCCATCGGTGACGAACAGGTTGGCGATCTGATGCGCCTGACTCCAGCGGTTGAGCACCGAGGTCGCCGGGTCCCAACCCATCCGCGCGCCGCCCATCTCGTGAATCGCGGTGCCGCCAGGGCCGGGGCGGTCGAAGCCCATCAGCACCTGACCGCCCGCGGCGGTGAGCATCTCGGACGCTTCGGCCTTGGCCTGCGCCAGCGCCGCGAGTTCTTCCTTGCCGAACGCGAAGGCGACGTTGAGCTGCGGGATGCCGTGCGCGTCGGTCTTGACGCGATCGAGAGTCAGCCGGTTGGTCGCGCGCGGCACGCAATCGGCGAAGCCGACCAGCACCATCCGCCACGGCCCGACGTCGCGCATCCGAGCTTTATAGTCTTCGCCGATGCCGGCTTCGCGCTTGGCGCGAGTCCACGTGCTTTGCAGCGCGCCCCCCTGGAACGAGAAGCCGCGCGTGTGGCCAATGCCGTCCATCACATCCATGTTGCGGTAGCGCGGTACGATCACACCGGTCGGGCGGTTTCCGAAGCTGGTGTGGCCTTCGAACCCCGGCATCAGCGCCGCCGCCGATAATGTGTTGGCATGGTCCATGATGTGCGTGCCGAGCACGCCGCTGCCATTGGCGAGTCCGTGCGGCATCGCCTCGCTGGTCGAGTTGAGCAGCAGATGGTTCGAGTTGAACGATCCTGCGTTGAGGAACACGATTCGCGCGGTCGCTTGCTTGCGCGTGTTGTCGATGGTGTCGAACCAGCGCACGCCGGTGACGCGCTGGGTTGCCGGATCGTATTCGATCTTCTCGACGATCGCGTCGGTGATGAGCGTGAGCCGCCCGGTTTTCTTCGCGGCGGGCAGGGTGCTCGATTGCGTCGAGAAATACGCGCCATAGGAGCACCCGCGCGCGCAGATGCTGCGCGAATGGCAGGCGCCGCGCCCCTGATCGGGCTTGGCCTCGGTCAGATTGGCGGTGCGGCCGATCGTCAGCACGCGGCCCGGATAGCGTTCGGCCAGCACGCCGCGCACATGCTGCTCGACCGCATTGAGCGCCATCGGCGGCTGGAACTTGCCGTCGGGTAATTGTTTCAGCCCCTCGGCCGCGCCCGATACGCCGATGAACTCCTCGACCTTGTCGTACCACGGTGCCAGATCGGCGTAGCGGATCGGCCAGTCGGTGCCGTGGCCGTCGCGCTTGTTCGCGCCGAAATCATAGTCCGACCAACGGTACGATTGCCGCCCCCATGTGAGTGAGCGTCCGCCGAGCTGATAGCTGCGGAACCAGGTGAAATCGCTGCCCGGCGCGGTGGAATAGGGGTTCTCGCCATCATTTACGAAATGCCCCTGCGTGAATTCGGTGAAATGCCGGTTGAGCGCCTGCACCGGATATTCCTCGCGGTAGAGTTCCGCGTCGCCGAGGCCCCGGAACGGCATGTCCCACGGCGCCTTGGTCTCGGTTTCATAATCGACCTGATGCTCGATCTTGCGCCCGCGCTCGATCATCAGCACGCGTAGGCCCGCCTCGGTCAGTTCCTTGGCCGCCCAGCCGCCGGTGATGCCGGAGCCGACCACGATCGCGTCGAATTCAGGAGTGTTCATCTGGGTCATCCGAAATCGACCGCGCTCCAGTCGCTGGAAAAGGCGGGGGTATGCGGGGCAAGCGGTAGGTCGGGATCGAAGCGGCCGGGATCGAGCACGTAGCGTAGCTCCCGCGACCCACCCGCTTGCGATGTGTAATAGCCAGTGAGGATCAGCGCCTTGAGCGCGCGCCACGGGTGTTTGTCGGCGCCTTGCGCGAACGCCTCGGCATCGAGCCGGGCGAGCGCGGCGCTTTGTTCGGCGGGTTTGCGCGCCAGCCAGTCGCTGCGTCCGCGCGCGTCGAGCGCATCCTCTAGCCAGTCAAGGAAGCGGAGCGATCCGTCCGGGCGCTGGAAGCGTGCGAGCTGTGGCATGCCCGCCGCTCCGCTCGGCGCGCGGGTGCCGTCCAGGCCGTGCGCCAGCGCGAGGATCACGAAATCGCCGACCCCCACGTCGCCCGCGCCCGGCGTCGCGGTGCGCGGGATGACGTGCTGGCTGGCGGCGGTGATGATCGCGCGCTGCCGGTCGGTCGGTGCGTCGTCTGCCGATAAGGCCGAGAGCGACACCACTGCCGCCGGCACGCCGATCGCCGCCGCGAGCAAGGCAATGCCGCCGATCAGCTCACGCCGGTTCCACTGCTTTGCCTCACTCACGGTCATGTCTCCTGATCGATCAGAAGTCGATCGACACCCGCGCGCCGTAGGTGCGCGGCGCACTGAACTGCCAGTTGATGATATCGTCGGTCCCGGCCGCAACGTAGGAGGCATACACCAGCGGCCGGATGTTCTCGAGGTTGCGGGCAAACACCTGCACCCCGAATTTCCCGTTCTCCGGCCTGTACTCCAGGCTCAGGTCGGTCTGGGTATAGGCCTTCTGCTGCGAGTCGCGGTAATTGTAGAAGTCGAGATAGTAATCGCTCTTGAACCGCGAGTAGGCGCGCGCCGTGAGCTTGCCCGACGAACCGAGATCGAAGACGTGATCGTAACCGACACCGATCACAAACGTCGGTGCTTGCGGCAGCCGGTTGCCCTTCAGGTTGGGGTTCTCGGCCGTCGAGAGAGAGGTCAGGTTCGGGTTCGCCGAGTCGAGCACGACGTAAGACGCGATGAAGTTGTCGTAGCGCGCGTGCAGATAGTTGAACGACGCAGTGAAGGTATCGCGCGGCGACAGCCGGATCGTCGATTCGGCCTCGACGCCGTATATCGTCGCGGCGCCCGAATTGAGCGTCTGCGCACCCGTAACATTGTTGAGCAGGACGTCGTTCTGCAAGTCCTTATAATCGTAGTAGAAGCCTGAAATGTTGAAGATGTTGTGATGCCCAGGCCCGTAATTGAGCTTTAGGCCACCTTCATACGCGGTGTTGTTCTCGGGCCGGAAGTTCGCCCCGGTGGCGTCGAAGCCGCCCGCCTTGTAGCCGGTCGAAACTTTGGCGTAGATCAGCGTATCGTTGTTGGGCTTGTAGTTCAGCCCGCCGAGCCAGGTGATCTTGTCGCCCGAATAATAGAGCGGGACTGGCGTCGGCACCGCCGAGGTTTTGGTCAGATCGACATAGCCCGAATTGAACGAGAAGCCGTAGTTGGAGAAGTTCGCGCTGCGCCGGTCCTTGGTATAGCGCAAACCGCCAACCGCGGTGATTTGGTCGGTGAGGCCATATTCCGCCTGCCCGAATGCCGACCAGCTCTGGGTGTCGGTAGGATGGACCGGATAGGTGATGTACGAACCCTTTGGGCCGATGAACGGGCTGTACAAGCCGCCGTTGGTGTCCAGCAATTCCTTGAAGAAGAACCCGCCGAACTGCCATTTGAAGCGGCCTTCCTCGCCGTTCAGCCGCAGTTCGTGGCTTTGCGTCTTCACCGATGCGCCGAAATTGGAAAAGGCATACGCGGGGGAGAGCGAGTTGAACCCGGTGTTCGAGGTTTCGCGATAGCCGCCGGTATAGGTCAGCGTCGCCGGGCCGAAATTATAGGCGATGCGGCCGCGTACCGCAGTCGAGATCTGGTCGAACTTGCCGACGCCGGTCAGCGGCATATTGTAATTGCCGCGATCGACCTTGCTGAGGAAGTTGGTGTTCTGCGGAATGCACTGCACGCCCGGCGTGATTGGCCCGACCTCGACGAAGCCGCTCGCCGAGCAGCCGCCAGCGGCGTTGAGATCCTGATACGCCTGCACCGCCGGGATGATGTGCATCTCGTCGTGTTCGACCGAGGCGTTAATCTCGAGACCCGCAAGCGGTTCGAGCCGCAGCGAGCCGCGCACGCCCCAGGTGTTGTCATTGCCGCTGCGATGCCCGCCGTCGTCCGCTTTGAACTGCGGAAGCGAGATTGGCGTGTTCGGGCTGTAAACATAGCCGTCGTGGTAGGAATAGGTGCCCGCCACGCGGAACGCACCGACGTCGCCGAGCGGAACGTCGACGCCGCCCTCGGCGATCACCGCATTATAATTGCCATAGCTGACCGATCCGTTGACGCGGAATTCGTCGCCAGGCTTGCGCGTGATGAAATTGACCGCGCCGGCGGTCGAGTTGCGGCCATACAATGTGCCCTGCGGGCCGCGCAGCACCTCGACGCGTTCGAGATCGAAGATCGCCGCGTTCAGGATGGTCGGGCGGTTGATATACTCGCCATCGATATTGACCGCGACCGACTGGTCCTGCGCCTCGTTGTTGCTGAGCGTACCGATGCCGCGCACGCTGACGCGCGTGTTGGTGGTGTCGCTCGTCACCTGAAGCGCAGGCGAGACTTTGGCGACCGAGGTGAAATCGGTCACGCCCTGCGCCTTCAGCGTGTCGCCGCTGATCACCGAGATCGCGATCGGCACGTCCTGCACACTCTCGGCGCGGTTCTGCGCGGTGACGATGATGTCCGGGATCGTGTCGTCGCCCGGCGCGGTGGCCGGTGCTTGCTGGGCCATCGCGGCGCTGCTCGCCAGCAGGCTTGCTCCAGCCATCAGAACCCGAATCGAGTTGTAGCGCATGTGAACCATCCTCCCCACAACGATGACTGTCGTCATTCGAAATAAAATAATGGTTCCAATAATATCTGATTCGCGATGGTGTCAAGCAGGGGCGCAATGACCTGGATCAAAAACGCGCAGATGCGCCGATACTGCTGCGGCGCAACAATCTTGTGCGTATGCGAACGTATTTTACGCTCGACATAAAGAATTGAAGTTCTAATTATAAATGAAAGCACGGCGTGGGCGGATCGAACGAGATCGGCCAGGCGCGGACACACAAGCGTGTTCAGCGCCAAAGCGCCAATGGAGAGGTTGAATGAACATGCAGGTTTCCCCGAAATTGTCACCGTGTGTCGAGTGGATTTTCGCGGAAGAACATCCGGCCATGCCCGATCGTATCCGCGCGGCGCGCGCGGCGGGCTATGACACGGTCGAATTCCATCTGTGGCGCGACAAGGATGTCGACGCGATCGCCGAATCGCTGGCCGAAACCGGCGTGAAGCTGACCGGCATCGTCGTCGAACCCCGCCGCAGCATCGTCGATCCCGCCCAGCACGGCGAATTCCTGCAAGCGGTGCGCGAGAGCCTCGTCACCGCCAAGACGCTCGGCTCGCCGCCGCTCGTCGTCGCCTCGGGCTTCACGCGGGAGGGCGTGAGCCAGCAGGAGCATGTCGCCGCCGCGATCGACGCGCTCAAGCAAGCCGCCGCACTTGCCGAAGAGGCCGGCATCCTGCTCGTGCTCGAGCCGCTCAACGATCGCGTCGAGCATCCCGGCATGTTCCTCGTCAGCACAAAGCTCGCGCTCGATATCATCGAAGCGGTCGACAGCCCTAATCTGCGGCTGCTCTACGACGTGTACCATTCGGTGGTGATGGGCGAGGACATGGCCGATGTGTTGAACGGCCGCGTGCATCTCGTCGCGCACGTCCAACTCGCCGACACGCCCGGCCGCCACGAGCCCGGCACGGGTACGATCGATTGGCCCGCGACGCTCAAGGCGCTCGACGAGCTTGGCTATACCGGCGCCTACGGGCTCGAATACAAACCGACCGCGCCTGCGCTCGAATCGCTCGAACGGACGCGCGCGACGCTGGAGGGCTGACGCGATGCGGGCGGCGGTGAGGGGGGCGCCGAAGCTGGGCTTCGTCGAGAAGCTCAGCTACGGGTTCGGCGACTTCGGGTACAGCCTGGCCTATAATATGGTCAGTGCGTTTCTGCTGTATTATTACACCGTCGTGCTCAAGCTACCGGCCGCGGCGGTGGGGACGTTGTTCCTCACCGCGCGGCTGCTCGATGCGGTCATCGACATTGGCGTCGGCATCCTGGTCGATCGCACGCGCACGCGCTGGGGGCGGACACGCCCGTACTTCCTGTTCACCGCATTGCCCTACTGCGGGATCTTCCTCGCGATCTTCCTGGTGCCGGACTGGGGTGTCGATGCGCAGCTCGTCTGGGCGTTCGTCACCTTCAACCTGCTCGGCGTGCTGATGTCGTTCGGCTCGATCCCCTATACCGCGCTGATGCCGATGATGACCGAGGCGACTGACGAACGTCTGAAGCTCGGCAGTATGCGATCGATCGGCACGTCGGTGTCGGTGATTCTCGGCACGGCGGCGACGATGCCGCTGGTCGGGCTGTTCGGCGGCGGCGACGAACGGCGCGGGTTCCTGCTCGTCGCGGTGCTGTTCGCCGCGCTGTCGCTGGTCGCGCTCACCGCGTTGTTCCGCAATTGCCGCGAGCGTTTCCACGATGCCGCGCCGGTCGGCATGCCGGTTTTCACCGGCATCGGCGAGATGCTGCGCAACCGGGCGTGGTGGGTCTGCTTCCTGTTCGCCTTGCTCTATTTCGTGCGCTTCGGCGCGATGATCTCGGTGACGGCGTTCTTCGCGATCCATGTGCTCGGGCGGCCGTGGATGATCTCGGTGATGCTGCCGGCGATCTCGGGGCTGCTGCTGCTCTCGGCGTTCCTCGCGCCGCCGATCCTGTCGCGGACGGGCATCCGCACGGGCTGTTTCGGCGCGCTGGTGCTGTCGATCGCGCTGTTCGCGGCGCTGCCCTTCACCGAGGCGAACCCGGTGGCGTTCCTGTCGCTCTATTTCGCCGCGTCGATCGCGACCTCGATGACGATCACCGGCATCTTCGCGATGGCGGCGGAGGCGGTCGATTACCACGAGGCGCGCTTTGGAGTGCGCAATGAAGGGCTGCTGTCCTCCGGCATCAGCCTCGCCACCAAGATCGGCATGGCGATGGGCACCGCCGCGATCGCCTATGCGCTCGCCTTCGCCGCCTTCACGCCCGACCATGTCAGCGATGGTGCGCGCGCGACGATTCGCTGGTCCTATTACGGCTGGCCGATCGTGCTGCTCATGCTTCAGGCGGTGGTGATCCTGTTCTGGCCGATGAACGCGGCCACCGCGAAAGACCGCGAGCGCGCACCGCTTACCGCCTGAGTGTTGAACCGATATAAAACGGGAGAGACGGCATGAAGTACCGAATGATGACGGCTGCCTTGCTGGCTTTTGGTGTCGTGCCCGCTGGCGCGCAGGTGATCGTCCACCCCAGTTACCGCCCGCCCGAGACCGTTCAGCGCGTCGCCATCCCGGCCGACCCGACCGAAAAGCGCATTCGTGTCCTCATCATCAGCGGCCAGAACAGCTACGAGCATGACTGGACCGGCATCGACAACATGCTGCGCACGATGATGCAGGACACCGGCCGCTTCGACGTCCGCGTCACCGAGGATTTCGACCAGGGCAATCTCGCGATGCTGAAAGGCTATGACGTGGTGCTGCTCAACTATTCGAGCCGCTGGGTGTATGATGACCAGAAGGAACACCGCTGGTCGCCTGAAGCCGAAAAGGCGCTGTTCGATTATGTGAAGCAGGGCGGCGGGTTGGTCGCCTACCATTCGTCGTTCACCTGGGGGTATAACTGGCCCGAGTATAAGGCGCTGGTCGGCGGGGTGATGGACCCGATCCACGGCAGCCGCCGTTCGCCGCCGGGTGCGTTCCCGATCCATATCGTCGATCGCGACAACCCGATCACGGCGGGGATGCGCGAGTATATCTGGACGTACAACGACGACATGTACACCAACATGAGCTTCGCGCCCGGCGCCAAGCTCCACGTCCTCGCCACCGCGCGCGACAGCTCGGCGAGCTATGATCCCAAGCTGACCGGGCCGAAATATCCGATTGCCGCCTATACGCCCGAGAAGCTCAAGGCGATGAAGGGGATGGACGCCGATCACCCGCAGGTGTGGACTCAGGATTACGGCAAGGGCCGCGTCTTCTCGATCACGCTGGGGCATGACGAGGTCTCACTCCACTTCCAGCCGCTCCAGACGTTGCTGCTGCGCGGCACCGAATGGGCGGCGACCGGCGAGGTGACTCTGCCGGTGCTCGAAGAGGCGAAGGAGTATCCGACCAAGTGAGGTGACACGGAGGACACCAAAGCTTCGACAACGCACATCGCCATGCCTACATAGCCGCCATGTCCGACTCCTTCGATCTTGGTGAACCTCCGCAGCCCAAAGCCGAGGCGTACCGCGTTCTCGCGCGGAAATACCGGCCGCAGACCTTTGCCGAGCTGATCGGCCAGGATGCGATGGTGCAGACGCTCGGCAATGCGATCAAACGCGATCGGCTCGCGCATGCGTTTCTGATGACCGGCGTGCGCGGGGTCGGCAAGACCTCGACCGCGCGGCTGATCGCCAAGGCGCTCAACTGCATCGGCCCGGACGGGCAGGGCGGCCCGACCATCGACCCGTGCGGTGTATGCGAACCGTGCCGCGCAATCGCCGAGGGGCGCCATATCGACGTGATCGAAATGGACGCCGCCAGCCACACCGGCGTCGACGACGTCCGCGAGATCATCGATGCGGCGCGCTATGCGGCGGTGTCGGCGCGGTTCAAGATCTACATCGTCGACGAAGTCCATATGCTCTCGAAGAACGCCTTCAACGCGCTGTTGAAGACGCTCGAGGAGCCGCCGGCGCATGTGAAGTTCCTGTTCGCGACCACCGAGGTCAACAAGGTGCCGGTGACGGTGCTGTCGCGCTGCCAGCGGTTCGATCTGCGCCGAATCCCCGCCGAGAAGCTCGCCGAGCACTTCGCTTTTGTGTCGCGGGCCGAAGGTGTCGAGGCCGAACCCGAAGCGCTTGGGCTGATCGCGCGTGCGGCCGAAGGATCGGCCCGCGACGGACTTTCGATTCTCGATCAGGCGATCGCGCATGCGGGGCAAGAAGGCGGCGGCGTGCGGGCGGACGCTGTGCGCGACATGCTCGGCCTGTCCGATCGTGGCGCGACGCGTGATCTGTTCGCGCTGCTGCTCGCTGGTGATGGGGCAGGGGCACTGGCATCGCTACGGCGGCAATATGATTTCGGCGTCGATCCGCTGAGCGTGTTGCGCGGGCTGCTGGAGACGGTTCACGGCGCGACTCTCGTCAAGCTCGGTGCCGGCATCGACGCCGGTCAATCGGTCGAGGAGCGCGACGCGCTCGCCGGCTGGGCGAGCGGGCTGTCGTTCGCGGCGCTGCACCGGCTCTGGCAATTGCTGCTCAAGGCGCATGAGGAAGTCGGCCGCGCCGCGCTGCCGATCGAGGCGTGCGAGATGGCGCTGCTGCGGCTCGTCCACGCATCGACGCTGCCCGATCCGGGCGAGCTCGCGAAGATGCTGGCGGAGGGCCGCGTCTCGATGGCGGCACCGGCCGCGCCCGCCGCCGCACCGACGCTCGCCCCGGCCGCCGAGGCCGCGTTGCCGGACACGATCGCCGCGCTGAGGACGTATCTCGACGACAATGGCGAGCAGGCGCTCGCCTCGAAAGTCTATTTCAGCGCCAGTGTCGTCCATTTCGCCGCGCCCGAGGTTGTGCTCAGCTCGGCGCGGCCCATTTCCGCCGATCTGGTGCGTGATCTGAACGTCGAGTTGAAGCGGTTGACCGGCAAGGTCTGGAAGGTGACGACCGCCGACGTGCCGGGCGCGCCGACGCTGCGCGAGCAGGACGATGCCGACAAGGAGAAGCGCCGTCTCGAAATTCTGGCGATGCCAGTGGTCAAAGCCGCGTTCGAAGCGTTTCCCGGTGCGGAACTCCTGCCCGACGAACTCGATCGCATCATAGCCCTGCAACGGAGTGAAGCATGAACAATCTCGAAGACATCATGGCCATGGCGCAGAACGTCCAGGCCGAACTCGAAAAGGCGCAGGCCGGCCTCGACACGATCGAAGTGCAGGGCGCGGCCGGCGGAGGGCTCGTCACGGTCACGGCTTCGGCGAAGGGGCGGATCATCGGGCTGAATATCGATGAATCGCTGCTCGCCGTGAGCGAGAAGCAGATGCTCGAAGATCTCGTCATCGCCGCGTTCAACGATGCGCGCGCCAAGGCCGATGCCGCGTCGGGCGCCGCGATGGCGAAGATGACGAGCGGTATCCCGCTGCCGCCGGGTTTCAAGCTGCCGTTCTGATCGACAGGGCCTGTTCGGGAACAATCGCGCGTGCCTCCTCGTTTTGTAAACACATAGGACGAGGAGCCGAGTGATGAGCGATGACCGTGTGACCGACACCCCGCATACCACGATCGTCGAGCGACGCGGCAGCGGTGCGACATGGCTGATCGCGATCGTCCTGGCGTTCGCGCTGGTGATCGGCTCGATGTTCCTGATGAACAAGAGCAAGAACGACACGATTCGCACCGATGCCGTGTCCGGCGCGGCCAAGGATATCGGCGACAGCGCTAAAAAGGTCGGCGATTCGGCGGCCAAGACTGCCGACGGCGCCACCCAGCCGTAAACAGTCTGCGGCGGTTCGCGATGAGCGCTTGCTCTTCGCGAACCGCTTCGCCTAAAGGGGCGCCTCCCGCGTCGGGGAGTGGCGCAGTCTGGTAGCGCGCCTGCTTTGGGAGCAGGATGTCGCAGGTTCGAATCCTGTCTCCCCGACCATTTTTCCGATACAACGTCTGGACGGTACGTGGACCGGCTTGCCAAGCTTACGAGCGGGCGGCAGGGTCGATCGCGATGAACCGCCCGCATCCTCTCCCCTCCGCGATCGTTCTCGGGGTGGATACCGCGATCGGGCTGACCGTCGTGCGGGAGTTGGGACGGTTTGGGGTGCCGGTCATCGGAATCGGGCGGTCCGCCTATTCGGTGGGCGGCGCATCGCGCTATTGCACGCGGTTCGTGCTGCGGCCCAAGCATCATGCGTTGGCCGAATGGCTGCCCGATCTGATCGCAGAAACCGCCGCCGCTGCGCTGATCTCGATCAGCGAGGGCGATTTGCTAGACTTGGCCGCGTTGCCCGACACGATCGGCGCATGCCGGGTGCTGACGCCGCGCAGGGCGAAGCTCGACATCGTGCTCGACAAGCTCAAGACGCTGGAGGCGGCGCGATCGGTTGGCATCCGCACGCCCGAGAGCTGGCAACCGCGCATCGGTGAGCCGCTCGCCGAGCGTGCCACGACGCTCGCCTATCCGGTTGTGCTCAAATGGAGCGACCCGCCGGCGATGTTCGCCCGGCTCGATGCTGCGGGGCTTGCGTTCGAGAAAGCGGAATACGCTGGCACGCCGGACGACCTCCTGCGCCGGCTCTCGCGCTACGAAGCGCTGGGCGCGTATCCGCTCGTGCAGAGCTGGGTCGGCGGCTATGGCTTCGGCCAGATGCTGATGATGGCGGACGGTGCCGCACGATTGCGCTTCCAGCATCGCCGCGTGCGCGAATATCCGGCGAGCGGCGGCGTCTCGACGTTGTGCGCCACCGTGTCGGCCGATCTGCACCGCGAGCAAATGGCGAAGTCCGAGGCGTTGCTCGCCGCGATCGGCTGGGAAGGGCCGGCGATGGTCGAATATCGCCACGAAGCCGCGACCGGGCGCTATTGGCTGATGGAGATCAACGGCCGCTTCTGGGGGAGCCTGCCGCTCGCCAGCCAGGCGGGCGCGTGCTTCGCGTGGGAGCAATATCGCCACGCCGTGCTGGGTGAACCCGCGGACGCGACGATCGCCTATCGCCCGCGCCGCGCGCGCTATGCCATCCCCGACACCAAGCGGCTCGTTCAGATCCTGCGCGATCCCGATATCGCCGGCGCGGGGCGTCCGCCGTTCAGCCGATGGCGCGAGGCGGCGGCGTACCTCGCCGAGTTCCTCAACCCGCGTACCGGCTATTACATATGGTCCTGGGCTGATCCCAAGCCGCTGCTGCGCGACGTGACCGGCATCCTCGCCAAGCTCAAGCGTTAGGCGGTCTCGGACCCTGTCTGATCCGTTCGTGCTGAGCCTGTCGAAGCACGTGCCTCAGGCGCCTTGCTCCGGGCCCGTCCTTCGACTTCGCTCAGGACGAACGGAGATGGGGGCGAGAATGCCGCTGACACCGCACCCGGAAAAGCGGCGGCAAGAACGGGAATCGCGGTGGCGATCCGCTTCAGGCAGGCGCGTGTATAGGCGTCACTGAGTTCATAGGGATCGTGCAGGTGCGGTGTCGCCGGCCGCGTGTAGAGGCCGAGCAACGTGCGCGGTATCGCCGCCAGCGCCGGGTCGCCGGCGAGCTTGCGCAGATGGCGGGTCTCCATCGCGAGCAGCAGATCGCCCTCGGCGGGGGTGTAATCCTGCACGCGCAGCGAGCGGTGTGCGCCGAGATCATGCCCCATCGCCGCCGCCGCCGCCGTGACCGGGGGATGCGCGGGCTTGTCGTTGGCGGTCGACAGGCCGAACGAGGCGGTGTTGAGGCCGTGTTTGCGCGCCAGCACGTCGGCGAAAGCGCTCCGGCAGATGTTGCCGTGGCAGACGAACACCAGCCGGCGGATCGCGGTCGGATCGGGCAAGGACACGCCCCCGTCGCCAAGGGCGAGTTCGGCCCGCGTCAGCGCGAGCCGGACCAGCCCGCGAAACGTGCCGTAGCGCGTGTCGATCATCTCCATACAAGGCAGGCGGATAGCGCCGAGGCGTTAAGGAGCGGATAAACGCACACGCGATGTTAACGCCGAGTTGGCATCGCTGGCGAGCATATGGCCGAAGTCCTCGTCACGATCGACACGGAATTGTCCTCGCGCCTGCATCGGCACGGCGCGAGCCTCGCCGACAATCTCGACCGGTCGATCGCGGGGCGAGTCGGCGATGCGGCGTATGGCGTCGGCTGGCAGATGGACGAACTGGAACGCGCCGGGCTGAAGGGCGTGTTCTTCGTCGATCCGATGCCGGCGCTCGCGCATGGCCCGGATTTCCTCGCGCCAATGATCGCGCCGATGCTTTCGCGCGGGCATGAGGTGCAATTGCATATCCATACCGAGTGGCTCGAATGGGCAGCGCACGCGCCGGTCGGTGGACTAAGGCGGAACATCGGCGATTTCGAACTGGCCGAGCAGATCACGCTGCTGACGCTCGCCCGCGACCTGCTCACCGCCGCCGGCGCCCCGCGCCCGACCGCGTTTCGCGCGGGCAATTACGGCGCGGACGATCGCACCCTCGCCGCGCTGGCGACGCTCGGCATGACGTGGGACAGCAGCGTCAACATCGGCTGCCCCGACGATAGCTGCCGCATCAGCCGCAAGACGCATGCGCCGGTCGATGTGGGTGGTGTGGCCGAACTGCCGGTATCGGGGCTGCTCGATCGGCCGGGACATTTTCGTCCCGCGCAGATTTGCGCGCTCTCGGCCTGGGAGATGCGCGCGGCGCTGCGCCATGCCGCGACGGGCGACGACCCGTTCGTGATCGTGACGCACAGTTTCGAGATGCTCTCGCGCGACCGGAGGCGGCCCAACCGGATGGTGATGCGCCGTTTCCGAGCGATGTGCGAGGCGATCGCGGCACATCCCGGCCTGCGCAGCGCTGGGTTTCGCGATCTCGATCCGGTCGCGGTACTGGCGAAGGCGAAAGCGGCGAAGCCCTTGTTGGCGGCCAACCGGGTTCGAACAGCGGGCCGGATGGTGGAACAGGCGATCGCCACCGCATTGTACGAGCGTGCCGCCTGACCTAATCGCGCTTGAGCGCTTCGGGCTTGTGCGCGGCCTGCTTGCCTTCCTCGGTTTCGACGATGAACTGGGGCGCTTCCTTGCTGGCGGCGACCTTGTGGCCCTTGATCGCGGTTTCGGAGGTCTGCGTCTTCACCACCGTGCCGTGCGCGGTGCCGCCGTGGCTCTTCCACGAGACCTTGTCGCCCTTCTTCAGATGAATCGCCATCGCGCCGCTCCTTGCTGTCGGTAAGACGGGGCAGGGGCCGCTTCGGTTCCGCGCGATCGATTCGGGTTGGCGGCATGGGCGATCTGTCCTAAGCGCCCGATCGAGCGGGTCGGTGACGATCCGCTCATGATCGCGTCGGTGCCCCGAGAGGGGCTGAAAACGGGAATATGGTGCGGGCCGCCCGGCCCAAATCCATAGCTGTCCCTGCAACTGTAAGCGGCGAGCGCGATGCACTGGCCCGGATCCGTCCGGGCGGCCACTGGCGGATGCCAACATCCGCTGGGAAGGCGTGCATCAAGCCCTGACCCGTGAGCCAGGAGACCTGCCGGCGTCGTGGTCGCTCTTGCCAAGGTCCAGGAACAGGCCGTGGCACGGTCCTCCGTCTGAGCGACGAACGGGTTCCGGCGAAGCATTGCTTTGCCGAACCCGGACCCTGCGGCCGGGGCCGCAAGGGTCGCGTGGTGTCAGGCGCCGATCGGCGTCCGCCTGGCGCACATGCGATCGGTCGTTCGCGCGCGCGGACGGCTCGCCCCAGCCGTGCCTTCGCTCGACGCCTGGGGGTAAGACTATGAAGAACACCGTGATTTCGTTGCTGGCGCTGACGATCGCCACGCCGGCGCTGGCGCAGAGCGTGCCCGACGATACCACCACCGACAGCGTGACCGACACGGTCGTCGTCACCGCAGCCCGCGCCAGCGGCGGCATCTCGACCGCGACGCTCGGGTCTTCGGCGACGGTGCTGTCGGCGCAGGATCTCGCCGACCGCCAGACGGTGATCGTGTCGGACGTGTTGCGCGACGTGCCCGGCGTCTCGGTCAACCGCACCGGCGCGGTCGGCGGGATGACGCAGGTGCGGATTCGCGGCGCCGAGAGCAACCATACGCTCGTGCTGATCGACGGCATCGAGGCGGCCGATCCCTATTACGGCGAATATGATTTCGCCTCGCTGCTCGCCGATCCCGGCGCGCGCGTGGAAGTGCTGCGCGGTGAGCAGAGCGCGCTCTACGGATCGGACGCGATCGGCGGCGTCATCAACTATATCACCGCGACCGGACGCGAGATGCCGGGCTTCGCCGGCAATATCGAGGCGGGATCGTTCAACACCGTCAACGGTGCGGCGCGCGGGGCCGGCACGGTCGGCGATTTCGATTATGCGGTCGGCGGGTCGTATTCGGGGATCGGCGGCTATGTCGTCGCGCCGGAGGGCGATCGGCGGATCGGGTCGAAGATCGGCGCCGTCAACGGCAAGTTCGGCTATCGCTCGGGCGGCTTCGCGCTGCGGGGCGTGGTGCGTTACACCCACATCGACGCCGATCTCAACGATCAGGATTATGTCGCCACCGGCAATGCGATCGACTCGGGCGGGATGTATCTGAATGACGCCGTCTATGCGCTGGTCGGCGCGCACTACGACACCGCAGACGGACGCTGGAGCAACGATCTAAGCGCGCAATTGCAGGATTCGCAGCGCCACTATTTCGATGACAGTGGCGCCGAAACCACCGGCGACACCGGGCGCCGCAAGAAGGTCTCGTTCGTCTCCGCGCTCAAGCTCGGCGACGATATGGTCAGCCACGTCATCACCGGCGCGGTCGATTATGAGCATGAGGAATATCGCGGCACCTCGGCGTTTATCACCGGCAGTAACCCGTTCAACAGCACGGACAATTGGGGGCTGGTCGGCCAGTATCAATTGACCGTCGGCGGGCGCCTCGGCCTCGGCGCGGCAGTACGTCACGATATCAACGAGCGGTTCCGCGACACAACGACGTGGCACCTTCAGGCCAGCTACCGCCTCGACAGCGGCACGCGCCTCCACGCGGCGGGCGGGACGGGCGTCAAGGCGCCGGTCTTCTCCGAACTGTTCGGCTATTCGCCCACCAGCGGCTTCGTCGGCAACCCCAACCTGAAGCCCGAGGAATCGACCGGCTGGGAGGCGGGCATCGAGCAGTCCTTCCTTGCCGGGCATGGTCGCATCGATGTGACCTACTTCAACGCGGTGCTGCGCCACAAGATCGTCAGCACGTTCGCGCCCGTCTACACTGTCATCAACGCGACCGGATCGTCGCCGCATCAGGGTGTCGAGGTATCGGCCAATTTCGATCTGCCGGCGGGGTTCCGGTTCGACGGCAGCTACACCTATCTCGACGCGCATGACGAAGCCGATGTCGTGCTGACCCGCCGCCCGTCGCACATCGGCAGCGCCAACCTCGCGTGGCGTGCGAAGAGCGACCGTTTCGGCGCGAACCTGACGATGCGCTACAATGGCGACTCGCGCGACAGCAATTTCGCGACCTTCGCGACCGAGACATTGAAGGCCTACACGCTCGTCAACTTCGGCGCCGACGTGACGCTCGCGCGCGGGCTGTCGCTGTTCGGGCGAGTCGAGAATCTGCTCGATACCGATTACCGCGAGAATGTCGGGGTCCGCAGCCCGGGCCGGGCCGGCTACGGCGGCATCAAGGCGCGGATCTGATGCGCGACCGTACAGAGGCGGAGCACGCCGACAAGATGCGCAAGCGCCAGGCCGCGCACGACCGGATCGTCGCGGCCAAGACGGTCGAGAAGGGGCTCGTCATCGTCTATACCGGCACGGGCAAGGGCAAGACCACCGCCGCGCTCGGCATGGTGGTGCGCGCGATCGGGCACGGGCAGAAGGTCGGCGTCGTCCAGTTCGTCAAAGGCGCGATGGCGACGGGGGAGAAAGCCGTGTTCGACCGCTTTCCCGAGCTTGTCGAATTCAAGCCGATGGGCGAAGGCTTCACCTGGGACACACAGGATCGCGCCCGCGACATCGCTGTCGCGCGCACCGCCTGGGACGAGGTGAAGCGGATGATCGCCGATCCGAGCTATGCGATGGTGGTGGCGGACGAACTCAACATCGTCTTGCGCTACGACTATCTGCCGCTCGCCGAGGTGCTGGCGGCGCTCGCCGCCAAGCCGGCGATGACTCACGTCGTCATCACCGGGCGCAACGCGCCGCAACCTTTGGTCGACGTGGCCGATCTCGTTACCGAGATGACGTTGGTCAAGCATCCGTTCCGCGAGCAAGGCGTGAAGGCGCAGGCGGGGGTGGAGTTTTGACTCTCCACGGGGGGTTAGCGCGTGCGGGCTGCCGCGATCTGCCGCGCGAGACTTTGCGCCGCCTGCACATAGGCCGGGCCGCCGCACACCGTCCACGCTTGCGGGAGGCGCAAACGCGGGATGTGATCGAGGATCGGGTGGTGGAGCATCTCGGTGCCCTGATCGACGACATGATCGGACCCGGTTTCAACGATCAGATAGTCCGGTTTCGCGGCGATCATCTCCTCCAGAGACACCTGCGACAGCGCGGGTTTGCCGAGCTTGGCGGCAAGGTTGGTCAGTCCGACCCGATTCATCATGTCGTCGACCAGCGTGCCGGTGCCGGTCATGTACCCGCGCCGCTGGTAATAGGCGCCGACCGGGTGGCCGGGCGCTCGGGGCAGCGCGGCGAGATCGCGGTTCATCCGCGCAATCAGCGCTTCGCCGCGCTCCGGATGGCCGACCGCGCGCGCAACCTGACGGATTTGCGCAACGATATCGGCGTAGCTGCTCGCCCATGCGAGATCGACGACGGGATAGTGGTGCGGCGCAAGCACCGCCATCATCCCGCCCTGAAAGGGCGGCGTTCCGACGATCAGATCGGGGTCGATCGCGAGGATCTCCTCGGCGGACTGGCCGAGGATATGCAGCCCGCGCACGCGCGCCGCGACGGCGGACATCTCCGCGTCGGTCGCGTTGCGGGTCAGCCCGGCGATCTGGTCGCGATCGGCCAGATCGACCAGCAATTGATCGGCGCACAGGTTGAGCGAGACGATGCGGCGCGGCGCGTGCGACGGCGCGGCAGCCGTCGCACCGAGCGCGAGCAGTATCGGCAGAAGGCGGCGTATCATTGCGACGCCCATAAGCGAACGCTTCAGCGAGACAAGCAAGGCGATCACCCACCACGGAGCTTCCGGTGAGAACCGGCATCCCGCGCGGTGGGCGCGCCGCACTGATCGGCGGCCTGATCGCGCTGATGATCGCCGCGGGCGTCGCCTCGCTCGCGCTGGGATCGGTGTCGCTCGCGCCGACCCGCGTCCTCGCGGCGCTGGTCGGGCGGGGCGATCCGGTCGCGACCGCGATCGTGATCGAGCTGCGTCTTCCCCGCACGATCCTGGGCCTCGCGGTCGGGGCGATGCTCGGGCTGGCCGGAGCGGCGTTGCAGGGATATTTGCGCAATCCGCTCGCCGAGCCCTCCGTGCTGGGCGCTTCGAACGCGGCAGCGCTCGGCGCGGTCGGCGCAATCTATTTCGGACTGGCCGAACTGAACCCGATCGTGCTGCCGGTACTGGCGATCGCGGCGGCGCTCGTGTCGCTGGCGCTGCTGTTCACGCTGGCAGGTCGGTCGGAAAGCCCGCTCACGCTGATTCTCGCCGGGATCGCGGTGTCGACGCTGGCGGGGGCGGCGATCAGTCTCGCGCTCAATCTGTCGCCCAATCCGTTCGCGGCGATGGAGATCATGACGTGGCTGCTCGGCAGTCTGGAAAACCGGTCGTTCCAGCATGTCTGGATCGCGCTGCCCTGCATCGCGGTGGGCGCGGCGTTGCTGCTGTTCGACGGCCACGCACTCGACGCGCTGACGCTCGGCGAGGATGGCGCACGCGCGCTCGGCACCGATCTGCGCGCGACCCGGTTGCGGCTGTTGCTCGGCGTGGCGATCGGCGTGGGTGGCGCGGTGGCGGTGTCGGGGTCGATCGGGTTCGTCGGGCTGATCGTACCGCATCTGGTGCGCCCGCTGACCGACCGAAGCCCCTCGGCGATCCTGCTGCCCTCGGCGCTGGCCGGCGCGGTGCTGCTGACCTTCGCGGACATCGGCGTGCGGCTGATCCCCTCGACCAACGAACTCAAGCTCGGCGTGGTGACCGCGTTCCTCGGCGTGCCGGTGTTCCTCGCCTATCTGATGCGCGAGCGACGGCTATGGTGACGATCGCGCTGAGCGATGTCGGGGTGTCGCTCGGGCGGCGACCGGTGGTGCATGACGTAAACGCGGTGCTGGCGCCCGGCGCTGTGGTCGGGATCGTTGGCCCCAATGGCGCGGGCAAATCGACGTTGCTGAGGGCAACGCTCGGGCTGGTCGCATCGACGGGCAGCATATGCGTGGACGATGTGCCGCTCGCGCGCATGGCGCGAGGCGTGGCCGCGCGGACGCTCGCCTATCTGCCGCAGGGGCAGACGTTGCACTGGCCGCTCACGGTCGAACGACTCGTCACGCTAGGTCGCCTGCCGCACCTCGCGCCGATGTCACGCCTTTCCGATGCCGATGCCGCCGCAGTTGAACGGGCGCTGGAACGGGCTGGTGTCGCGGATTTACGCGAGCGGATCGCCACAGACCTTTCGGGCGGCGAACGCGCGCGTGTCCTGCTCGCCCGCGCGCTCGCGGTCGAGGCGCCGGGGCTGCTCGCCGACGAGCCGCTTGCATCGCTCGATCCCGGGCACCAGATCGACGTGATGGACCTGCTCCGCGCCGAGGCACGGGGCGGGGCGCTGGTCGTGACGGTGCTGCACGATCTGACGATGGCGGCGCGCTATTGCGACCGCGTGTTGTTGATGGATGCCGGCACGATCGTCGCCGATGGCGTGCCCCTCGACGTGCTCACGCCCGAGCGGCTGCGCGCGGTCTACGGCATCACCGCGACGATCGAGCGATTTGGCGAAACCGTGACGATCGTACCTACCGGGCGCGCGTATTGACGGGCCGTACCACCGCAGCTACCGCGCCGGGTGCGACAGGTTCCCCGGCGACGGGGATGAAAAGGGAACGGGAGAACCCCGGCTGCCCCTGCAACTGTAAGCGGCGAGCCATCGCGCCACAGGCCATTGGGATCGCAAGATCCCGAGAAGGCGGCGCGAACCGGCACTGACCCGCGAGCCAGGAGACCTGCCCGTCGCGGTCGTCCTTCGTGCGGACAGGGTGTGCCGGGCGAACGGGGGTGAACCCGAGAGGCGACATGGTTGGACCGCGTTTCGCGGTGTGCCGTGTCGTGGACATGGCGCATCGCGCGCGGCCCATGTCGTGGGTGCCGTTCGATGTCTCAGTGTCTCTCGCGTCTTATGCTTCCGCGCGCGGTGTCCGTATAATGCTCAGGCGAGTCGAGGATGGTCCGGCGGTTGTCGCGTGCAACACCTGCCGCCATACACCCGACGCGCGCGAGGATGCGGCGGGTCTGCGTGGCGGCGCGCACCTCGTCGCGGCGTTGCGCGCGGTGAAGGCGTCGGACTCGCGGTACGCGGGCATCGCGGTGCAGGAAATGCCGTGTCTGTTCGCTTGCGCGGACTTCTGCACGGTGCATCTGCGCGCGCCGAACAAGGTCGGCTACGTGCTCGGCCGCTTCGCGCCCGACGCGGAGGCGGCGAGGGCGATCCTCGATTACGCGGTCGAATACGCCGGGAGCGAACATGGTCGCGTGCCTTTCGCGCGATGGCCGCAGGGTGTGAAGGGCCACTTCATCACACGCACCCCGCCGCCGGGCTTCGTCGCCGAATGACCTTCGCGACGATAGCCGATGTCGAGGCCGCGCTGGCGGCCTCGATCGCGCCCGATGCGGAGGCCATCGCGCAGGCGCGGGCACGACAGGCGCAGTTGACCAAACCCCCCGGCTCGCTCGGCCGGCTGGAGGAGATCGCGGTTTTCTTCGCCGGCTGGCAAGGGCGCGCACGACCACGGATCGGGCGCGGGCGCGTGGCGGTGTTCGCGGGCAACCACGGGATAGTCGCGCATAATGTGAGCGCTTTTCCGGCGGCGGTAACGGCGCAGATGGTCGCCACCTTCGAGCATGGCGGCGCCGCGATCAACGCGCTCGCCCGTGCAGCCGGGCTGGACCTCAAGGTCGTGGCGCTCGATCTCGACCGTCCGACCGCCGATTTCACCACGGCGCCGGCGATGACAGAGGCGGAATGCCTCGCCGCGCTCTCCGCCGGCGCGGCAACCGTCGAGGCCGGGCTGGACCTGCTCGTGCTGGGCGAAATGGGGATCGGCAATACCACCGCCGCCGCGGCGTTGTGCGCGCGGAGTCTGGGTGGCGACGGGTCGACCTGGGTCGGGCCGGGCACGGGAATCGACGACGCCGGCATCGCGCGCAAAGTCGCGGTGGTGGACCGCGCCATTGCGCACCACGCCGACGCACCGATGACGGCGTTCGAGACGCTGCGCCGGGTCGGCGGGCGTGAGATCGCGGCGATTGCGGGTGCGGTACTGCGGGCGCGGGAATTGCGCGTGCCGGTGCTGCTCGATGGGTTTATCTGCTGTTCGGCGGTCGCGCCGCTCGCTGCGGCGGCACCAGCTTCGATCGCGCATTGTCTCGCCGGCCATTGTTCGGCCGAGCCGGGGCACGCGCGCCTGCTGGCCGCGCTCGGGCTGGAGCCGATCCTCCAGCTCGACATGCGGCTCGGCGAGGCGAGCGGCGCGGCGGTCGCGGCCGGGGTCGTCCGCGCGGCGCTGGCCGCGCATGACGGCATGGCGACCTTCACCGAAGCCGGCGTGTCGGGCGCGGGATGACGCCGTTCGTTTTGCACCTGCTACGCCACGGTGCCCCCGAGATCCCCGGGCGGCTGATCGGCCGCACCGATGTCGCGCCGACTGACGAGGGTATCCGCGCCTGCCGCGATCAGGCCCGCGATCTGGATATCGAGGCTGTGGTAAGCTCCGACCTCGCCCGTGCCCGGCTCGCTGCGCAGGCGATCGGCGGCGATCTCGGCGTGCCGGTCGCGATCGACGCGCGCTGGCGTGAACTCGATTTCGGGGCGTGGGATGGGCTTGCGACCAGTCAGATCGATCCGGTCGCGCTCGGCCGTTTCTGGGACGATCCCGATGCCGCGCCACCGCCCGACGGCGAGCGCTGGTCGGCGTTGGCGGCGCGCGTGGCGGCGGCGATCGCCGCCTTGCCGCCACGCACGACGTTGATCGTCACCCACGGCGGGGCGATGCGCGCGGCGCTTGCCGTGTCGTGCGGGTTCGAACAGCGCCAGCTCTGGGCGTTCGACCTGCCCTATGCGGCGATGCTCAGCCTCAAGATATGGCCGGGAAGCCCGCGCACCGCGCAGATCATGGCGCTGTGGCCGTGAGGGGGCTGCTGCTCGCCATCCAGTTCCTGACACGGTTGCCGACGCCGCGCGGAACCGCGAGCGATGCGGATTTCGCCGCGTCGATCCGCTGGTTCCCGTTGGTCGGGCTGCTGATCGGCGCGCTGGTCGCGGGCGCTGGCTGGCTGGCGCGAGGCGATGCCTGGATCGGCGCGCTGGCGGCGCTGGCGGTGTGGATCGGCGTGACCGGCGCACTGCACCTCGACGGTCTCGCCGACCTGACCGACGCGCGCGGCGCGGCGCATGGCGACCGCGCGCGGCTGCTCGCGGTCCTCGCCGATCCGCATGTGGGCAGCTTCGGCGTGGTCGCGCTCGTCTTGCAGATCGTCGCCAAGCTGGTGCTGCTGCATGCGCTGGTGACGGCGGGGCTGTGGGCGCCGCTCGTGCTGATCCCGTTCGCGGCGCGGATCGGGCCGCTGGTGTGGACTCGCTGGCTGCCGCCGCTGCACGCGGGGCTCGCCTCGAGGTTTCGGGCGGCGGTGCGGCGCGTGGATATCGCGGTCTGGATGGTGGTGCTGGTGAGCGTGGCGTTCGTATGGCCGGCGATCCTCGTCACCCCGCTACTGCTGGCGGGATGGGCGCTATACCTGCGCCGCGCGATCGGCGGCATTTCGGGCGATGGCCACGGCGCGGGGATCGAACTGGTCGAGACCGCCTTGCTGGTGGCGGCGTTGCTGTGAGCTGGACGCATCATGGCGGCCGGCTGGCCGAAGCGCGGGCAGCGTTCGGCGATACCGGCGCAACGTGGCTCGACCTGTCGACGGGCATCAATCCCCACGCGTGGCCTGGGGCCGGCGAGGTGGCGATCGACTGGGCGCGCCTGCCCGATGAGAGCGAACTGCGCGCGTTGGAGGCTGCGGCGGCGGCGTATTTCGGCGTCGATCAAGATTATGTCGCTGCGCTGCCGGGTACCGAGATCGGCCTGAGGCTGATCGGGACATTGCTGTCGGGTCCGGCGCGACACCTCGCACCGACCTACCGCACGCATGCCGAGATGGTCGCGGACAGTGTGCCGATCGATTCGCTTTCGGCGGCTTCGGACGGAATCGTCATCGTCGCCAATCCCAACAATCCCGATGGGCGCGTCCTGCCTGCGCAGGCTCTGCTGGCAGCGCATGATCGCCTGCGCGCGCGCGGCGGCTGGCTGGTGGTGGACGAAGCCTTCGCCGATGCCTGTGTGACCGACGCACCGATCAGCGTCGCCCCGCACGTCGCCGACGGCACCCGGCTGATCGTGTTCCGCTCGTTCGGCAAGTTCTTCGGTTTGGCAGGAATGCGGCTCGGCTTCGTGATCGCGCCGCGCGCAATGATCGCGAAGGTGCGCGCGCTGCTCGGCGCGTGGCCGGTGTCCGCCGCTGCCATCGCGATCGGCTCTGCCGCATACCGCGATGCGGACTGGATCGTGACGATGCGCGAACGGCTGGCGCAGGACGCTGCCGATCTCGACGGCATGCTGCTCGGGCGCGGCCTTGTGGCGATCGGCGCGTGCCCGCTGTTTCGGCTCGTCGATGTGGCGGATGCCAGTGCGACCTTCGCGCGGCTTGCCCGCCACGCGATCCTGACGCGACCGTTCGACTATGATCCGCGCTGGCTCCGTCTCGGTCTGCCGGGGAGCGCCGCCGCGTTGGACCGCCTCGAACGGGCGCTGGCGGATGGCTGAGCCGGTCGCGCTGGTCGCGCTTGCAGTGGAGGCGGCGGTCGGCTGGCCGGCGGGACTGTATGCCCGCATCGGCCATCCCGTCGGCGCGTTCGCGGCAATCATCTCGGGCTGCGAGACGCGGTTGAACCGGCCATCACGGCCCTTCGCGGCACGGCGGATGGCGGGCGTCGGTGTCGTCCTGGTGCTGACCGTGCTCGTCGGCGGCACGGCGTTCGGGCTTCAACGCGGGTCCGCGATGTTGGGCGAATGGGGCTGGGTCGCCTGCGCGTTGCTCGCGGTGCCCGGGCTGGCGCAGCGCAGCCTGTTCGATCATGTCCGCGCGGTGCAGATCGCCCTGCTGAACGGCGATCTCAAACGGGCGCGCGGCGCCGTCGCCATGATCGTTGGCCGCGATACGCGAACGCTCGACACCGCCGGCGTGGCGCGCGCCGCGATCGAGAGCCTCGCCGAGAGCTTTTGCGACGGCGTCGCCGCGCCGTTATTCTGGCTGCTCGTCGGGGGATTGCCGGGTTTGTGGGTCTACAAGGCGATCAACACCGCCGACAGCCTGATCGGCCACCGCGAGCCGCGCTGGCGTGCCTTCGGCTGGGCGGCGGCGCGCACCGACGATGCGCTCAACCTGATCCCGGCGCGGCTCGCTGGTGTGCTGTTGTGCCTCGTCGGCGCGGGCGGCTGGCGGACGCTGTGGCGCGACGCGGGCAAGCACGCTTCGCCCAATGCCGGCTGGACCGAGGCGGCGATGGCTGGCGCGCTTGGCCTCAGCCTCGCCGGCCCGATCGCCTATGACAATGTCGTCGCAGCGAAACCGTGGATCGGCGACGGCCGCCGCGATGCCGATGCGGGTGACATCGGCCATGCGCTCGCGCTGTATGTCCGCGCTTGTCTCGCGCTGTGGCTGGTAGCAGGAGTCGTCGCATGGGCGCTGTGATGTTTCAGGGCACCGGCTCCGATGTCGGCAAGTCGGTGCTGGTCGCGGGCGTGTGCCGGGCGCTGGCCAACCGTGGCCTCCGCGTGCTCCCCTTCAAGCCGCAGAACATGTCGAACAACGCCGCCGTCACCGTCGACGGCGGCGAAATCGGCCGCGCGCAGGCGCTTCAGGCGCTCGCATGTCGTGTCGAACCGCACACCGACATGAACCCGGTGCTGCTCAAGCCGCAGGCCGACCGCACCTCGCAACTGATCGTCCACGGTCGCGTGCGCGGCACGATCGGCGGCGGGAATTTCCGCGAGGCGCGCGGGAGCCTGCTCGGCGAGGTGATGGCGAGCTACCGCCGCCTGCAAAGCGCGTGCGACGTTGTCGTGGTGGAGGGCGCCGGCTCGCCCGCCGAGATCAACCTGCGCGCCGGCGACATCGCCAACATGGGGTTCGCGCGCGAGGCGGGCGTGCCGGTCGTGCTGATCGGCGATATCGATCGCGGCGGGGTGATCGCCGCGATCGTCGGCACGCGCGCGGTGATCGACCCGGCCGACGCGGCGATGATCCGGGGGTTCGTCATCAACAAGTTCCGTGGCGATCCGGCGCTGTTCGAGGATGGCTATCGCCAGATCGAGGCCTTGGCGGGCTGGCCCGGGTTCGGCGTGGTGCCGTGGCTCGCCGCCACCGCGCGGTTGCCGAGCGAGGATGCCGTCGTGCTCGAACGCTCCAGTGGGTCGCCCTCGGGCGCGTTGGTGGTCGCGTGTCCGATCCTACCGCGCATCTCGAACTTCGACGATCTCGATCCGTTGAAGCTGGAGCCGGCCGTGGACCTGCGGATGGTGCCGCTCGGTACGGCGATCCCGGCGGAAGCTGCGCTCGTCATCCTGCCTGGATCGAAGGCGACGATCGCCGATCTCGCCGCGCTTCGCCGCGAAGGCTGGGACATCGACATCCTCGCGCATCACCGGCGGGGTGGCGCGGTGCTGGGTCTGTGCGGCGGCTATCAGATGCTCGGCCGCCGCGTTGTCGATCCGCACGGCATCGAAGGCCCGGCGGGCGAGGCGGCGGGGCTGGGTCTGCTCGACGTCGAGACGGTGCTGACCGCCGGCAAGGCGCTGCGCCCGGTGACGGGCCGCGCGCACGGCGCGCCGTTCCACGGCTATGAGATGCACATGGGCGAGACGCATGGCCCGGATGCCGAACGCGCGTTCGCGACGTTCGACAATGGTGGCGTCGATGGCGCGATCAGCGCGAACGGCCGGGTGATGGGCAGCTATGTCCACGGCCTGCTCGCCGATCCGCAGCAGCGCGCGGCTATGCTCGCGCGGCTCGGCCCGGAGGCGAGCGGACGCGATTACCATGCCAGCGTCGATGCCGCGCTCGACGAGATCGCCGCCGAACTGGAGCGCCACCTCGATATCGACGCGATCCTCGCGCTCGCGCGCGACGCGGCATGACGTCGCTGTTCGTGCTCGGCGGTGCGCGATCGGGCAAGAGCCGCTATGCGCAGGCGCGCGCCGAGGCGATGCCGGGCGAACTGATCTTCATCGCCACCGCGCAGGCGTTCGACACCGAGATGACCGACCGCATCGCCCGCCACCGCGCCGACCGCGACGTGCGCTGGCGGACGGTCGAAGCGCCGCTCGCGCTGCCGGAGGCGATCGTCGAATATAGCGCGCCCGGACGGGTGCTGCTGGTCGATTGCCTGACCCTGTGGACCTCCAACCTTCTGCTCGGCGAACACGATATCGACGCCGCGAGTGCCGCGCTGGACCGGGCCGTAATCGCCGCGCCCGGCGCGGTGATCCTCGTCGCCAACGAGGTCGGGCTGGGGATCGTCCCCGACAACGCGCTCGCGCGGCGGTTCCGCGATCATGCCGGGCTGCTCAACCAGCGGATCGCCGCCGCCGCCGATACGGTCGTTCTCGTCACCGCAGGGTTGCCGTTATCGCTCAAATAGCGGGGTTGCGCCGGCACGCGCGAGGGGCGACCTGAAGCGCAACACGCAAGGACATTCGCCATGAAGAGCATCGGATTTCTCTCGTTCGGCCATTGGTCGCCCTCCGCGCAATCGGCGACGCACTCGGCCTCGGACGTGCTGCTGCAATCGATCGACCTCGCTGTCGCAGCCGAGGAACTCGGTGCCGACGGCGCGTACTTCCGCGTCCACCATTTTGCGCAGCAGCTCGCTTCGCCGTTTCCGCTGCTCGCGGCGGTTGGCGCGAAGACCAGCCGGATCGAGATCGGCACCGGCGTGATCGACATGCGGTACGAGAACCCGTTCTACATGGTCGAGGATGCCGGCTCGGCAGACCTGATCTCGCGCGGGCGGCTCCAGCTCGGCATCAGCCGTGGATCACCCGAACAGGTGATCGAGGGCTGGCGGCATTTCGGCTATGCGCCCGCCGAGGGTGAGAGCGATGCCGACATGGGCCGTCGCCATGCCGAGGTGTTTCTCGATCTCCTCGACGGCAAGGGCTTCGCGCAGCCAGCGCCGCGCCCGATGTTCCCCAATCCGCCCGGCCTGCTCCGGCTGGAACCGCATGCGCCGGGGCTTCGGCGGCGGATCTGGTGGGGGTCTGGTGCCAACGCCACCGCGCTTTGGGCTGCACAGCACGGCATGAACCTGCAAAGCTCGACGCTCAAGGCCGACGAAAGCGGTGAGCCGTTCCACGTCCAGCAGGCCAGGCAGATCCGCCTCTACCGCGAGGCGTGGAAGGCCGCCGGGCACGATTGGGAGCCACGCGTTTCGGTGTCACGTTCGATCTTCGCGCTGATGAACGATCGTGACCGCGCCTATTTCGGACGCGGCGACAGCAGCGATCAAATCGGCATCATCGATAATATGCGCGCGGTGTTCGGCCGTTCGTATGCGGCCGAGCCCGACGCCCTCGTCAAGCAACTCCGCGAGGACGAGGCGATCGCCGAAGCCGATACGCTGCTGCTGACGGTGCCCAACCAGCTCGGCGTCGATTACAACGCGCACGTCCTCGACGCCATCCTGACTCACGTCGCGCCGGCACTCGGCTGGCGCTAAGCTACCCGCTGGCGTCGAGGGCGGCGCCTCAAAACACCGCCTTGCCGTCGCCGCCGAGCATCGCCTTGCGCACGAGCGGGATCGGTGGCCCGCCGAAGCTGAGGAAGGTGTCGTGGAACGCCTTCCAGCCGGCGCGGCCGCCGTGCTTGGCGGTCCAGTCGGCGCGCAGGCGGCGGATCATCAGCTTGCCCATCGTGTAGTTGAGATACGCCGGATCATAG
This sequence comes from Sphingomonas panacis, assembly GCF_001717955.1. Lineage (NCBI taxonomy): Bacteria > Pseudomonadati > Pseudomonadota > Alphaproteobacteria > Sphingomonadales > Sphingomonadaceae > Sphingomonas > Sphingomonas panacis. The sequence continues at coordinate 2,930,624 of NZ_CP014168.1, forward strand.
GTGCCGCGCGCCGATTGCTGGCGGGCGTTGCCTTCGTCCTGATAGCATTGCTCGACGAACATCTTGCGGGACTGTTCCTGAGTCATGCCGCGCGCGTGCATCCCGATCGCCGAAAGGTAGCGGCAGTCGCGCAGCAAAGCGTTGGAAAGCTGGCCGATGTGAGTCTCGGCATCGCCTTTGTGGAGGCCGGCTTCCCACATCATCTCCTCGGCATAATGCGCCCAACCCTCGGCGAAAGCATAGCCGACGAACAGCCGCCCGAACAAAGACGGCGAATGGTTGGCGTGGCGGAACTGAAGGAAGTGGCCGGGCATCACCTCATGGACGGTGGTGAACAGCAGGTCGTTCTTGCCGGGGATGAAATCGAGCTGAACCTGCTTGCTCCACGCCGGATCGGGCGGGGAGATGTAATAGACCGAGGGGATGCCTTTCTCGAACGGCCCCGGCGGATCGATATAGGCGGAGTTCTGCCGGTTGTAGGGCGGGCTTTCCTCAACCAGCGCCTGCTCGGTATCGGGGATCGAGACGATATCGTTCGCCAGCACGAACGCGCGCAGTTCGGGAATCTGCTTGCGCGCTTCTGCGACGGGATCGTTGTTGGCGGGCTTGTCGGCATTCGCCTTGGTCATGCAGGCCGGCACGGTCGCACCCGGCGCATACTCCGCGCACGCCGCGACCAGCGCCTTGCGGTTGCGTTCGAGATCGGCCTTGCCCGCCGCTTCGAGCGTGTCGAGCGGCACGTCGACGCCTTCGGTCATGCTCAGCATTCGCGAGAAGCGGTCTGCGCCGAGCGCGAAGCCTTGCGTCGCGGTCGGGCGCTGGCTCTCCAGCCAGGCGGCGAGATCGTTCATCGCCTTGCTCGCGGCGGCCGCCGTCTTGGTATATTCGTCCTGCAACGCCGGGCTGTTCACGCCGGCGAACGCCTTCTTCGCGTCGTTGCTGTAGTAATCGGCAAAGCCCTTGAACGCCGCCGTGCCGAAATCGATGTAGCTCGCCGGCATCGGCGTCTTGAGGTTGGCGCGGATGTTGGCGGCGGCCTGCGGAATCTTGTGAAGGAAAGTGATCATCGCGCGCATCCGCGTCGCGGGATCGGCATAGTTGCGCGCGATGTACACGTTGGGATCGAGACCGCTGTTCACATACCACGCCGGATTGTGGTGCGGCTGATCGGCATCTTCGAGCCAGAACAGTTTGCCCTGCGCGACCGTGATCAGATACTCGCGTTCGAACGCGGCCTGCTTGTCGAGCTTCGCGGGATCGAACGCTTTCGCCTTGGCGACCGCGTCGCGCAGGAAATCGCCCTGCCGCTTGAGGCCGGCGGCGCTCCAGTCGCCCAGGCCACCGTCGAAATCGTGACGGCCCTGATAGACCGCGTCCGCCGGCGAGACCTTGAACCAATCCTCGATGAACGCGTCGCGGAACGCGGTCCAGTTTCCGGTCGGCAGCGGCGCGAGCGTTACGGCGGTGGCGGATGGGGTGGGGGACTTGGCGGTGCAGCCCGCAAGAGCAAGGGCGGCGGCGCTGGCCAGCCAGATGGTACGCATGGACACTCCGATTCGGGTTGCGTGCCGATGCTGGCAGCTTGCAGCGGCACGCGCCAGCCCCCGGGGAACGGGGTTCCGGCCGGATCGTTCTGGCTTCGATCCGATGGAGATGACCGATGCCGTATATCAAGACACGCGACGGAACCGACCTCTATGTGAAGGACTGGGGCGAGGGCCGTCCGGTTGTGCTGATCCACGGCTGGCCCCTGTCGTCGGACAGTTGGGACGCGCAGGCGCTGGCGCTCGCCGACGCGGGCTTCCGCGCCATCGCCTATGACCGGCGCGGGTTCGGGCGATCGGGCCAGCCGTTTTCGGGATACGACTATAATACGTTGAGCGATGATTTGGCTGACGTGCTGGACGCCACGGGCGCGCAGGATGCCACGCTGATCGGCTTCTCGATGGGCGGTGGCGAGGTTGCGCGGTACATGAGCCGCCATGACGGGCGGGGCGTGATCGGCGCCGGACTGATCTCGTCGGTCGTGCCGTATATGCCGCAGGCCGAGGATAATCCGCACGGCGCGCCCGTCGAGCAACTGACCGAGATCGTCGAGAGCATCAAACAGGATCGTTACGGGTTCTTCGCGACGTTCTTCAAGCAGTTCTTCGGGATGGGGTTCATCTCCTCGCCGGTCAGCAACGAAGTGCTCGCCTGGGCGCAGCAGACCGCCAACATGGCTGGACTGAAGCCGATCCTCGCCTGCGCGGAATCGTTCAGTTTCACCGATTTCCGCCCTGATCTGGGGGCGTTCCGTGTGCCGACGCTGATCGTCCACGGCACCGCCGACAAGACGGTGCCGATCGACGCGACCGCACGGGTTGCCGCCAAGGCGATTCGCCAGTCGCAGCTCGTCGAATATGACGGCGCGCCGCACGCGCTGACGATCACCGAGCGCGACCGCTTCACGCGCGATCTGCTGACCTTCCTCGGCCACAAGCCGACGATCGAAGAAGCGAACACGTTCGAGGAAGAAATCCAGCGCGAGCAGTTGCTCAACCCGCAACTCGCGCCGATCATTCCGTGAAGTAGAGCGCGAAACCATGATCGTCGCCCCGGCGCAGGCCGGGGCCGCGGTGTACTCTGGCGGGCGAACCGCGTAAAACGCAGCGGCCCCGGCCTGCGCCGGGGCGACGGTATTTTGGTTATTTCAGCGGGACGATCACTTCGTCAGGGTGTGCGACGTTCAGATCCTTGCGGACCAGTTCGTCGACCATGTCGGGATCGGCGTTCTTCGGGTCGAGCAGCGCGACACGGTTCTTGAGCACCTCGCGCTGTTTGGTGAGCGCAGCAAGCTCGGTGCGCTTGCGCTCGAGATGCTTCTCGATGTCGCCATAGGCCAGCGCGCCGTTCGGGCCGATGATCGCGTAGGCGCCGAAGAAGGCGCCCACGGTCAGCAGGGCCGCAGGCGGCCCCGCTTTTCGCAGGACCGTCCGGAACGACGTCCGTTTCGGGGTTGTACGCTTTACCATGTCGCGATTCTCGCGCATCGCGACTCGCGGATCAACCCCGAATTAACGACTTTCTTTACGATACGGCGAATTACTTACGCAGCACGCCCCGGCCGGCATAAACCGCCGCATCGCCCAGCTCTTCCTCGATGCGGATGAGCTGGTTGTACTTGGCGAGCCGGTCGGAGCGGGCGAGGCTGCCGGTCTTGATCTGACCGCAGTTGGTGGCGACGGCGAGATCGGCGATCGTCGAATCCTCGGTCTCGCCCGAACGGTGCGACATGACCGCAGTGTAGCGCGCGCGCTGCGCCATCGACACGGCTTCGAGCGTCTCGGTGAGCGTGCCGATCTGGTTGACCTTGACGAGCAGCGAGTTGGCGTAGCCGCCGTCGATGCCGCGCTTCAGGCGCTTAGGGTTGGTGACGAACAGGTCGTCGCCGACCAACTGGCATCGGTCGCCGATCAGATCGGTGAGCGCCTTCCAGCCCTCCCAATCGTCCTCGCTCATGCCGTCCTCGATCGAGAAGATCGGGTAGCGCGCAACGAGATCGGCGAGGTAACCGGCCATTTCGTGGCTGTCGAGGATCTTGCCCTCGCCCGAGATGTCGTACTTGCCGTTCTTGTAGAATTCGGTGGCGGCGCAATCGAGCGCGATCATCACGTCGTCGCCGGGCGTGTAGCCGGCCTTTTCGATCGACGACATGATGAAGTCGAGCGCGTCGGTGGTGCTGGCGATGTTGGGGGCGAAGCCGCCTTCGTCGCCGACCGAGGTGGCGAGGCCCTTGTCGTGCAGGCCCTTCTTGAGCGTGTGGAAGATTTCCGATCCGCAGCGCACCGCTTCGAAGATCGACGACGCGCCGACCGGCACGATCATGAATTCCTGGAAGTCGATCGGGTTGTCGGCATGCTCGCCGCCGTTGATGATGTTCATCATCGGCACCGGCAGGACATGCGCCGAGACGCCGCCGACGTACTTGTACAGCGGCAGCCCGCGCGCATCCGCCGCCGCCTTCGCCACCGCGAGGCTGACGCCGAGGATGGCGTTGGCGCCGAGCCGACCCTTGTTCTCGGTGCCGTCGAGCGTGATCATCGCGGCGTCGACATCGGCTTGATCCTCGGCGTCGAGACCGACGACTTCGTCGGCGATGTCGTCGTTCACCGCATCGACCGCGCCCTGAACGCCCTTGCCCGACCAGCGGCTCTTGTCGCCGTCGCGGCGCTCGACCGCTTCATGCGCGCCGGTCGACGCGCCCGAGGGAACGGCGGCGCGGCCGAAGCTGCCGTCTTCGAGCATGACATCGACTTCGACGGTGGGATTGCCCCGGCTGTCGATGATCTGGCGAGCGTGGATGTCGATGATTGCGGTCACGAAACGATCCTTCTATCGTTGGCGTCAGGCGTGCTTGGCGGGGCCTGTATCTGCAATCGCCACGGGCGGCAATTCGTTGCCGTAATGGAACCGCGCCTTGCCCCGCCGGTTGAGGCCGTAATGGATTTGGAAAGGGCATCTCATGGCCGATGAAACCGTAAACGAACCGACCCCCGGCGTGCTGAACGATGCGCCGATCGATACGCCAGAAAGCACTGAGCCGTCCGCGAAGACCAGCGCCGAGGCGGAGGCGCCGAATGTGACTCAGACGCTCAAGGATGGCGCGGCGAAGCTCGCCAAGGAAGCGACCGACCGGGCGCGCACCTTCGCCGAGGACGGCAAGGCGCGTGCGGGTGGTGCGCTCGACGAGCTGACCAAGATGATCTCCGACGCGGCGGATACCGTCGATGAGAAGGTCGGTCCGCAATATGGCCAATATGCGCGGACGGCGGCCGAGACGATCGGCAACTTCTCCGAGCAGCTCAAGGCGAAGGATCTCGAGGATCTGATCGAGGACGCACGCGGTTTCGTCCAGAAGAGTCCGGCGATCGCGATCGGCACGGCGGCGGCGATCGGCTTTGTTGTGGCGCGCCTTGTCGCCTCGGGGCTTACCCCCGATACCGTCGATCAAGCCTGATCGACCACCACGGTTTCGGGGGAAGCATGGCGGAAAACACCACTGACGACGGCATCGGCACGCTGATCTCGCGGCTCGTCGAAGACGCCAAGGCGTTCGCGTTCGCCGAGATCGCGGTGTACCGCGCGCGCCTGATGAAAGCCGTGGCGGATTATCGCGCCGCGGCGATCCTCGGTGTGGCCGCGCTGATCCTGGCACACGCAGCGGTCATCGCGCTTCTGGTCGGCATCATCCTGAGCGTCGCGCAGGCGCTCGGGCCGATCTGGGCGACGGTGATCACGGTCGGCGGGGCGCTGCTGGTCGCGGGGGTACTCGTGTGGATCGCGGTGTCGATCGTCAGCGCGAAAGGGAAGGCACGATGAGCGACGCTGTCGATCCGGTCGTGGTCGCGCAGGAGCGGGCACGCATGGCGCGCGCGCGGCTGGAGACTTCGGTCGCCGCGTTGCGCGAGCGAGTCGACCCGCGCACGATCGCGAGGAACGCCACCGAGGGCCTGCGCGAGCAGGGCGAGGCGGCGGCGGCTGCGGCGCGGCGCAACCCGGGCATCGTTGCCGGTGCGCTCGCGGTCGCGGGGCTGCTGATCGCGCGCCGGCCGGTGCTGGCGCTGTTTCGCCGACGCCGCAAGGATACGAAGGTGGCGCCCAAGCATTCAATCACTCACACTGCCCGCGAGGGCGCGAAAGGAAAGCCGCAATGACCCAGACCGATGACGCCCTGACCGCGGAAGTGTCGGACGCCACGCCGGCGAAAGCGACCATTCGCGATACGATCGAGACCACGCTGGATACCGCCAAGGAATCCGCGAACAAGGCGCTGGTAACGGCCAGCGAAGCCGCGCGTGAGACCGCGCGGAAGACGGCGGAAGGGATCGAGGCGAATCCGCTCTCGGTGCTGGTCGGCGGCGTCGCGCTCGGTGTGTTGGCTGGTGCGCTGATCCCCCGTGGTGACAGCGAGACCAGGCTGCTCAAGCCGGTCGGCCGCAAAATCACCGATACCGCGCGTGGCGCGGTCGAGGCGGCGAAAGATGCCGGCAAGGCTGAGCTCGCCGGGATCGGCCTCAGCCGGGCGGCGGCGAGCGACACGGCGGGCAAGTTGGTCCTGACCGTGCTCACGGCTCTCGCGACGGCCGGTGTCTCGGCCGCGAAGAGTGCCGCCACCAAGCAATAGGACTACCGCGCCGCGGCAATAGACGAATATTGCTGCGGCGCATGCCAATGCGTTTTCCCGGGAAACCAAATCCCGCTTCGCGCGTTGGCAATTGACTGGGGTGGAACCATGAGGGTCTGCTTCCACGCAGGGGGCAGAACCGTTTGATCGCGCCGGGTTTTTCGACAAGTTGGTTGGCGATTGCGGTGATGGGCGCCGCGCCGCAGCAGGTTTCATCCGCGCAGCAGGTGCCGGCTCCGCCGCAATCCGCGCAATCCGATGATCGCGCGGCCGAACAGCCGATCGTGCCCGAAGCCGAGTTCGACAAGGCGCTGCCGCCGCTGAGCAGCGACATCAACGCACCGCTTGAACAGATAACGCTTGAGCCGGTCGGTACGCCGCCGCCCGTGGCCGCCACACCGCCGGCTACGAACGGCACCGCGACGGTTCAGCCTACGCCCGCTACCGTTGTTCCGGCGCCGGTGGACCTCGATCAGCCGCTACCGCCGCTCGCGAGCTTCGATTCGGTTCCCCTCGTCACCGTCGCGGACAAGGCCGAGAAGAACCCGGAGATCCGCTACGAAACCGTCGTCGCCGGGCTCGACAAGGTTGGCCTCGAAGACGAATTCAAGGCGCATTCGGTCCTCAAGGGCAAAGGCAAGGCCGCCAATGCGGCGGTCGTATCGGCGCGCGCGCATGAGGATGAGGAACTGGCCGGACGGGTGATGCGCGCGGCTGGCTATTATGACGGCACCGCCGTCGGCACGATCGAGACGATCCCCAACGAACCCGGTCGCGTGCGCGCGCGCATCAACGCGACGCCTGGCAAGCTCTATCATCTCGGCGCGGTCAAGGTCGATGCACAGCCGACCGTACCATCGGACCTGATCGCCAACGCGCTCGCCCTCAAGACGGGTGATCCGATCGAGGCTGGGCGCGTGCAGGGCGCGGAGGCCAATATCGCGACGGTGCTGCCGCAGAACGGCTATCCGTTCGCCAAGGTCGGCCAGCGCGACATCCTGCTCGACGAACTGACCACCACCGGCGACTATACGCTGCCGATCGATACCGGGCCGCGCGCGACGTTCGGCGGGTATACGACCACCGGCAAGCTGGCGTTCGACGCGCATCATGTCGGCGTGCTGGCGCGGTTCAAGCCGGGGCAGATCTATGACAGCCGCAAGGTCGATGATCTGCGCCAGGCGCTGATCGCGACGGGGCTGTTCTCGACCGCGTCGGTGGAGCCGGTCAAGACCGGCAAGCCAGGGCCGGAGGGCACCGAGCAGGTTGATCTGCTCGTGCGGCAGGTCGCCGGTCCGAAGCGTTCGCTGTCGGTGAGCGGCGGCTATTCGACCGGCGAGGGTTTCAAGCTCGAAGGCAGCTTCACCAACCGCAACCTGTTCCCGCCCGAAGGCGCGCTGATCCTCAACGTGGTCGGCGGCTCGCAGGAGCAGGGCGCCGGCGCGACCTTCAAGCGATCGAACGCGGGCAAGCGCGACCGCACTTTCAGCGCGGGCGTGACCGCCGATCATTCGAACTACGATGCGTACAACGCCTTCACCGGCACGGTGTTCGCGCGGATGTCGTATGATTCCACGCCGATCTGGCAGAAGAAGTTCACCTGGGCGCTGGGCGTCGAACTGACTGGCACCAACGAAAGCGTGTATGATTTCGGCCGCGCGCGCGACGTGCGGCGAACCTATTTCATCGCCGCTTTGCCCGGGCAGGCGCAATGGGACACGACCGATAGCCTGCTCAATCCGACCAAAGGATATCGCGTCAAACTGAGCCTCAGCCCCGAGACATCGGTGCAGGGCAATATCAGCCCCTATGTTCGTTCGCTTGCCGAGGTGAGCGGCTATTATCCGATCAGCGACAGCATAGTGCTGGCCGGGCGGGTGCGCGCCGCCTCGATCGCGGGCGTATCTCGCGACGATCTCGCGCCGTCGCGGCGCTATTATGGCGGCGGCGGCGGATCGGTTCGCGGCTATGGTTATCAGCGGCTCGGACCGTTCGACCCCAAGGGCGATCCGGTCGGCGGGCGCTCGCTCAACGAATTCTCGATCGAGGCGCGCTACCGCTTCGGCAATTTCGGCATCGTGCCGTTCTTCGATGGCGGCAACAGTTATGAGAGCGTGCTGCCCAAGGGGCAGGATCTGCGCTTCGGCGCGGGTATCGGCGGGCGGTTCTACACCAATTTCGGCCCGCTGCGCCTCGACGTCGCGACGCCGCTCAACAAACGCAAGGGCGACGGTTTGATAGCCCTCTATATCTCGATCGGGCAGGCATTCTGATGGCCAGCGAAGCCCCCGATCAGATCGTCATCGCGCGCGCGCCGCTGTGGCAGCGTATCGCCAAGTGGGTTGGCCTCGCGCTCGCCGTGCTGGCGTTGCTGGTCGTCGCACTTGTGTTTGGTATCAACACCCAGCCGGGGCGGCGCTTCCTCGCCAACACGATCGGCGGCTATACGCTCGCCTCTGGCCTGAACGTGACGGTCGGGCGGATCGACGGCTCGATCTACGGCGCGATGGTGCTGCGTGACGTTCGCGTGCGCGATCAGCAGGGGGTGTTCCTGACCTCGCCGGCGATCGCGGTCGACTGGCGACCGTTCGCGTTCGTCAACAATCACGCCGACGTGAAGAGCGCGACCGCGCAGCTCATCACCATGACGCGCATGCCGGTGATGAAGCCGACGCCGACCGATCCCAACGCGCCGACCTTGCCGAGCATGGACATCGATGTCGGCCGGCTGAAGATCGACCGGTTCGTGATGCAGAAGCCGGTTACGGGGCAGGCGCATATCATCGCGATCGACGGCCTCGCGCACATCGCGGACCGGCGCGCGCAGGTGACGGCGAACGTCGCGGCGCTCGCCGGACAGGGAATCGCCGGCGGTGACCGGCTCGCGGTGAAGCTCGATGCCGTGCCCGACGACAACAAACTCGACATCGACGCCAAGCTCGCCGCGCCGGCGGGCGGCGTCGTCGCGACGATCGGCAAGTTGACCGCACCGCTCGACCTGACGATCGGCGGCACCGGAAGCTGGAAGGCGTGGAACGGCAGAATCGCCGGCACGCTCGGCGGCGCCTCGCTCGCCGACCTGACGCTCACCGCCAATGACGGCACGTTCAAGCTGCGCGGCAACGCCCACCCCGGCCTCTATCCGAGTGGCGCGCCCAAGGACGCGGCAACTCCGGTCAACCCGGTCGCGCGGCTGACCGCGCCGCAGCTCGACATCGCGCTCGACGCGGTGATGAACAAGCGTGTCGTCGATACCAAGCTGACGTTGCGTTCTGCTGCGCTCGCGCTGGCCGGGCAGGGGCGGCTTGATCTCGCCGCGAGCAGGTTCGGCCAGCTCAAGGTCGATGCCAAATTGCTGACGCCCGGGGCGATCGCGCCCAACCTCAACGGCCGCGACGTAGTGGCGAGCGTGGTGCTCGACGGTCCGTTCGCGACGCCGACCGTGAATTATGTCGTGCAGGGCGCGTCGATCGGCTTCGGCGCGATCCGGGTCGACAATGTCTATGCCTCGGGGCTGGCGACGGTCGATGCCAAGCATATCCTGATCCCGGTCAACGCGCGCGCGTCTCGGGTGGTCGGGCTGAACGCGGCGGCGGGTGGCCTGCTCCAGAACGTCGCGATCAACGGCAGTTTCGCGATCTCGGGCGACAAGGTGCTGTCGGACAATCTGCGCATCCGCTCCTCTAAGATCGACGCAACCGCGCTGGTCGTCGCGGATCTGTCGAGCGGCACGTATCGCGGTGCGCTCAACGGCAAGGTCAACAATTACCGGATCGAAGGCTTCGGCATCGTCAGCCTTGCCACGGATGCCAAGCTGGTGACCGCGCCCAAGGGCGGGTTCGGCATCACCGGCCACGTCGTCGCGCGGACGTCGCAGATCTTCAACGAAGGCGCGCGCAACTTCCTCGGCGGCAACGCAATCGTGAAGGCGGATGTCGGTTACGATCCCACCGGAATCATCACCTTCCGCAACCTCAAGCTCGCCGCGCCCGATTTCTCGGTGACCCGCGGCGAGGGGCGTTACGATCCGGCCGGACCGCTGTTGGTCAATGCCGATGCCTATTCGAAGCAATATGGCCCGTTGACGGCACGGGTGACCGGCACGGTCGCCAAGCCGGTGGTGCTGCTGCGCGCGCCGCGGCCGGGCGTTGGCGTGGGTCTCGTCAATCTCGAGGCGCAGGTGCGTGGGACCGGCTCGGCCTATGCGATCGTTGCCAAGGGCGGCACCAATTACGGGCCGTTCACCGCCGACGTGGTCGCGGCAACCGCGCCGACGCTGACCGTCGATATCCGCCGCGTGCAGTTCGCCGGTGTCGTCGCCAGCGGCAAGGTTCAGCAACTCAAGGCCGGTCCGTTCTCGGGCCGGGTTCAGTTCGCCGGAGCGGGCATCGCCGGCGCGGCGGTGCTGGGGGCGCAAGGGTCCGTGCAGCGCGCCGACATCGCCGCGACTGCGACTAACGCGAAGATTCCGGGTGCGACCGCGTTCACCATCGGCCGCGCGATCATCAAGGCGCAGGCGATCCTGTATCCCAAGGCGCCGCAGATCATCGCGGACGCGCAGATCGGCAACCTTCGTTATGGTGAGGCGGTGATCACGGCTGCGCGCGCCAAGGTGAATTACGCCGGTGGCGCCGGTACGGCCCAATTCCTCGCCAACGGGTCGAGCGGCGTGCCGTTCCGACTGGCTGCGAACGCCAAGCTCAGCCCCAAGCTGTGGCTCGCGGCGCTGCAGGGCCAGGCCAACGGCATCGACTTCAAGACCGTCAATCCGGCGCGGATCGCGATCGACGGCAGCAACTACGCACTCCAGCCGACCCGGATCGATTTCGGCGGCGCGGGCGGCGGCTCGGCGCGGATCGCGGGCAGCTACGGCAAGGGCATGACCGTACAGGCGCGACTCGACCGGATGGACCTGTCGATGGTCAACGCGCTGGTGCCCAACCTCGGGCTTGGCGGCACGGCGACCGGCGGCCTGGACTTCAGCCAGCCTACCGGGACGAGCTTCCCGCAGGCGACCGCCCGCCTGAACATCGCCAACTTCACCCGGTCGAGCCTTGCCACCGTATCCGAGCCGGTCGGCATCGTCTTCGTCGGCAAGCTGCTGCCTGATGGCGGCGACGCGCGCGCGATCATCACGCGCGGCGGCACCACCGTTGGCCGGATGGTCGCGACGCTGCGTCCGCTCGGGTCGAGTTCGGGAAGCTGGACGACGCGGCTGATGTCGGCGCCGCTGGCGGGCGGTATCCGCTACAATGGCCCGTCGGCGGTGCTATTCTCGCTGGCGGGTCTCGCCGACCAGCAGTTGAGCGGGCCGGTCGCGGTGGCGGCGGATTTCTCCGGCCGCGTCTCAGCGCCGCAGCTCAACGGCCTGATCCGCGCCGACAACCTGACCTATGACAACGACACCTACGGCACGCGCCTGACCAATATGAAGATCGCCGGCCGCTTCACCAACGACCGGCTCGAGATCACGCAGATGAGCGCCAAGGCTGGCGACGGTACGGTGCAGGCGCAAGGGTCGGTTGGCTTCGCGGCGGATTCGGGCTTCCCGATCAACATCCAGGCGACGCTCGACAAAGCGCAACTTGCCAAGAGCGATGCGCTCGGCGCGACCGCAAGCGGCACGATCAAGATCACCAACAGCAAGGCGGCCGGCGGCAAAATCACCGGCGACATCCGCATCCCCAATGCGCGCTATGAGATCGTCACACAGGGGCAGGCCGAAGTGCTCGAACTGACTGGCGTGCGCCGCAAGAGCGATCTGGTGAAGGCCGGCGCGGCGGGACAGGCACCGCCCGCCGCCGCGCCGGTCGGGCTGTTCCAGCTCGACATTCGCGTGCGCGCGGCCGATCAGTTGTTCGTCAGCGGCATGGGGCTGGAGTCCGAATGGTCGACCGACATGCGTGTCACCGGCAGCTCGGCGAACCCCAAGATCGTCGGCAATGCGACGATCGTGCGTGGCACCTACACCTTCTCGGGCAAGCGGTTCGATATCGATCGCGGCATCGTTCGCTTCAACGGTGGCGCGCTGTCCGATCCGCAGCTCGACATCAGCGCGACGACGACGGTCGATACCGTATCGGCGATCATCGCGATCGGCGGCACCGGCCAGCATCCGCAGATCACCTTCACCTCGACGCCGACGCTGCCGCAGGACGAAGTGCTCAGCCGGCTGCTGTTCGGCACCTCCGTCACCGATCTGTCCGCGACCGAGGCGATCCAGTTGGCGGCGGCGCTCAACTCGCTGCGCGGTGGTGGCGGCGGTCTCAACCCACTCGGCAAGCTGCGCTCGGCGACCGGGTTCGATCGGCTGCGCATCGTCGGCGGCGACAAGGCGACCGGGCAGGGCACCTCGCTCGCGGCAGGCAAGTACATCACCAAGAACATCTATGTGGAGATCATCACTGACGCGCGCGGCTTCACCGCCACGCAGTTGGAGATCGCGCTGACCAAGGGGCTGAGCGCGCTGTCGCAGGCGGGCACGTTCGGCGGATCGAACGTGAGCGTGCGCTACAAGAGGGATTTCTGATCCGCGCGCGATGACCTATCGCCGCGCCCGTGGAGGCGGGTGTGGCGACAGAACATTTCGACGTGGTGGTGATGGGCGCTGGGCTGTCCGGGATCGGCGCGGGCTATCATCTGCAGACCGAATGCCCGGATCGCTCGTACGTGATCCTCGAAGCGCGGGATGCGATCGGGGGCACGTGGGATCTGTTCCGCTATCCCGGCATCCGCTCGGATTCGGATATGTTCACGCTCGGCTACGGCTTTCGGCCCTGGACCGGTACTAAGGCGATCGCCGACGGCGCCTCGATCCGGGAGTATATCCGCGAGACGGCGCGCACGTTCGGGATCGATCGCCACATCCGCTACGGCCACCGTATCCGCAGCGCCGCGTGGTCGAGCGCGGACGCGTTGTGGACCGTCGAGGTCGACACGCCGCAGGGCGCACGTACGTTTACCTGCGCGTTTTTCGTCGGATGCAGCGGCTATTATGATTATGCGCGCGGCCACGCGCCGCACTTTGCCGGTGCGGAGTCGTTCGCGGGGCGGATCGTCCATCCGCAATTCTGGCCCGACGATCTCGAATTTGCCGGCAAGCGCGTGGTGGTGATCGGCAGCGGCGCGACGGCGGTGACGCTGGTGCCCGCGCTGGCGGCGAAGGGCGCACACGTGACGATGCTCCAGCGATCCGCGAGCTATGTGGTGGCGCTGCCTGCCGAGGATGCGTTCGCGCGGCGCATCCGGGCGTGGCTGCCGGCTGGACTCGCGCATCGCGTCATCCGCGCGCGCAGTATTGTGGTGCAGATGGCGTTCTACCGGCTGGCACGCTGGCGCCCCGCAGCCATGCGAACCAAGCTCGCCGCGATGGCGCAAGCGCGGCTTGGGCCTGATTATGACGTCGCCACCCATTTCACGCCGAGCTACGATCCGTGGGACCAGCGCATGTGCCTCGCCCCCGACGGCGATCTGTTCGACGCGATCAACGCGGGCAAGGCAGCGGTGGCGACCGACCGGGTGGCGCGCTTCACCCGCTACGGGGTGGCGCTCGAATCGGGTGTGGAATTGCCCGCCGACATCATCGTCACCGCGACCGGGCTCGAAATCCTGCTGCTCGGCGGCATCGCGCTGTCGGTGGATGGTGACGCCGTCGATCTTGCCAACCGCTACAGCTACAAGGGGGTGATGTTCAGCGACGTGCCGAACCTCGCGCTCGTGTTCGGCTATACCAATGCGTCGTGGACGTTGCGTGCTGATCTCGCCAGCAGCTATGTTTGCCGCCTGCTCAACACGATGCGTCGGCGCGGCGCGCGACAGGTCACGCCGCGGCTCGGCGGTAGGCCGGTGTCGGCGCTACCGTTCGTCGATTTCACATCGGGGTATATCGCGCGGGCCGCTGGCAAGCTGCCCAAGCAGGGTGACCGGCGACCCTGGCGTATGCGTCAGAATTACGTGGCGGATTTGCTCGGGTTGCGGTTCAGCCGGGTCGATCGGGACTTGGAATTTTCCAACCCGAAAACGACGGTATCATGATTTGAACGAGCGAAGACCACGGGTACGCGAGGACGCTCACAAGCTACCGCACTGCACAAAAAGCGTTGCCGCGCTCGTGTGATTGATTAGGGCTGGGACGCTATGGCTCAAGGCGATTTTCAGGCGCAGCGATTCGTGCGTGCGACGGGCAAGGTCTCGCCGGCGTTGGTGCGCATGGCATACCGGGCGCGGCGGGCTTAAAGATGCCATCGCCAATCCATCATGATGGCGGCAGAGAAGGTCTGGATCGCGCACCCGCCTTCGCCGTATTTCACGCACACCAAGTCGTCCTCGAAACGGACGCGACGTTCGACCGGCCGCGCGCCGAATGTCAGGAGACCGCATGACCGAAGATCAGGCCCAGCACTCCGGCACCGGACCCGATGACCGAGGGGAGGATCAGCGCGCGGATCAGACGCCGTCTGGCGAGGTCACGCCGCAGAAGCCATCGCTGCTCAAGCGTCCTTTGTTCTGGTTCGGCGTCATCGGCGTGGTCGCGGTGTTCGCGATCGTCGGCACCTTCTACTTCCTCGACGCGCGGCAATATGAATCGACCGACGACGCCTTCGTCGATGCGCATATCGTGCGGATCGCGCCCAACGTCGCCGGCACGCTGATCCAGGTCGCCGACCTCGACAACCGCCACGTCACGCCGGGGCGGCTGCTCGCGGTGATCCAGCCAAACGGACCCGAGGCGTCGCTGGCGGAGGCGCAAGCCAATGTCAGTCAGGCGCAGGCGCAGGTCGAGCAATCGCGTGCGCAGGTCGTCGCCGCCCAAGCCGCCGCCGCCAAGGCGGAGGATCAGGCGCGGGGACCGCTTGCCGATGCGCAGAAGGCGGCGCAGGATCTCGCCCGGTACGAAGCGTTGCAGCGGATCGACGCGCAGGCTGTCGCCGGGCAACAGCTCGATGCGGCGCGTGCCGCCGCCCGCTCCGCCGCCGCCGCCGCTGATGCGGCGCGGCGCGAGATCACCAGCGCACAAGCGCAGGTCGAGGTCGCAAGGCGGCAGGTTGCCGCCTCGGAGGCGGTGATCGGTGCGCGTCAGGCGCAGGTGAAGCAGGCCAACGTCACGCTCGGCTATCTGCGCCTCACCGCGCCGGTGGCGGGGCAGGTGGTCAACCGGCAGGTCAATGTCGGCTCTTATGTCGGGCCGGGCACGCAGTTGATGGCGATCGTGCCCGATCACGTCTGGATCACCGCGAACTTCAAGGAAACGCAGCTCCGCGATATGAAGATCGGCCAGCCGGTCGAGATCAAGGTCGATGCCTATCCCGACATCAAGTTCCACGGCCATATCGATTCGGTCCAGCGCGGGGCGGGGCAGGCATTCGCGCTGTTGCCGCCCCAGAACGCGACGGGCAATTACGTCAAAGTGGTGCAGCGCGTGCCGGTGCGGATCGAGTTCGACCGCGACAAGGATTCGCCCGATCCGCGCAAATACCCGATCGGCCCGGGTATGTCGGTCGTCCCCACCGTCAAGGTGCGCTGAGCGTGGCGAGCGCCGCCCCGCGCAAGGACGGCTGGGACCCGACGCGGTCCGCGGCGGGGCCGTACAGCCCGTGGCTGATCGTGGCGCTCATCAGCATCCCGACCTTCATGGAGGTGCTCGACACCTCGATCGCCAACGTCTCGCTCGATCATATCGCCGGTGGCCTCTCGATTTCGAGCGATCAGGCGACATGGGTGCTGACCAGCTACCTCGTCGCCAACGCGATCGTCATCCCGATCAGCGGCTGGCTGTCCGACGTGATCGGGCGGAAACGCTATTTCATGATCTCGATCGCGCTGTTCACGATCTCATCGCTGATGTGCGGCCTCGCGCCGAACCTCAGCACGCTGGTGATCGCGCGCATTTTTCAGGGAATCGGCGGGGGCGGGCTGGCGCCGGTCGAACAGTCGATGCTCGCCGACACCTTCCCGCCGGCGCAGCGCGGCATGGCGTTTGCCGCCTTCGCGATCGTGGTGGTGGTCGGGCCGGTGCTCGGGCCGACGATCGGCGGCTACATCACCGAGACATGGTCGTGGCATTGGGTGTTTCTCATCAACGTGCCGATCGGCATCGTGTCGCTGATCGCGGTCAACATCTTCGTCGATGAGCCGGATACGATCAAAAACGACCGCGCCGCGCTCATCAAACGCGGCATCCGCATCGATTATATCGGCGTGCTGCTGGTCGCGCTCGGCCTCGGGTTTCTCGAACTGACGCTCGATCGCGGTGAGCGCGAAGACTGGTTCTCCAGCGGGTTCATCGTCGCCACCGCCGCGATTTCGGCGGTCGCGCTGATCGGGCTGATCCTGTGGGAAAGCCAGCATGACGATCCGGTCGTGGACGTGAAGCTGCTCCGCAACCGCAATTTCGCGGCGACGCTGTTGGTGATGGGGCTGACCGGTATGATCCTGTTCAGCACGACCCAGTTGATCCCGCAGATGCTCCAGCAGGTGGTCGGCTATACCTCGTTCGATGCCGGGCTGGCGCTGACCGCTGGCGGGTTCATGACGTTGGTGATGGTGCCATTCGCAGGTCGGTTGAGTGGCCTCGTCGATGTCCGTTTCCTGCTGTTTCCGGCGATTATCGGACAAGCCTTCGCACTCTGGAACATGTCGCATCTGACCGCGGACCTCAGCTTTTTCGATGCGGCGATGGCGCGGCTGTATCAGTCGATGTTCCTGCCGTTCCTGTTCGTGCCGCTGAGCGCAGTGGCCTATGCCGGCCTGCCGCAGAACAAGACGGCGCAGGCATCGAGCCTGCTTAACGTCGCGCGCAACCTTGGCGGCACAATCGGTATCGCGAGTTCGCAATCGATGCTGTCCAACGCGATGCAGCGCCACCAGACCGAATTGGTGCAGGGGCTTAATCCGCTCAACTTCAACTATACCGAATGGCTCACCAAGGCGCAGGGCGCGGTCGGCAGCGTGGGCGACACGACCACGCCGCTCGCGCTCCTGTACAGTCAGGTGCAGCGGCAGGCGGCGATGCTCGGGTTCCTCGACGTTTTCCGATCGCTGATGATTATCGTGCTGGTGGTATCGCCAGCGGTGTTCTTGATGCGCCCCAGCAAGACGGGTGGCGGCGGCGGAGGAATGGCGCATTGATCCGGAAATCCACGCTGGCCGCGTTGACCGCGGTGCTGCTCGCGGGCGCCTGCACGGTCGGCCCGAACTACCACGCTCCCGATATGCCTGTACCGGCGAGCTTCGGCGAGGCGCAGGCCAGGCTACCTGGTGCGGGGGTGGACCCGGCGCGCTGGTGGAGCGCGTTTGGTGACCCGCAGCTCGATGGGCTCGTTGAGCGCGCGCTGAAGGGCAACCCCGACATCGCGGTCGCCGCATCGCGCGTGCAGCAGGCGCGACTGTCCGAGGTGGCCGCGCGCGGCGTGGGACGCCCGACGGTCGATGCGACCGCCAACGCCACGCATATCGAGCTGAGCAAGAACAGTGGCATCTCGCAGATCGCACAGTTGTTCTCGGGTGGTTCGTCGGGCGGAAGCGGGTCTGGCGGCGGTATCGCGCTGCCAGGCACGGGCATCACGACCTATGCGGCTGGCTTCGACGCGAGCTGGGAGATCGATCTGTTCGGCGGCGGCAGGCGGCAGGTCGAGGGTGCGGTCGCGCGGACCGAGCAGGCGGTGTGGAACCAGCGCGACGCAGCGGTGACGCTCGCCGCCGAGGTCGCGCAGGCCTATTTCTCGCTCCGGCTCGACCAGACCCAGATCGCGATCGTCACCGACGAAATCGCGCGCGAGAAGCGCGCGCTGGCGATCGCCGGCCATGTCGCGCGCGCGGGGCTGGTTCCGCAGAGCGACGTGACCCGGCAGCGCGGTTCGCTGACCACCCTGGAAGCGCGGCTGGAGCCGCTCAAGGCGGATGTCCGCACGCGCATCCACGCGCTCGGTATCCTGCTCGGCGAGGCGCCCGAGACGCTCGACGCGGAACTGAGCGCCGCGCCCGGCGCGACGCTCGGCCTGCCCGACGTTCCGGCCGGACTGCCATCCGACCTGTTGCGTCGGCGGCCCGACATTCGCGCCGCCGAACGAAACCTCGCCGCCGCGACCGCCGATATCGGCGTAGCGGTCGCTGACCTGTATCCGAAGTTCCAGTTAACCGGCCTTGGCGAACTGCTCTCCACCTCGCTCGGCAATCTGTTCAGCAGCGACAGCTTGCAGGCGAGCGTGGCCGGCGGCGTGAACTTCCCGCTACTCGACTGGGGCCGGCGCAAGGCCACCGTGGCGATCCGCAAAGCGCAGGCCGAAGAGGCGTATGCGCGGTACAAGGCGACCGTGCTCGGCGCGCTGCGTGACGTCGAAGATCCGCTCGCCCGGATCGACGCCGAGCGGCGCCGTAACGCGGCGCTGAAGCGCGCAGTCAAGGACGAGGAGCGCAGCGCGCGATCGGTCGAAGCGCGCTATCGCACCGGCTTCGTCGCGCAAGACGAGGTGCTCAACGCGCAGATCCGCGTCGCCTCGGCGCGCGAACAGGTCGCCGCCAGCGACATGCAGCTGCGTGAGGACACCGCATCGCTGTTCAAGGCGATCGGTGGCGGCTGGGAGGAGAACGCGCCCCCGGCGCCGTAGCGCCGGGAGGTGTTTTGACCTGCCTCGAACACCCGGTAAGGTGCCGTGATGGACACCTCGCACATCGCCGCCGCCGCGCTGACGCATCTCGAACGGCTGATCGCGTTCGACACCACCTCGCGCGATTCGAACCTCGCGTTGATCGGCTATGTGGAGGATTTCCTGCGTGAGCATGGCATCGCGTCGCACCGCGTCGCCAATGACGACGGGCGCAAGGCCAATCTCTACGCGACGATCGGCCCGGCGGTGGCGGGCGGGGTCGTACTGTCGGGGCATACCGATGTCGTGCCGGTCGACGGACAGGACTGGGCGAGCGACCCGTTCACGCTGACCCGGCGCGGTGACCGGCTGTATGGGCGCGGGACGTGCGACATGAAGGGTTTCATCGCGCTCGCGCTCGCGATCGTGCCCGAGGTGGCGCGGGGCAGTGTGACGCGGCCGCTGCACCTCGCTTTATCCTATGACGAGGAGGTCGGCTGCCTCGGCGCGCCGTCGATGATCCGCGAACTGGTGCGCGATCTTCCGTCGCCGCTCGCGGTGATCGTCGGCGAGCCGACCAACATGGAGGTGGTGAGCGGGCACAAGGGCATCGCAAGCTGGGTCGTGACGGTGCGCGGGCACGAGGCGCATTCGAGCCTGACGCATCTCGGCGTGTCCGCAAACATGATTGCGGTGAAGTTGATGCACGCGCTCAGCGAGATCGCCGCGCAACTGGAGTGCAGTGCCGACCCGCACTCGCCCTATCATCCGCCCCATGCCACGCTGACGATCGGGACGATTCACGGCGGCACCGCCGTCAATATCCTCGCGCGCGAGTGCGTGTTCGTGTTCGACCTGCGCACGCCGTCAGGAACCGATCCCAAGGCGATCATCGCGCCCTTCGAAGCATTGTGCGCGGCTGAGGACGCGGCGATACGCGCGCGCTTCCCCGATGCCGGGGTGGAGATCGCGCGGCGGTCGTTGACTCCCTCCTTCGCGCTTCAACGGGGCAGTCCCGCCGAGGCGCTGGCGCGGCGGCTGGCGGGCGACAATGGCGCGCCGCGCGTGGTGTCCTACGCAGCCGAGGCGGGGCAATTCCAGGAGGCTGGCTTCTCGACGATCATCTGCGGCCCCGGCTCGATCGAGCAGGCGCACCAGCCGAATGAATATCTGGAAGTGGCGCAGTTCGAACGTGGCGCAGCCTTCATGGCCCGGCTCGACGAAGCGTTACGATGAGAGCCGGCGGACGCGCTTCGGCGTGAATTTCCATAACGCCGCACTTCAACGGCGGAACCCGGGAGTCCCAAAATGGAACAAGCGTGGAATGTGCGTAACGACCTGAAGGAGAAGACCGATGCCCGCGCGGACATGGCCGCTCGCCCACGCGAAGCGCGCAGATGCCGACGATTTGGTGACTTTACGAAGGCCGACCAACCTCGAACGCGGCTGGGCAGGAGCATGGAAGTCCGCCCCGACGAGATGCTAACATATTCTGTTTAAAGAATAATTCTGCATCACGCCGGGCCGGGTCAGGAATTTACCAAGGACGGATATTGTTGCCGTAGATCAGCGCGAGGATGAAACGAAGCATTTGCTTTCTCCCATTTATGCCCAGTTGGGCGACTCATTTCTTAACGAAAAATTAAGCATGTCGCAATTTCGTTTAGGGAATTTCCCACATGTTGGGAGTTGCGCTTAACGGTTCCTTTAAGGCTCGCGGGTAAGTCTGCGCGCATGGCGCGAGCTCTCCAGATCCAGCACGTTTTCGGCGCTCCCACCGCGCCGCATGGCGGCTTGCTCTCCGAGCGTGGTGAGGCGCGTTCGTCCAGCTTGCCTGTTCACGATGCCAGGGGTGGCAGCTATCAGCGCCCGAGCGCCAGCGGGTCCGATGCTCCCGTGGCGATATTGGCGTGGCAGGCGATCGTGCTCGCGGAAGTCACGAACTTCGCGGGCTTGCGGCGCCACCTTGGTCGCCCCCGCGCGGATCGACTGGTGCTCGATCTCATCGATCGCGCAACCGATTGCGTGCCGGGTATCCGGTCTGTCGGGGCGGGTCGCACGGTAGCGGAGTTCGAACTCGACGCGATCGACCTCGCCGCCATCGAAATCATGGTCGAGGTGCTGCGCACTGCCTTCGATGCGCCCTTCGACCTTGATGGTGAACTGCACTGCGTAGAGATCGTGCTTGCCGCCGCCGTCGCGCCGGTCGGCAGTACCGAGGATGTCCGGCTCGTCGAGGAGGCGGAGGGCGCACTCGAACAGGCGCGCATCGATCTTCGCACGGTCGTTCGCGATCTCTCAGACGGCACGCCCGCGTTCGACCGGCTTTCGCTGATCCGCGACCTGCCGGCGGCGATCGCCAATGGCGAAATGTTCCTGCAGTATCAGCCCAAGGTCCATGTCCGTCGTCAGGCGATATCGAGCGCGGAGGCGCTGATCCGCTGGCAGCACCCACAGCGCGGGCTGATCCTGCCGGGCGATTTCATCACCATTGCGGAAGACGCACGCCAGATTAGCGCGCTGACGCTTTGGACGCTCGATCAGGTGATCGCGGACCAAAAGACGCTGTGCGGCGACGGCCGCGACCTCACCATCTTCATCAACATTTCCGGCCAGTTGCTCGGCGATGCCGAGTTCGTCGCCGAAGCATGCCGAAAAGTCGGCGCAGGTGGTGTCCGGATCGGCTTCGAGATCACCGAAACGGCGGTGATCCGCGATCCGCAGAGCGCCATCGCCAATCTGTGCAGGTTCGACGACGTCGGCATCACGATCGCCATCGACGATTATGGAGCCGGGCTGTCCTCGCTCGCCTATCTCAAGCAACTGCCGGCGCGGGAATTGAAGATCGACAAGATGTTCATCCTGCAACTCACCAGCAGCAATCGCGATCCGCTCATCGTGCGGTCCACGATCGATCTGGCGCATGCACTCGAAATGGAAGTCACCGCCGAAGGAGTCGAGACACAGGCGGCGCTCGCGTTGCTGTCGGTGATGGGCTGCGACATGGTGCAGGGCTATCTCATCAGCCGTCCGGTTTCGATCGAAGCGTTCCGCCAATTTCTGCGCGACGACAACCTCCAACTCGGCGGCGATCTCCGCCAATCGATGTTCAAGCGCCCGGCGAGCTTTTGGCGCACCGCCTGAACGTGTGGGTATGCCATGCTGACGAAGGCGTTTAGCTGCGTATTAACGGTGATCGGCTAAGGCGGCACGATGAGCATCGCCTTTTTCAATAGTCGCGCGACCCGCTTGCTGTGCGTTGTCATGCTGTGGTGTGCGTTGAGTCTGTACCCGGCTGCGGCACGGGCAGTCAGCGTCGGCGAGCAATTTGATGCGCTGGTTGCGGACGCCAAGGCGGCGATGCTGGTCAATCCATCGCAAGCGATCGACAAAGCCAAGGCCGCGCAACAGCTCGCCGGCGCGCTCCCCGGGGGCCGCCGCACGATCGGCATCGCCGCTGCGCAGTGGCTGCAAGGCGAGGCCTATCTGCGGCTCGGGGATGTCGTACATGCGCGGCCGCTGATCGACCAGGCGTTCGCCACCGCCTCGGCCGGGCCTGCGACCAAGCTGACAGGCGATATTTTGCTTTCGCGCGGTGGTCTGCACACCGCTACCGCGCAAGTCGCCGCAGCTCTCACCGATTACCAGAAGGCGCACAATCTGTTTCGCGATCTAGGCGAAACGCGAAGTCGCGCAATTGCATTGTTAAGTATCGCTTTGCTATATCAGGAAGCTGGCGACTACAGAACTGCACTGCGATATTACGATCAGGCGCGCGATATTTATAGTGCTGATCCGCAGTTGTTGCTGTCGATCTTTAATAACCGTGGCAATGCCCTGAAGGAGCTCGGTCGCTACGACGCGGCTGAACAGCAGTTCCGTGAGGCATTCACCCTCGCCAAAACGATGCATAGTCCTGCATTCGAAGCGCGCGTGCTGAGCAACGTCGCGCGGAGCCAGTTGCGCGCGGGACAACTCGACGCCGCCGATAGAACGATCTCGCAAGGATTTGCCTATCGCCGCGCGCCCGATGCCGCGGGCGAGATCGGCCAATTCTGGGCGCTTGCAGCGCGATCGGCGCTTCAGCGTGGTAACGTCGGCAAGGCGACGGAATTGATCGTGCGCGGCTTCACGGGTGTCGATCTCTTGGACCGCGAGGCGCACGAGACCGCCTACCAGGCGTTCAAACAAATCGGCGACGACAAACAAGCGCTCACTCACCTCGAAGCGCTCAAGAACCTCGACGACCAGACGTCCAAGCTGGCCGCGTCAACCAACACCGCACTTGCCGCAGCGCGGTTCGATTTCGCCAACCAGGAATTGCGCATCGCCAAGCTGCGCAACGACGACCTGGCACGCAAGAACGCGTTCGAGCGCAGCCGCGTCGAGACGCAGCGGATGATCTTCGCGGCCGCCGCGATCGTAACGGTCATCGTCGTCGCACTGCTGGCGGCCAGCCTGATCGTGATCCGCCGTAGCCGCAACGAGGTGCGCGCCGCCAACGTCGATCTCGCCGCGAGCAACGTCGCGCTCGCCAAGGCGCTCGCCGCAAAGACCGAGTTCCTCGCGACCACCAGCCACGAGATCCGCACCCCGCTCAATGGCATTCTCGGGATGACTCAGGTGATGCTGGCCGACGCGAAACTCGACGGCGCGCTGCGCGACAGGATCGGCATCGTCCACTCCGCCGGCGTTACGATGCGCGCTCTCGTGGACGATATCCTCGACGTGGCGAAGATCGAGACCGGGAACCTCTCGGTCGAGCAGGCGCCGTTCGATCTCAAGGAGATGCTTCGCGATGTTTGTCGGTTGTGGCAGGAGCAGGCCCGCGACAAGGGGTTGAGCTTCGCGCTGGACCTCGAAGACGCGCCGCGTGGCATAGAGGGCGACGTGGCTCGGTTGCGGCAGATCGTGTTCAACCTCCTGTCCAATGCGATCAAGTTCACCGATGCGGGTACAATTCGGCTCGCCGTCACCACCGACGTCGACGGCACCGGCGAGCGGATGCGGATCGCGGTGAGTGACAATGGCATCGGCATCCCGGCCGACAAACTGGGTATGATTTTCGAGTCGTTCCGTCAGGTCGACGCCGGTACGACGCGCCGGTTCGGCGGCACCGGCCTTGGCCTGTCGATTTGCCGCAATCTCGCGCGCGCGATGGGCGGCGACGTTTCGGTCGAGAGCGTGGAGGGGCAGGGTTCGACCTTCACGGTCGACCTGCCGTGGATACGTGTCGCAGCGGCCGACCACGTCGCCGGGACCGGTTCGAACGGCTTGCTGATCGTCGATCGCAACCCGATCACGCGCGCGATGCTGCGCGCGATGCTGGCCCCACATGCAGGTAGCGTGTCGTTCGCGGCCAATGCGGCGGAGGCGACTGCGCGTCTCGGCGAGGGAGGCATCGCCCAGGTGCTGATCGACGATGCGACGATCAAGGCGGCAGACGATATCGCCGCGGCGTTGGAGGTAATCGGCGAGGCCGCCGTCGCGGCGGGAGCGTATACCACTTTGCTATGGTCGGCGCCCGATCCGCAGGACCATAAGCGCGCCAGTGATGCGATGATCGATCAACTGGTGCCTAAGCCGATCGCCGGCGCGCGACTGACCGAACTGATATACAGCCAAAACGAGCACAATGTGTCCGACACCGGGCTTGTAACGCGTGCGGCATGATCGGTAGTGAGCCTCTTATGAAGTGTGCACGGTCTCTTTCGTATTCCCTTGCCGGACCCCGGTCATGAGGATCCTGTTCGTCGAAGACGATCCGATGAATCGTCGGGTTGTCAACGACATGCTCGACGTTGCTGGCGCGGTGATGACCGGCGCCGAATCCGCAGAGATCGGGCTGGCCCTGATCGACGATAACGACTTCAATATCGTACTGCTCGATTTGCGCATGCCCGGCATGGATGGGCTGACCGCGCTCGAGCACATTCGCGGCCGAAAAGACGCAAAGGCCGACCTGCCCGTCATCGTGCTCACGGCCGACACGGCGATCGACTTGCGCGAGCGCTGTCTCGCCGCCGGCGCCGATGAAGTGCTGTTCAAGCCGGTCGCAATGGATTCGCTGTTCGACGCGATCGGTCGGGTGCTCGCCAAGGGGTATGGCGACGGTATGATCGCCTGAGCGCAAAAGTCGCTGGCCCGGCAGATGGCGAGCCGAGCTCAACCATCCGCCGGCGCTTCCGACAGACTTACGCTTCGTCGGTCGTCGACCCGCCAAGACCGACCGCTTCCTCGACCTTTTCGATCGCGTTCTCGATCACCTTGGGCTTACGCAGAGCGAATACAGCGGCACCCGCAGCCGCCACGGCAGCGACCGCGCCGCCAGCGATGGCGGCGGTGGACCAGCCGGTCTTCGCATCGGCTTTCTTGGCCGTCGTCGCCTTCGGCTTGGCTGGAGCCTTGGCGCGGACGGGCTTGGATGCGGTTTTCTTCGAAGCCGCTGGCTTGGTCGACGCGGGCTTAGGCGATGCCGCCTTGGCCGCCGCCGGCTTGCGCGCGGTCTTCTTGGTCGTGGTGGCTGGCTTGGTGTCGTCGTCGGCCATCGCTCTATCCTGTAATCGTTGAGCCACCGTAACGCACGGACGCCCACGAGTTTCCCTCGTCTTAACGGAACGGCGGCTCGTTGAACGCGCGCAGCTTGCGCGAGTGCAGTTTGGCGCCCTCGCGGCGGAGTTCCTCGCACGCTTCGATGCCGATCTTGAGATGCTCGGCGATCGCGCGCTCGTAGAAGCGGTTGGCTTGGCCCGGCAGCTTCAGCTCGCCGTGGAGCGGCTTGTCCGAGACGCACAACAACGTCCCGTAGGGCACACGGAAGCGATAGCCCTGCGCTGCGATCGTCGCGCTTTCCATGTCGATGCCGACCGCACGGCTGAGCGAGAAGCGCAGCGCTGACTTCGAGTAGCGCAGCTCCCAGTTGCGGTCATCCGTGGTGACGATCGTACCCGTGCGCAGCCGACGCTTAAGCTCCTCGCCCGACTGTCCGGAGATCGTCTCGGCCGCACGCGCCATCGCGAGCTGCACCTCGGCAATGGCGGGCACAGGGATTTCGGGCGGCAGCACGTCGTCGAGGACATGGTCGTCGCGCAGATAGGCGTGGGCGAGCACATAATCGCCGATTCGCTGGCTGGGCCGCAAACCGCCGCAATGGCCGATCATCAGCCATGCCTCCGGCCGCAGCACGGCGAGATGGTCGCAGATCGTCTTGGCGTTCGCCGGCCCTACGCCGATGTTGACCAAAGTGATGCCGGTGCCGTCCGCCGCCATCAGGTGATAGGCCGGCATCTGATGCCGCCGCCACGCGCTGGTATCCGCCATGAACGCTTCGACATCGTCGCCCGCGCGCAGCATCACCCCGCCCGCACCGGAGACCGCGACGAAGCGCGAGCCCTCGCCAAGCTGACCGAATGCCCAGCGAATGAATTCATCGACATAGCGGTGATAGTTGGTGAACAGTACGAAGCGCTGAACGTGCTCCGGCGGCGTGCCGGTATAATGCCGCAGCCGCGCGAGCGAGAAATCGGTGCGAAGGCCATCGAACAAAGCGAGCGGACGGATACCGTCGGGGATCGCGTACAGCCCGTCGGCGATCTCGTCACCGATATGCGCAAGTTCGGTCGCCGGGAAGTAGCGCGCCAGCTCGGTTGTGGAGATGGTATCGAGCCGCAGCGCATAGCCGGCGTCGAGCACATAGGGGAAGGGGATCTCCTGCCGACCCTCGACCGCCTCGACCGAGACGTCGTAATCCTCGATCAGCAAGGTGAGCTGCTCGGTCAGATAGTCGGAGAACATCGCCGGCTTGGTTACGCTGATCCGATATTCGCCCGCCGATACCAGCCGTCCGAACGAACGCGGGGGCACCGTCGTCGCGCCGCCGTCATAGCGGACGTGGATTTCGGGATAGGCGAAACTGCCATCGCTGCGGCTCGCCGGATCGGGTAATGTGCCGGTATCGAGATAGGCGTTCAACGCCGCCTGGAGCCGCGCGACCGAAGCGGCATAAAGCCGCTCCAGTTCGGCGACGATTTTCACGGCTGGGGTGGATGCTGTCGTCATCCACCGGGGCTAGAACAGCGCCGTTACGCTGGCAAGACAGCGCAAGCGACGCCGCTCTCGAAGCGGTCAGGCTTTCGCCTTGGCCTTGGTGCCCTTGGCCGGTGTCTCGTCTTCTTCGAGCAGCTTCGACACGCCATAAGCCGCGCCCGCGACGGTCGCTGCAACGCCGGCGCCGATCGCGGCCGCCGCAACGGGATGCTCCTTCACGGCCCCGATCGTCGTCTCGACCGCCTGGCCGATCGCATCCTTGGCCTGGCCGAGCAGCGACGCCGAGGTGTCGGCGACGGTCTTGGCGGCTTCCTGTGCGGTGGCGCTCGCCTGATCGATGATCGATTCGGTCGTGGGCGTATCGGTGTTGGCGCTAGCGTCGGTGTTGGTGGTGTCGGTCATGGAACAACCCTCCTCTGTGTCGCGCGATCAACGGATCGGGCGCGCGGGCGTTCCATGACCGCAATGACCAATCAGATTTCGTCGAGCAGATATTCGGCGGCGGAAACCTTGAACTCACCCGGCGCCTCGACATTGAGCTGCTCGACCACGCCGTCATTGACGAGCATCGAGAAACGCTGGCCGCGCGTGCCCATGCCAAACTTGGACGCGTCCATCGTCAGACCGAGCGCGGTGACGAAATCGGCGCTGCCGTCGGCGAGCATGGTGATGGCGTCGGCGCCCGAATCCTTGCTCCACGCCTTCAGCACGAACGCATCGTTGACGGCGGTGCAGGCGATCTCGTCGACGCCCTTCGCCTTCAGCGCGTCGATCTTGTCGACATAGCCGGGCAGATGGCGCGCCGAACAGGTCGGGGTATACGCGCCCGGCACCGAGAACACCGCGACCTTGCGGCCTGCGAAATAGTCGTCGGAGCTGATCTGGTCCGGCCCATCAGCGGTAACCTTGGTGAGCGTGACGCTGGGGATGCGGTCGCCGATGGTGATCGTCATGAAAATCTCCTTGGAAGGGTCGTCGCGCCTAAGTCGCCGCTTCACGATGGCATTTCAAGCGTGACGCTCGCGCGGGCCGGACTATGATCGCGCGGATGCAGACAGAAGTTTACCTCACCGGACAAATGCTGCTCGCGCTGCCGGGCATCGGCGATCCGCGTTTCGAACGTGCGGCAATCGCGATGTGCGCGCACGACGCGCATGGCGCGGTCGGTGTCGGCACCGGCGCGGTGATCGCTGATCTCGGGCTGCATGCGCTGCTGGCGCAGTTCGAGATCGCGCCCGGCGACGCGCCCGATGCGCCGGTGCATTTCGGCGGTCCGGTCGAGCCGCAGCGCGGTTTCGTGCTGCATACGTCCGATTGGGGCGGGCAGGATACGATCGACGTCGCCGGTCGCTGGTCGTTGTCGGGCACGATCGACGTGTTGCGCGCGATCGCCGAGGGTAAAGGGCCGAGCCGCTGGCTGGTCGCGCTCGGCTATGCCGGCTGGGGCGCGGGGCAGTTGGAGGGCGAACTCACCCGCCACGGCTGGTTCAACGCGCCGGCCGACGCCGATCTGCTGTTCGACAACCCGGCCGAGGCGCGGTGGGAGCGTGGTTTCAAGCGAATCGGCATCGATCCGCGTTTGCTCGGCAACGAAACCGGGCGGGCGTGAGCGCGATCGATCAGACGCGCACTAGCGCGTCGATCGCGCCTTGCAGGATATAGCTGGCCGCGAGCTTGTCGACTCGCTCGGCGCGTTTGGCGCGGCTGATATCCTCGGCGATCATCTGCCGCTCGACCGCCTGGGTCGACCACCGTTCGTCCCATAGCAGGATCGGCAGTTCGAGATCGGCGAGGTTGCGCGCGAAGGCGCGGGTGCTCTGTGAGCGCGGGCTTTCGCTGCCGTCGAGGTTGATCGGCAGGCCGATGACGAGGCCGGTGACGCGCTGCTCGGCGATCATGGCGACCAGCGCGACCTTGTCGGCGGTGAACTTGGTGCGCCGGATCAGCAGCGCGGGGGAGGCGAACGACCATTCCGAGTCGCATAAAGCGGTGCCGATCGTCTTGGTGCCGACATCAAGTCCGAGCAGGCGACCGCCGGTGGGGAGCGCCTCGCGGAAGGCGGCGGGGTCGGTGGTGATCATCGGCGTAAGTACCCGTTCGTGCTGAGCTTGTCGAAGCCTGTTCTGAGCGGCTGCTTGCCAGCCAGCCGAAGGGCACGTGCCCCGGAACACGCCCTTCGACAAGCTCAGGGCGAACGGTTGGTTATCGCGCCTCAAACGCCGCCAGCCGCCGCGCGGCATCGGCGCGGACGTTCGCCCAGAACAGGCTGTAATCGTAGACGTGGTAGTTGTTCCCCGGCAACACGAACCCGCCCATCGCCGGCGGCGCGCCGATCATCAGCAGCCCGCGCCCTGCACAGCGCGCGCCGACTCGACCCGCGACGATATCGGCGGTGCTCAGATCACTCGACGGCAGGAGCGTACCGCGATTGGCGGTGGCCGGCGCGGTTGCATCGGGCGTGCCGGTGAGCGGATTGGTACAGATCATCGCGCTGCCCTTGCGGGGCGCGCCGGTGAAGCCCGTCGAGGCATCGAACGTGTCGAGGATCAGCGACGGATCGGCCGGTTCGACGAAACTCTGCCACGACAGGATACAGCCGGCTTGAGCGGCACTCGTGCATTCGGGCAACCCCATGCGGGGCAGATCGGCGGTCCGCGACACCGGCCAGCCGACCACATAGGCAGCGACGATCCGCTTCGCGAGCGGCGTGCCGGCGATCTTCTCATGCAGCAGCCGCGTCAGATGCAGCGCGCCCTGGCTGTGGCCGGCGAGGATGATCGGCCGGTCACCCGCTTGCCGCAAGAACGCCTCGAACGCGGCGACGACATCGCGATAGGCGAAATCGAGCGCTTTCTGCGCGTCGGCCTGAGACGTCAGGAACGCTCCGAACGCCGCCTGCCGATAGCGTGGCGCCCAAATCGCGCCGATGCCGTTGAACGCGCTCGCCTGCCCCTTGAGGAAGATCGCCGCGCGCGCATTCGCCTCGGGGTCATCGAGCGGCGCGTTCCAATGGGTGCGGACCAGATATGACGTCGGGTGAATGAAGAACACCGCCGCCTGCGGCTGCGCGCCCGGCGTGTAGCCGGCCGGCGTCCACAGCGCCGGGTTGCCGGGCTTGTCCGGCCGCGCGAGCCACATCTTCGCGTCGTCGTAGGAGGGTGGCGGCGGTAACGCGTCGACGCCGCCCCCCGGCACCATCGTCATGCGCATGAACAGCGTCGGGAAGGCGTTGAGCGCGAAGCCCCCGGCGACCGTCAGCATGATGAGGACGGCAAACGCATACAGAAACTTACGTGCCATAGGGCGTGCTGGTCCATCACGGCGGGCGAGAGCCGAATGGTTGGCGCAAGGATGCGCATTACGCAATCGCCCGCGTAGAGGTTGATGGGTTCCGCTGGCGATGCTAGCCGCACGGCCATGTCAGTCGATATCGCCACCGTGAAGAAGATCGCGAGCCTTGCCCGCATCGCGATCACCGAAGAAGACGCCGCCCGGCTTGCGCCGGAGCTGGACAATATCATGGGCTGGATCGAGCAACTCGGCGAGGTGGACACCGCCGATGTCGCGCCGATGACCGCCGTGATCCCCAACCATCTGCGCCTGCGCGACGACGTCGTGACCGACGGCAACGTGCGCGACGCGGTGCTGGCGAACGCGCCGCAGGCGGAGCATGGCTTCTTCACCGTGCCGAAGGTGATCGAGTGATGACGGTACGACATCACTCGATCATCCCCGCGCAAGCGGGGATCCAGAAGACGAAGACTCTGCATGCGTGGCTCTGGACCCCCGCTTTCGCGGGGGAACGGGAAGGACTGAACCGATGACCGACCTCACCGATCTCGGCGTTGCCGCCATCCGCGACGGCGTTCGCGACGGCAGCTTCTCCGCGCGCGACGTTGCCGAAGCGTTCGTCGCCAAGGTCAGCGCCGCCAAGGCGCTCAACGCCTTCCTCGTCGAGACGCCCGATCATGCGCTCGCCGCCGCCGACGCGGCCGATGCCGCCAAGGCGGCGGGCGAGACGCTCAAGCCGCTCGCCGGCGTGCCGATCGGCATGAAGGATCTGTTCTGCACAAAGGGCGTGCCCGCCACCGCCGCCAGCCTGATCCTCGACGGCTTCACGCCGACGTATGAGTCAACCGTCTCGGGCAAATTGTTCGCGGCCGGCGCGGGAATGCTCGGCAAGCTCAACATGGACCAGTTCGCGATGGGCTCGTCGAACGAGACGAGCGCGTTCGGCAACGTCATATCGCCGTGGAAGCGCAACGATGGCGGTAATGCCGCGCTGACCCCCGGCGGCTCCTCGGGCGGTTCGGCGGCGGCGATCGCGGCGCGGCTGTGCCCGGGTGCGACCGGCACCGACACCGGCGGCTCGATCCGCCAGCCCGCCGCCTTCACCGGCATCGCCGGCATCAAGCCGACCTATGGCCGCTGCTCGCGCTGGGGCGTGGTGGCGTTCGCATCGTCGCTCGATCAGGCCGGGCCGATGGCGCATGACGTGCGCGACTGCGCGATCCTGCTCGAAGCGATGACCGGGTTCGACGCCAAGGACGCGACTTCGCTCGATCTGGCGGTGCCGGCGTGGGAAGCGGGATTGTCGGCCGATCTTCGCGGCAAGACGATCGGCATTCCCAAAGAGTATCGCGTCGAGGGCATGCCGCCCGAGATCGACGCGCTCTGGCAGCAGGGCATCGCCTGGATGAAGGACGCCGGCGCCGAGGTGATCGAGGTGTCGCTGCCGCATACGAAGTACGCGCTTCCGGCCTATTACATCATCGCGCCGGCGGAGGCGTCATCGAACCTCGCGCGTTATGATGGCGTGCGCTACGGCTTGCGTGATCTCCCCGAGGGCGCGAACCTGCAGGACATGTACGCCGCCACCCGCGCCGCCGGTTTCGGCGACGAGGTCAAGCGCCGCATCATGATAGGCACCTATGTGCTGTCGGCGGGCTTCTACGACGCCTATTTCACCCAGGCCTCCAAGGTCCGCACGCTGATCGCGCGCGATTTCGAACACGCTTTCCAGAAGTGCGACTATCTGCTGACCCCGACCGCACCGTCGGCGGCGTTCGCGCTCGGCGAGAAGCAGGCCGATCCGATCGCGATGTACCTCAACGACGTGTTCACCGTGCCTGCCTCGCTCGCCGGATTGCCGGCGATGAGCGTGCCGGGCGGGCTCGACGCGCAAGGGTTGCCGCTGGGCTTGCAGATCATCGGCCGCCCGCTCGACGAACAGGGCGTGCTCAACGCGGGGCTGGCGATCGAGCAACGCGCTGGCTTCATAGCGCGGCCGGAGGCGTGGTGGTGAGTTTGATCGGCGAGTCTCTGTTCGAGATCGCTGAAGCGGGAATCGTCTTTTTGTTTAGGCGTCTTAAGTTTGGCCGCATTTCGTCTAGGCCTTTAACGCGTAAACGGCAGAAAATTCTGGACCGGCGCGCCAATGAGCGTGCGAACAGACGGAAGAGCAGATGACTGAAGCCTCCACCTACACCATCACAGGCGAAACCGGCGAGTGGGAGGTCGTGGTCGGCCTCGAAGTCCATGCGCAGGTCACATCGAACGCCAAGCTGTTCTCGGGCGCGGCGACTGCGTTCGGGGCTGAGCCGAACACGCAGGTCAGCCTCGTCGATGCGGCGATGCCGGGGATGCTGCCGGTGCCCAACCGCGAGTGCATCCGTCAGGCGGTGCGGACCGGCATGGCGATCGACGCGCAGATCAACCGCTGGTCGCGGTTCGATCGCAAGAATTACTTCTATGCCGATCTGCCGCAGGGCTATCAGATCAGTCAGCTTTACCATCCGATCGTCGGCGAGGGCGCGATCGATATCAGCCTCGACGACAAGAATCCCGACGCCTCGGGCAAGACGATCGGCGTTGAGCGAATCCATGTCGAGCAGGATGCCGGCAAGCTGATGCACGACCAGCATCCGACGCGCTCCTATGTCGATCTCAATCGCTCGGGCGTGGCGCTGATGGAGATCGTCTCCAAGCCCGACATGCGCTCGCCGCAGGAGGCGGGTGCGTATCTCGCCAAGCTGCGTTCGATCCTGCGCTATGTCGGGTCGTGCGACGGCAATATGGATCAGGGGTCGATGCGCGCCGACGTCAACGTCTCGGTGCGCAAGCCGGGCGAGCCGTTCGGCACGCGCACCGAAACCAAGAACGTCAACTCGGTGCGCTTCGTGATGGCGGTGGTCGAGCAGGAGGCCAAGCGGCAGGTCGCGGTGCTGGAGAGCGGCGGACGGATCGTGCAGGAAACCCGGCTGTACGACCCCGATCGTAACGAGACTCGCTCGATGCGGTCGAAGGAAGACGCGCACGATTATCGCTACTTCCCCGATCCCGATCTGCTGCCGCTCGAACTCGATGAGGCGTTCCTCGAGGAATGCCGCGCCAGCCTGCCGGAACTCCCCGACGCCAAGCGCCGTCGCTATGAAAGTGCGGGCATCACGCCCTATCAGGCGGCGGTGCTGACCGCGGAAGTCGAGGCGGCACGCTGGTTCGATGCGCTGCTGGAAGCAGGCGCCAAGCCGGTCGCGGCGGCGAACTGGACGACCTCGGAGTTGTTCGGTGCTCTCAACCGCACGGGCAAGAGCATCGAAACCTCGCCGGTCAGTCCGGCGCAGGCGGCGGAATTGCTCGCGCTGGTGGCGGACGGCACGCTGTCGGGCACGCTCGCCAAGCAGGTGTTCGAGATCATGCTCGAAACCGGGCAGGGCGCCGCTGCCATCGTCGAGGAGCGCGGGCTCAAGCAGACCAGCGACACCGGCGCGATCGAGGCGGTGATCGCCGACGTGCTGGCCAAGAACGCCGACAAGGTCGCGCAGTACAAGGGCGGCAAGGAGGCGTTGTTCGGCTTCTTCGTGGGCCAGACGATGAAGGCGATGGGCGGCAAGGCCAATCCGCAGGTCGTCAACGAACTGCTCAAGACGGCGCTGGCATGATGCGGCGGCTGGTCGTGGCCGGACTGCTGGCGGCGCTTGCGCTGCCGGCGGCTGCGCAGACCAGCCCGGCGCCGCTCGCAATACCAGCGCCCGCGTTGCCACGGGTCGCGTTGGAGACGAGCGCGGGACGGATCGTGATCGAAGTCGAGACGGTCAAGGCGCCAATCACCGCCGCCAATTTCCTGCGCTATGTCGATCAGAAGAAGCTCGACGGCGTGGTGTTCTACCGCGACGTGAAGGTCGCCGATCGCTTCGGTTTCGTCCAGTTCGGCACCGATGGCGATGCCAAGCGGACGCTGCCGCCGATCAAGCATGAGCCGACCAGCGAAACCGGGCTGCACCATACCGACGGCACGATCTCTGTCGCGCGGCTTGGCCTCGGCACCGCGCGCGGCGATTTCACGATCAGCGTCGGCGACCAGACACCGTCGCTCGACGCGGGGCATGGCCAGCCCGCCGACGGTCAGGGCTATGCCGCGTTCGGCCATGTCGTCGAAGGCATGGACGTGGTGGTGAAGATCCTCGACGCGCCGGTCTCGCCGACCGCGACGCGGCGCGGCGCCTTCCAGGGGCAGGTGCCCGAAACACCCGTCGCGGTGGTGAGCGCGCGGCGGGTGAAGGACTGACGGCACCGGTTGCCCTGAGCGCCGCCGCCGCCTAGACCCACGCGAGGCATATCTGTGGGGGTGAAGGTTGGCGATTGAGCGACCAAAGGGCTGGCGGCTGTTCGTCGCGGCGCTGCGGACACGAAAGTCCGCGTCAATGCTGGCGCTGGGCTTCTCCTCGGGGTTGCCGTTCGCGCTGCTGATCGGCACGCTCAACGCCTGGCTTGGCGAAGTCGGCATCACGCTCGCCACGATCGGCGTGCTGTCGTGGATCGGCCTCGCCACCGCGTTCAAATTCCTGTGGTCGCCGCTGGTCGATCGCTTGCGCTTGCCGCTGCTCGGGCGGCTCGGGCGCCGCAAGAGCTGGATCGTGCTGTGCCAATCGATCATCATCATCGCGTTGCTCGGGCTGGTGACGACCAATCCCGCCGTGGATATCGCGCATTTCGCGGGCTTCGCTTTCCTCGGCGCGGTCGCGTTCGCCACGCAGGATATCGCGATCGACGGCTGGCGGATCGACGTCGCCGACGAGACCACGCCGGTCGAACTGCTCTCGGCGATCAATCAGCTCGGCTACCGTGTGGCGAGCATCGTCGGTGGCGCGATCGCGCTCTACATGGCGTCGCGGATGTCGTGGCCGACGGTGTATCTCGTCATGGCCGGCGTGATGACGCTGATGCTTCTCCTCGCGCTCGCCGCGCCCGATACGAAGCGCCCTTCGAACGCGGCAGTGGATGCGCTGTCCGACGCAGGCGAAGTGAAACCGGGGCTGCGCGCGGTGGCGCTGTTGATCGTCGGCGCGAGCTGGACATGGGCGATCGTGACTCTGGTCAGCTTCATGGTCTCGATGCTGGCCGAACCGGTGCCCGGCGTGCCGAGGCCGTCGCCAGCGGATTTCCTCAAATTCTACGGCCCGGCGATTGTCGTCGCTACGGTGCTGGTGCCGCTTGGCGTCGCGGGCTGGGTCAATTGGCTCAAGGATCGCGGGCATGGCGTGCAAGCGCTCGCCGATGTCTCGCATTCGCCGCTGCGGATCGCGGCGAACCATCTCTACGGCGCGCTGATCGCCCCGCTCGCCGACCTTGCCGAGCGGCTCGGCTGGGGCGTGCTGATCGTGATCGGGCTGATCCTCACCTATGCGCTCTGCTACAACGTATGGGCGTCGTTCGCGTACCCGTTCTACCTCGATTTCCTGCACTACACCAAGGACGAGGTGGCGTTCGCCTCGAAGGTGTTCGGCATCGTCATGACGATCCTCGGCACCGCGCTCGGCGGCTTCCTGTTCGTCAAGGTCGGGCGCTTCCCGACGGTGCTGGTGGGGGCGATCCTGCCGATCTTCGGCAATTTCCTCTACGCCGATCTCGCCGACGGATCGCCGTACATCGATATGGTGCTCGGCGCGCTCCAGCTCGACCATCTCGCGGTCGCGCTCGGCAGTGACGAGCGCATGGCACGGCTGCTGCTGGCGATCTGCTACGAGAACGTCTCGACGGGGCTCGCGCTGGCGGCGTTCGTCGCATACCTTTCGAGCATCGTCAGCAAGAAGTTCGCCGCCGTGCAATATGCGGTGCTGTCATCGCTGACCTTCCTGATCGGCTCGCTGGGACGCGGACTCGCCGGCGAGATGTTCGACACGCTCGGCTATGCGACGGTGTTCCGTTATGTCGCGGCAGTCGGGCTGCTGGCGATCGTGTTCGTGCTGCTCGAGTGGTGGCGCGCGTCACGCGTGGCGCGCGTGGCGGAAGCAGGGGGTACGGGCGAGGCGGCCTGAGCGATGCACGTCCTGCCCTTCATGGTCGTGTTCTGGATCGTCCGCGCGATCTACCGCTGGACGCGGCGTCGTTCGGTCGATGGCCGAACGTCGCCCGTCACCGTCGGCCTGCCGCCTCGCCCGCCGCTCGGCGACTATCGCGGGTAGACCGGCTCGCCATCATTGGGCCGGTCGGAGACCGGACTCGGTTCTCAACCCCGCCCGATCGGGTGCCCTGCGTCGGCGAACGCGGCCGCCACCGCCGTCGTGCTCGCCAGCACGCCGTCAACGCAACGCATTCCAAGCAGGTCGGCGAGCAGCAGCGCCGCCGCCGCCGGTTCGCGCTCAACGCGGGCGAGCACGGTCAGCATCGCCGCCTCGGCGTGAGTGATGCGCGAGAAGCAACACGGCGCGATCGCGATCGTGACGCTGGTCTGGGTCGCGACATCGGCCATCAGTGCGCGCATCAGCATCAGCGGGCGGCGATACGCCTTGCCAAATCCGCGCAGCATCGCATGCGCGGCGGTCGCGTCGTTCAGGCCGTGCGCGCCCATGCGGCGGAAGGCGAACAGGAACAGGCGCGCATGGTCACATGCTGGCATATCTTGAAGCGTCAGCGCGGTGGTCGGGGCGATCGTCATCAACTGCTCTCCTGCAACGCAAGAGAGACTGACGTTTCAGCTATTGCAAGTCAATCGCAATTAGTCGGGCCGCTCGCCATTCGCGTCGAGCACGCCGCCGGCGAGATACAACGATCCGAGAATCAGCACGATCGGCGGCTCGGCCGGGTCGGCGATCTGCGCGATATCGGCAAGTGCGGCGGGTACATCCTCGGCGGTATGTGCGGCGATGCCCAACGAGCGCGCCACCCCGGCGAGCGCAGCCGGCGCGTGATGTTCATGATCGGGCACCGGCACCGCGTACAAAGTGGTGGCCAGCGACGCGAACGGCGCGAGCAGCCCGGCGGCATCCTTGTTCGATAGCATGCCGAGTACAAGATGCACCTCGCCGCGCCCGATGCCGGGATGCGCCAGCGACTCGAGCGTGGCGGCGATCACCCCCGCCGCCGCCGGATTGTGCCCGCCATCGAGCCAGAGCTGGCTCCCCGGCGGCAGCAGATCGACAAGCGGGCCGGGCGCGAGTCGTTGCATCCGGGCCGGCCAGGTCGTGTGAAGCGCGGCGGCGCGATAGGCCTCAGTCGGAATGTCGAGCGCGCGCTGATGGCGCAGCATCGCGACGGCGAGCGCAAGATTGCCCGGCTGGTGCGGCCCGGCCATGCGCGGCATCGGCAAGACGAGGGCACCGGCGGCGTCTTCGTAGCGAAGCTGATCGCCGACGCTGTAGCGCCAGTCGCGGCCGAGCGCGATTACCGGCGCGTCGGCATGTTCGGCGGCGCGGGCGATTCGCTCGGTCACGCCGGGCGCGTAAGCCATCGTCACCAGCGGCACGCCCGGCTTGGCGATGCCGGCCTTTTCGGCGGCGATGTCCTCGGCGGAATGACCGAGGAATGCCTGATGGTCGATGCCGAGTTGCGCGATGCCGGTGATGGCGGGCGCGGGGATGACGTTGGTCGCATCGAGCCGACCGCCCAGACCGACCTCGATGATGCACGCATCCGCCGGTGTGCGCGCGAAGGCGAGGAAGGCGGCGGCGGTCGTCACCTCGAAGAAACTCGCGCTGATGCCGTCGGCGCCCTCTTCAGCCGCGTCGAGCACTTCGGAGAGCAGCGCGGCGAGCGTATCGTCCTCGATCAGCGCGCCGGCGATGCGGATGCGCTCGTTGAAACGGACGAGGTGCGGGCTGGTATAAACATGGACTGAAAGGCCAGCCGCCTCGATCGCCGAGCGCAGGAACGCGCAGGTCGAGCCCTTGCCGTTGGTGCCGGCGACATGGAACACCGGCGGCAGCCGCAGGTGCGGGTCGCCGAGCCGGGCGAGCAGGGCGGTGATCCGTTCCAGCCCGAGGATATCGGCACCGGGCGACAGCGCCCAAAGCCGGTCGAGCTGCGTCTGTACGGCGGGGGCGGAGGAGGTGGCGTGATCCGGCATTTCAAATACCTAAAGCCCTCTCCGGCGGGGAGAGGGCGTTTGTTTTGCTTACGCCGCCGCTTTCGCGCCGAGGAAATCGACGACGCTTGCCAGCGTCGCGCGCAGATCCTTGCGGTGCTTGACCATGTCGAGCATGCCGTGTTCGAGCAGATATTCCGCGCGCTGGAAGCCCTCGGGCAGCTTCTCGCGGATGGTCTGTTCGATCACGCGCTGGCCGGCGAAGCCGATCAGCGCGCCCGGTTCGGCGATCTGGACGTCGCCGAGCATCGCGTAGCTCGCCGTCACACCGCCGGTGGTGGGGTCGGTCAGCACCGCGATATAGGGCAGGCCCGCATCGTGGAGCATCTGGATCGCCACGGTCGAGCGCGGCATCTGCATCAGGCTGAGAATGCCCTCCTGCATGCGCGCGCCGCCGGCGGCGGTGAAGATGATGTACGGGCAGTTCTCCGCGATCGCCGCCTCGACGCCGCGCACGAACGCTTCGCCGACGGCAAGCCCCATCGATCCGCCCATGAAGGCGAAATCCTGCACGCCGACGACGACCTTAAGTCCCTCGATCTTGCCCTTGGCGGTGGCGAGCGCGTCGATTTCCTCGGTCGCGGCGCGCGCGGCCTTGAGGCGATCGGAATAGCGCTTGGTGTCGCGGAACTTGAGCGGATCTTCGGGCACCTTGGGGATCGGCAGCACGGTATAGCCCGGATCGAGCGTATATTCGAAGCGCAGCGCCGGCCCGATCCGCTCATGGAAATCGCAATGCGGGCAGACGTGAAGGTTGTCCTCCAGTTCCTTGACGAACACCATCTGACCGCACCCCTTGCACTTGTGCCAGAGGTTGTCGGTGCTCGTGTCCACCTTCTTGGGGACGACGAGCGACAGGGCGTTGCGAACGTTGTCGAGCCAACTCATGCGGCGATGTCCTGACGGGCCGACGCGATGGCGGCGGCGAGGGAGGCGATATAGGCGCGCACCGGCTCGGGCGCATTCGCGCCGTGCTGTCCAACCAGCTCGACGATCGCCGAGCCGACCACGACACCATCGGCGACGCGTGCGACAGCGGCGGCCTGTTCGGGTGTGCGGATGCCGAAGCCGACCGCGACGGGCAGATCGGTCGCGGCCTTGAGGCGGGCGACGGCCTCTTCGATCGAGGCCTGTGCGGCCTGCTGCTTGCCGGTGATGCCCGCGACCGAAACGTAATAGAGAAACCCCGACGCGCCATCGAGTACCTGCGGCAAGCGCGCCGCATCGGTGGTGGGCGTGGCGAGGCGGATCAGGTCGATCCCGGCGGACCGGAGCGCGGGGCCGAGGTCAGCATCCTCCTCGGGCGGGATATCGACGCAGATCACGCCGCTCACGCCCGCATCAGCAGCGGCGGCGGAGAACCATTCGGGGCCGCGCACCGTCATCGGATTGGCATAGCCCATCAGCACCAGCGGCACATGCGGATGCCGGGCGCGGAAGGTCTTGGCGATGGCGAACACGTCGGCGGTCTTGGTGCCGGCTGCGAAGCTGCGCAAATTGGCCGACTGGATCGCCGCGCCGTCCGCCATCGGATCGGTGAAGGGCATGCCGAGTTCGATCACGTCAGCCCCACCCGCGACCAGCGCGTCGAGGATGGCGGGCGTGGCGTCGGGCGACGGATCGCCGGCGGTGACGAACGCGACGAGCGCGGGGCGACCTTGTGCGAAGGCGTCCGAGAGAATGGTCATCGACGCCCCCGCGATTGCGCGACGATCTGTGAGACGGCACCGACGATAGCGCCCGTCGCGAGCGCTTCACCGAGGCGCGGCGCGCGCAGACCCCAGTTGGCGAAGCCCAGCCCGTATTGGGTGATCTCGCGAACGAGCGCGGCGGTGATCGCGCCGACGACGATCCCGGTGAGAAGACTCCGCACGCTGATCATATCGCCACCCCCAGCGCTTCCGCGACCGTGAAGATATCCTTGTCGCCGCGCCCGCACAGATTGGCGAGGATGATCTG
Organism: Sphingomonas panacis; assembly: GCF_001717955.1. Taxonomy (NCBI): domain Bacteria; kingdom Pseudomonadati; phylum Pseudomonadota; class Alphaproteobacteria; order Sphingomonadales; family Sphingomonadaceae; genus Sphingomonas; species Sphingomonas panacis. Next base: position 2,970,741 of record NZ_CP014168.1, read on the forward strand.
GTCCTGTCGCATCTCGCGCGCGCGCTTCGCCACCGCAGCGATGGCGTGGCTCGGTTCGAGCGCGGGGATGATGCCTTCGGTGCGGCACAGCAACTGGAACGCGTCGAGCGCTTCGGTATCGGTCGCCGAGGTATATTCGACGCGGCCGATCGAGTGCAGCCAGCTATGCTCCGGCCCGATGCCGGGATAGTCGAGCCCAGCCGAGATCGAATGCGCTTCGGTGATCTGGCCGTCCTCGTCCTGGAGCAGATAGGTCTTGTTGCCGTGGAGGATGCCGGGTGCGCCACCGGCGAGGCTGGCGGCATGCTCCTTGTCGAGCCCGCGGCCCGCCGCCTCGACGCCGAGCATCATCACGTCGCCATCGTCGAGGAACGGGTGAAACAGCCCGATCGCGTTCGATCCGCCACCGATCGCGGCGACCAGCAGGTCGGGCAGGCGGTCGATCCGCGACAGCATCTGCGCGCGGGCTTCCTTGCCGATCACGCTCTGGAAATCGCGGACCAGCTCGGGGTAGGGGTGCGGCCCGGCGGCGGTGCCGATGATGTAGAAGGTGTCGTGGATATTGGCGACCCAGTCGCGCAGCCCCTCGTTCATCGCATCCTTGAGCGATGCCGAGCCGGTCGTGACCGGGCGAACTTCCGCGCCGAGCAATTTCATGCGGAACACGTTGGGCGCCTGCCGGGCGATGTCCTTGGCGCCCATGTAGATCACGCAGGGCAGGCCGAAACGCGCGCACACGGTCGCGGTGGCGACACCGTGCTGGCCGGCGCCGGTCTCGGCGATGATGCGGGTCTTGCCCATCCGCATCGCCAGCAGGATCTGGCCGATGCAATTGTTGATCTTGTGCGCGCCGGTATGGTTGAGTTCGTCGCGTTTGAACCAGACCTGCGCGCCATAGCCTTCCGGCGCGGACTCGCGCAGCGCCTCGGTCAGCCGCTCGGCGTAATACAGCGGGCTGGGGCGGCCGACATAATGTTCGAGCAGATCGTCGAACTGCGCGTGGAACGCGGGATCGGCCTTGGCGGTGCGATAGGCGGTGTCGAGTTCGAGGATCAGCGGCATCAGCGTCTCGGCGACGTAGCGGCCGCCGAAATCACCGAAATGCCCGCGATCGTCGGGCTGGGCGCGGAAGGAGTTTGGGACGTTCATAGCCGCGAGGCCTTAAAGCGGGGCGAGCGCGCTGTCACGCCCCCGCCGTCGCGTTGCCGTCGCCCCGGCGAAGGCCGGGGCCGCTGTGTTTTGCGCGAGCCGGGTGCCACAAACATAACGGCCCCGGCCTGCGCCGGGGCGACGAAAGTTCAGGCGGTTCTGATCGCTTCCAGAAACGCCCTGATCTTGGCCACATCCTTGATCCCCGGCGCACTTTCGACGCCCGAGGACACATCGACCAGAGTCGCGCCGGTTCGCGTGATCGCGTCGCGCACGTTCGCAGGATCGAGCCCGCCCGACAGCGCCCAGGGCAGCGGGTGGCGGAAGCCGTCGAGCAGGCTCCAGTCGAACCGCACCCCCATGCCGCCGGGCAGCGCGGCGCCGGGCGGGGTCTTGGCGTCGTAGAGGATGCGGTCGGCCGCGCCCATGAAGCTGGCGGCGGCGGCGAGGTCCATGCGGGTGCGGATTGCGACGGCGGCCCAGATTTCGCGGCCGGTTTTCGCACGGATCGCGGCGGCGCGGGCGGGGCTGGTGTTGTGGAGTTGGAGCGCGTCAAGCTGCCCGGCATCAACCACCGACTCGATCAGCGCGTCATCGGGGTCGACCAAGACGCCGACTCGCCTGACATGCGCCGGCACGCGCGCCGCGAGCTGCGCCGCCAGATCGCGCGAGAGATTGCGCGGCGACGGCGCGAAGAACACGAAGCCGACATGGCTCGCCCCGCCGGAGATGGCGGCATCAAGCGTTGTCGGCGTGGACAGGCCACAGATCTTGGCGGTGGTTGGCATGCCCGGCCCATTCCCCACTTTGGCAACGGTGTCCATCCTGACGAGAATTCTGTTCCCCTATCGTTCCGTTTTGTTTAGCATGGGCGCATGGCAAAACCCCAGAAGCGCTATGTCTGCCAATCCTGCGGTTCGGTGTCGCATCGCTGGGCGGGGCAGTGCGGCGATTGTTCGGAGTGGAACACGCTCGTTGAGGAGGTGAGCGGCGTCGTCACGCCGTTCCAGGCCAAGCATAACCTTCAGGGCGGCGGTCGGTTCATCATGCTGTCGGGTCTCGACGCCGACGTCGAACTGCCCGAACGGATGGCGAGCGGCATCGCCGAGTTCGACCGCGCGCTCGGCGGCGGTTTCGTCGAGGGGTCGGCGACGCTGATCGGCGGCGATCCGGGCATCGGCAAATCGACCCTGCTGCTCCAAGCGGCGGCGAAGATGGCGCTCGCCGGCAAGAGCGTCGCCTATGTCTCGGGCGAGGAAGCGGCGGATCAGGTGCGGCTGCGCGCGCGGCGGCTCGGTCTCGGCACCGCGCCGGTGCAACTCGCCTCGGCGACCTCGACGCGCGATATCCTGACGACGCTGTCGCAGGGCACGCCGCCCGATCTGCTGGTGATCGATTCGATCCAGACGATGCATTCGGACCTGATCGAAGGCGCGCCCGGCACGGTCAGCCAAGTGCGCGCGTCGTCGCAGGAACTGATCCGTTTCGCCAAGGAACGCGGCACCGCAGTGGTGCTGGTCGGACATGTCACCAAGGACGGCAGCATCGCCGGGCCGCGCGTGCTCGAACATATGGTCGATACCGTGCTGAGCTTCGAGGGCGAGCGCAGCCACCAGTATCGCATCCTGCGCGCGGTGAAGAACCGCTTCGGCGGCACCGACGAGATCGGCGTGTTCGCGATGGTGGCGGAAGGGCTGACCGAGATCTCCAACCCCTCGGCACTGTTCCTCACCCAGCGCGACGAGGGCGTGACCGGCACCACCGTCTTCCCCGCGCTGGAGGGCACGCGCCCGGTGCTGGTCGAGATTCAGGCGCTTGTGGTGAGACTGGCGAGCGGCGCGACGCCAAGACGAGCGGTGGTCGGCTGGGACAGCGGCCGTTTGGCGATGATCCTCGCCGTGCTGGAGGCACGCTGCGGGCTCAGCTTCTCGGCGTGCGAAGTCTATCTCAACATCGCCGGCGGCTACCGCGTGCAGGATCCCGCCGCCGATCTCGCGGTCGCGGCGGCGCTGGTGTCCGCGCTGTCCGAGCGGCCGGTGCCGGTCGATGCGGTCGCATTCGGCGAGATCGCGTTGTCAGGCGAAGTCCGCCCCGTCGCACACGGCCCGCTGCGCATGAAGGAAGCCGCCAAGCTCGGCTTCGAACGCGCGCTGGTGCCGGCGGCGAGCACGGGCGAAAAGACGACATTGTCGCTGACGGGCTTTCGCACGCTCGGCCAGTTGGTCGAGCATATGCTCGGGCGGTAGGCGAGGCGCCCGATCGCATCGCATGCTTTATACTGCTAAGGGGAACGCCTGCGGGGGCGGATTGGGGGCGATGATGGGCAGACGTGCATATTGGTGGATGTTCGTGGCAGCAGGGCTGTACATGGCCGGGCCAGCCTATGCCGACACGCCAGCGTTACCGACAGCCCCGCACGGCACGATCAAACTTCCGTACGGCGGCGATGTTGTTGTCGAATTTCATGCGAGCGGCGAGATGGCGGTGCTGTCCGCGCGCATGCCCGACGGCCAGATTGGTCCAATCGGCAAGATCGAGAGTCCGACCGGCGCATTGAAGATGCTGGCAGATCGAAGGCTCGCGCCGCTTTGGCCGGCGTTGCTCGCTTGGGCTGGTCCGGATTTGGTTCTGCTGCGGGATCGGGAGGTGGCAGAGCAAGCTTGCCGCCGACGCGGGGTTCCTTGCGGCGACGATGAACGCGACGTCGAACGAACAATGGATGGGCGACCCGGCTTTGGAGGGCGTGTTGCATTATGCGAAAGTCGTCGCGGATGCTGGTCGACCACAAGATGCAGTCACGCTCCTCGAGCAACGGTATGCAACCTTTACCAAGGATCCTGCTCAGGCTGCCTCCCGGATATTTCTGCTCGCGCGTGAAGCCATCATTCGGTTCGATGCCGGTGAGCGTGAGGCCGCGATCGACTTGTTGGAGCGAGCGGCTCAGGATGCGTCGTTGGAAGGCGAGTATAAGCTCAACATCGACGTTAACCAGGCGATGTTGCAAGCGCGTGCTGGGCAATATCAAGCCGCGTTCGTCGTTATAAACGATGCCTGGCGCCGGTTCGACGCACAGAACGCGGACGCAGAGGAGTCCTTCAAGGTTCCGTCGAGCGAGGCGAATTTCGCGTGGATCAAGGCGTGCGCACTCGATGGCTTAGGGCAACATGAAAAAGCGCGTTCCTTGATGGCGCAGATCGATGCCGGAACGCCGCGCTCACCGGATCGGGCGGTCGAGGCGCAAGCGAGGATCAACGGATTTGTGTGCATGCATGACGACGCCTCTCTGGCAGACGAGTTCGTCGCACAACTCGCAACGGCAATACCATTATCTGACGTTTTCGTCTTGATGCAGCCCGAAAGCCACTTCGATGCCCGAGAGCGGGCGACCGTCGCCGCCGCGCTCCGGCGACCGGTTGTGGCGGAATCTCTCGCGGTAAGGGCGCGTTTACTGGCGCCCGCATTTCAACCTGCCTTGGAAAACTGGGCTAGTACCGCGCCTCGACCACACTGAGTGCGCAACATAGGCATCCACGACGCCGTTGTGTCATATATAGACAACACACTCGACACACACCGCTCCGGCATCGTAAGCGCGCCCGCATGGGACTGACCGCGCTCGACATCATCGTTCTTATTTCGATCGGCGCCGCGGCGCTGCTCGGGCTGGTGCGCGGCTTCGTCACCGAGGTGCTGTCGCTGTTCGCCTGGGTGGCGATCGTGTTCGCGGTCAAGCTGTTCCATGTGCCCTTAGCGCACGCGCTGACCGGCATCGTCGGTACGGTGACCGGCGCGGCGGTGCTGGCGTTCGCGATCCTCGCCGGAGTCACCTATTTCGGCGGGCGGCTGGTCGCGCGATCAATCGGCGGGCGAATCCGCGATTCGGTGGTCGGCCCGCTCGACCGCGCGCTCGGCTTCGGGTTCGGCGCGCTCAAGGGGCTGATCCTGACGAGCCTCGGCTTCCTGCTCATCGTGCTGATGACCGACACCGTCCACGGCGGCCCGGCGCACCGGCCCGAATGGCTGACGGCCTCGAAGACCTATCCTCTGCTCAACGCAACCAGCGCGGGAATCGCCGATTTCGTCGATCGCCGGCGTAAGGGGGTGCCGGTGTTCGGCCAGATCGCGCCGCTGACACGCGAAACGGCGGAGAACCGCACCGATTGATGCCGGTCACGCCGGGAGTCGGTGCCGTGGTGAGGACCGCTGCGAAAATGGTTGCGGCAGCGGCATTATGGCCGGCGGCGGGGTGACGGACCGCCGATCCCGCCTTACATCGGGCGCATGACCGCACCGCTCTACAATACCGAGATTCTCCGCCTCGCCGCGACCATCCCTTATCAGGAGCGGCTCGCTCAACCGATGGCGTCGTCGGAAAAACGTTCGCCGATCTGCGGCAGCCGCGTGACGGTCGATGTCGTCACCGATGCCGAGGGTCGAGTCAGCGAAGTGGGCATGCTCGTGCGCGCCTGCGCACTTGGTCAGGCTTCCTCGTCGCTGCTCGCGGCCAGCGTCATCGGTCGCTCGCCTGCCGAACTGGCGGCGGCACGCGACGCGCTCACCGATTGGCTCGCGGGCACCGGGCCAGTGCCCGACTGGCCCGGTCTCGATATCTTCACGCCCGCCTTGCCGCACAGCGCGCGCCACGCCTCGATCCGGCTCGCCTTCGAGGCTGCGGCGGAAGCGGCCGCGGCGGCGTCGCTGCAGCGCGCGGCATGACGGAGAGCCTGCTCGGCGCCGGCGCCGTGCTCGGCGGCTTCGCGCTGCTGTTCGTGCTGATCTTCCGCCGGTTCGGGCTGGGTGCGACGCTGGGCTATCTCGTCGCCGGCGCGGTCGTCGGCCCGCAGGTGCTCGGGCTGGTGGGCGATGCCGAGCAGAAGATCGGCGTGGCCGAACTCGGCATCACCCTGCTGCTGTTCATCGTCGGTCTCGAACTCAACCCGTCGCGGCTATGGAGTCTGCGCAAGGAAATCTTCGGGCTGGGGCTGCTTCAGGTCGTGCTCTGCGGCCTCGCGGTGACGGGCGTGGTGTGGCTGTTCGCCGGCTTCTCGATCGCCTCCGCGCTCGCGCTCGGCCTGCCGCTGGCGCTGTCCTCGACCGCGCAGGTGCTGCCGATGCTGCAATCCGCCGGCCGGTTGCGTACCCCGTTCGGCGAACGTGCCTTCTCGATTCTGCTGTTTCAGGATCTGTCGATCGTCCCGCTCATCACCATCGTCGCGGTGCTGTCGCGCAATCCTGCCGACGCGCATGGGCCACCCGGCTGGCAATTGTTCCTCTACACCATCCTCGCGATCGTCGGGCTGGTGCTGGCCGGACGCTTCCTGATGCGGCCGATGTTCCGCGTGATCGGCAATCTCGGCGAGCGCGAGATGTTCGTCTTCGCCGCGCTGTTCACCGTCGTCGCGGCGGCGGCGATCATGGAATCGCTCGGGCTGTCGACTGCGCTCGGTGCGTTCGTCGCGGGCGTGATGCTCGCCGACAGCCCCTATCGGCACGAGATCGAAAGCGATGTCGAGCCGTTTCGCTCGGTGCTGCTCGGGCTGTTCTTCGTCGCGGTCGGCATGATGCTCGATCTGCACGCGATCGCCGCGCGACCGCTCTTCGTGGTGGGTATGGCGGCGGCGCTGATCGTCACCAAGACCGCGATCATCATGGGCATCGGGCTGCTGTTCCGCATGACGTGGCGGCAGGCGTTCGCGCTCGGGCTGTTGCTGAGCCAGGGCGGTGAGTTCGGCTTCGTGCTGTTCGCGCAGGCGCAGAACGCCTGGCTCATCAAGCCCGAGGCGGCGAGCCTGTTCGGCGCGATCGTCACGCTGTCGATGGCGACGACACCGTTTCTAATGGCGCTGACCCAGCGGCTGCGTACCGAGCCGATCGTCGCCACCGGCGACCGCGAGGGGCCGCGCGCCGATGGTGCCAATGCGCTGATCGTCGGCTATGGGCGCTTCGGCCAGACGGTCGCGCAGATGCTGATCGCGCAGGGCATTCCCGTGACGCTGATCGACACCGACATCGAGATGATCGACGTCGCCGGCGAGTTCGGCGCCAAGGTCTATTATGGCGACGGCACCCGGCTCGATCTGCTCCGCCAGGCGGGCGCGAGCGAGGCCGAACTGATCCTGTTCTGCATCGACAAGGATCAGGTGACGCTCGATCTGGTCGAGGCAGTCCACACCGCATTCCCCAAGGCGGGTATCTTCGTGCGCGCCTATGATCGGCGCTCGCTCATCAAGCTCAAGGGAAGCCCGGCGGCGGCGGTGGTGCGTGAGGTGCTCGAATCGGCGGTGAAGATGGCGCGGCTGGCGATGGCCAGCCTCGACATCGACGAAGAGGAGATCAACCGCAGCGAGGCGCATTACCGCGCGCGCGACAAGGAGCGGCTCAAGGCGCAGCTCGACAGCGGCGATTTCCGCACCGAGGCGGCGCGGATGCTGGTACAGGATGTCCGGGAAGAATTGCGGGAGGGCGGCTGATGAACTGGCTGGTAATCGCGGCGGCACTATCGGGGGCGCTCGCGGTCGGCGCGGGCGCTTTCGGCGCGCACGGGGCGAGCGGGCAGGCGCAGGCGTGGCTCAAGACGGGCGGCGAATATCAATTGATCCACGCGGTCGCGGCACTCGTGGCGGCACAACTTGGCGCGCGCGGGCCCGGCTGGCTGTTCGTCGCCGGCGCGTTCATCTTTGCAGGCACATTGTACCTGATGGCGCTCGGCCTGCCGCGCTGGCTCGGTGCGGTGACGCCGATCGGCGGCGTGCTGCTGATTGCGGGATGGCTGTGGCTGGCGTGGGGCGCGGCTTGGTAAGGTAAGTCGCTCCGGCGTTTATCACACCCGTTCATGCCGAGCGCAGTCGAGGCACCTGCGCTCGGGACGAACGGAAGCCAGCCGGATCTCGTCGCGCTTCAGCTCGCGAGCAGCTTCATGATGTGCGTGCCGTCCTCAAACCAAAACCCGTTCGCGCTGAGCCAAGGTTTCAGACTTTGACCGTGCCCTTGCCGTCGAGCAGCCGCACGATCGCCGAGAAATCCAGCGCGCCGTTGCCGGCATCGGCGAAGCGCTGGTACAGGTCGGCCGCCCGCGCGCCCATCGGCGTGTCGGCACCGACGGAAGCCGCCGCTTCCATCGCCAGCTTCAAATCCTTGAGCATCAGCGCGGTTGCGAAGCCGCCCTGATAGTCGCGGTCAGCCGGCGTCTCCGGGCCGACGCCGGGCCACGGCGCGTAGCTGGTCAGCGACCAGCTTTGCCCGGAGCTGACGCTGGCGATCTCAAAGAACTTCTGTGGATCGAGTCCGAGCTTGTCGGCGAGCAGGAACGCCTCGCACGTCGCGATCATCTCGGCGCCGAGCACCATGTTGTTGCAAATCTTGGCGGACTGGCCAGCCCCGCTCGCACCGGCATGGATCACCGCCTTGCCCATCTGCGCGAGATAGACTTTCGCGCGCGCGAACGCGTCGTCGGTGCCGCCGACCATGAAGGTCAGCGTACCCGCATTCGCCGCCGCGATCCCGCCCGAAACGGGCGCATCGACCATCGCGAAGCCCTTCGCCGCGGCGCTTTCGGCAACGCGCTTGGCGGTGGCGACGTCGATCGTTGAACAATCGATCAGCAGTGCGGCCACGGGCGCGGCACCGAACACGCTGTCGGCATAGACCGACTCGACATGGCGGCCGGCGGGCAACATCGTCACCACCGCGTCGGCGCGGTCGCACGCTTCGGCTGCGCTGGCGACCGGCACGCAGCCCGCCGCCCTGGCGCGATCGAGCGCCTCGGCGGAGAGATCGAAAGCGCGCACGTCATGCCCGTGCTTCGCGAGGTTCGCGGCCATGCCGCCGCCCATATTGCCGAGTCCGATGAAGCCGACGCGTGCCATGTCTCTCTCCCCTTAGCGGCCGACCCAGACAGCCGGCCGTTTCTCCACGAAGGCGGTCATGCCCTCGCGCTTGTCCTCGGTCGCGGTGAGGAGCTGGAACAGCCGGCGCTCGCTCTGAATGCCCTGCGCCAGCCCGCTTTCGAACGCGAGGTTGACCATTTCCTTGTTCACCATCGCGGCGAGCGGCGGCATTGCCGCGATCGTCGCGGCGGTCTTGAGCGCGTCGGCGAGCAGATCGGCGGCGGGCACGATCCGCGCGACCAGCCCGGAGCGCTCGGCTTCCTCGGCACCCATCATCCGTCCGGTCAGGCACATTTCCATCGCCTTCGCCTTGCCGACCGCGCGCGTCAGCCGCTGCGAGCCACCCATGCCCGGCGCGACGCCGAGCTTGATTTCGGGCTGGCCGAACTTGGCAGTGTCCGAGGCGAGGATGAAGTCCGCCATCATCGCCAGTTCGCACCCGCCGCCGAGCGCGAAGCCGTTGACCGCCGCGATCCACGGCTTGCGCGTGCCGACCACGCCGCGCTGCCAGCCGGAGAAGAAATCCTGCAGGAAGAAATCGGCGGCGGGCTTGTCGACCATCTCCTTGATGTCGGCACCCGCGGCGAACGCTTTCTCGCCGCTACCGGTCAGAACCGCGCAGCGCTGGTCGGGGTCGGCGTCGAACGCTGCGAACGCGTCGATCAGATCCGCCAGGACTGCGGTGTTGAGCGCATTGAGCGCCTGCGGACGGTTGAGCGTGATGAGCGTGACGGCGTCGTGACGTTCCACGAGGATGTTTTGATAGGTCATGCCGGTGTCCAGGCCTCATGTGCGGGGAGGGGTGCGAAGATCGCGTCGATCGTGGCGTCGCTCACGCCCTCGGGCGTGGCGGGGTTCCAGCGCGGCGCATTGTCCTTGTCGACGATCAGCGCGCGCACGCCCTCGATGAAGTCGTGCCGCTGCGCAACCCGGGTGGCGACCGCATATTCCTGCCGCATCTCGTCGGCGAAGTCGGTCATCGCCGACGCTTCGGCAAGCAGGCGGAGCGAGACCTTCATCGCCTGTGGGGACTTGGCGCTGAGCGTGGCGCGCTGCGCCGCCGCCCATTCGCCCGGATCGGCGGCGAGCGCGGCCAGCACGTTTTCGAGCCGGTCCGAGGCGAACAGGCGGTCGATATCAGCGCGGTGTGCGAGGATCGCCGCGCTGGCGGCGACCGTGCTCGCGTCATCGAGGATCGCGGCCAACGCCTGCGGTGTCGCACCGATCGCAGCCTTGACTGCATCGAGCGCGGCGGCAGGAACGAAATGCGTCGCGAGGCCGAGCGCGAGACACTCCGCGCCATCGAGCCGGTAGCCGGTCAGCGCGACATACTGCCCGATCCGACCCGGCAGCCGCGACAGATACCAGCCGCCGCCGACATCGGGGAACAGGCCGATGCCGGTCTCGGGCATCGCGAACTTGGTGTTCTCGGTCGCGACCCGGAAACGCGCCGGCTGCGAGATGCCGACCCCGCCGCCCATCGTGATCCCGTCCATGAAGGCGACGATCGGCTTGGGATAGGTGAACAGCCGGTGGTTGAGCTGGTATTCGATGTGGAAGAAGTCCCGTGCCGCGCTGCCGTCGGCGGCACCGCTCTCCGCGATCATGCGGATATCCCCGCCCGCGCAAAACCCGCGCCCCTCGGCATGGTCGATCATCACCGCCTCGATCGCCGGATCGCCCTCGGCGGCATTCAGCGCGTCGAGCATGCCCACGCACATCCCGGTGTTGAGCGCATGGATCGCCTTGGGCCGATTGAGGCGGATACGCAGCACCGCGCCCTCGGTCAGCGTGAGGACGTCGGTCACTTCAGCAAATCCCGCCCGATGATCATCCGCATCACCTGGTTGGTGCCCTCCAGAATCGAATGCACCCGCAAATCCCGCCAGAAGCGCTCGATCGGATAGTCCATCAGATAGCCATAGCCGCCGTGCAGTTGCAGCGCGCGATCGGCCACCGCCGAACCGGTATCGGTCGCCAGCCGCTTCGCCATCGCCGCGAACCGGGTCTTGTCGGGTGCGCCGCCGGTCACCTTCGCCGCCGCCATGTAGAGCAATGCGCGCGCTGCCTCCAGATCGGTCGCCATGTCGGCGAGCGTGAACTGGGTGTTCTGGAACTCGGCGATCGCCTTGCCGAACTGCTTGCGATCCTTCGTGTACGCCACCGCCTCGTCGAGACAGCGTTGCGCGCCGCCGAGCGAACACGCGCCGATGTTGAGCCGTCCGCCATCGAGCCCGCTCATCGCGATCCTGAAACCCTCGCCCTCTGCGCCGAGCAGATTCTCCGCCGGCACCCGCACGGAGTCGAGGATCAGTTGCGCGGTCGGCTGCGAATGCCAGCCGAGCTTGCGCTCCTGCGCGCCGAAGCTGACGCCGGGCATGTCCTTCTCGATAACGAGGCAGGAGATGCCCTTCGGCCCATCCTCGCCAGTGCGGACCATGACGACATAGACTTCGTTTTCGCCCGCGCCCGAGATGAACTGCTTCGAGCCGGTGACGACATACGAATCGCCATCGCGCACCGCGCGCGTCTTGAGCGCCGCCGCGTCCGATCCAGACCCCGGCTCGGTCAGGCAATAGCTCGCGATTCGCGCCATCCCGACGAGATCGGGCAGGTACTTCGCCTTCACGTCAGCGCCACCGAACGTGTCGATCATCCACGACGCCATGTTGTGAATGCTGATGAACGCCGAGGTGGAGGGGCAGCCATAGGCCATCGCCTCCATGATGAGCGCCGCCTCCAGCCGCCCCAGCGCGATGCCGCCGCTGCTTTCCGAAACGTAGATCGCCCCGAAGCCGAGTTCCGCCGCCGCGCGGATCGTGTCGCGCGGGAAGATATGCTTTTCGTCCCATTCCGCCGCGAACGGCGTGATACGATCGGCGGTGAAGCGCCGCGCCAGCTCCTGGATTTCGCGCTGGTCGTCGGTCAGGTCGAACTGGTTCATACGCACATCACTTCCGCTTCGATTTCAACGCGCCACTCCGGCCGGATGAATCCCGACACGATCAGCGTCGTCGTGGCCGGACGCGCCGTGCCGAACCAGCGACCATGCACCGCCGCGACCGAGGGGAAGTCGGCGCGGTCGGTCAGATAGATGCACGTGCGGACCGTGTCGGCAATATCGCCGTCGAGATCGGCGATCGCCTGGGCGACGATCGCGCAACACCGCTCCATCTGCGCCGCCGCGTCGCCCGGTGTGGACGACCCATCAGGCTCGATCGGCGCGGTGCCGGCGACCATGATCTGATTGCCTGTCCGCACCGCGCGCGAAAACCCCAGGATCGGCTCCAGCGGCGAACTACTACTCACGCGACGCTTCATTCCCGTAGCACCTCACCCCATCGTCGGAATGACGAAGGCATTCGCCGTATCGCCGACTCCGCCGTCGGGCCAGCGCTGCGTGACCGTCTTGACCTTGGTCCAGAACTTCACGCCTTCCATGCCGTGCTGGTTGGTGTCGCCGAACGCCGAGCGTTTCCAGCCGCCGACGGTGTGATAGGCGACCGGCACCGGGATCGGCACGTTGATGCCGACCATTCCCACATTCACACGCGCGGCGAACTCGCGCGCGGCATGGCCGTTGCGCGTGAAGATCGCGACGCCGTTGCCGTATTGATGCTCGCTCGGCAGCCGTACCGCGTGCTCGAAATCGTCGGCGCGCACGATCTGGAGGACCGGGCCGAAGATTTCCTCCTTGTAGGCGCTCATGCCGGTGGTGACATGGTCGAACAAGGTTGGGCCGACGAAGAAGCCGCCCTCATGCCCCTGCAATTCGAAGCCGCGCCCATCGACCACCAGTTCGGCGCCCTCGTCGACGCCGGTCTGGATCCAGTCCTCGATTCGCTTCTTGTGGATCGCGGTGACCACCGGGCCGTAATGCGCGTCGCTGTCGGTCGAGACGCCGACGCGGAGGTTCTCGATCGCGGGGATCAGCTTCTCGCGCAGCGCTGCGGCGGTCTTTTCGCCAACCGGCACCGCCACCGGCAGCGCCATGCAGCGCTCGCCCGCCGAACCGAACGCCGCGCCCGCCAGATCGGCGACGACCTGGTCGAGATCGGCGTCGGGCATGACGATGCCGTGGTTCTTGGCGCCGCCCATCGCCTGCACGCGCTTGCCCGCCGCGACGCCGCGGCGATAGACATAGTGCGCGATGTCGGACGAGCCGACGAAACTCACCGCGCTGATCGCGGGATGGTCGAGGATCGCATCGACCATTTCCTTGTCGCCGTGGACGACCTGCAAAATGCCCTCTGGCAAGCCCGCTTCGAGGAACAGTTCGCCGAGCCGCACCGGCACTGACGGATCGCGCTCGGAGGGCTTGAGGATGAAGGCGTTGCCGGTCGCGATCGCCACGCCCGACATCCACAGCGGGATCATCCCCGGAAAGTTGAACGGCGTGATGCCGGCGCCGATGCCGAGCGGCTGGCGCATCGAATAGACGTCGATGCCGGGGCCGGCGCCCTGGGTATATTCGCCCTTCAACACGTGCGGGATGCCGCAGCAGAACTCGATCACTTCGAGCCCGCGCTGGATGTCGCCCTTCGAATCGGCGATCACCTTGCCGTGTTCGGAGGAGAGCAGATGCGCCAGCTCCTCCATGTTCTTCTCGACCAGAGCCTTGAACGCGAACATCACGCGCGCGCGGCGCTGCGGATTGGTCGCGGCCCAGCCCGGCTGCGCCTTCTGCGCGGCGGCGACCGCCCGGTCGAGATCGGCCTGCGTGCCGAGCGCGACGCGCGCCTGCACCGCGCCGGTGTTGGGATCGAACACATCGCCGGTTCGCCCCGATGCGGTGGCGCTCTGGCCGACGATGAGGTGGTCGATGTCGCGGATCGCGGTTGCCATGCCGAAGCTCTCCTTGGTCGCGGGTCTTGTGCCGCAGCCCCTCCTTGCCAGCAAGGGCTGCAAAAGCAACGGGTAGACTTGCATCGTTAAGCTGCAATAACGCAGGTCATGAACTGGGACGACATGCGCTTCTTCCTCGCCGTCACCCACGCCGGCCAGATCGCGCGCGCCGCCGTCCAGCTCGGCGTCGATGCCACCACCGTCACGCGGCGAATCCGGCGGCTCGAACAATCGCTTGGCCACACGTTGTTCGAGCAGCGGCGCGACGGCCAGCACCTCACCGAAATGGGCGAGCGGCTCGCGGCCAAGGCCGACGCGCTCGAACGCGCCATGTCCGACGTGACCGAGCAGGGCGCGCATCCGCTCGAAGGCGTGGTGCGGGTCAGCGCGTCGGAGGGGTTCGGGACGTGGTTCGTGGCGCCAAGGCTCGGCGCGTTCAGCGCGCACTACCCGCGCCTCAACGTCGATCTGGTCGCGAACAGCGGCTTCCTCAGCCCGTCGCGGCGCGAGACCGACATTGCGATCGTGCTGGCGCGCCCGCGCAAAGGCCCGCTCGTCTCACGGCGGCTGACCGATTACGCGCTGCGGCTGTACGCATCGCGCGCCTATGCGGAGCGTAGCCCGATCGCTTCGAAAGCCGCGCTGCGCGCGCATCCGCTGATCGGCTACATCCCCGATTTCCTCTACGCGCCCGAACTCGACTATCTCGAAGAGATCGACCCGCAGCTCAGCCCCCGGCTGCGCTCGTCGAGCATCAACGCACAGCATCGCATGGCGGCGGCCGGGGCGGGGGTGGCGGTGCTGCCGTGCTTCATCGGAGACACCGATCCGAATCTCGTCCGCGTGCTCGACGATGTCCGCATCACCCGGTCGTTCTGGCTCGCCACCCACCGCGACGTGATCGCGCTGCCCCGCACCCGCGCCTTCGTCGATTGGCTCGTCGGCGCGGCCACCGCAGATCGCGAGCTGCTACTGGGCCTGTAGTGGAGAACCGGAACGATCGCCGTTATAGCCCTACGTCAACGATCAATGAGGAGCAGGACCATGACCGGCAACGCGGGCGAGATCGCCAGAACGGGGAAGCGCTAATGGCCGGTCTGTGGTTCGACGAACTGAGCATCGGCCAGGTGTTCCGTCATGCGATTCGGCGGACGGTGACGGAGACCGACAATCTGCTGTTCTCGACGCTGACACACAATCCGGCGCAACTGCACCTTGATGCCGAATATATGAAGGACAGCGATTACGGCCGCATCCTCGTCAACTCGACCTTCACGCTCGGCCTGATGGTCGGCGTGTCGGTGGGCGACACCACGCTCGGCACGGCGATCGCCAATCTCGGCTGGGACGAGGTGCGCTTCCCGGCGCCGGTGTTTATCGGCGACACGCTGCACATCGAAACCGAAGTGGCCGAGCTGCGCGACTCGAAGTCGCGCCCGGACGCCGGCATCGTCACCTTCCTCCACCGCGCCTACAACCAGCGCGACGAACTGGTCGCGACGTGCCGCCGTTCGGGCCTGCAACGAAAGAAGCCGGCATGAGGCCGCTGCGCTCGTTCCTGTTCGTCCCCGGCGACAGCGAGAAGAAGCTCGCCAAGGTGGATGGTTGCGGCGCCGATGCGGTGATCCTCGACCTCGAGGATTCGGTCGCACCCGCCAACAAGGGCGCGGCGCGCGATCTGGTCGCCGCGTTCCTGAAGGCGCGACCCCGCGACGGGCGCACCGTGCAATTGTGGGTGCGCGTCAATCCGTTCGACTCCGGCCTGACATCTCAGGATCTCGCCGCGATCGTGGCCGGCGATCCCGACGGCATCATGCAGCCCAAGATCGATGGCCCCGACGATGTCCGCACCCTCTCCGCGCACCTCGACACGCTGGAAGCCGAGCACGGCCTCGCCCCCGGCGTCATCCGCATCCTGCCGGTCGCGACCGAAACGCCGATCGCACCGTTCCGGCTGGGTGATTTCGCCACCGCCGGGCTGACGCGACTCGCGGGTCTCACCTGGGGCGCGGAGGATCTCTCGGCGGCGATCGGCGCCAGCACCAATCTCGGCGCGGACGGCGCGTGGGCATTCACCTATCAGATGGTGCGCTCGCTGACCTTGCTCGCCGCCCACGCCGCCGGCGTGCCTGCGATCGATACCTTATACGTCGATTTCCGCGACGACGAAGGGCTACGTGCCGCCAGCCGCGCCGCGCGCGCGGAAGGGTTCTCGGGGCGGCTCGCGATTCACCCCGCGCAGGTCGGTGGCATCAACGCCGCCTTCTCGCCGAGCGAGGAAGACATCGCCTTCGCGCGCCGTGTCGTCGCCGCGTTCGAGGCCGCGCCGGCGGTCGGCACGATCGGGATCGACGGCAAGATGTACGATCTGCCCCATCTCAAGGCGGCACGGCGCACGCTGGCGATGGCGCGCGGCTGAACCGGCTCAGGGCGCCTTTACGGGAGTCTTCAGCGACGTCGGCAGATCCGTCCACGCCGTGCCGGCGACCATCCGCGCCCGGCCAAGCTCGAACAATGCCTGCATCGCCGGCTGGCGGAAGTCGAGCGAGGAGGATGTCTCGTCGGGTGGCACCGCCGCAACCCACGTCGCGACATGGTTCTGCTGGCCGAACGCCGCCACCGTCGCGAGCGAGGTGCGCTGTGTCGCCTTGCTCGCGGTGTCGAAGCTGCGGGACAGCAGGGACATCAACGAGCGCTTGGTTACCGCGAATTCGTCGTCGGCCTTGCCGTTGACGAGCACGTAGATGCTTCCGCCCGATCCGCGCCCGACCGGCGCGATCAGCGCGGTGTCGGGCAACGCGAAGAACGCGCCGATCGTGCTGCCATCGACATGCAGTTCGTGCGCCGTGTGGTTGCCCATCTGCGCCTCGATCATCACCGGCGGGAACACGCCGGGGATCGCGGCGGAGGCGGTGAGCACGGTCGCGAACAGGTCGCGCGCCGCCGGGCCGCCGCGCGCGGCGATCGCGCCCATGTCCCACACCACGAGATCCTGGCTATCGAGATCTGTGGTGGCGACCAGCAGCCGGCGCCCGCGTGCCTGCTCGCGCGCGACCGCCGCCATAAGTGTCGGCGTGACGAAGCTGTCGACCAGCCCGCGAAGCCGCTTGCCGGTGTAGATGCTGTCGCGGAACAGCGGCTGCACGAATGGAAACGGCAGCAGGTGCGACGCGGTGCCGTCGGTGAAGCCCTTCTTCAGCTCGGCATCCCATTTCGGCCCGAGGAAGGCGAACGGCGCGATCAGCGCGCCCGTGCTCACCCCCGTCACGACGCTGAATTCGGGGCGGGTGTGCGCCTCGGTCCAGCCGTACAGCACGCCCGCGCCGAACGCCCCGTTCGCGCCGCCGCCGGACAAAGCCAGCATCGTCGGCGGGTTGCCCGCGGCATCGGGCCGGAACATCGCGCGCACCGCCGGATCGTTGATCGCGTAGCGGACGTGCGGGAAGCCGACCGGATAGGCGATGGCGTGTTCGGCCTGCGTGAAATCCTCACGCGGGATGGTAACGCAACCGCTTGTCGCCAGCAGCAGCGCGGCGGCGATAGCACGAGATGACCGTCGAATCGCCACCACTCCGTTCGTGCTGAGCGAAGTCGAAGCACGTGCCCGGAGCGCAGCGCTTGCGGCACGCACTTCGACTTCGCTCAGTGCGAACGGGTATTTCGGGCGATCGGTTTGATCAGATCCCGTTCCCGGCATCACCGCCCCTGCGCGTCGAGAAACGCCTCGACCGCGCCGAGATCGACCGCTTTGTCGACATAGCTCTCGCCGATGTCGCGCGCGAGCAGGAAGGGCAGGGTGCCCGCGTCCATCTTCTTGTCGTGGAGCATGTGCCCGACCAGGGTCTTGCCGCTCGCCGATACGCCCGCCGTGGCAAGCCCATCGGGCAGCCCGACTGCGCGCAGATGCTCGGTCACGCGCGCTGCGGCCGCGTGCGGCGCGATACCCTGCGCCGCCGAGAAGCCATAGGCCAGCGCCATCCCGGCCGCGACGCCCTCGCCGTGGAACAGCCGCTCGGAAAAGCCCGTTTCCGCCTCCAGCGCATGCCCGAAGGTATGGCCGAGGTTGAGCAACGCCCGCCGCCCGCGCGTCTCGCGCTCGTCCTCGGCGACGATTCGCGCCTTGGCCGCGACCGAATAGGCGATGGCATGTTCGCGCAGAGGCAGATCACCGGCGAGCAGCGCAGCGCCATTCGCCTCGCACCAGGCGAAGAAATCGGCATCGTCGATCAGCCCGTATTTCACGACTTCGGCATAGCCCGCGCGCACCTGGCGCGGCGGCAGCGTCTCCAGCACGGTCGGATCGATCAGCACCAGCGCCGGCTGGTGGAACGCGCCGATCAGGTTCTTGCCGGCGCGCGTATTGATCGCGGTCTTGCCCCCCACCGACGAATCGACCTGCGCGAGCAACGTCGTCGGCACCTGCACGAACCCGCAGCCGCGCTTGAGGATGCTGCACGCGAAGCCGACCAGATCGCCGATCACCCCGCCGCCGAGCGCGATGACATGATCGCCACGCTCCACGCCGAGATCGAGCAGCCGGTCGCTGAGCTGCTCCAGCATCGCCCAGCTCTTCGTCGATTCGCCCGGCGGCAGCACGATCGCCTCGCTGGCGACGCCAGCCGCTCCCAACGCCGCGCGCAAGGTTTCGAGATGCGGCAGCACGTTCTCGTCGGTGACGATCGGCATCACCCGTCCGCGCGCGAGCGGCAGGAGGCGATCGGCGGCGCGGGCGAGCAGCCCGGCCTCGATCACCACATCATAGCTGCGTTCGCCGAGTCCGACGCGGACGGTCGTCATAATCCGATGGCCTTGAGGATGGCGTTGACGGTGGCATCGTGTGGCGCTTGCTGGCTGACGATACGGAGATGCGCCTGCGCGTAGATCGGATTGCGCACCCGCGCCAGCGCTTCGAGAATCGCGCGTGGATCGCCTTCGCGCAGCAGCGGCCGCGTGTCGCGCCGTGCGACTCGCGCGACAAGCACCTCGGGGCTGGCGTCGAGCCACACCGACAGCGCGTTGTCGAGGATCAGCGCGCGCGTCTCGTCCTGGATGAACGCACCGCCGCCGGTCGCGATCACGCGCGGCTCGCCGGTGATGAGTCGCGCGATCACGCGCCGTTCGCCGTCGCGGAAGTGCGCCTCGCCGAACCGCGCGAAGATGTCGGAGACGGTCATCCCCGCCGCGGTTTCGATTTCGGTATCGGCATCGACGAAGGGCAGATGCAGCCGCTGCGCGAGGCGGCGGCCGACGGTCGACTTGCCCGCGCCCATCAGTCCGACGAGGACGATCGGCTGGCCGTGCCAGACAGGGTTTGGGGCGGGGCTTTGCAACATGGGAAACGGGCTATACAGCGCACCTGCCGCTCGGGCAAAAGGGCCTGCCGGGCCGGTTCCGCCCATTTGTTACAAGGTTTGCCAATGTCCCGCTCGCTGGTTGTGCTTCTGGTCGTGGTCGTCGTGGTTGTCGGCGGAATGTTTGTGTTGAGTGGCCGCGCGCACGAAAAGCCCCTGACCCATGTCGAGAAAGTTGTCACGCTTGCGAATCTCCAGGGCTGATCTTGCGCTCCCCGTTTTCGTCGGGGCACTTGCGGGGGTAATCGCGCTGGGCGTGGGGATACCCGCGCTCGGCCAGAGTTCGCCGCAATCGATCCTGCCGCCCGGTTTCGGCGAGCCCGCGCCGGCGCCGTCGCCGCGCGCGACTCCTCGCGCCGCGGCACCCGTCAGCGCGGTGATCCGCACGCCGCCGAGTCCGCTCGCCCCGCAGCTGCCGGATAGCAATGGCGCGCCGCCGCCGGAGCCGCTCGCCTCTGCGGCACCGACGCCAATGCCGACCGGCACACCGACGCCCGGCGTGATCGCGAATCCGGTGCGCTACGACATGCCGTCCTATGCGCGCCGCTGGATCGGCCGGGTCGGCCCGATCGATCTCGCCGCCGGCGGCTTGCCCGCGACCGCGTTCGGCACCGCGCCCGGCCGCTATGTCGAAGCGCTGATGCGCGGGCTGAACCTGCCGATCGCCTCGCGCTGGCTGTCGATCGCGTTGCGGCGCGCGCTGGTGTCGCATGTCGATACGCCTCCGGGCATCAACGGCGCGGACTTCGCCGCCGAACGTGCCTGGCTGCTGCTGCGGATGGGCGAATCGGTCGCCGGTCGCGCCGTGGTGCAGAGCGTCGACAATCAGGATTACACGCCCAAGCTCTACGAAATCGCGATGCAGTCCGCGCTCGCCAATGGCGATCCCGCGGAATTGTGCCCGCTCGCCGAGGGCGGCTATGCGCTCGGCTTCGAACGCGGGTGGGTGCTGGCGCGCGCGATGTGCGCCGGGCTGGCCGGTCTCCCCGGCAAGGCGCAGCCGCTGATCGCGGCGGCGGGCAAGAACCGAGTCGCGACCGGAATCGATTTGCTGCTCGCGCAGAAGATCGCCGGCTCGGGCGCGCGCGGCCGGCAAGCGGTGACGATCGAATGGGACGGCGTCGATCGCCTCACGGCTTGGCGCTATGGCCTCGCGATGGCCTCGGCGACCGAAATCCCGACGCCGCTGCTCGATGGTGCCTCGCGCAACGTGATGGCGTGGCGCGCGCAGTCGCCGCTGCTCGCCGCGCACGTGCGGGCACCCGCCGCCGAGATCGCGGCGGCGCGCGGCGTGTTCTCGAGCGCCGCGCTCGTTGATCTCTACGGCGCGGTGGCGGAGGAAGGCGATGATTCGCTGCCCGAGGCCGCGATCGCGCGCGATCTCCAGACCGCCTATAGCGGCGGCGATATCGCGACCCGGCTCGCCGCGATCAAATCGCTGTGGGATGCGCCCAAGAGCGCAAGCGCACGCTACGCCCGGCTGGTGCTCACCGCGGGCGCGGCGGCGCGCGTGCCGGTCCGCGCACAGGGCGCCGATGCCGACCGTCTCGTCGCATCGATGCTCGCCGCCGGACATGATGTGACCGCCCAGAAATGGCGCGGCGCGGTGGCGACATCGAGCGATGCCTGGGCGATGCTCGCGCTCGCCGATCCCGAAGCGCGGCGCTACGCCTATTCGGCGGTGAGCAATTACGCCGGCACCGGCGACGCGACGCTCAAGCGCAAGATGTTCTTCGCCGGCCTCGCCGGGCTTGGCCGGATATCGCCGGGCGATATCGAGCAGGGCGCGCAGGCGCTCGACGTGCGGATCGGGCAGGAGAACGCCTGGACCCGCGCGCTTGCGCGCGCCGCGACGGCGAACCAGCCCGGCACGGTTGTGCTGCTCGCAGCGGTCGGCATGCAGACGCCAGCATGGTCGGGCGTGTCTCCCGAAGCGCTCTACCATATCATCGCGGCGCTCCGCGCGGTCGGGCTTGAGGGCGAGGCGCGGATGATCGCCGCCGAGGCGATCGCCCGGCTTTGACCGATCCGGCGCAGCCCGGCGCCGACCGCGCGCTGATCGAGCGCTTCCTCGAGATGATGGCGGCGGAGCGGGGGGCGGCCAGGAACACGCTCGCCGCCTACCGCAGCGATCTCGCGCTCGCCTCCGAAGTCCTCAAAGGCGCGCTCGTGGCCGCGACCGCCGACGATCTGACTCGGCTGTCGGCGACGTGGAACGACCTTTCGCACGCCACCGTCGCGCGCAAATCCGCCGCGCTGCGACGTTTCTTCGCCTTCCTCGCCGACGAAGGCCACCGTACCGACGATCCCGGCGCGGCGCTGCCCCGGCCCGGCACGCGCCGGCCGCTCCCCAAGGTGCTGAGCCTCGCCGATGTCGACCGGCTGTTCACCGTGATCGCCGAACGCCTTGCTACCGAGCCGCTCGACATCCGCGACCTGCGCCTCGCGGCGCTGGTGGAACTGCTCTACGGCTCGGGCTTGCGCGCGACCGAACTGGTCTCGTTGCCCCGGAACGCGGTCGCGCCCGACCGGCCCTATTGCATCCTGCGCGGCAAGGGCGGGCGCGAGCGCTTGGTGCCGATCTCGGATCGCGCCCGCGCCGCCGTCGCCGCGTGGCGCGCCCACGTTCCCGCCGACCAGCCGTGGCTATTTCCCTCGGGTAAGAGTTTCCTGTCGCGCGTTCGGCTGTTCCAATTGCTCCGCGCGCTCGGCGCCGAAGCGGGTATCCCGCCCGACCGGATCAGCCCGCACGTGCTTCGCCACGCCTTCGCCACCCACCTGCTGGCGGGCGGCGCCGACTTGCGCGCGCTCCAGACGATGCTCGGCCACGCCGACATCGCGACGACCGAAATCTACACGCATGTCGATGCCAGCCGCCTCGTCGCGCTCGTCAACGAACGCCATCCGCTCGCCGAAGCACGCGCCCGCACGGATGAAAGGCGGGTCACCGCGAAGCGGATGTAGACCTCTCCCCTCCCTTGAACAAGGGAGGGGCTGGGGGTGGGTTGGTCTGCGAGGATGCGCTACGCTAACCACCAGCCGACCCACCCCCGACCCCTCCCTTTCAGGGAGGGGAGTAGGTCGCGCGCGCAACATGCCCGTTACGAACCATTGCCAAGTTCGCCCTCACGCCGTAACCGACACGGCCTGATGGCAACCTTCCTCGACTTCGAAAAGCCGATCGCCGAGCTTCAGGCTCGCATCGACGAACTGCGCACAACCGCTGACGGCGGTACGGTGGATATTTCCGCCGATGTCGCCCGGCTCCAGGCCAAGTCGGACAAGCTGCTGCGCGACACCTACACCAAGCTCACGCCCTGGCAGAAGACGCTGGTCGCGCGGCACGGCGAGCGCCCGCATTTCCGCGATTATGTGGCCGGACTGTTCGACGAATTCATCCCGCTCGCCGGGGATCGCGCCTTCGGCGACGATCAGGCGATTCTGGGCGGCTTCGCGCGGTTTCGCGGCCAGCGCGTGATGGTGATCGGCCACGAAAAGGGGCACGACACCGCGACTCGCATCCGCCACAATTTCGGCTCGGGCAAACCCGAGGGCTACCGCAAGGCGATTCGGCTGATGCAATTGGCCGATCGCTTCGGCCTGCCGGTGGTGACGCTGGTCGATACCTCGGGCGCGTTCCCCGGCGTTCAGGCCGAGGAGCGCGGCCAGGCCGAGGCGATCGCGCGCTCGACCGAGCAATGCCTCGCGCTCGGCGTACCGATGATCGCCGCGATCGTCGGCGAGGGCGGTTCCGGCGGCGCGATCGCGCTCGCGGCGGCGAACCACGTGCTGATGTTCGAGAATGCGGTCTATTCGGTGATCTCGCCCGAGGGCTGCGCCGCGATCCTGTGGCGCACCAACGAACGCGCCGCCGATGCCGCAGAGGCGATGAAGGTGACCGCGCAGGATCTGAAAGGGCTGGGTGTGATCGATACCATCGTTCCCGAGCCCCTCGGTGGTGCGCATCGTGATCCGGCGGCGGCGATCAGCGCGCTGGGTAATGCTCTGTCGGAATCGCTTGCCGAGTTGGGCGGGCTGGATGCCGCTGCGCTGCGCCGTGCGCGGCAGGAGAAGTTCCTGGCGATGGGCCGCTTCTAACCGGCCAAAGGGCGCTGTGGAGTATTGGGAATTCGATAGAAAAAGGGCGGCGGAACGTTGGTTCCGCCGCCCTTTTCGTAAGTTTCGAGCTTACGAAGTTTTCATGGCGCTTTGGACGTTGGCAAAGGTCGAGTTCAAAGTCGTGCCAACGCTCTTCATCGCGACGATCGCAGCAACGGCGATCAGAGCGGCGATGAGGCCGTATTCGATGGCGGTCGCGCCCTTGGTGTTCTTGATGAACTTGCGGATGGTCTGCATTACGTCCGGTCTCCAGTGATTCAGTAGCTTCAGTTACCCGGCCGAACCGGAAGTACCGGGTCAGCGAGATGTGTGTACGCGGGCAGTCTTGATAAAAGTTTAAGGTGGTCTGGGAACCAAATCGGATTTCCGTCACCGCCCCGACGTGGCGCCTTCGACCTTGCTGGCGACGTCGTTCCACATGGTCGTCGTGACGCGCGCCAGACCGGCGATTGCGGTGAAGACCACGACCACGATGAGCGCGAGGATAAAGCCGTATTCGACGGCTGTCGCCCCACGCCGGTCGCGCCGCAGGTTTTTGACGATCGTGGCGAACATGCGACTTGCCCCCGGCGCGAATTTCGCGCTCTGGCTAGAAGCTCGGTCTTAACGAATGGCGAAGGGATGCGGGTGATCGACAACACGGCCGTCCTGCTCGTCGTCGCGGCAGCGCTGACCGATCCGCAAGGGCAAATCCTCGTGCAGCGTCGTCCGGCGGGCAAGGCGATGGCGGGGCTATGGGAATTCCCCGGCGGCAAGGTCGAGCCGGGCGAGGCGCCCGAGGCGGCGCTGGTGCGCGAACTCGCCGAGGAACTCGGCGTCAACGTAGCGACGGAGGATCTCACGCCGCTCGCCTTCGCCACCGCGCCAGTCGGCGAGCGAACGCTGCTGCTATTGCTTTACCGTTGTGACCGCTGGCAGGGCGAACCGCAACCGATCGACGCCGACGCGCTCGACTGGCGCCGCCCGTCCGCCTTGCGCGACTTGGCGATGCCGCCCGCCGACCTGCCCTTCATCGATGCGCTGGCGGCGTTCGAATCGCGCGCTCTGGAATAAAATGTCGGGCGCGGCCGTCGCCGGTCGCGCCCGAATCGGTTCAGGCCTTGATGACCTTGTCGAGCGCGGCGCGGAACTTGGCCATGTCCTCCGCCGAGCCGACAGTCACGCGGTTCATCGTCGGATAGGCGTCCCACGAACGGCCGATCTGAACGCCTTCGGCGACGAACGCCGCCTGCATCGCCTTGGGGTCTTTGCCGGCACCCCAATCGACCATGAACATGTTCGCCTGCGACGGGATATACTTCAGCCCGCGCTTCTTGAGGTGTGCGAACGTCTCTTCGCGCACCGCGATCATTTCGTTGCGGCGCGCGGTGATCTTGTCGGCGAGCGGCAGCACGGCCGTGCCGCACGCGACCGCGGTCATCGGCAGCATGTTCGTCACCTGGCCACCGTCGTAGCGCATCATCTTCTTGTAGAGATCGGGATGCGCGATCGTCAGCCCGAGCCGCATGCCGGCCATGCCGAACAGCTTGGAGAAGGTCCGCATCACGATCACGTCGTTGCGTGTGCAGGCCAGCTTGGCGGCGCTCTGCGTGCCGGCGAAGTGGATATAGGCCTCATCGACCAGCACCACCGAATCCTTCGGCTTGTTGGCGAGCAGCCACTCGATGTCCGCGATCGGCGTCAGCGTGCCGGTCGGGTTGTTGGGCGAGCAGATGTAATAGAGGCCAGCATTGGGGTCGGCGGCAAGCATCGCCTTCACGTCATGCCGGTAATCGGCGGTGAGCGGCACGCGAGTCGGCTTGACGCTCAGCCACGCCGCGGTGCGCCAGCTCTGTTCATAGGTCGGGTTCGCCGTCACCAGCCCCTTCTGCGGCGAGCAGAAGGTGATGACCGCGCGGTTGAGCGGATCGCTCGATCCCGGCCACGCCAGAATGCACTCGGGCGTAACGCCCTCGACCTGCGCGACAGCGGCGGCGAGCTTGGCATGCTCGTTATCCGGCTCGTAGCGGTTGCCGAGCGACGCGATCGCCGATGCAGCCTGCACACCTTCGGGGAAGGGGCCGGTCCAGCATTCGTTCGAGCCGATCCGCACCGCGCCGATCACGGCCTTGGCGGATTGCTGCGCCTGAGCGCCGTTGGTGAGGAATTGACTGGCGGTCGCCCCCGCGCCGAGCAGCATCGCGATTCGGCCGATCTGGCGGCGCGAATAGCCGCGATCGTGAAGGTCTTCCCGTGCTTCGCGGTCGAGTAAATCGGTCGTCATCATGCGCTCCCTGTTTTCACACGTCGTCAGGCCGCGTCTCCCGCGACGACCAAACGGACGGCGGCCCCTTGGAGTCGCACTACGCACGCTCCGGTTCCGTGAGTCGGATCACACCACAGGAACGTAAGGCTGTCCAGACGCCGGGAAAACAAATATCCCGTCAGGAAATCATCCGCAGCGCACAAGCCCCGTCGCGAACCGCCGCGCCTTGTCGACATAGCCCGCCGCCGATGCACGCAGTCCGGCGATCTGCTCGTCGCCCAAGTCGCGCACGGCGCGGGCAGGGCTGCCGACGATCAGGCTGCCGGGCGGAAAGCTCTTGCCCTCGGTGACGAGCGCGCCCGCGCCCACCAATGATCCAGCACCAATCACCGCGCGGTTGAGGATCGTCGCGCCCATGCCGACCAGCACGCCGTCCTCGATCGTGCAGCCGTGCAGGATCGCATGATGCCCGATCGTGCAATCCGCCCCCACCGTCAGCGGTGCGTCCGGGTCGGAATGGAGCATCGCGCCTTCCTGCACGTTGCTGCGCGCGCCGACCGCGATCGTGGTGTTATCGGCACGGATCACCGCCCCGAACCACACGCTCGTCTGCTCCGCGAGTTGCACGTCGCCGATCAGCTCAGCGCTCGGCGCGATCCAGGCGGTATCGGCAAGCGCGGGCTGCTGCCCCTCGAAGGCGTAAAGCGGCATCGGCGTTCCTTCGGAACCATCGTCGCCCCAGCCTGCGCCGGGGCGACGGTTACGGCGTCAGGCCTTCAAACAGGCGATCACCGCCGTGATCGCGACTGAGGTATCCGCGACGTCCCGCACCTTGATCGAATCGATCCCAGCCGCGCGGACCGGATCGTCGTTGCCGCCCGGGTAAATCGCGTCGCCCATGAAAAGGATGTTTTCGAACACGATACCGGCATGCTCGCACAACCGGCGCATCCCGTAAGCCTTGTCGATGCCCTTGCGGGTGATGTCGACCGAGGTCGCGCCGCCGATGTTGATCGAATGGTCTGGTATCATCGTGCGCAGGATCGCCTGCAACTGGCGGCGCTTCTCCTGCTTGGGGTCCCAATGTTCCTTGGCCTCGAGCGGTGCCTGCTGGCCGAGCGCCGACAGCGTGATCTGGCTGCCGCGATCCTCGATCCGCTCGCCCCAGGTCTGTTCGCCGCCGAAGCCGGCCTGATCCCAGGCCTTGTTCAGCGCGTCGAGCACCTGGTCACGCTCTTCGGGCGAGAAGGCGTCGTTGTAGATGGTGTTCCAAACGCCGTCCTGGAACCGGAACAGCTTGGTGCCGGTGGTCGGCATGATGAACAGCCGCTCGAGCTTCGCATCGGCCTGCATCCGGCCCACGACCTGCTTCTCGAACTGCGGCCAGTCGCCGCCCGAAATCACCGCGACCTGCGCCACGTCGAGCAGGTTTTTGAGCAATACGGACATGTCGTCGCCAATCGGCTGCTTGCTCTCGGCGAGCGTCCCGTCGAGATCGAAGGCAATCATTGTCTTCATCGTGAACCCCCCAGTGGCGAAAAGAACCTATCCGTAAAAAGGGCGCCCCGAACCCGGAGCGCCCTCATCACCGTAGCTGCCGTATGGCAGCCTCGGAAGACCGTTACTTGGTAACGTTGTCTGCCTTCGCGTCGCCATCGGCACGGACGTTGTCGGCCGTGTCGTGCGCGTTGTCGGCTGCGTTCGAGAGCACGTCCGAAGCGGCGGCGTTCGAAGTGTTGTCAGCCATCGCGTCCATGTTGTCGGCAGCCGAATCGATGTTGTCGGCGACCATGTCGGCGTTGTTCTCGATGGCGGCGGCTTCCGGGTTCTTGTTGCAGGCGGCGAGCGACATCAGGCCGGCGGCGACGAGAACAAGGGCGATTTTCTTCATGCGGTTGCTCCCAAAGCAGTCTGTATTTTCGCGGCCAGCCCGATGCCGTCGCGAAGCGAAGTGTAACCAACGCGAAGCCGTAACGTTCCAACGCCCATTCATATCCCTCGATCGGAACATCGCGGGTTTGGTGCATTACGTCTTGCGCGGGCTGGCTTTATTGCGCTGCGGGCGCCGGCGCAATCTCTTCCGGCGCGTCCGCGACGACAGCGAGCATCGCGGTCCATGCGGCGACGTTCTGGCGCAACTGCTCCGGGTCGATCCGGTCGAGCGTATCCTCGGGCGTATGATGCCAGTCGAAATAGCGGAGCGCCGACTGGTGGAGGTCGATTCCCGCTACGCCGAGCGCGAGCGTCGGCTCGACATCGGTGCCGCCATGAACCGCGTCGCGCCCGCGCACCACGCCGATCGGCGCGAGCGCGACCGCCAGCCGATCCTCGACGGCCTTGGCGGCGGGCGCGAAGCTCGTGCTGAACTTCCACACCAGATCCGCTCCCGAATCCGATTCGGCGGCGAGCGCGTGGCGCTCGTTGGCATGGGCCTTGGCATAAGCGAGGCCGCCGAACCCGCCGGTCTCTTCATCGCCGAACCACACAACGCGAATCGTGCGGCGGTGCTTGCCCGCTTCCATCAGCCGCTTTGCGGCCGCCGCCGTGATCGCGATACCGGCACCGTCGTCGATCGCGCCCGTGCCGAGCTCCCAGCTATCGAGATGCCCGCCGATCGTGATGATGCCAGCCTTGGGGTCTGTGCCCGGCACCTCCGCAACGACGTTGCCCGAGGCGCGCGTGCCGACGAACCTGGGCGTCAGCGTGAGATGCAGCGTCACCGGCTTGCCGAGCTTGACCATCCGCTCGAGATTTTCGGCATCGGCGACCGACAGCGCGGCGGCCGGAATCGGTGCTACGCCCGGCGCGAAATTGGTGACGCCGGTGTGCGGCCCCCGGCCATGATCGGTCCCGATCGAACGGATTACGATCGCCGCCGCACCCTTCTTGGCGGCGACGGTCGGGCCGAGGAAGCGGGCGAGGCCGTTGCTGCCATAGCCCGATCCGTCCTGAGTCGGCTGCATCGCGTTCGATACAAAGGCGATCTTGCCGGCGAGACTGCCATCGGGCGCGAGCAGCAGATCGTTGACGGTTTCGAAATAGACGACCGGCGCGGTCAGCCCCTCAGGCGGCGTCGCGCCCGAATTGCCGAGCGCTGCGAGCCGCAGCGGCTGCGGGTAGGGCGCGACCACTTCGGCGGTCTCGGCGCCGCGCTCCCAGACATTCTGGAGGTCGTATGGCTCGACGTGAACGTTCTTGAAGCCAAGACTCTTGAGTTTCGCCACCGCCCAGTCGCGCGCCCGCGCTTCCTGCGCAGAGCCGTCGGGACGCGGCCCGACCTCGGTGGTGATGCCCGACACGATATCCCACGCGACATCGTCCTTCAGCGCCGCATCGCGAAGCGCCGCCACCTTCGCATCAGGCGCGACCGCAGCCGGCATCACGCGCTGAGCGAGCGCGGCAGCGGGGAAGGTGAGGGCACAGGAGAGCAGCGCGATACGCAAGGGGTTCATTGGCTAATCCGGATTGGCTGGCAGGATGGGCGAAAGCCCGAGCGAACGCGCCGCCACGAACTGCTGGCGGTCGGACGTGAGTAAGGGAAGACCGCGCCATTCGGCAATCGTGATGTGAACGGCGCCAGTAAAATTGGCGCCGAAATCACCACAAACGTCACGCCGAACTCGTTCCCGGGTCCACGGCGGCGCGAAATCAACGGCTTGAGGTTTGCCCGGCGGTGGATGCCGGAACAAGTCCGGCTGACGGGGGGGGGGGCGCGTACCGGCCGCGCCGCAGAAACTCGAAGCGACTGTACCGCTTCTCGTGCTTAGCGTTCGAGCGATCCCGCAGTATCCGTCAGAATCGCCTTCAACTCGGCAACCGCTTCGCCGTCGCGAACGAACACGACCTCGTCGCCACGGTCGATCGCGCTGAGCCAGCTTTCAATCACACCGTCCACCGGAATTCGAGCCGTTCCATCGCGCCAGTCTAGCCCCGGGCGCGTCCGTTGCCAATCGACCCCGACATCCCTAAATACCCAGCCAAATCCCCGCAATCTTCAGCCCCGGAGCACGACCCCGAATGGCCGTCCAATATTCCTATGTCATGAAGGGCCTGACCAAGACCTTCCCGGGCGCGCCCAAGCCCGTCCTCAACAACATCCACCTCCAGTTCCTGCCCGACGCGAAGATCGCGATCATCGGCCCCAACGGCTCGGGCAAGTCGACACTCATGAAGATCATGGGCGGGATCGATCCCGATTACACCGGCGAGGCCTGGGCTGCCGAGGGTATCAAGGTCGGCTATCTGCCGCAGGAGCCGCAGCTCGACCCGACCAAGGACGTGATCGGCAACGTGCGCGACGGCGCCGGCCCGATCGCGGCGATGCTCGCGCGCTTCAATGCGATCTCGGCCGAGATGGGCGATCCCAAGGAGGACACCGATTTCGACGCGCTGATGGAGGAGATGGGCGATCTCCAGGCCAAGATCGACGCCGCCGACGGCTGGAGCCTCGACAGCCAGCTCGAACAGGCGATGGAAGCGCTGCGCTGCCCGCCCGGCGACAGCCCCGTCACCAACCTGTCGGGCGGTGAAAAGCGCCGCGTCGCGCTCTGCAAGCTGCTGCTCGAAAAGCCGGACATCCTGCTGCTCGACGAACCGACCAACCATCTCGACGCCGAAAGCGTGCAGTGGCTGGAGAATTACCTCAAGGATTATACCGGCAACGTCATCCTCGTCACCCACGATCGCTATTTCCTAGATAACGTCGTCAATTGGGTGCTCGAACTCGATCGCGGCCGTTATTATACCTATGAGAGCAACTATTCGGGTTATCTCGAAAAGAAGTCGCAGCGGCTGGGTCAGGAAGAACGCGAGGAGCAGGGCAAGCAGAAGGCGATCGCCGACGAGCTCGCCTGGATGCGCCAGACCCCCAAGGCCCGCCAGACCAAGTCCAAGGCGCGTATCCGCGCGTTCGACGAACTGATGGCCGCGCAGGAGAACCGTTCGATCGGCAAGGCGCAGATCCTCATCCAGATCCCCGAGCGGCTTGGCGGCAAGGTGATCGAGGCGAAGGGCTTGACCAAGTCCTACGGCGACAAATTGCTGTTCGAAAATCTCGAATTCACGCTGCCGCCCGGCGGCATCGTCGGCGTGATCGGGCCGAACGGCGCAGGCAAGTCGACGCTGTTCAAGCTCATCACCGGGCAGGAGCAGCCCGACGAAGGCACGCTCGACGTCGGCTCGACGGTGCGGCTCGGCTATGTCGATCAGTCGCGCGACGATCTCGACCCCAACAAGAACGTCTGGGAGGAAATCTCGGACGGTCTGGACGTGTTCCGCTTCGGCAAGCAGGAACTCGGCACGCGCGCCTATGTCGGTGCGTTCAACTTCAAGGGGCAGGACCAGCAGAAGAAGGTCGGCCAGCTCTCGGGCGGTGAGCGCAACCGAGTCCACATGGCGAAGATGCTCAAGGAGGGTGGCAACGTCCTCCTGCTCGACGAACCGACCAACGATCTCGACGTCGAGACGCTGCGCGCGCTCGAAGAGGCGCTGGAAAGCTTCGCGGGCTGCGCCGTGGTCATCAGCCACGATCGCTTCTTCCTCGATCGCCTCGCCACGCACATCCTCGCGTTCGAGGGCAACAGCCACGTCGAATGGTTCGAAGGCAATTTCGAAAGCTACGAGGAAGACAAGCGCCGCCGTCTGGGCGACGCCGCCGATCGCCCGACTCGTCTGGCGTACAAGAAGCTGACCCGCTGACCGCGCGGGCTGGCGGTCAGAGCGTGTTCGTCTCGACCGCCAGCCCCTCGATCGTCGCGGCAACGATGCGCGCGCCAAAGGCGATCTCCCGGCATTCCGCGTAGCTGTCGCCGGCGGGTGTCCACATCTGATGGATGCGGGCTTTGCTGACATCGACGACCCAATATTCGGACACGCCTTCGCGCGCATAGATGCGCAGCTTGCGACCGAGATCGTTCTTCACGGTGGCGTCCGCCACTTCGATCACGAGCGCGAGCGAGGCAAGCGGGATCAGCCCTTTGCCCTCGGGTTCCGCGGTCAGCGAGATGTCGGGTTCGGGCACATTGTGCGGCGGCATCGCGATCGAGCCTTCGACCAGCGCCTCCAGATCGCTACCGATCTCATCCAACGCATCCGCGATCAGGCGATACAGCCGCGACTTGATCCGCGCATGTGGCCGGTGCTGCGCGTTGATATAGACGATTTCCCCCTCGATCAGCTCGGTCTTGCCGTAAGCGTCGAAAGCGCCGAGTTCGTCGAGCGTGAGATAGTCCTCGACCCGCAGCTTGACGGGCAGGGGTTCGATCGTGAGAGGCACGATTTCGCTCATCGACGCATCGTATCAGCTTCGGCAGGGCATGTCAGTTGCCGTAGCATAACGCCGCGGAGTCGACGCTTAGGTCCGTCACCGTCGCGGCGCTGATCCGTCCACCGAACGCGATGTCGCGACGCTCGGCATAGGCGTCGCCCTCCGGGCGCCACATCTGATGGACGACGCGCCCCTCGACATCAACCACCCAATATTCGGGCACACCGTAGCGCGCATACAGCCGCGCCTTGCGGCCCATGTCGATGTCGAGCGTCGAATCCGAAATCTCGATCGCGATCCTCACCGAACCGCCCTGCAAGGTCCGCGCATCGTTGGGGTCGGCAATGGCGATGTCCGGCTCAGGCATGGAATCGTCCGACAGTTCGGTCGAGGGTGCGGTGTAGAGGAACAGCGGCGACCCGATCGCCTTCAGCGCAACCCCCAATTCGACGGTCAGCGTCGAATGCGCGCGCGCATGCCGCGTATGAATCGCGTTCACGACCCAGATTTCCCCTTCGATCAGCTCGGTGCGCGCATAATCCTGAAACGCCCCCGCGTCCGCGAGCAGCAGGAAATCGGCGACGCGAAGCTTCGCCTTCTGAGGAACGGTGATGACATCCTGCGCCGTCATGATCCGCATCGTATCACGACCGCCGCGCGACACCAATCCGGTCGCGCCATTCCAGGCCAGACCAACCGCCCACCGCATTTTCGCTTTTGATACGAGACAACTTAACGCCGCTTCTTTATAGTATCGGCATGGTTCCAGGCGTGGTGAAATTCGTATTGCTGGCGGCCGGTGCGTCCGGCGCGTTCGCCGTTGCCGGCGTCGCGCAGGATCAGCTCGGCTGGGGACGCGCCACGCAGGCGCTCACCCAGCAAGACCCCGCCCGGGGTGCCGCGCTCTCCGCCGCCATCGCGCAGTGGAAGTCGCTCCAGCAGACCAGCGGCTATCCGTTCGAAAGCTACGCCAATTTCCTGATCGCGCACCCCGGCTGGCCCGCCGAGATGACGCTGCGCCGCGCCGCCGAGCGCGCGATCGACGGCACCACGCCGGTCTCGCCGACCACGACGGTCGCATTCTTCCGTCGTTTCCCGCCGCTCACCGGCACCGGCAAGGTCCGCTTCGCCGAGGCGCTCGCCGCATCGGGCTACCGCGACGAAGCCAATCTCGCCGCGCGCAGCGCCTGGGTGTCGGGCACTCTCGCCGTCGCTGATGAAGCGAAGGTCATCACCGGCTTTTCGGGCGCGCTGAGCCAGGCCGATCAAGATACGCGCATGGACATGCTGCTGTGGCAGGGCGCGACTTCGGCGGCGCAACGCCAGCTCGCGCTCACCAGCGCCGCGCGGCGGCCGGTGTTCGCGGCACGGCTCGCGTTCCGCACCAACGCGCCCGACGCGTCCACGCAAGCCGCTTCGACGCAGAGCTGGGGCATGGCCGATCCGGGCTGGCTCGCCGATCGCGCGACGTGGCTTCGCAACAACGGCGGCTTCGGCGCGCGCGAGCTGCTCGCCCGCCGCCCCGCGCTCGCCACCCGCCCCGCCAATGTCGAGGCGTGGTACGAGGCGCTGCTCACCAATGCGCGCGGCGCGGCGGCGGATGCGCAATATGCCACCGCCTATGACATCGCCCGGCAGGTCGATGACGCCTATCCCGCCGGCACCGATGTCAGCGGCCAGCCTTACGGCGAGCGCGACGATTACACGAGCCTCGTCTGGCTCGCCGGGCAGACCGCGCTCAAGAACCTCGGCCGCGCCGCCGACGCAAGCACCCTGTTCGCGCGCTACGCTCACGCCTCCAAATCGCCGACCACGCAATCGAAGGGCTATTACTGGGCGGGCCGTGCCGCCGAAGCCGCCGGACAGCGCGACCTCGCCACCGGCTATTACAACCAGGCCGCCGGCTTCCCCGACATGTTCTACGGCCAGCTCGCCACCGAACGGCTCGGCCGTGTGCTCGCCGCGCCCGGCGCGCCGGTGATGCGCCCCGTCGATCCCGCCGTGCGCGCGGCCTTCTACGCCCGCGAGACGGTGCGCGCCGCGCAATATCTCGGCACCGCCGGCAATTGGCAGGACCAGAGCGCCTTCGTCCGCCAGATCGCCAACGACGCCAAGACCGACAGCGATCACGTCCTCGCCACCGAACTCTCGCGCACGCTCGGCCGCCCCGATCTCGGCGTGATGGTCGGCCGCAGCGCTCTCCAGAACGGCCTTAGCGATTATTCGACGGTCGGCTTCCCGACCGTGCGCGTCCCCGCCAGCGCCAACGACGATTGGGTGATGGTCCATGCCATCGCGCGGCAGGAAAGCCAGTTCGATCGCGCCGCGATCAGCCATGCCGGCGCGCGCGGGCTGATGCAGTTGATGCCCGGTACCGCGCGGGAAACTGCCACCAAGCTCGGCGTCGGCTATGACGCGAACAATCTCACCACCGATACCGATTACAACATCATGGTCGGCTCGGCCTATTTCGCGCGGATCTACAATCAGTTCGGCAGCTATCCGCTCGCCGTCGCGGCCTATAACGCCGGGCCGGGCAACGTGAACAAATGGCTCCGCGCCAACGGCGATCCGCGCACCGGCAGCGTCGATATCGTCGACTGGATCGAAGCGATCCCGATCTACGAGACGCGCAACTACGTCCAGCGCGTACTCGAAAACGCGGTGGTCTACGATCTCATGAATCCCCAGCATGCCCGCTCGCGCGGCGCGAACCGGATAAGCTGGTATCTCGGCAAGGGCCGGCCGGGCTGATTGACGACGCGGCTTATCGCACCTGTGGCGATATCCGCCGCGAAACGGCCAATGAAATACGAATATCGTATACCCTGCTGTTGACTGCACGTTACGCTCAAGTAATGAACATGCAGCCTAAACGGCTGAATATCTGTAAATAAGCAAAAAATTTTCTGTTGGGAGATCGCGGGAGGAGAAGTGTCTTCCCCGCGGCGGGTCGTCGCGTCTCTAATTGGTATTGCGCCGGCCTGACTTGTTCCAAATGGGGATCGCGCACGCCATGACTATGAGCACTGTATCCAAATTGGGACTTTTCGTAAGTTTTGTCTTGGCGATGACCGGCGAAGCTGGCGCGCAAAAGCCCGCCGCTGCGCCACCCGCCCCCGCCAAAGCCGTCGATCATGCCATGTTTCGGGCGATGCAGGCGTCGATCAACCGACGCCGCCAGCAGGAAGCCGAGCGCCGCCGCGCCGCGGGGAAGCGCGCGAGCGGCCCCAATCGCCCGGACTGTTCTCGCGCGAAGGGGAATTCTTGCCCGTACAGCCCGTAAGCGCGCGCGACAGCGCGTTGACCCGGCATGATCCTGCGGTATCGCATCGCGGGATGACCGATCGACCCAATTACATCACCCCCGCCGGCTATGCGGTGCTGCGCGCGGAATATGACGCCTTGCTGGGCGATGAGCGCCCGAAACTGGTCGATGTCATTTCCTGGGCGGCGGGCAATGGCGACCGATCCGAGAACGGCGACTATATCTACGGCCGCAAGCGCCTGCGCGAGATCGACCGGCGGCTTGGCTTCCTCGCAAGGCGAATGAAAGCCGCCAAGATCGTCGATCCGTCAGCGCAGGCCGACCGCACCCGCATCTGGTTCGGCGCGACCGCCACCATCGCCGACGAGGACGACGCCGAGCGTGTGCTGACTCTGGTCGGCGACGACGAAACCGATGCCGGGGCAGGGCGGATCGGCTGGAACGCCCCGCTCGCCCGCGCCTTACGCGGCGCGGCGGTCGGGGATGTGCGCCGCGTCGTGCTGCCGGCGGGCGAGCGCGAATATGAGGTGATCGCGATTTCGTATCCGGAGCCGGCGGTTAGGGGTGTCGTTGGTTCCGATTAGGCGGGGGATCTAAGAGCATTCTGCCCCGCCGGACCCGGCCCGAGTCGGCTCCGCCCCGCAGGAGATGTCGTCATCAATCCTGACGTCACCATGACATGGGAACTCTGCCGCAAACGAGTGGCCGCTATCGCCATTTGTCGATGGGTCGGGATGCTTGAGGGGTGGATATCGATCGCCTAGGGCGAAGCGATGGCAAGATATGCAATTCGCTTCGGCATAGCGCTCGCTTCTCTCCTCGTTCCGCCATTGGCGCCTTTGCTCGCAGCCGACCGGCCGGCGCCGGATTTCTTCGCGGCCGCGGTTTGCGAGCCGCCCTATTCAGTAGCCGAGGCGACCGCGCTCTACGAAGCAGCCGAAAAACTCGGCAAGCCCGACACGTCCTCCTTAGGTGCGGCGATTTATCATCTGCCAACCCCCATCAGCCGGGACGGCTTTACGACCCGGGAGGTCGTCTTCGCGGGTTCGGCGATCGGCGTGCTGATCGATGGCAACGTCGCCGACAGTCTGGCAGCGCAATATCGGCTGGCGCCCGAGAAAAGCCATGTGATGGGCACTTCGACCAAAGGTTTCGCGCGCCTGCTGCCGGATGCGCAGCAGGCCATGAAGGGGCTCGGCTTGATCTCCATTGTCGCTCGGGAAGGCGCGGCGATGAAAGACAAGACGCTGCTGGCCTGCGAGCTTGTCTCCGACGAGGATCGCATGGCGATGGAGGCTTTCGAGAAGGGCGGCAAATAGTCTCGATCGTCCGGCGGAAACGCTGCGCCGCGCGACGCCGCGTACATGTGGCTGTTCGCGATGATGAGACACCGGAGCTGCGATGGAGGCCATCTCCGGCTCGGATGACATGAGGCGCTGACGCTCGACCGACACGCGTTCGTAAGGACGCAAACCACTTCGATGCGACGGACGCGAGATGTTCGCCAAGCCGTGCGGGATGCGGACTGCGTCCCAGAAAAAACCACTCGCATACGGCAAAATGGCACTGATTTTCACGGCGGGTTTTCTGGCGGTTTCAGGCTCCCCGGACTGCCATCGCCTAACCTCGAGGAACCGCCCGTTTCCTTGCGGCGCCGACCTCGGCACGATCGGCAGCGCCCGCCCAAAGTCGGACATTGCCGGGCGTGATACCTATCCCACTAGCGGATGTTGCAAACCGTCAGCCAATTACTTCGAGGTGGGTTTCGCAAAGCGTTCGCTCGCGCGCCATCGCGTCGAGCCATCGGACGGCGCGGACGACCTTGGAGTTGCCCGTTCTGGAGCCGCGATAAGCCACGGCTTGCGCCCGTGGTGTGCTGCATGCCGCTCGGAGTTGTTCCAGCGTTCCGAGCCTTGAATTTAAGCAATCGGCGTAGGGTCGTACTTGGCGGGCCGCCGTTTGCCCTACACCCCGCAGCTTCAACGATGCCGCACATTCGGCGTCGATTGATGGTAACACGAGGATCATCGCAAGGAGCAACTTCATTCAGATGCCTTTCAAACGACAGCTATCCTCGATGTGAGATTAAAAGCTGCCTCTCGGCAATCCACCATCTCCGGACCTATACTACCAGTATGCTAAGCGGCCTGCCGCGCGAAAGCGGCTCCCAGCCGGCCTGGATGGCGGCACTCACGGCCTGATTGAGCAATGGAGCATCGATCTTCGGTCGTTTACGATATGGTACGCTGTTGCTCGCGACCTTTGGCATCGGCCATTCCACGAATGCCTCGCGTTGTCCGTCCACATGACGAACAGCGAGGACCATTCCGCGCCACCCGTCGGTGGTGCACCACTGCGGCTCACGATGCAGCCGCCACGCGAAGTCCTCGCCGTCTACCGAAATCACTCCAACTTCTGTTCGCTTTGCGTTGCGCATTGGCGGCAAGCTAATCCGCTTCTCGTCCGCCTTCCACCACTTTTCCCCGTTCCCGCTGGCGATCGACGCTGGATTAAAGCGGCCCGTCGGCTCCCGCCCATTATCAGGCCTAAGCGATGTCAGCTCATGGCTGCGCTTGAAGCAGGGGTCTTGATACGCCCCCGCAACATCTCTGCTGAGACAGATGAAAGGCATTGACCGCTAACTGATTCAGGATCATCCTCAAGAAACTGAGTGATCGCCCTTAGAGCGAACCAGGCGGAGAGTGGATCATGGACCGGGTAGTCGGTGAGCTTCACAAATGTGAGTTTAGAATCCTCTTGCTTTTTTCGGCAGGCGCTTGTGCACTATCAGGCTTGGTAATCGGTCTTCTTGACTGAGGTGACCGGCCCGACAGCGCTCCGATAGGGCTTTGGAGCATAACGGGCGGGATGCTCGCCGCCAATGGCGGCTTGCCACCATCTGAAGCCGTTCCGACGCCTTCGCGCCTATTGCATCGCCCGAAAACCACCGGGCGGCTATCGGGCAGAAAAGCAGCCCGTCCGGGGTCGCCCACTTGCCGTCGAACTGCTTCTAATCGATAGCCCTAAGAGCGGACGTTCGGAGGCCCCGTGTTGGTCGATGCCATTTTCGAGTATCTCATTGCCATTGGCGGCCCCGATCGTGGAACGTGGCGGCTGTGGCTGGCGATAACGCTTGTCGGCATTTTTGCCTGCGTGCTGATCGCCGCGTTCCGTGTCCGCTAACCCTCCGCCCGCCTCATCACAAGCAGCCGTTCCGCAGTCCACCATATGAGCGCGAACGGCGGCGGGCGCCTGGCTTACTCCGTGCCTGCCGTATCAAGCGGCTCGATTGATTTACTAGCGTTCGTACAGAAAAATCTTGAAGCCCGAATAGGTTTGCTCACACTCACCGCATCTGCGCGCCAGATTTGTCCGAGGTTCGGACTCGATGTCATGGCACGCCGCTCAATGCGCATTCCTGCCTGGGGAGCCAGTTCTCGCTCAAAAAACTGCACGCACCTTTGCACGGCGGCATCGGTAATAGACGAGATGGCCACTTCATCGGTCCCCACGCCATTGGGCAACATGCCAGGAACAGGATCAGCGGAGACCATGTCCTGTGGCGATGCCATAGCGGCAAAAAGGAATAATATCGCAAGCATAAGGCGCAAAATACCATGGTTCTCGACGAGGCTCAACAGTTTGCCATTATTTTCGGTATAAGGCATCTGCATATGCGTAGGTATCTATCCATCGGCTAATTCGCCAATCCATGTGCCGGAGATCTGCTATTCCGGCAGATGTCGCCAGTTGCAGACGTTGGGCGCTGGGCTAATCTCGCGAAATGAAAAGCCGCACATTTGTCATAGGCGCCGTCGCCCTGTTCCTCGGTGGATGCGATCTCATTCGCGTGATGCTTCCGCGCCATGAAACTACTGCTGCCGAGGCCAGATCCGCGCTAATTCGATGTGGCATCGTGCCGGAAAGCATTGCTTGGTCGGTTACCGCCGAAGGCACCTTCGCGTTTGGGAGGAAAAGCGCTGATAGCATGCCGATGCCTGGACCACAGAGCGCGTGCCTGATGCGTTGGGTCGAAATAAACCGGGTAAAAGTTGCATTTATCGGCTGGGAAACCGGGCCTCGCTAATGTCCGCTCACCACCATTTCCGCTATTCCGTATCTGTGACGCATACGCATTTTCCGCCGATCCATGCTG
Organism: Sphingomonas panacis; assembly: GCF_001717955.1. NCBI lineage: Bacteria > Pseudomonadati > Pseudomonadota > Alphaproteobacteria > Sphingomonadales > Sphingomonadaceae > Sphingomonas > Sphingomonas panacis. The sequence goes on from NZ_CP014168.1 coordinate 3,010,025, forward strand.
CGGCCATAGGCATCGCTCGAACACGTCAGCGCCACCCAAGCGACCGGCGCACCCCGCTTTGCGACAAGTCGCTACACACTCTATGGTCTTGTCGGCCGCGCGTGCTAGGCGTCGCCTGCGGCTCGTGCGGTGTGCGGGCCATGTGCAAGGGAAGTCAGGTCGCAATGCAAGTCGTTCAGCGCGTTTTCGTGAGTGGCAAGGTTCAGAACATCGGTTTGCGCGATTGGGCGGTGCGCCGCGCGCGGGATTTCGGCGTGTCGGGGTGGGTGCGCAATCTCCGCGACGGCCGGGTCGAACTGCTCGTCGCCGGTGAGGAAGAGGCGGTCGACGGCATGGTCGAGGCGGTTCGCGAGGGACCGGAGAAGGCGCGGATCGACAATGTCGAGGCCCGCGTCGATACCGAGCGCGCGCCCAAGGGCTTCACCAAGCGCTTCACCGCGTAAGGTTTTTTGAAGATGCGCGAGCGTGCGCATCTCGGCACCGTCACCAGGACGAACGGGCTTTCGTTTCGCCGCCGGCGCTTGTAGGGCGGCGCGATGTTCACAGGCTCGATCCCCGCTCTCGTCACCCCCTTCGCCGAAGACGGCAGCTTCGACGAAAGCGCGTTCCGCGATTTCGTCGAATGGCAGATCGTGGAAGGCTCGGCCGGTCTGGTGCCGTGCGGCACCACCGGCGAATCCGCGACGATGGATTTCGAGGAGCATTTCCGCGTCGTGAAGACCTGCGTCGATCAGGCGCGCGGCCGCGTGCCGGTGATCGCCGGCGCGGGCAGCAACGATACGCGCGTCGCGATCCGCAATATCAAGGCGGCGAAGGATGCCGGCGCCGATTGCGCGCTGATGGTCCCGCCCTATTACAACCGTCCGAGCCAGGAGGGCATCTTCCGCCACTTCGCCGCGATCGTCGAGGCATGCGACCTGCCGGTGCTGCTCTACAACGTGCCCGGCCGCACCGTCACGGATATCCTGCCCGAGACGATGGGCCGGCTCGCCGAGGCGTTTCCTGAGAGCATCGTCGGCGTCAAGGACGCGACCGGCGCGCTCGCCCGCGTCTCGCAGCAGCGCGCTGCGTGCGGCCCCGCTTTCGTGCAACTCTCGGGCAACGACGAAACCGCGCTCGCCTTCAACGCGATGGGTGGGGTAGGGTGCATCTCGGTCACCGCCAACGTCGCCCCGCGCCTGTGCGCCGAGTTTCAGGCCGCCACCGACGACGAGGATTACACCGCCGCGCTCGGCCTGCACGACCGGCTGTTCGCGCTGCACCTGGCGATGTTCACCGATGCCTCGCCCGGCCCGGTCAAATATGCGGTGTCGAAGGTCATCCCAGGCTTCCCGACCGCGCTCCGCCTGCCGATGACCTGGCCGAGCGAAACCGCCCGCGCGGCCGTCGATGCGGCGATGGCTGCGGTGGCGTAACGCGGAACGTGTGGAGGTGGTGGCAAGCTGCCGTTGTGTGATACATTTCGCGATGGTCACCGCCTTCAAAAATGTTCGAAGTGCCTGTGCTGCTGCTTTGATCGCGCTAGCTGGTTTCCATGCCAACGCCGCCCACGCCAGCGCAGATGTCTATGGCTCGGCTCGCTGCGGGGGAGCGCCTGCCGGATGGCAGAGAGTTGGCGCAGAATATCTGAATGAGGCTTCGACTAACGCGATTAGCCTTAAAAATTTAACCGTCTTTTGGAACTGGTCACCAGTTAGCGATGAAAATCTAAATAAGTACATTGAATTCGTCCGCGCGAACCCTTCAAATATGGTACTTATATTTGATCGTCATTCTTCGTGCGCGAAAGTGTTGGCCCTTCGTAATCTCGTTAGGAAAACGGTGAAGTGCACTCGCGAAGTTGCGTGTGTTGAATATACGACGACTTCGTGGAGAGCCAGCCGGATGTGGAGGCTCACACATAGATCGCAGCGCGAATAGCCAGGGCCTTGATGTCCGCTAGTGGGGCGATCATTGCCGCTTGAACGCCACGGTCTCGCTGGTCGCGAAGGGAGGTTTGACGACCGCTTCATACCAGTCGTCACGAAAACCCGGCAAGGCCGACAGGTGCGCGATCAAGCCCGCCCAACCCGTGGCCTCCTCATGGAACGTCCAGACGCGACGTGCCACTTCAACGTCGCAGCATATCAGGTCCGTCGTGATCTCGTCGCGTTTGTAGAAGACGACAGTCTCGATCGCCGAAAGCGGTAGCTGGCTGAGGACGGCGGGGGTGATCGTCACCATTTCATTATGCCTTGCCGAACGGTCGCCTTCAATCGGGGAGCGGGTGGATCGCCCACAACTCCGGCCTTCCCATACCCCGAACCGCACCTTACATGCCCGTCTCTTATGGCCCGTCCCAAACCCCCCGCTTTCGAAAAGACCAAGATCGTCGCCGAGAACCGGCGCGCGCGGTACGACTATTCCATCGAGACGGTGTACGAGGCCGGCATCGCGCTGACCGGCACCGAGGTGAAGTCGCTGCGGTCTGGCACCGGCTCGATCGCGGAGAGCTATGCCGAGGTGAAGGATAATCAGGTCTGGCTGATCAACTCGAACGTCCCCGAGTTCAGCCACGGCAACCGCTTCAACCACGAGCCCAAGCGCCCACGCAAACTGCTGCTCCACGAACGCGAGATCAACAAGATGCACGGCGCCGTCGCGCGGCAGGGCATGACGCTCGTCCCGCTGATGATCTACTTCAACTCGAAGGGCCGCGCGAAGGTCGAACTCGCGCTCGCCAAGGGCAAGAAGGATCACGACAAGCGCGAGGCCACCAAGGAGCGTGACTGGAAGCGTGAACAGGGCCGCCTGATGCGCGATCGCGGCTGACGATGTTCGCGAAGGCCGCCGCCTGGGCACACCGCAACCTGCCGACCCGCGAGAGCCTCGAGCGCAATCGCCTGCTCCGCCCGGTCGCGCATCGTGTGCTGGAGCCAGCGTTGTGGCGGTTCACGCGCCGATCGGTGCCGCGTGGCGTCGCGCTCGGCATGGTGACGGGCATCCTGTTCCCGGTCGCGCAGGTGCCGCTGTCGGCGTTGCTCGCGCTCCCCTTGCGCGCCAACATCCCGACCGCGGCGCTGACCACCTTCATCACCAACCCGCTGACGACGCCGCCGCTGTGGGTCGCGGCCTATTGGATCGGCAGCCGCCTGCTCCGCTACGAGGGCGCGACCGTCCACGTCGGCGAGACCTGGCTTCACTGGCTCGTCTCGCAGGCTGGCCCGTCGCTGGTCGTCGGCCTGCTCACCCTCACGGCGACGTTCGCGGTGACGGGTTTCGCGGCGAGCGCGCTCGGCTGGCGCTGGTGGATCGTGCGCAAGTGGCGCGCGCGGGCGTTGCGCCGGGCTGGACCCGCGCTGTAACATTCGCGTAGAACACCGCATCCAAACTTTTCGGGGTGCGTAATGCTTAGATCCTCCTCCCTCGCCATGCTGTTGTCCGCCACGATCCTCGCCGGCGTCGCGATCAGCCCGCTCGCCAGCCAGACCGCCACGCCGACCCAGGCACCTGCCACCGCCAAGCCGCAGTTCGGCACCTTCGGCTTCGACGAGGCGGGCATGGACCGTTCGGTCGCGCCCGGCGACAATTTCTACCGATACAGCAACGGCACCTGGGCCAAGACCACGCCGATCCCGCCGGACAAGTCCAATTACGGTTCGTTCAACCTGCTCTCCGACCTGTCCGAAGCGCGCACGCGCGGCATCCTCGAAGCCGCCGCCAAAGACCCGGGCTCGAAGATCGGCACCGCCTACGCCACCTTCCTCGATCGCCCCGCGATCGACGCCAAGGGCCTCGCGCCGATCCAGCCGTGGCTCGGCAAGATCAAGGCGCTTAACACCCGTGCCGGCTATGCGGCGCTGGTCGCCGAAGCCGCGCGCGCCGGCATCGACGGCCCGTTCGCGGCCGGCGTCAATCAGGACGACAAGAACCCCGAAGTCTATGCGCTCGGCCTCCAGCAATCCGGCCTCGGCCTGCCCGACCGCGATTATTATCTGAGCAAGGACGCCAAGCTCGCCGAAGCCAAGGCCGCGTACCAGACTCACATCGCCAAGGTGCTGACGCTCGCCGGCGAACCCAATGCGGAGGCCCGCGCCAAGGCGATCGTCGATTATGAAACCCAGGTCGCCACGATAAGCTGGACCCGCACCGACAGCCGCGACGCCGACAAGACCTACAACAAGCTCACCGTCGCCGCGCTCGCCAAGTCCGCGCCCGGCTTCGATTTCGCCGGCTATTTCGCCGGCCTCGGTACGCCCGTCGACAGCGTCATCGTCGCGCAGCCGAGCGCCGTCACCGGCATCGCCCGGCTGATCGCCGCCGCGCCGCTCGGCGTGCTGCGCGATCAACTGCTGGTCCGCTCGCTCGATGCCTATGCCGACGTGCTGCCGAAGACGTTCGACGACGAGCATTTCGCCTTCTACGGCACCATCCTGTCGGGCACGCCCGAGCAGGAGGCGCGGTGGAAGCGCGCCGTCCAGTTCACCACCGGCGCGATCGACGACGAGGTCAGCAAGCTCTACGTCGCCAAATATTTCCCGCCCGAGACCAAGGCGGCGGCCGACGCGCTCGTCCACAACATCATCGCCGCGATGGACACGCGAATCGACAAGCTCGACTGGATGACGCCCGAGACCAAGCGCCGCGCCCACGCCAAGCTCGCCGCCTTCACCCCCAAGATCGGCTATCCGAGCCAGTGGAAGGATTACAGCGGGCTCACCATCACGGCGGGCGATGCGTTCGGCAACGCATGGCGCGCGAACCAGTGGAGCCACGCCTATAACGTCGGCCACCTCGGCAAGCCGCTCCAGCGCTGGGAGTGGGGGATGACGCCGATGGAGGTCAACGCCTACGCCAACCCGCCGATGGTCGAGATCGTCTTCCCCGCCGCGATCCTCCAGCCGCCGTTCTTCGATCCGGCGGCGGACCCGGCGGTGAACTATGGCGGCATCGGCGCGGTGATCGGCCACGAACTCAGCCACCATTTCGATGATCAGGGCGCGAAATATAACGAACACGGCCAGCTCGCGAGCTGGTGGACGCCCGCCGACGTCAAGGCGTTCAATGCGCGTACCGAGGCGCTCGCCAAGGAATATGACGCCTATGAGCCGCTGCCCGGCATGCACGTCAACGGCCATCTCACGCTTGGCGAGAACACCGCCGATCTCGCCGGGCTGACGATCGCGCACGACGCCTATCGCGCCTCGCTCGCCGGCAAGGAACCGCCGGTGATCGACGGGTTCAGTGCCGATCAGCGCTTCTATCTCGGCTGGGCGCAGGTGTGGCGGCGCAGCTACCGCGAGGCGAACCTGCGCCAGCGGCTGCTCACCGATCCGCACAGCCCCTCCGAGCAGCGCGCCGCCGTCGTCCGCAATCTCGATCCGTGGTATGCAGCGTTCAAGCCCAAGCCGGGCGAGAAACTGTACCTCGCGCCCGACCAGCGCGTGCGGATCTGGTAGCAGGACGCACCGTATCCCAATCCAGTGTTCCCGCGAAAGCGGGAACCCGGAGCCAGGCAGAACCGTGTCCTGCGGCTCCTAAGGCTCTGGACTCCCGCCTGCGCGGGAGAACAAGGTTGCTCAAGTCCGGTGACGTTCCATTCACCCGTTCGTGCTGAGTAGAGATTGAGTAGGGCCGAAGGCCCGTATCGAGAGCTCGTATCGAAGCACAGGTTGCGCGCGGGGCGTGTGCTTCGATACGATGAGCAGGTCGGATCATCCCCCGGATGATCCTGAACATGCCGGGGGCATGTTCACCTGCTCATCTCGATACGCCTGCTGCGCAGGCTACTCGGCGGCTACTCAGCACGAACGGAGTTGTATTGGCAGCGAGTGATCATCGCACGCCGATATGTGATAGCCTCGCAGACCAACCCCAGCCAAAGAAGGATACGAATGGCCAGCCTTCCTATCCTCAAGTCCCCCGACTCCCACCCGGCGCGCGATGCGGCGCTGATCGCCGGCGCCACCGGCATCGCCGCCGCGCTCGTCATCCTCGGGCTGCTCGGCAACATCGTGGTCGCCGCCGCCTTCCTCGCCACCGCGATCGTCGCGGTTGGCGGGATGATTGCCTTTCGCCGCCTGTTCCCGTCCAGTGCGGGCGAGGGCGGCGAACCCGATTGGGCGCTCGCCCGCACGCTCGCCGCGGCCAGCACCGATGCGGTCGCCGTCACCGATCGGGCCGGGCGGCTGGTGTGCGCCAACGATCAGTATGAAGCGCTGTTCGGCGGCTTCCCGACCCCGCCCGGCCTGCCGCTCGATGGCGACGGTGCGGAGCGGCTCGGTGTCGCCGGCCGGCATGCCTGGCGAGACGGCACCGCCACGCTCGACCGGCTCGTCGCACGTGGCTCAGGCATCGTCGCCGACATCGCCTGCGCTGGCGAGGATGGCGATCTGCTGGTGTGGCGTTTCCGCCAGACCGTCCGCGTCAACCTCGCCGCCACGGTCGAGGAGCTTGTCGCCGGGCGTATCGGCGAGCAGTTCGGGCGCGCCGGCATCATGGTCACGCTGATCGGGCACGACGGTCGCGTCATCGCCGCCAACAGCGTTCTGCGCGCGCGTGCGATGGGGCATGCGGATGCCGCCATCACCGGCCGCGATTTCGCGCGCTTCCTCATCACCGACGAACGCGGCATGGTCCGCTTCGAGCGCGAGGGGATGCTCAAGAACCCGCTGCGCGTGTTGCAAATCCCCTTCGTGGAGGGTGACGACGCGCCGATGCTGGTCGCGCTGATCGACGAGGAGCAGAGCGGCGCGCCCCCGGTCGGCGCGAGCGCCAGCGCGCATGTCCAGACGCTCGTCGCGCTGATGCCGTTTGGCGTTGCGCTCGTCGGCAACGACGGGCGCTTCCTCCAGATGAACGAGTCTTTCGCGCGCGCCGCGCTGGTCGATCCCGCCGCGCCGCCGGTTTACCCCGGCGATCTCGTCGTGCGCGAGGACAAGGGCGTCATCGCCGATGCGGTGCGCCGCTTCGCCAGTGGCGCGACGCATTCGACCGATCTCGCCATCCGCCTCAAGGATCATCCCGACGAGCCGGTCGCGCTGTCGATCGCCGGCGCGCGTGGCCTCGGCGATGCGGCGGTGCTGCTCAGCCTCAAGGACAATGGCGAGGAGACCCGGCTCAAGCGCGAGGTCGCACAGGCCACCAAGATGCAGGCGGTCGGCCAGCTCGCCGGCGGCGTCGCGCACGATTTCAACAACATCCTCACCGCGATCATCGGGCATTGCGACCTGATGCTGATGCGTCATTCGCCCGGCGACAGCGATTACGACGATATCCAGCAAGTCCGCGCCAATTCGAACCGCGCCGCCTCGCTCACCCGGCAATTGCTCGCCTTCTCGCGCCAGCAGACGCTTCGCCCGCAAGTGCTGCAATTGCCCGATGTCGTTTCCGAAGTGTCGCAACTGCTCAAGCGGCTGCTCGGCGAATCGATTACCCTCAAGGTCAAGCATGGCCGCAATCTCGCGCCGGTGCGCGCCGATCCGGGCCAGCTCGAACAGGTCGTCGTCAATCTCGCGGTCAACGCGCGCGACGCGATGCTCGCCAAGCCCCCGAAAGGTGGCGCCGTGCTCTCGATCCGTACCTTCGCGATGACCGCGACCGATGTGCGGCGGATGGGATCGGATATCCTGCCGGTTGGCGATTACGTCGGGCTGGAAGTGGTCGATAACGGCGCCGGCATCCCGCCCGATGTGCTGCCCAAGATCTTCGAGCCGTTCTTCACCACCAAGGATGTCGGCAAGGGCACCGGGCTCGGCCTTTCGACCGTGTACGGCATCGTCAAGCAATCGGGCGGCTACATCTTCGCCGATTCGAAGCCGGGGCAGGGGGCGGTGTTCAGCATGTATCTGCCCGTCCACACCGCGTCCGCGCCCGTCGCGGACACGGTGATCGCCCCGCCGAAGAAGCCGCTCGATCTGTGGGGCAGCGGTACGATCCTGCTCGTCGAGGACGAGGACATGGTCCGTGCCGTCGCCGAGCGCGCGCTTACCCGCCAGGGTTATACCGTGCTCACCGCCGAACATGGCGAGGCGGCGCTGGACCTGCTCGCCAGCCAGCCCCGCCCCGATCTGCTCGTCTCGGATGTGATGATGCCGTTGATGGACGGCCCGACGATGGTGCGGCGCGCGCGGAAACTGTATCCCGATCTGCCGATCCTGTTCATGTCGGGCTATGCCGAGGAGACGTTGCGCAAGTCGATCGACCTCGAAAACGTCGCGTTTCTCGCCAAACCCTTTTCGGTACAGCAGCTTGCCGAGGCGGTGCGCGCGATGATGTCCGCGAAAGGGCTTGGCGCGGGCGGGGGTTGATGGTTATGGACCCGTCATGACCGCGCCGAAAAACATCCTGATCGTCGAGGACGAACCCCTCATCGCGATGATGCTCGAGGATTTCCTCGAAATTCTCGACAAGGTTGCGGTCGGCAGTGCCGATTGCGTATCGGGCGCGATGAGCCTGATCGAAGCCGGCGGCATCGATGCGGCGATCCTCGATCTCAATCTGCGCGGTGGCGAGACCAGCCTGCCGATCGCCGATGCGCTCGCGGCGGCGAACATCCCCTTCGTGTTCGCCACCGGCGGCTCGCACGACAGCGTCGCCGAACGCTTCCGTGATCGCCCCTCGCTCGCCAAGCCCTTCACGATGGACGGCGTGGCAAAGGCTTTGGAAGCGCTGGCCTAATCCCGTCGCCCCGGCGAAGGCCGGGGCCGCTGAATGTGGCGCGGAACCACCGCAAAACACCACCCCACTCGCCCTGAGCGAAGTCGAAGGGTGTGCCCCTGCGCGCCACCCCGCCAAGCGCGCGCACGATTTCCAACAAAATTCTCCGTTCCGCTCTTGTTCCAAAAGAACAAATAGGATACGCAGCTTCCAACACGCATTGAATGCGCAGGCACATCGGTTTAGCGACGGAGGCTATCTTGGCGGCATCTTTGAAGGTCATCGACACCAAAATGGCAGCATCCAACACAAAGGCCGCTGATGAGCGGCAAAAAGCACTCGAAGCCGCGCTCGCGCAGATCGACCGTGCGTTCGGCAAGGGTTCGGCGATGCGGCTCGGATCGAAGGAGACGATGCAGGTCGAGACGATCTCGACCGGCTCGCTCGGCCTCGACATCGCGCTCGGCGTCGGCGGCCTCCCGCGCGGCCGCGTGATCGAGATTTACGGCCCGGAAAGCTCGGGCAAGACCACGCTCGCGCTTCACGTCATCGCCGAGGCGCAGAAGGGCGGCGGCACCGCCGCCTTCGTCGATGCCGAGCATGCGCTCGATCCGGTCTATGCCAAGAAGCTCGGCGTCAACATCGACGAGCTGATCGTCTCGCAGCCCGACACCGGCGAGCAGGCGCTCGAGATCGTCGATACTTTGGTGCGCTCGAACGCGATCGACGTGCTGGTGGTCGATTCGGTCGCGGCCTTAGTGCCGCGTGCCGAAATCGAGGGCGAGATGGGCGACAGCCATGTCGGCCTCCAGGCCCGCCTGATGTCGCAGAGCTTGCGCAAGCTCACCGGCTCGATCAGCCGCTCGCGCTGCATGGTGATCTTCATCAACCAGCTCCGCATGAAGATCGGCGTGATGTACGGCAACCCGGAGACGACCACCGGCGGCAACGCGCTGAAATTCTACGCCTCGGTCCGCCTCGACATCCGCCGCACCGGGCAGATCAAGGATCGCGAGGAGATCATCGGCAACACCACCCGCGTCAAGGTCGTCAAGAACAAGGTCGCGCCGCCGTTCAAGCAGGTCGAATTCGACATCATGTACGGGCAGGGCGTCTCCAAGATCGGCGAAATCCTCGATCTCGGCGTCAAGGCCGGCCTCGTCGAGAAATCGGGCGCATGGTTCAGCTACGACAGCGTCCGCATCGGCCAGGGCCGCGAAAACTCGAAGAATTTCCTCAAGGAAAACAGCGAGATGTGCGATCGTCTCGAAAAGGCCATCCGCAGCCGCACCGACAAGGTCGCCGAAGAGATGATGGCCGGCCCCGAGGACGACGACGTCGATATGTGAGCAACCTTAGCGATTTTTAACGCGGCGTTCGTCCAGCGTCGCAAAGCCCGGAAAGGCCCGCCCACGTCGCGGGCCTTTCAGCGTGGTGGAACCGATCGCATCGATCCGCGATTGAGAGCGCCATGACGATCATTGTTCACCACCTCGAAAATTCGCGCTCGCAGCGAATCCTCTGGCTGCTCGAAGAACTCGAACTGCCATACGAAGTCCGCCGCTACGCGCGCGACCCCAAGACGATGCTCGCGCCCGAAGCGCTCAAACGCCTCCATCCGCTCGGCAAGTCGCCGATGATCGAGGACGACGGCCGCGTCCTCGTCGAGACGGGCGCGATCGTCGAATATCTCGTCGAGAAAGGCGACGGCCGCTTCGCCGCGCCAGCGCACCGCGATGCGGCGCTTCGCTACCGCCAATTCCTCCACTACGCCGAAGGCTCGCTAATGCCGCCGCTCTTCGTGCTGCTCGTCCTCAGCCGCGTGCCGCTGTTCGGCCGCACCGCGCGTCGGCGCTTCCAGCCGATGGTCGACGTCCATCTCGACTATGTCGAAACCGTTCTCGCGACTCAGCCGTGGTTCGCCGGCGACACGATCACCGGCGCTGACATCATGATGAGTTTTCCGCTCGAAGCCGCCCGCAGCCGCGCCGGCCTCGACGCCTCACGCCCGGCGACGATCGCCTGGCTCGACCGCATCCACGCGCGCCCCGCCTATCAGGCCGCGCTCGCCCAGGGTGGGCCTTACGCCTACGCGTGACGCGTGAAGCCGTGGCTCGGCGCATGCGGCGGCTCGATCTCGGCCGGCTCGGGCGGATCGAGGTCGCCCTCCCACCGCGCCACCACGCTCGCCGCGATCGCATTGCCGACGACGTTGGTGGCCGAACGCCCCATGTCGAGAAACTGATCGACACCGATGATGAGCAGCAACCCGGCCTCGGGTATGCCGAACTGCCCGAGCGTCGCGGCGATCACGACGAGGCTCGCGCGCGGCACGCCGGCGATCCCCTTCGAGGTCACCATCAGCGTGAGCAGCATCGCGATCTGTGTGCCGAGCGCCAGGTGGATGCCATAAGCCTTGGCGATGAACAGCGACGCGAACGTCATGTACATCATCGAGCCGTCGAGGTTGAACGAATAGCCGAGCGGCAGCACGAAGCTCGCGATCTTGGCAGGAACGCCGAACCGGTCGAGCGCCTCCAGCGTGCGCGGGAACGCCGCTTCGGACGACGCGGTCGAGAAGGCGAGCAGCGCCGGCTCGCGGATGTAGCGAAACAACATGCCCGCACGCCGCCCGATCACCGCGAAGGCGAGCACACCCAGTACGATCCACAGCGTCGCCAGCCCGAAATACACGCTCCCCATAAAATAGGCGAGTTTGAAGATCAGCCCCGGGCCATGTTCGGTCAGCGCCGCCGTGATCGCCGAGAACACCGCGATCGGCGCGAGTCGCATCACGTAGTCGGTGATCTGCAACATCACTGCGGCAAGCCCCTCGGCCGCTGTCACCAACGGCGCGGCGCGCTCGCCGACGGCGGTGATCGCGACCCCGAAGAACACCGAGAAGATCACGATCTGGAGGATTTCGTTGGTCGCCATCGCCTCGACGATCGAACTCGGCACGATATGCGTGATGATCTTGGCGAGATCGAACCCGCTCGCGTCGAGCCCGACCGCGGCGTTGACGGGCGGCGGCGTCAGATGCGGGCTGAGTCCCAGCATGTCGCCGAGGTCCGAAGTGAGATGGAACAGCAGCAGCCCGAGCGTCAGCGATACGAGGCTTGCGCCGATGAACCACCCGACCGCCTTCAGCCCCACCCGCCCGAGCGCACCGGTATCGCCCATGTGCGCGATGCCGACCACCAGCGTCGAGAACACCAGCGGCGCGATGATCATCTTGATGAGGCGCAGGAACACCGTCGTCAGGATCGAGAACCAGCCAGCGATGCCCTTGAGCCGCGCGGTCGCTTCCGGCGTGCCATTGTCGATCCCGGCGTGGATCGCCCAGCCGAGCACGATGCCGAGCACCAGCCCGCCGAGAATGTACCACGTCAACCGCTTCGCCAAGTCTGTTCTCCCGCTAGCCCCTCGCATAGCAAGGGCATTGCCCCGGCGCCGTCAAGCGCCCTATCGTGTTCCGATGCAGCAAGATAGTTTCTCAGGCCGTCGTCGCGTGTTGAAGATAGCGGGGGCCTTGCCCTTGCTCGCCGCCGCGCATGCCGTTCGCGCGGCCGAGCCGGATCTCGCCGGTCTCGCCGACATTACGAAAGACGTGGCCCCGATCACCGCCACCGAGCGGCTCGCGCGGATCGCCCGCGCGCAGGCGCTGATGAAGGCGAACGGCATCGGTGCGGTGCTTGTCGAGGCGGGATCGTCGCTGGTCTATTTCACCGGCGTCGAATGGCACCGCAGCGAGCGGCTGACGGCTGCGGTTCTGCCAGCCGAGGGCGATCCCTGCATCGTCACGCCGTTTTTCGAGGAACCCTCGGTCCGCCAGACGCTCGCGATTCCGTGCGATGTGCGAGTCTGGCAGGAGGATGAAGACCCGCTCAAGCTGGTCGCCGGCTTCTTGCGCGAGCGTGGGCTCGCCGGGCGATCGGTCGGGATCGAGGAGACGGTGCGCTATTTCGCGGTCGATGGCCTCGCGCGTGCGTTGCCCGATGCGAAGATCGTTTCGTCCAATCCGGTCGTGCGCGGCTGCCGGATGGTGAAGACCGCGCCCGAGATCGCACTGATGCAGCGCGCCACCGACGTGACGATCGCCGCCTACCGCTGGGTTCATCGGCGCATCGAGAAAGGCATGACGCGCGAGCAGATCGCCGCGCTGATGAACGCCGCCACGCGCAAGCTTGGCGGCGATCCCGAATTCGCGCTGGTGCTGATCGGCGAAGCGGCCGCCTATCCGCACGGCAGCCGCGCGCCGCAGGTTGTGGCGGACGGGCAAGTGGTGCTGATGGACTGCGGCTGCACGGTGCAGGGCTATCAGTCCGACGTGTCGCGTACCTTCGTGTTCGGCGCCGCCAGCAAGGAGCAACGCACGGTCTGGGAGCATGTCCGCGCCGGCCAGGCGAAGGCGTTCGCCGCGGCGCGGATCGGCACGCCGGCAGGCGCGGTCGACGATGCGGTGCGCGGCTTCTACGAAAGCCTCGGTTACGGACCGCGCTACCGCCTGCCGGGGCTGTCGCACCGCACCGGCCACGGCATCGGGCTCGACGGGCATGAACCGGTCAATCTCGTCCACGGCGAGACGACGCCGCTCGCGGCCGGCATGTGCTTTTCGGACGAGCCGGGGCTGTATCTCCCCGGAAAGTTCGGCGTTCGGCTTGAAGATTGTTTCCACATGACCCCGACGGGGCCGAAATGGTTCTCGGTCCCGCCCGTCTCGATCGACGAGCCGCTGGGGTGACGATCAGGGCGTGATCGTTACGATCACGCGCTTGTAGCGGGATAGCGGCGGCGTGCCCTTGTCGGTCACGCGCACGATGAAATGCGCCTCGCGCGGTTCGGTGACGGTGGGCGCGGTGAAGTCGACCGTGTGGATGTTGGCGGCGATGCCGTTGAGGATCGGCGTCTGCCAATGGCCGATCTCCTGATAGTGGAACCATTGGAAGCTCAGGCTGTCGCCATCGGGGTCGGTGCTGTCGGCCGCGCTCAACACGAAGCGCTGGCCCGACTTCACGGTCAGCCGATCCGGCCCGGCGAGCCGTACTTCCGGCGGGTGGTTCGCTTGCGAGAACGGCCGCACCGTCCATTCGATGCGCGCGGCGAAATCGTTCTGGATGTCGTCGCGCCAGCGCCATAGCCCGGCGCGGAAATCCTTGATCTGCCGGTCGCCGGGGGTGGTTGCGCGACCGAATTCGCGCGCGACCTGCGGCGTGAAACTGTCGATCGCGTTGGTCCAGATCGGACGCGTCTCCGGCGCGATCGTCACCCCGCTGAACCCGCTCGGATCGGTCGTCGCGACAGGAGGGGTGTAGAGTTCGTACCGGCCGCCCCAGCCGCCCCAATCGGGGTGATCGGGATTGCTCAAGCCGTTGGGGATCAGCGACAGGAAAGCAGGCGTGTCGCCTTCCATGCCATAGGATACATCGGGATAGATCGCGCCGAACGGCCCATGCCCTTGCTGGATGTTGTCGCGCAGCCAGGCATTGCTGATCGTGTGGTTGTCCGCGCCGTCGATCAGCGTGTGGATGCCGGTCCAGGTGCCGGCGCCATAGCCGCCCGGGCTGACGACGTAGAACAGATCGGGGAAGGTCTTGCGGAGCCACGCGCCGGCATCATCCTGATCGGAGATCGTGTAGATCCGCAGCTTCGCGATCAACCGCCGCGCCACGTCCGGCGAACGCGTTTCGCGGATCGTGTACAGCGCCTGCGCGAGCGTGTTGGCGCCGCCCCACACCGAAATCCACAGCGGGCGCGGGTCGTTGCGCTCCATTGCCTCGACGATCAGACGCGACCCGGTCGTGTCCTTGCCGGCGCCGACCAGCGCCATGCCATAGCCGGGCTGGCCTTCGCGCACGAGTGCGCGAAGGCGGTCGGGCGTCGGATAGCCGGCCTCGTGCTTCGACAGGTTGGGCTGCACCTTGGCATAGGCCGCGATGATGCGGCGAATCGAGTCGGGATGGATCGCCGTCTTCATGTGGATCGAGGTCGTCGCGACCAAACCTTCGAGGTCGATCTCGTTCGAATAGAGAAACAGCCGAACGAAGGATTGCGTATCGTCGGGATCGGCCTCGATGTCGCTCAGCACGATCAGGCGTTGCCGCTCGGTCGGGGCCGGTAGCGGCGCTTGCGCGGCGACGGGGGCGGCCGCGACGGCAAATGGCATCGTGATCGCAAGCAGGACTGCCAATTTTCGCAAGATCTTCTCCCTGTGCGCCTGGTGTCGTCGGGTGGCGGCTTGGCCTTACAGCCGGTGGATTGCCGTTGCCAGCAAAGCGAAGATGCACGGCTCGTCGCGACAGCGCCACGCTTGAGAAGATGTGCGGCCTCGCCTAAGTCGGCGGGATGATCTCGACAAACGACATTCGCCGCAGCTTCCTCGACTATTTCGAGCGCGAGGGGCACGCCCGCATCCAGTCCGCGCCGCTGGTGCCGCAGAACGATCCGACGCTGATGTTCGTGAATGCCGGCATGGTGCCGTTCAAGAACGTGTTCACCGGGCTGGAGAGCCGGCCTTACTCGACCGCGACCTCCTCGCAGAAATGCGTGCGCGCCGGCGGCAAGCATAACGATCTCGACAATGTCGGCTACACCGCGCGGCACCACACGTTCTTCGAGATGCTGGGCAATTTCTCGTTCGGGGATTATTTCAAGGAGCGTGCGATCACGCTCGCCTGGAACCTGTTGACGAAGGAATGGGGTATCCCGGCGGAGAAGCTGACCGTCACGGTGTACCATACCGATGACGAGGCGTTCGATCTGTGGCGCAAGATCGCGGGTCTGCCCGAGGATCGCATCATCCGCATCGCCACCAACGACAATTTCTGGTCGATGGGCGACACCGGGCCGTGCGGGCCGTGCAGCGAGATCTTCTACGATCACGGCGACCACATCTGGGGTGGTCCTCCCGGTAGCCCCGAGGAAGATGGCGACCGCTTCGTCGAGATCTGGAACCTGGTGTTCATGCAATATGAGCAGGTCGACAAGGAGACGCGCAATCCACTGCCGCGCCCGTCGATCGACACCGGCATGGGGCTGGAGCGAGTCGCCGCTGTCCTGCAGGGCGTCACCGACAATTACGATACCGACACCTTCAAGGCGCTGATCGCCGCCTCGGTCGCGCTGACCGGCACTCAGGCAGAGGGCGACGCCAAGGCCAGCCACCGCGTCATCGCCGATCATCTGCGCTCGTCGGGATTCCTGATCGCCGACGGCGTGCTGCCGGCGAGCGAAGGGCGCGGCTATGTGCTGCGCCGGATCATGCGGCGGGCGATGCGGCATGCGCATCTGCTCGGCGCGAAAGACCCGCTGATGCATCGGCTGGTGCCGTCGCTCGTCGCGGAGATGGGCGCAGCCTTCCCTGAGCTGGTGCGCGCGCAGCCGCTGATCGAGGCGACGTTGCTCCAGGAGGAAACGCAGTTCCGCCGCACGCTGACCAACGGGTTGCGGCTGCTGGACGAGGCGACCGCCGGGCTCGGCGAAGGCGCGGTCCTGCCCGGCGAAACCGCGTTCAAGCTCTACGACACGTTCGGATTCCCTTACGATCTCACCGAGGATGCGCTGCGTCCGCAGGGGATCAGCGTCGATCGCGCCGGCTACGATGCGGCGATGGCCGAGCAGAAGCGTGCGGCGCGGGCTGCCTGGAAAGGTTCGGGCCAGCGCGCTTCGGACGATCTGTGGTTTGACATCGCCGAGGCGTTCGGCAGCACCGAATTCATCGGCTATGCGACCGATGCCGGCGAGGGGCAGGTCATCGCGATCATCAAGGACGGCGCGCGGGTGGAACGAGCCGAGGCGGGCGACACGGTCGACATCCTCGTCAACCAGACGCCGTTCTATGGCGAGAGCGGCGGCCAGATGGGCGATGCCGGCACGATCACCGGCGATGCCGTCTCGATCACCGTCGAAGATACCGCCAAGCCGCTCGGCCGGCTGTTCGCGCATCGCTCGCGGATCGACAGCGGCGCGGTCGCGGTCGGCGATACCGTGCGGCTGGCGATCGATGTCGATCGTCGTGCCCGCATCCGCGCCAACCACAGCGCGACTCACCTGCTGCACGCGGCGCTGCGACGGCGGCTCGGGGGGCATGTCACGCAGAAAGGGAGCCTCGTTGCCGAGGATCGGCTGCGCTTCGATTTCTCGCACAACAGTGCAATGACGCCGCAGGAAATCGCCGATGTCGAGGCCGATGTGAACCGGCACATCCGTGGCAACGACGCGGTGACGACGCGGCTGATGACTCCCGACGACGCGATCGCTGCCGGTGCGATGGCGCTGTTCGGCGAAAAGTACGGCGACGAGGTTCGCGTGCTGTCGATGGGCCGCGACGCCGATGCCAGCTATTCGGTCGAACTGTGCGGCGGCACGCACGTCAACGCGCTCGGTGACATCGCCTTGTTCGAGATCGTCTCGGAAAGCGCGGTGTCGAGCGGGGTGCGCCGGATCGAGGCGCTGACCGGCGAGGCGGCACGCGCCTATCTCAGCGCGCGCGACGAGAAACTGCGCGAAGCTGCTGCAGCGCTCAAGGCGACGCCGGACGACGTGCCCGCCCGCGTGGCGGCGCTGGTCGAGGAGCGCCGTAAGCTCGAACGCGAATTGGCTGAGGCGAAGAAGGCGCTCGCGCTCGGCGGCGGTGCTGGCGCCGCGCCGGCGGGGCCGGAGCAGATCGGTGGCGTCAATTTCGTGGGGCAGGTGATCGAAGGCCTCGATCCCAAGTCGCTTCGCGGCGCGGTCGACGATGTTAAGGGACGAATCGGTTCGGGCGTGGCGATGATCGTAGCGGTCAACGAAGGCCGTGCCTCGGTTGCCGTCGGGCTGACGGCGGATGTGGCCGAATCGCGCAGCGCGGTCGATCTGCTGCGTATCGCAGTCGCGGTGCTGGGCGGGCAGGGCGGTGGTGGCCGGTCCGACATGGCGCAGGGTGGCGGCCCGGATGGCGCAAAAGCGGTCGACGCTGTCGCTGCGGTCCGCGCCGCGCTGGCCGAGGAACATGCGCCGGCCTGAGCGGGTGTGACGGTTCGGGGAGCGCACAACGGTTCCCGAACCGGCCTCGGTTGCGGTTTGTCGCGGTTCGACCTGAATACATTGCGTTTTGTCGCAATGCTGCGGTGCAGCAATATAACGTTACGCCTGGTTCATGCGCGGCCCGACGGTCCTCCCTAGCTTGGCGGTGCCGTGACAATGGAGGACATTCATGCACCAACCCGACGATCGTAACCATCACGCCGCCCTCGAAACCTGGCGCGGGTCGTGGAAATTTCTCGCCTTCGGTCTGGTCGTTCTCGCCTATCTCGTCGCGATCGAGCGGCCGCAATGGTTCGTCCTGCGTCCTGCCACGGGCACTGCGATCGCGCTTGCCAGCTCCGCCGAAGCCGGCGCCGCGAAGAAGGGCGACGCCGATCCGGCGAAGCCGTGATAGGCAAAGCACGTCCAGTTTGTTTCGCAGGTTGAGGCTCTATGATCGTTACTGCCGTCCCCGGCGCCAAACAGGTGATCCGGGAAATCTGGAAGCCGCTCGCAGTGTTGTTCGTATGGGACGTCACCGTCACCGCGACCTATTATGTCCTGCCCTTCACCGCGCCGTCGCTGCCGCTGACCCTGTTCGGCTCGGCGCTGGCGCTGGTGCTGGGTTTCCGCAGCAACTCGGCCTATCAGCGCTGGTGGGAAGGGCGCATGATGTGGGGGCTGATGATCAACGCCAGCCGCAGCCTGGCGCGGCAGGCGCGCAACTTCCTGCCAGAAGAGGCCACGGACCTGAAGCGGACGATCGTCCTGCGCCAGATCGCCTATGTCAACGCGCTGCGCTGCCAGTTGCGCCGCCAGAAGCCGGACACGGACGTACTGCGCTTCCTCTCCGAAGGCGAAGCAACGCCGGCGCTGAAGCGTACCAACGTCGCGAATGGCATTGTCGATGGCACCGGGCGGCGCATCGACATCGCCCGGCGTCAGGGGCTGATCGACACGATCCAGCAGGCCGCGATGGAAAATGTGCTGGTCGATATCGCCAACGCGCAAGGCGGGATGGAACGGCTGAAGAACACGCCGCTGCCCAACCAGTACCGTTTCTTCCCGATGGTGTTCACGCATATGCTGTGCATCCTGCTGCCGATCGGTCTGGTCGAGACGCTGGGTTTCGCGACCCCGCTTGGATCGACGATCGCGGGGCTGATGTTCCTTGCGATTCTGGCGATCGGCGACGATCTCGTCGATCCATTCGCCAACACGCTGCACGATGTTCCGCTCTCGGCGATGTGCCGCACGATCGAGATCGATTTGTTGCAGGCGATCGGCGACGAGGCGCCGGAGCCGCTCGCTCCAGATAAGGACGGCGTGCTGTGGTGAGCGCGGATCGCCTCTATGCGTCACCCCAGCGAAAGCTGGGGTATTCTCGTGATGGCGAGCGCTCCCGCTGGGAGAGATGCCAGCTTGCGCTGGCATGACGTTTGGGTGGTGAACGTTCGTCAAAAGGAAAGGGCCGCCCGGATCACTCCGGACGGCCCTTTTCTGTACCTGACGGCGAAGGCGATCAGCCCTCGGTCGGCTCCTCGGCGGAAACCTCGGCGGTCGCGCCTGGTTCTGCGTTGGGATCATAGGCTTCGACGAAGCCGGCCTCGTCCTTCTCGAACATGGCCGACATGACATCGACGCCCTGCGCCTGCATTTCGGCTTCTTCGGGCGAACGCGCGATATTGATCTTGACCGTCACCGACACCTCGGGGTGCAGCGCGACCTTGACCTCGTACAGCCCGATCGCCTTGATCGGCTTGTTGAGCACGATCGCCGCCTTCGGCACCTTGTGGCCCTCGGCCTCGAGCGCCTCGATCAGATCGCGCACCGCGACCGAACCGTAGAGCTGGCCGGTGTTCGACGACTGACGGATCAGCGTGATCGTCAGGCCGTCGATCGTCTTCGACTCCTTCTCGGCCTCGCCACGCTTCGCGGCATTCTCGGCCACGATGCGCTCACGGTTCTTTTCGAACACCTTGCGGTTGGCTTCGTTCGAGCGAAGCGCCTTCTTGTTCGGCAGCAGGAAGTTGCGGGCGAAACCGTCCTTCACCTTCACCACGTCGCCGATGTTGCCGAGCTTTTCGACTCGTTCCAGCAGGATCACATCCATGTGGGTCGCTCCTTACTTAACGATGTAGGGCAGCAGGCCCAGATGACGGGCGCGCTTGATCGCCTGGGCGAGCTCGCGCTGCTTCTTCGCGCTCACCGAGGTGATGCGCGAGGGGACGATCTTGCCGCGCTCGGACACGAAGCCCTGGAGCAACCGGACGTCTTTGTAATCAATCCGGGGAGCGTCTTTTGCGGAGAACGGGCAGCTCTTGCGGCGGCGGAAAAATGGGCGTGCCATTGTCTATAACTCCTTATTCGCCGTCGAAATCGCGACGCGGGCGCTCGCTGCGCTCACCACGGTCGGGACGATCACCGCCACGGCCACCTTCACGGTCGCCACGACGTTCGCGGTCCCGCTCGCTCTTGCGCATCATCACGGTCGGGCCGGCTTCCAGCTCGTCGACCTTGACGGTCATGTAGCGGATGATGTCTTCGTTGATCTGGATCTGGCGTTCCAGCTCGACGACGACCGAGCCGGGGGCGTCGATCTCGAGCATCACGTAATGCGCCTTGCGGTTCTTCGCGATCTTGTACGCGAGGCTGCGCAGGCCCCAGGTCTCGGTCTTGACGACCCGACCATTGTTGTCCTGAATGATCTTGGTGGCGATTTCCGCCAGTGCATCCACCTGCGCCTGTGCCAGATCCTGGCGCGCAAGGAACACATGCTCGTACAGAGCCATGCGTGCATTACCTTTATCTTGGCCGATCGCTGACGCCCGCACCATGCGAACGCCCCTCCGACTGTCGTCTTCAATAGCAACCGGGGCGGAAAGCGTGCGCCTTCCACCCCGGAGCGTGGTTCCTTAGCGATTTTGGCGCAGGAAGCAAGTGTTCCTTAGTTGAAAGCGCCCGCCAGCACCGCGCCGATCAGCCCGCCTGAGACGGCGACGAGCACCGCGTCATTGCCCGAACGCACCCAATGATAGCCGCGCGGCGGCGCATAGAGGCGACGGCCGCGATAGGCCCGCCAGTCGTTGATCTCGCGATAGTTCTGCGCATAGCGGTGATCGAAGCGCTGGCCCTTGTTCCAGCGGCGATACGGATTGCGGTTGTTGACGACCGTGCGGTGCGTGACGGTGCGGCCATGCGGTCCCTCGCGGACGATGGTGGTGCGGCGCTCCTGGTGATCCTGACGGCCCTGCGCCTCGGCGGGTGCCATCGCGATCGGACTGGCGAGGATCGATGTTGCCAGCGCGGCGAGGATGAACTTTTTCACGTTTCAGCTCCTGTTTTTCAACGGCGCCTTCTCCCGGCGTCGAGAGCAATCTAGGGTGCGATTGTATCAGGCCCGTCCCGACAAGAACGGTAAAGGGTCGCAAAGTGTGCCCGCTTGCGTAAGTTCGTTCAGGTTTCTAGGGCGACGCGCCTGATCTGAAGGACATGAACGATGCGGGCATTCATTTTTCCGGGGCAGGGCAGCCAGGCGGTCGGCATGGGCAAGGCGCTTGCCGAGGCGAGCGCGGTCGCGCGCGAGGTCTTCCAGGAGGTCGATGACGCGCTCGGCCAGCATCTCTTCCGGCTGATGACCGAGGGGCCGGCGGAAGACCTGATGCTGACCGAAAATTCTCAGGCGGCGATCATGGCGAACGCCATCGCCACGTTGCGCGTGCTTGAGAAGGAAGGCGGCATCCGCCTCGCCGACAAGGCTGATTATGTCGCGGGCCATTCGCTCGGCGAATACACCGCTCTCTGCGCGGCGGGGGCGCTGGATTTGCCGACCACCGCGCTGCTGCTCAAGCATCGCGGCCTTGCGATGCAGGCGGCGGTGCCGGTGGGGGAGGGCGCGATGGCGGCGCTGCTTGGTGCCGACTTGGAGAAAGCGCGCATCATCGCCAACGCGGCGAGCGAAGGCGAGATCTGTACAGTCGCCAACGACAATGATCCTTCGCAGGTCGTGCTGTCGGGGGCGAAGGGCGCGATCGACCGCGTGATTGCGATTGCCAAGGAATTCGGGGCGAAGAAGGCGGTGTTGCTGCCGGTCTCCGCGCCGTTCCACTGCGCGCTGATGCAGCCTGCCGCCGACGCGATGGAAAAGGCGCTCGCCGAGGCGCGGATCGACGCGCCGCTGGTGCCGGTGTTCGCCAACGTGACGGCAAGCCCGGTCGGTGATCCCGACACGATCCGCCGGCTTCTTGTCGAGCAGGTGACGGGCATGGTGCGCTGGCGCGAATCGGTGCTGGCGATGGCCGATACCGGCGTGGAACGTTTCGTCGAGTTCGGCGCCAAGGTGCTGACCGCAATGGTCAAGCGCACCGCCGCCGATGTCGATACCATGAGTGTCGTGACGATGGCCGATATCGAAGCGCTGGCGAAAAGCTTGTAAGCGTCGCCCCGGCGAAGGCCGGGGTCGCTGCGTGGCGAACGCGCGCTCTACAACATAGCGGCCCCGGCCTTCGCCGGGGCGACGGAGGAATTGATGTTCGACCTTACAGGTATGACGGCGCTGGTGACCGGTGCGAGCGGGGGAATCGGGTCGGCGATCGCGCAGGCACTGGCCGGGCAGGGCGCCCGGCTGGCGGTCTCGGGGTCCAATGCTGACAAGCTGGAAGCGTTTCGCGCCAGCCTGGGGGACGAGCATGTCGCGCTGCCCTGCGATCTGTCCGATGCCGCGGCGGTGGATGGATTGGTGCCGCAGGCCGTGGCCGCGCTCGGCAAGCTCGACATTCTCGTCAACAACGCCGGCGTGACGCGCGACAACCTCATCCTGCGGATGAAGGATGATGAGTGGGATCAGGTGATCCGCGTCAATCTCGAGGCCGCGTTTCGGCTGATGCGCGCTGCCGCCAAGCCGATGATGAAGGCGCGCTTCGGCCGCATCATCTCGATCACCTCGGTCGTCGGCACGACCGGCAACCCCGGCCAGGCGAATTATGCTGCGTCCAAGGCCGGCATCGTCGGCATGTCCAAGGCGATCGGGCAGGAACTGGCTAGCCGCAACGTCACCGTCAATTGCGTCGCGCCCGGCTTCATCCGCACCGCGATGACCGACGTGCTGCCCGACGCGCAGAAGGATGCGCTCAACGCGAAGATACCGGCGGGCAAGATGGGCGAGGGGGCTGACATCGGCGCCGCCGTCGTCTACCTGGCCAGCAAGGAAGCGGGATACGTCACCGGCCAGACGTTGCACGTCAACGGCGGCATGGCGATGATCTGACGGGTCGGGTTGCGCTTCGGCGCTGCCCCGAAACGTCACAGCCCCTTGCGCGGGCCGGAACCGCGCTCTACGTGCAAACCGGTATTTAGACCCCACACTTCATGAGAGGGACATGAACATGAGCGAGACTGCCGATCGCGTAAAGAAGATCGTCGTCGAGCACCTCGGCGTCGAAGCCGACAAGGTGACGGAGGATGCGAGCTTCATCGATGATCTGGGCGCCGACAGCCTCGATATCGTTGAGCTCGTGATGGCGTTCGAAGAGGAGTTCGAAGTCGAAATCCCCGACGACGCCGCTGAGAAGATCGCGACCGTGAAGGATGCGATCACCTTCATCGACGAGCACAAGGGCTGATCGAGCGGGTACCGCCAGCGCGCGGTGCCCGGCCCGCATCGGGGCCTTGAGGATATAGGATCGGCTCCCCGTCCCAGGGTTCATATAGGGGCGGGGAGCCGTTTCGTTTTAAAGAGCAAATAAGAAACGGAGATGGCCATGCGCCGTGTCGTCGTAACCGGATTGGGCCTCGTCACGCCGCTTGGCGCGGATGTCGAGACCGCGTGGAGCAACCTCATCGCCGCGAAATCGGGCGCGGGCACGATCACGCGCTTCGACGCTACCGATTTCCAGATGAATTATGCCTGCGAGGTTAAGCCCGCCGGTCACGAATATGGCTTCGATCCCGGCAAGCGCGTCGATCACAAGGTCCAGCGCCAGGTCGATCCGTTTATCATCTACGGTATCGATGCCGCCGGGCAGGCGATCGAGGACGCGGGCCTTCTCGACATGACCGAGGAAGAGCGTTTCCGCGCTGGCTGTTCGATCGGCGCCGGGATCGGCGGTCTGCCGGGTATCGAGAGCGAATCGCTGGTGCTCGCCGCCAAGGGGCCGAAGCGGGTCAGCCCGCATTTCGTGCATGGCCGGCTGATCAATCTCATCTCGGGTCAGGTGTCGATCAAATACGGGCTGATGGGGCCGAACCATGCGGTCGTCACCGCCTGCTCGACCGGCGCGCACTCGATCGGCGATGCCGCGCGGATGATCGCGATGGACGATGCCGACGTGATGCTGGCGGGCGGTTCGGAGGGCGCGATCTGCCCGATCGGCATCGCCGGCTTCGCGCAGGCGCGCGCGCTTTCGACCGGCTTTCGCGACGAGCCATGGCGCGGCAGCCGTCCTTACGACCGCGACCGCGATGGCTTCGTGATGGGCGAGGGCGCTGGCGTGGTCGTGCTCGAGGAGTATGAACGCGCCAAGGCGCGCGGCGCGAAGATTTACGCCGAAGTGATCGGTTACGGCTTGTCGGGCGACGCGTACCACGTCACCGCGCCGCATCCCGAGGGCTCGGGCGCGTTCCGCTCGATGCAGATGGCGATGCGCAAGTCGGGTCTCGCGCTCGAGGACATCGATTATATCAACGCGCACGGCACCTCGACCCCGCTCGGCGACGAGCTCGAGCTCGGCGCGGTGCGCCGGCTGTTCGGCAGCGCGCTCGATGGCGTCTCGATGTCGTCGACCAAATCCGCGATCGGGCATCTGCTCGGCGGTGCGGGCGCAGTGGAGAGCATTTTCTGCATCCTCGCGATGCGCGACCAGATCGTGCCGCCCACGCTCAATCTCGACAATCCGAGCGAGAATTGCGTGGGCGTCGATCTGGTGCCCCACAAGGCCAAGGAGCGTAAGGTGAAGGCGGTGCTGAACAACTCGTTCGGCTTCGGCGGCACCAACGCCTCGCTGGTGATGAAGGCGATCTAGGCAAGGTGCGCAAGCTCGGCTGCTTCACGCTGCTGATCGTCCTGGCGGCGATCATCGGGTTCTTCGGCGTGCTGCATATGTGGTCGGGGCGCGGCCCGCTCACCCGCAACGTCACCGTAACGGTGGCGCAGGGCAGCACGCTGGCGGGCGCGTCCGAGCAATTGCAGAAGGCCGGGGCGATCACCTCGGCGAGCCGCTTTCGCATCCTCGCGAAAGTGCTGGGGGCGAGCGCGCCGATCAAGGCCGGCGAGTATCGCATACCGGCGCATCTCAGCCAGGCCGATATCCTGAAGCTGCTTCAGGGCGGTCGCACGCTCCAGCGCTTCGTGACGATCCCCGAGGGGCTTCCCTCGGTGATCGTCCGCGACGTGCTGATGAAGGCGACCGAACTCAAGGGCAATATCGCCGCGCCGGCCGAAGGCTCGGTGATGCCCGACAGCTACAGCTTCGATCGTGGGGATACCCGCGCCGGGATCGTCGCGCGGATGCAGAAGGCGATGAACCGTTACCTTGCCGACGCGTGGGCGAAGCGCGCGCCCGGTATCGTCGTGAAGACGCCGCGTGAGGCGCTGATCCTCGCGTCGATCGTCGAGAAGGAGACCGGCAAGCCGAGCGAGCGCAGCATGGTCGCTGCGGTGTATTCGAACCGACTCAAGCGCGGCATGATGCTTCAGGCCGATCCGACCATCATTTATCCGCACACCTTCGGCCGCCCGCTCGGACGGCGCATCCCGCCGCCGTGGATACATGAGGTCAATGCCTACAACACCTACGCGATGGTGGGGCTGCCAAGCGGACCGATCTGCAATCCCGGTCGGGCGAGCATCGACGCGGTGCTCAACCCGGCACGGTCGAACGCGCTGTACTTCGTGGCGGACGGATCGGGCGGGCATGTGTTCGCCGACACGCTCGACCAGCATAACGCCAATGTGATGAAGTGGCGGGCGTTCCGTAAGGAACACGGCATCTAAACGCCCGCCGGGGCCGGGTCAGCCGCGCAGCGCGACCGCCGCGCGGGCCTTGGCTTCGATTTCGGCCGGTGTTCCGCCGAGCACCCAGCTTCCGCCGACGCACAGGACGGGATCGAACGCCAGCCATTCGGGCGCAGTCGCTTCGGTGATGCCGCCGGTCGGGCAGAAGCTGCACTGGTTGAACGGCGCCGCGAGCGCCTTCAGCGCGGGCAGGCCGCCGGCCGCCATCGCCGGGAAGAACTTGAAATGCGTGAGGCCGAGATCCAGGCCGAGCATGATGTCGGCGGCATTGGCGGTGCCGGGCAGGAATGGCACGCCGCTGTCGATGATCGGGCGCGCGAGCCGCTCGGTCAGGCCGGGCGAGACGATGAACTCGGCGCCCGCGTCCATCGCCTGTGCGAACTGATCGGGGTTTATGACCGTGCCGGCGCCGACGATCGCGCCGGGCACCTGCTTCATCTCACGGATCGCGTCGAGCGCGGCGGGGGTGCGCAGCGTGACTTCGAGCACACGGATACCGCCCGCCACGAGCGCCTCGGCGATCGGGCGCGCGGTCGCGGCGTCGTCGATCACGATGACCGGAATGACGGGGGCGATCAGCATGAGGTCGCGGACAGTGGTCACTGGTGATGCTCCTGAGCAAAGGCGGCCGCGGCGCCGAACAGGCCGGGCTGGGGATGGGTTATGAGCTTGACGGGCAGCGCCTGCATCATCGCGCGGAAACGGCCCTTGGCCGCGAAGCGCTCGGCGAAGCCGGAGCGGACGATGTGATCCTTGATGCGCAGACCAAGGCCGCCGGCGATGACGACCGCCTTCGCGCCCTGGCAGATCGCGCGGTCGCCGGCGGTGGCGCCGAGCGCGAGGCAGAAGCGGTCGAGCGCGGCGAGCGCGAGGCTGTCATTGCCTTCGAGCGCCATCTGCCAGATCGCCTTGTCGTCGAGGCGCGCCACCGGGCGCCCGTCGATCTCGGCGAGCGTTTCGTAGATCGCGACGATGCCGGGGCCGGAGACGACTCGTTCGGACGACACGCGGCCGTGCAGCGTGCGCAGCCGCTTGAGCAATGCGTCCTCGAAACTGTCGAGCGGCGGGAAGTCGCTGTGGCCGCCTTCGGTTTCCAACACATGATAGCCGCGCTTCTCCCGCAGCACCTGCGCGACGCCGAGGCCGGTGCCGGGGCCGACGATCGAGATGATGCCGTGATCGGGCAGCGGCACGTCAGGGCCGGTGATATGTTCGAACATCTCTGGCCCGACCTGCGCGACGGCATGGCCGACCGCGCCGAAATCGTTGACGAGCACGAACTCGTCAACCTCGAGCCGCTCCTTCACCAGCCCGCGCCGGATGATCCACGGGTTGTTGGTGAGCTTGATGAGATCGCCATCGACCGGCGAGGCGACCGCGATAGCGGCGGCGCGCGGCATCGGCCGGTCAAGCGTCTTGCCGAACGCCTGCCAGGCGGTCTGGAGCGAGGCATGCTCTGCGGTCTTGAGCGTCACGGGTTCGCCAAGCGAGGCGACATGACCGCCTTCGACCTCGGCGATGGCGAAACGGGCGTGCGTACCCCCGATATCAACAGCAACGACCTGCATCATTCCATTCCCGCCAGTACGGCGCACGCGCCCTTTTCGGCCTCGTTGGCGAGGCTGCGGAACATGCCGAACAGCTCGCGGCCCATGCCCTCGGCGGGCGGTGGCGCCTCTACGGCCACGCGCGCGGCCCATTCGGCGGGATCGACCAGCGCAACCAGTTCGTTGGTTTCCGCCGACATCCGCACCACGTCGCCGTCGCGCAGCAACGCAAGCGGGCCGCCGCCGAGTGCCTCGGGCGAGCAGTGGATCGCGGCGGGCACCTTGCCGCTCGCGCCCGACATGCGCCCGTCGGTTACGAGTGCGACGCGGTAGCCGCGGTTCTGGAGCACGCCGAGCGCTGGCGTCAGCTTGTGGAGTTCGGGCATGCCGTTGGCACGCGGCCCCTGGAAGCGGACCACCACCACGACATCGCGATCGAGTTCGCCCGCCTGGAACGCGGCCTGCACCTCGGCCTGGGTCTGGAAGATGCGGCAAGGCGCCTCGATCGTCCAGCGGTCGCGATCCACAGCCGACACCTTGATGCAGCCGCGTCCAAGGTTACCGGTAAGGATGCGGAAGCCGCCCTCCTCGGAGAAGGGCGCCGCCGCCGGGCGCAGGATCGTGTCGTCGCCGCTCGCGCCGGGATCTTCCCAGATGAGGCCATCGCCGGCCACGACCGGGCGCTTGCCATACTCGGTCATGTCGCCGTGGCCGATCGTCAGCAGGTCGCGGTGGAGCAGACCGGCGTCGGCAAGTTCGCGGATCACGAACGGCATGCCGCCGGCATCCTCGAACCCGTTCACGTCGGCGGCGCCGTTGGGATAGACGCGCGCGATCAGCGGCACGCTGCGCGAGAGGCGGTCGAAATCCTCCCAGTCGATGACGATCCCGGCCGAGGCGGCAATCGCCGGCAGATGGATCAGATGGTTGGTCGAGCCGCCGGTGGCGAGCAGGCCGATCGCGGCGTTGACGATCGCCTTTTCGTCGACGCACAAGCCGATCGGGCGATAATCATTGCCGTCCCAGCCGATCTCGGCGAGGCGGTGGACTGCGGCGCGGGTGAGTTCCTGGCGCAGCTTGGTGCCGGGGTTGGCGAAGGCCGCTCCGGGGATGTGGAGGCCCATCATCTCCATCATCATCTGGTTCGAATTGGCGGTGCCGTAGAAGGTGCAGGTGCCCTTCGAATGATAGGCGGCGATCTCCGCGTCGAGCAGGTCGTCGCGGCCGACCTTGCCTTCCGCGAACGCCTCGCGCACCGCCGCCTTCTGCTTGTTGGGGATGCCGGTCGGCATCGGCCCGCCGGGGATCAGCACCATCGGCAGATGGCCGAAGCGCAAAGCCCCGATCAGCAGGCCGGGAACGATCTTGTCGCAGATGCCGAGCAACGCCGCGCCCTCGAACAGCCCGTGGCTGAGCGCGATTGCGGTGGAAAGCGCGATCGTGTCTCGGCTGAACAGCGACAATTCCATGCCGGCATAACCCTGAGTCACGCCGTCGCACATCGCCGGCACACCGCCGGCGACCTGCGCGGTCGCGCCCGCCTCGCGCGCCCAAACCTTCATCTGTTCGGGATAGCGATAATAGGTCGCGTGCGCCGAGAGCATGTCGTTGTACGAGGTGACGATGCCGATGTTCATCGCCTTGGCCACGCGCATCGCGTCGCGATCCTCCTCGGTGCCGGCGTAGCCGTGCGCGAGGTTGGCGCAGCTCAGTGCGGGGCGGGCGATATGCTGGTCGCGCTCGCGCCCGATCAAGCCGAGATAGGCGTCGCGCGTGCGCTTCGAACGGCTGATGATCCGGTCGGTGACGGCCGCGATCTCGGGGTGGAGCGTCATGATTTGAATGTCCCTTGGAGCGGGGAGGGCGCGCCTGCGCGCACCCCCCTCTTATCGCGCGACATGGATGCGCGAAACAGGGGGGTGGTCGTAGCTGTAACGATTATTCGGTCACGGCGCCCAGTGGATGTCGGCGGGCAGTTCGGCATCGGCCAGCACGCGGCCGATCGGGTAGGTCGAGGCCGGACCCTGTTTGATCGCGGTCTCGATCACCTTGCGCTTGGCGTCGCCGGTCACCGCGAGCATCAGCGCGCGCGCCGTGGTGATCGCCGAAAGGCTGAGCGTGACGCGCGGCACCGGCGCTTCGGCGGGGAGCGGATCGGGCATCACGCCGAGAGCGCGGCGCTCCTTCGGGCCGTTGACCGCTTCGTCATAGTCGGGGCCGGGGAAGATCGAGGCGGTATGCCCGTCCGCGCCGACGCCGAGCAGACACAGATCGAGCGGCCAGTGCAGATCGCCGAGCCGCGCGTCGGCTGCCTTGCCCGCCGCCTTATAGTCCTTCGCCGCTTCGCTGATCAGCGGGATGACGCGCGCGCCCTTGGGGATGAAGATCTTGCCGATCGCCGTGACGTTCGACAGCGGATCCCCCAGCGGCACGATACGATCGTCGCCCGGCACGATCGTCACGCGCTTCCAGTCGAGCTTGGTCTGGCTGAGCTTCTCGTAGATCGGCATCGGCGTCTTGCCGCCGGCGAGCGCGATGACCGCGCCGCCGCGCGCGTCGATCGCGCTTTCGATGATGAAGGCGATGTCGCCAGCGACGGCGCCAGCCATCTCGGCTGCGTCGTCATAATCCCACCATTCGACTTCGTCGGTCATGTCTTTGTCCTTAATGCGTACATCAGTCCGTTCGCCCTGAGTAGCCGCTGAGCCTGTCGAAGCGGCGTATCGAAGGGCACGCTCCGGGCAATGTCCTTCGATACGGGTCTTCGACTGCGCTCAGTCCCTACTCAGGACGAACGGGATAGGGGGCGTTCAATCGTCCTGCCAGGTAACCCCGTCGCGTTCGGTCAGCGCGATCGCGGCGCTCGGACCCCAGCTTCCCGAAGGGTAACTCTTGGGTTTGGTGTCGTTGGCGGTCCAGCCGGCGCGGATCGCGTCGATCCACTCCCATTGCGCCTCGACCTCGTCGCGGCGCACGAACAGCGTCTGGTCGCCCTCGATCAGATCGAGCAGCAGCCGCTCATAGGCGATTCGGCGGGGCTTGCCGGCGAAGGCGGCGTCGAGGCTGAGGTTGAGCGGCAGCTCGCGCAGGCGGATGCCCTCGCGATCGAGGCCGGGTTCCTTCGCCATCATGAGGATCTGAATATATTCCTCGGGCTGCAGGCGAATCACCAGCACGTTGGGCTGAAGCAGCCCGCCGCGATTGCGGAACATCGAGTGCGGCACCGGCTTGAACTGGATCGCGATCTCGCTGCGCCGCGTGGTCATGCGCTTGCCGGTGCGCAGGTAGAAAGGCACGCCCTGCCAGCGCCAGTTATCGACATGCGCCTTGATCGCGACGAAGGTCTCGGTGGTGGAGGGCTGGCCGAGTTCGTCGATATAGCCCTTGACGATCTCGCCCTTGACCGCGCCCGCGCCATATTGGCCGGTGACGGTGTTGGCGGGCACCTGATCGGGTGCGATCGGACGCATCGAGCGGAACACCTTGGCCTTTTCATCTCGGATCGCGGCGCCGTCGAACTTGGCGGGCGCTTCCATCGCGACGAGCGCGAGCAACTGGAGCATGTGGTTGGCGACCATGTCGCGCAAAGCCCCGGCGCCGTCATAATAGGACGCGCGATCTTCCAGCCCAACCGTCTCGGCGATGGTGATCTGGATATTGTCGATGCCCTGCGCGTTCCAGATCGGCTCGAAGAACGAATTGCCGAACCGCAGCGCCATGATGTTCTGGACGGTTTCCTTGCCCAGATAATGGTCGATGCGGAAGGTGCGGTCCTCGCTGAACGCGGTCGCGACCGTATCGTTGATCTCGCGGCTGGAGGCGAGATCGTAGCCGAGCGGCTTTTCGAGCCCGATTCGCACCGTCTCGCCGGCGAGACCGGCGGTGGCGAGGCCCTTGATGACCGGTTCGAACAGCGATGGCGCGGTCGACAGGAAGATGGCGAGGCCGCCCGAGACATCGCCGACCTTCTCGGCGAGCGTCTTGTAGCCCTCGACATCCGATGCGTCGTGCGGCTGGTAGCCGAGCCGGTGCAGGAAGCTCTTGATCTTGTCGGCGTCCTTGCGGTCTTCCGGCAGGAACTGCTTCAACGCCTTTTCGGCGAACTTCTGGTAATCGGCGTCGTCATGCTCGGCGCGCGCGGTGCCGGTGATGGTCAGCGCCTCGGGCAGCAGCCCATCGGCATGTAGCCCATAGAGCGAGGGCAGCAGCATGCGCTGGGCGAGATCGCCCGTCGCTCCGAACAGCAGCAGCTTGGCGACTGGCTGGCGCGTACCTGGCATTCAAATCTCCTTGGTTCGCATCGGCGAAACGAATCGGTGGCCGCTTAAAGCGTCAGCCCCGCGACCGGGTCCAGCCCGGCCATCAGATTGAGGTTCTGCACGGCGGCGCCGGCGGCACCCTTGCCGAGATTGTCGAGCGTCGCGATCAGCCGCGCCTGGCCGGTCTCGGCATTGCCGCAGACGCGCAAGGTGAGCCGGTCCGTGCCCGCATCATCCTCGATCGCGACAGTGGCGGCATCGCCATCGACGACGCGGACGATCGGTGAGGCCTTGTAGGCGTCGCGCAACGCCGCTTCGCACGCGGCGAGCGACGGGCGGCGCGGGAAGGCGTGCAGCGGCAGCGGCACTTCGACGAGCATGCCGCGATAGGTGTTGACCACGGCTGGCGTGAAGATCGGCGCGTGTTCGACGCGGGCGTGCTTCTGCATCTCGCTGACATGCTTGTGCGCGAGCGCCATCGCATAGGCGCGCGCGGCGGAGTGCGGCGTGCCGTTCTCATAGTCTGCGATCATCGCCTTGCCGCCGCCCGAATAGCCCGACAGCGCATTGACGGTGAGCGGCCAGTCGGCCGGGATCAGGCCGGCGCGGATGAGAGGTCGCACGAGCGCGAGAAAGCCGGTCGGGTAGCAGCCGGGGTTGCTGACGCGGGCTGCGGACGCGACGGCATCGGCGGCGCCGGGTTCGAGTTCGGGGAAGCCGTAGGTCCAGCCTTCGGTGGTGCGGAACGCGGTCGATGCGTCGATCACGCGGGTGCGATCGTTGTCGATCAGCGACACCGCCTCGCGCGAGGCGGCATCGGGCAGGCAGAGGATGACGAAATCGGCGGCGTTGAGCGCCTCGGCGCGCGCCTTGGCGTCCTTGCGAAGCTCGTCGTCGAGGATGATCTGCTCGATATCGGTGCGCCCGGCGAGCCGATCGCGGATTTCGAGGCCGGTCGTGCCGACCGCGCCATCGATGAAAACGCGTGTGCTCATGACGAAACCCCTACCAATGCAGTCTCATCGAGATAACCGACCAGCCCGCAGCCGGGCGCTTTGCCCCAGGCATTGCCGCCGGCGAGTTCGAACACTTCGAACACATCGCCGGGCACCAGCGCCGCCCGCACATCCGAATCGCCGTCGCGCGCGGCGCGAAGCGCGGTCGCGCGCGCGACCACCATCAGCACTGGCGCGGCGTAATGCGGGGCGAACACCCGGTCGGCCAGCCGCACGTCGGCGAGATCGCGCCGTACCGCGTTGAAACGGGGATCAATCTCGACCGAGTGCCCCAGCAGAGCGAAGCTCCGGCGCGGGCCTGCGGCGGGGTGTTGGCTGCTCTGTATCGCCGATAAACTGGCCGAACTCTTCAAGAAAATCTGCCCCCTCGGACGTTTGCGCGATGAAGATATTGCGCTTGTCGGTATCGTCGCGCTGGCGCCGCAGATAGCCGAGGGAACCAAGTCTATTCAAGGCGCGCGTGACGACCGGCTTGGAAACGTTCAGAACACGCGCCAGCCCGCGCACCGTATGCGGCCCCGGCGTGAGATATACAAACAAAAGCAGCGCCATCTGCCGGTTGGTGAGATCGGGTTCACCGGACCGGACATAGTCGACCAGCGCTGCCATCCAGCTATCGAGCGAACGATTGATCCCAGATGCCACGGCGAGTCTTTCTGTTAAACAGCTCGACATCCCGGAGGCCGGGATGCTCGCAAGTTGTAACGATCCGCGTTCGCTCTGGTTTCAGACCGGGCCGGAAATGTCCAGCGTGTCTGCCACGGCGGTTGATCGACATCGATTGCGGGCCTATGTGCGCCGCTTGAATTTCCCCGCAGGGTAGCCCGATTTCATGCTGTTCCAGTTCCTCCTCGTCGTTCACGCCATCATCGCCGCCTTGTTGGTGGGGGTGATTCTCGTGCAGAAGTCCGAAGGCGGCGGTCTGGGGATGGGGGGCAGCCCGTCGGGGCTGATGTCGGCACGCGGCGCGGCGGATTTTCTCACGCGTGCGACGACCGTGCTGGCGACCTTGTTCGTGGCGCTGAGCATCGGCCTCGCCGTGCTGGCGGCGCGCGGGCACACCGCGAAGATCGACACGACGCTCGCAACCGGAAAGCCGGCGGCGCCCGCCGCGCAACTGCCCGTGCCGCAGGCGCCCGCCGATGATGCGGCGCCGTTCTCCTCGGCGGCGAGGCAGGCGATCGGCAATGACGCTGCTCCGGCAGGCGCCGCGCCCGCCGGCAACAACAGCGTTCCGCTCGCCCAGTAAGCGTAAATCGCATCGCGCGGGAGGTTCGCCGCCCGCTTTTCTTTATGGTCGCCGGAGTCGCGCGCTTGTCGTGCCACGGCGTTTGACGTTAGGCGTTTCCTCCCATGGCGCGGTTCATTTTCATCACCGGCGGCGTGGTTTCCTCGCTCGGCAAGGGTCTCATGGCGGCGAGCCTCGCGGCGTTGCTGCAGGCGCGCGGGTATCGCGTGCGAATCCGCAAGTTCGATCCTTATCTGAACGTCGATCCCGGCACGATGTCGCCCTATCAGCACGGCGAGGTCTACGTGACCGACGACGGTGCCGAGACCGACCTCGATCTGGGCCATTATGAACGTTTCACCGGCGTCGCCTCGCGTCAGTCGGACAATGTCACCTCGGGGCGGATCTATCAGCAGATCATCACGCGCGAGCGGCGCGGCGATTATCTCGGCGCGACCGTGCAGGTGATTCCGCACGTCACCGACGCGATCAAGGAATTCGCGCAGGCCGAGACCGACGATCTCGATTTCGTACTGTGCGAGATCGGCGGCACGGTCGGCGATATCGAATCGCTGCCGTTCATCGAGGCGATCCGCCAGCTCAAGAACGACGTCGGACGCGGCAATTCGATCAGCATCCACGTGACTCTGGTGCCGTATATCGCCGCGGCGGGCGAACTGAAGACCAAGCCGACCCAGCATTCGGTGCGCGAACTCGCCGCGCTGGGTGTCCAGCCCGACGTGCTGGTGTGCCGCTGCGAACAGCCGCTGCCCGAGAGCGACCGCGCCAAGATCGCGCTGTTCTGCAACGTACCCAAGGAAGCGGTGATCCCGGCGCTCGACGCGAAGAGCATCTACGCCGTGCCGGTGCAATATCACGAGGAAGGGCTCGACACCGCCGTCCTCAACGCCTTCGGGATCGCACCCGGCGGCGCGCCCGATCTGTCACGCTGGACCGACATCATGGACCGCGTCACCAACCCCGAGGGCGAGGTGACGATCGGCGTGGTCGGCAAGTACGTCGGCCTGCAGGATGCGTACAAGTCCTTGAACGAGGCGCTGGTGCATGGCGGCATCGCCAACCGGGTCAAGGTCAACGTCCAGTGGATCGACGCCGAACTGTTCGAAGCGGCCGATAGCGATATCGCCGCCAGGCTCGAACCGATGCATGCGATCCTCGTGCCGGGCGCGTTCGGATCGCGCGGCGCCGAGGGCAAGATCGCCAGCGTCCGCTTCGCGCGCGAACGCCGCGTGCCGTATCTCGGCATCTGCTTCGGCATGCAGATGGCCTGCGTCGAGGGCGCGCGCGATCTCGCGGGCATCGCCGAGGCAAGCTCGACCGAGTTCGGCCCGACGCCCGAGCCGGTGGTCGGCATGATCACCGAATGGATGAGCGACGCGGGAATCGAGAAGCGCGAGGAAGGCGGCGATCTCGGCGGGACGATGCGGCTCGGCGCGTATGAGGCGAAGCTCGACGGCAACAGCGTCGTCGCGTCAATCTACGGCGGCGAGACGATCTCCGAACGCCACCGCCACCGGTATGAGGTAAACACCGCCTACCGCGAGGCGCTGGAGAAGGGTGGCCTCGTGTTCAGCGGCATGTCGCCCGACGGGATGCTCCCCGAAATCGTCGAGCGGCCCGATCATCCGTGGTTCGTCGGCGTGCAGTTCCACCCGGAACTGAAGAGCAAGCCGTTCGACCCGCATCCCCTGTTCAAGAGCTTCATCGAAGCGGCGGTTCGGCAGAGCCGGCTGGTTTGAGGGGGGCGGCCCTGGTGGCTGGAAGCGCTGCGCAAAGGGGGTGCGGATTTCGGTATCAGTCCGCCGCACGTTCGGGGCTTGGTGGCTTGAATGGGTTTGTGATGCGCAGACCATCACCGACGACAAGCCCGTCGTGCATGTCCTCCGAAAACAGGATTTTGCATCGCGCGCGCAGCGCCGAGGCGACGATCAACGCATCGTAGAACGAGAAGCCGTGGCGCTCGGCCAGTGCGATCGCATCGGTATGGGTTTCGAGCTCGATGGGATGGATCGCCCGTGCGAGCGTTCGAATAGCCGCCAGGGCTTGCCGAATTTGCTCCCAGTCGAAGCCGAGCTTTCGACGCGCGACGTTGGTGAACTCGTTGAGGACCTGAACGCTGACATCTCCGCCTTGCGCCAGCAGCGTTTCCGCCACGGTTGATCGCGCATCGTCGGAGAAAGCGTAAACGAGAATATTCGTGTCGAAGAACGGCTTCGCCATCAATCCCGCTCGTTCGCCTCTTCGCGCGAAAAACTCCAGCCCGCCGGCAGCGGGCGACGGAGTCGGCGGATGCTGTCGAGTGCAGCCGCGCGTTCGCGATCCCGTTCGACGAGAAACGTCCGTTCGCCCGCGATGCGAACCTCGATGTCGTCGCCTTCCTTGAGCGCCAGCGCCTCGACGACGGCAGCGGGAAGGCGGATTGCGAGGCTGTTGCCCCAGCGTGTGACCTGCATCGCGCCGCTCCAAGGATATACAACAACAATGTATATCTATTCCGCTGTGCGTTCAAGTTTGGTCGTCATAGGATGCGAGCCAGAGGGCGGAACCCTCGATTCGCCCTCAGCCGATCCGCTCGAACGTCACTGTACGCTTATCAACGTCCACCCCGGTCAGCGTAACTCGCACCGCATCGCCCGGCGCAACGCCCGTTGCCGCCACCCGCGCCACCACCGGCGCACCGCACATCTGAATCCGCGCGCCGCGATCGTCGGCGTCGGTAACGACCGCGTCGAAGGTTTCGCCGACATCGCGCGACAGCATCACCGCCTCGGCCAGATCGATCACGGCGCGGTCGATCTGGCCGCCGAGGGCTTCGGCCTTGGCCATCACCTTGGGGAGAGTCTCGAACGCGGCGCTCACCGTTTCCGGCACCGCGCGGCCGTTGGCGATGGCGAGTGTGGCTTCCACCACATAGCGGTCGGCGAGGCGGCGCAACGGGGCGGTGGCGTGGGCGTAGGTCGCGGCCATCGCGGCATGCCACGGCGTCACGCCGTCGCGATACGGGGCGTAGCTCGCGCCCTGGCCGGCGCGGCGGATCGCGAGCATGAGCGCGGCCTGCTGCGGATCGGCGGCGTCGAGCGTGCGGGCATAATCATCGAGCGACCGGGCCTCGGGCCAATCGAGGTGATAGGCGCGCGCGGTGTTGCGCAGCCGGGCGACGGCGCGCGCATCGGGCGCGGCCATCACGCGGAACAGGCCGGTGTGGTGCGCGGCCAGCGCGTCGGCGATCGCCATGTTGGTGGCGAGCGAGAGCGCGGCGTTCTGATCCTCGGCGGCGAGGCGGGGCCGGAAGGCGAGTTGATAGGCGCCGGGGCCGGTCGCGCTCACCTCCTGTTCGGGCGGATCGACACGCGCCGCGCCGCGCGCCAGTTCGGCCGCTGTGATCCGGCGCGACAGTTCGGCGAAAGCGGCGGGCAGATCGGCTGCCGTGACGCTGTCATAAGCGAGTTTGGCGCGGCTGCGGATCAGCGCACGTTCGGCGCCGTCGAGCTTGACCGCGCCGTCACCTGCGACGCGCACCGTGAAGATCACCGCCGGGCGCGGACCGTCCGGCAGCAGGCTCGCCGCGCCCTGGCTCAGCACGGGCGGATAGAGCGGCGCCTTGCCATCGGGCAGGTATATCGTCTCGCCACGCCGCCATGCCTCGGCATCGAGCGGATCGCCATCGCGAACGAACCATGCCACGTCGGCGATGGCGTAGCGCAGCAGCAGGTCGCCGCCCGCTGTCTGGATCGACAACGCCTGGTCGAGGTCGGTCGAACTGGCCGGATCGAGCGTGACGAACGGCTCGGCGGTGCGATCGACATGCTCGGTGGGCGTGCGCCGGGCGGCGGCTTCGGCGGCGGTCTGCACCTCGGGCGGGAAGCTCTCGGGCACCTGATATTGCGTGCGGATGGCGCGCAGGCCCCGTGCGAGGGCGTGCGTGGGATCGACGAGTGTCTTCATTCCCGTCCGCTACACGTGATCGAAGCTGCGGAAAAGCCGCGCAAAAAGGGCGCCCGGATCGCTCCGGGCGCCCTCCTGCGGCGCTCTCATTCGGGGAGGGGGGCTGAGAGCGCCCGGCCGCGCGTTACGCGGCCTGTGCTTCGTCGGCCGTCGCGCTCTCGACGGCGGCGAGGGGAGCGCCGGTCTTGATCGCGATGGTCTTCGGCTTGGCCGCCTCGGGCACTTCGCGGACGAGGTCGATCACGAGCAGGCCGTCGGTGAGACGGGCATCATCGACGCGCACGAAATCGGCGAGCTCGAAACGACGCTCGAAGCTGCGATTGGCGATGCCGAGATGCAGGAAGGTATTCTGGCCTTCCTTCTCATCCTTCTTGCCCTTCACCTGCAGCAGATTCTGCTGGGCGACGATCTCGATCTCGTCACGGCTGAAACCGGCGACGGCGAGGGTGATCCGGTAGCGGTCATCGGCG
Source organism: Sphingomonas panacis (assembly GCF_001717955.1). Taxonomy (NCBI): domain Bacteria; kingdom Pseudomonadati; phylum Pseudomonadota; class Alphaproteobacteria; order Sphingomonadales; family Sphingomonadaceae; genus Sphingomonas; species Sphingomonas panacis. The sequence goes on from NZ_CP014168.1 coordinate 3,048,162, forward strand.
ACTCGCTCCAGATTGAACGGAGGGTAATTGTCCGCCGCCTGCTGGCGCGCGCTGGTTTCCAACATATCGAAAAGACGGTCGAAACCGATCGCGGAACGGCGGAAGGGGGTAAGATCGAACTGACGCATGTGCATGCCTCCTGTGAGCGAATGAACGGTGCTGAAGGGCGCCCGCACAGCGGCGCGGCACCCGGTTTCGTGCGGCCCGATTGGCGCCGCACGCAGCAGATTTGGGGCGTTCGTTTGCGCGTTCAAGAGCCTTGGATGCGGAATTTTCGACGAGCCGCGAAGGGAAACTTTAGCGGTGTGAAGAACGAACGGGCTGAAATCCTAGTGAAGTGATGGGTATTGAGCTGCGACTCGGATAAGAAAATCTCAGGGGGATATGATGTTCGCTCAGCTCACGTCGATTTTGCTCGCATCGGCCGCCGCCGTGCCGGACGCGCCAGTGGCGCAACCGGCCGCCGCACAGGCGCAACCCGCCACCGACGGCGACGTGGTGGTGACGGCGCGGCGCCGCGAGGAGCGCGCGCAGGACGTGCCGATCGCGATGTCGGTGATCGGCAGCGACCAGATCGACAAGACCGGTGCGTTCAACGTCAACCGGTTGCAGCAGCAACAGCCCGCGCTGCAATTCTATTCGAGCAACCCGCGCAATTCCTCGATCAACATTCGCGGTCTCGGCACGCCGTTCGGCCTCACCAACGACGGGATCGAGCAAGGCGTCGGCTTCTACCTCGACGGCGTCTATGTCGGGCGGGTCGGCGCCTCGACCTTCGATTTCGTCGATATCGACCGGGTCGAGGTGCTGCGCGGGCCGCAGGGGACGCTCTACGGCAAGAACACCACGGCGGGCGCGGTCAACATCACCACGCGCGCGCCGAGCTTCTCGCCCGAGGCGCGGTTCGAGGCGAGTGGTGGCGATTACGGCTATGTGCAGTTGAAGGGATCGGTCTCGGGGCCGATCACCAGCGACACGCTGGCGGCGCGGCTGTCGGCCTCGTTCACCAATCGCGGCGGCACGATCAAGGACACCACGAGCGACAAATACCTTCAGAAGCTCGACAATTTCAGCGTGCGCGGCCAGTTGCTGTGGAAGCCGCGTGCCGATCTCGATTTCCGGCTGACCGGCGACTTCAACGTCCAGAATCCGTTGTGCTGCGTGCAATATTACGCGCGGCTCGCGCCGACGCAGCGCGCGACCAATCGGCAATACACCGCGCTGGCGGCGGCGCTCAACTACGCCCCGCCAAGCACCAATGCGTTCGACCGCGTGACCGATCTCGACGCCGACATCAACTCGCGGCAGGAGATGGGCGGCGCGTCGCTGGTCGGCAATTGGGATATCGGTCCGGCGACGATCACTTCGGTCTCGGCGTGGCGCTACTGGGACTGGAAACCCGCCAACGACCGCGACTATGTCGGCCTGCCGATCACCACCGTGTCGCAAAACCCGTCGCAGCAGAAGCAATGGTCGCAGGAAGTGCGGATCGCCTCGAACGGCAAGAACACGCTCGATTACACCGCCGGCGTGTTCTACTTTCACCAGACGATCAACACGCAAGGGTCGCAGGTGCAGGGATCGGCGGCGAGCCGCTGGCTGCTGACGGGCGATGACGCGAAGAATCCCAATGTGCTCGACGGCCTGACCTCGACCAACACGATCAACTTCAAGAACGATAGCTTCGCGGTGTTCGGCAAGCTCAACTACCAGCCGGTGTCCGGGCTGCACATCGCACCCGGCCTGCGCATCAATTACGACAAGAAGTCAGGATATTACGACTCGGTCGTGAGCATTCACAACAGCCAGTATGATTTCGTCGCGACCGCCGACAACGTTGCGGCGATGCTGGCATCCAAGACCGGCGCGGCGCGGACGACCTTCGCCAACCAGATCAACACGCTCGCGCCGCAGCGTTACAGTCCGCGATTCAGCGCGTGGAACGTGTCAGGCGATTTCACGCTCTCCTACGACGTGACGGCGGATATCCATGCTTATGCGACCTATGCGCGCAGCTTCAAATCGGGCGGGATCAACCTGTCCGGCCTGCCGCTCGATTCGACCAACACGGTTGCCGATCTCACCAAGCAGACCGTGAAGCCCGAGAGCGAGGACCATTTCGAGGTCGGCCTCAAGACGCAGTTCCTCGATCGCAAGCTGACCCTCAACCTCGCCGGCTTCTGGACCGACGTTCATGATTATCAGGCGACGGTGAACAACGGCCAGACGACGGTGATCCGGGGCTATCTCGCCAATGCCGGCCTCGTGCGCGTGCGCGGCGGCGAGTTCGATGCGTCGTACCGGCCGAGCCAGCGCGTCAATTTCTACGCCAACGGTGCCTATACCGACGCCAAATATCTGCGCTTCACCAACGCGCCGTGCGCGCCCGAACTGGCCGGCGGCAACCCCGCGCTGAACGGGGCGACGCCGGCGGCGGCGGGCACGCCCGGCCTCAGCCCGCTGACGTGCGACATTTCGGGAACGGTGCTGCCGGGCATTTCGAAATGGTCGTTCTCGTTCGGCACCGAGGTCAATGTGCCGGTCGGCAAGGGCCAGGTCTATGCCGGCTACGATGGCAGCTATCGCTCGCGCTTCTCCTCCAATCCCTCGGTGTCGCGCTATATGTGGATCGATGGCTATTCGCTGTCGAACTTCCGGCTCGGCTACCGTCAGGACAGCTTCAACGTGTTCGGCTGGGTGCGCAACGCGTTCAACCAGAATTACTATGAGCTGCTTTCGGCGCAGTCGGGCAGCACCGGGCTGATTGTCGGCCAGCCGGGCGATCCGCGCACGATCGGCGCGACGATCTCCAAGGCGTTTTGAGGATGGGCGGCGGGGCGATGCTCCGCCGCTGGACATATGGCGGACATATCGCCCTGCTTATCGGGGAGCCGGTGGAAGGGTCTGCCAGGGTCGGCGGTGGCAACACCGTCGGCCAAGGTGGGTGTGGTGGCGCCGGCGGCGAAGCCGCCGTCGGTCGGGTTCGCTGGCGCGACCCGCCGGCCGGTTGCGGCGCTGCGCGGAGCGCAGCAGCGGCTTTGCCGCCTGCGCCGCAACGGCAAACGCCCGGGCCGTTTCCAGCCCGGGCGCCTGCGTGACGATCGCTCGTCAGCCCCCAAAATTGTCTCCGCCCACACGCCCTTTTAGGCGGGACTGGAAACTCTCCCCGAACCACGGCCATTGCCTGTGTCTCAGTGATTGTGTTGCTAGGGCGACAACCCCATTTTGTCACCGGGATTGTGACACTCGCGCGGCGATTGCGGCGCTGCTGTGGCGTATACGCAACAGGGGTATGCAGGTTGCCAGCGGCGCGCGCGCGACCTAGAGCAGCGGCGACTTACCTCCCGGGGGCCGGGCAGACACCGCATATGATCCTTTCCCGTTACGAACGCATGATCGCGAAGCGCTATTTGCTGCCGGGGCGCGGCGAGGCGTTCATTTTCCTCGTCGCCGGCATCAGTCTGGTCGCGGTGATGCTCGGCGTCGCCGCGCTCATCATCGTGATGAGCGTGATGAACGGCTTCCGTGCCGAGCTGTTCGACAAGATCGTCGGGCTGAACGGCCATGCCGTGATCCAGCCAGTCGGTTCCAACCTGCCCGACTGGCGCAACATCGCCAGGATCGCCAAGCAGACGCCGGGCGTCACCAGCGCGCTGCCGCTGATCGAGCAGCCGCTCGCCGTCACCTATTCGGGGCGCACCGAGGGCATCCTGGTGCGCGGCATGCGCGTCGAGGATATCCGCTCCAACGCGACGATCGGCAGCAAGGTCCTCATGGGGTCGCTCAACAGCATCACCGCTGGCAGCGGCCGGGTCGCGATCGGCAGCCGGCTCGCCGAGGCGCTCGGCGCGCAGGTCGGCAGCCAGATATCGATCTTCAATCCGCTTGGGCAAGCGACTCCGTTCGGCACGGTGCCGCGCGTGGTCAGCTACACGGTCGGTGCGATCTTCGAAGTCGGCGTGTACGATTATGATATCAAATACATCATCATGCCGATCGAGGATGCGCAGACCTTACTGCTGATTGGCGATTCGGTGGGGATGATCGAGGTCAACACGGTCGATCCCGACCGGGTCAACGCGATCCTTAAACCCGTCGAGAACCAGATCGCCGGCCGGGCGGTCATCACCACCTGGCAGCAGATGAACGCGCAGCTCTTCCAGGCGCTCGCGGTCGAGCGGGTGGCGATGTTCACGGTGCTGTCGATCATCATCCTGGTCGCGGTGTTCAACATCCTGTCCTCGCTCATCATGCTGGTGCGCGCCAAGACGCGCGACATCGCGATCCTGAGGACGATGGGTGCGTCCCGGTTCGGGTTGATGAAGATCTTCATGGTGGTCGGCACGACGATCGGCGCGCTTGGCGTGGTGGCCGGGCTGGCGCTCGGCTTCGTGTTCCTGTTCTTCCGCCAGTCGATCGTCGATTTCGTGCAGTTGGTGACAGGGCAGAACCTGTGGGACCCTTCGATCCGCTTCCTCACCGAATTGCCGTCGAAGACCGATCCGGTCGAGGTGACGACCATCGCGTTGATGGCCTTGGTGTTCAGCTTCCTCGCCACTTTGTACCCCGCGTTCAAGGCGGCGAGTACCGATCCTGTGCAGGTGTTGCGGTATGAATAGTCTCCCGAACCGTTTTCCCGCGAAAGCGGGAATCCAGAGCAACGAAGTGCGGCGTTTGTGGCTCTGGACCCCCGCTTTCGCGGGGGAACAGGAGTGCGCGGAATGAGCGTTCCCGTTCTCGCCGTAAGTGGCCTCGCGCGCAGTTTCGAGCAGGGCGGCGTGCGGATCGACGTGCTGCGCGGGGTCGACATGACCGTGGGGCAGGGCGAGATCGTCGCGCTGCTCGGTCCGTCGGGATCGGGCAAGTCGACGTTGTTGCAGGCGGTCGGGCTGCTCGAAGGCGGGTTCGAAGGGTCGATCCGCATCGCCGGCGCCGAAGCCGCCGAACTCGATTCGGACGGGCGCACGCGCGTCCGGCGCGAGTCGCTCGGCTTCGTCTATCAGTTCCACCATCTGCTGCCCGATTTCAGCGCCGCCGAGAATGTCGTGCTGCCGCAGATGATCCGTGGCGCCGATCGCGCCACCGCCGATGCGCGCGCCGAGGCGCTGCTGACGGCGCTCGGCCTCGGCCACCGGCTGACGCACCGGCCCAGCCAATTGTCGGGCGGCGAGCAGCAGCGCGTCGCGGTGGCGCGTGCGCTCGCCAACCAGCCCGCGCTGGTGCTCGCCGACGAACCGACCGGCAATCTCGATGAAGCCACGGCGGACGTCGTACTGGCCGAATTCCTGCGGCTGGTGCGCGGCGAAGGTTCGGCGGCGCTGGTCGCGACGCATAACGAGCGGCTCGCGCAGAAGATGGACCGCGTGGTGCGGCTCCACGAAGGCACGCTCGGATGAGTCTGTGGCGCTCGGTGCCGACGCTCAAGGGCCAGCACGTCACGCTGCGCCCGTTGACGCGTGACGACGGCCCGGCGCTCGTCGAGGTCGCGCGGACCGACGGGTTGTGGAACCTGTTCTATGCCAGCGTGGCCAAGCTGAAGGACGTCGATGCCTTCATGGACGAGACCGTCACCGATCAGTCGCATGGTCGCGTGATCCCGTTCGCAGTGCTCACAGCGGGCAAGGTGGTCGGCACGACCCGCTATCTGCGCGTTGCCGAGAAACACCGGCGGCTTGAGATTGGCGGCACCTTCTACGCGACGGCGGTGCAGCGGACCGGCGTCAACACCGAAGCGAAGCTGTTGCTGCTTGGGCATGCCTTCGACGTGCTTGGCTGCCAGTGCGTGCAGATCCGCACCGATGCGCTCAACCTGCGCAGCCAGGCGGCGATCGAGCGGCTCGGCGCGAAGCGCGACGGGGTGTTGCGCGGGCATCAAATCATGGCGGACGGGCGGCTGCGCGATTCGGTGGTCTATTCGATCCTCGACCGCGAATGGCCGGGCGTGCGGCAGAACCTCATCTATCTGCTTGCGAGGCACACGGCATGAGCGCGATCACCGATTTCACCGTGCGCGGCGCGGATGGCGCGCCGGTCGACCTGACCGCTTATGCCGGCAAGGTGCTGCTGATCGTCAACACCGCCTCGAAATGCGGGTTCACGCCGCAATATCGGGGCCTGGAAGACCTGCACCGGCGCTATGCCGGGCGCGGCTTTGAGGTGCTCGGCTTTCCCTGCAACCAGTTCGGCGCGCAGGAACCGGGCGACGCCACCGAGATCGCCACCTTCTGTTCGCTGACCTATGACGTGACCTTCCCGGTCTTCGCCAAGATCGACGTTAACGGCCCGGCCGCCGATCCGCTGTTCACGGCGTTGAAGGCGGAAGCGCCGGGGCTGCTGGGGACCAAATCGATCAAGTGGAACTTCACCAAGTTCCTGATCGATCGCGGCGGCAAGGCGGTCGCGCGCTACGGGCCGCGTACCGCGCCCGAGGCGATCGCGGCGGATATCGAGAAACTGCTGTAGCTATCGGTGTCTCGACTTCGCTCGACACGAACGGCCGTGGAAGCTCGTAACCACCGCCGTTCGCCCCGAGCGAAGTCGAGGGGCAAGCCCATCGGCCGCACATGACAGTTTCGCGAATCGCGGGACGCGGGCATAGATGCGCGATGGCCCATTCCGCGTTCGTTCCGCTGCGTATCTTCTCCTGTTACACCATGCTCGACGGGGCGATCGACCCCAAGGCGATCGCCAAGCGCGCGCAGGAACTGGGCTTCCCCGCCGCCGCGCTGACCGATCGCAACGGCCTGTATGCGGCGATGGCCTATTCCGATGCGGCCAAGAAAGCCGGCGTCCAGCCGGTGATCGGCACGATGCTGGGCGTCGCGCGGCCCGATCTGCCCGAGGGCGTCGAGCCGGTGTTCGACTGGCTGGCGCTCTACGCGCAGGACGAGGCTGGCTATCGCAATCTGTGCGAACTGGTGTCGAAGGCGCATCTCGACCGGCCGCTCGAACACGCGCCGCATGTCTCGTTCGAGATGCTCGCCCGGCACACAGACGGGCTGATCGCGCTCACCGCCGGGCGCGAGGGGGGGCTGGCGCGGCTGTTCGCCGAGGACCAGCCGGCGCGCGCGCTCGCCTATGCCGATCGCCTGCAGGCGCTGTTCGCCGACCGGCTGTATATCGAACTGACCCGGCGGCTCGATCCGATCGAAGGCAAGGCCGAAGCTCCGTTGCTCGACCTCGCCTATGCGCGCGATCTGCCGTTGGTCGCGACCAACCCGTGCTGCTTCGCCGAGGCGGATTTCGTCGAGGCGCATGATGCGATGCTGTGCATCGCCAGTTCGTCATACCTGGCCAGCGAGGATCGCCCGCGCAGTTCACCCGATGCGTGGATGAAGCCCGCCGCCGAGATGCGGACCCTGTTCGCCGATCTGCCCGAGGCGATCGCCAACACACTCGTCGTCGCGCAGCGCTGCGCGGTGGCGGCACCGTATCGCAAGCCGATCCTGCCGAGCCTTGCCGGCGACCGCGAGGGCGAGGCCGAGGCGTTGCGCGTCACCTCGCGCAGCGGGCTGGAGGCCCGGCTCGCCAAGGCGAAGATCACCGATCCCGCGTTGCGCGCCACCTATGCCGAGCGGCTCGAATTCGAACTCGACGTCATCATCTCGATGGGATTCCCCGGCTATTTCCTGATCGTCGGCGACTTCATCAAATGGGCGAAGGACCACGACATTCCGGTCGGGCCGGGGCGCGGATCGGGCGCAGGCTCGGTGGTGGCGTGGGCGCTGACGATCACCGATCTTGATCCGATCAAGCTCGGGCTGCTGTTCGAACGCTTCCTCAACCCGGAACGCGTGTCGATGCCCGACTTCGACATCGATTTCTGCGAAACCCGGCGTGGCGAGGTGATCCGCTACGTGCAGGAGAAATACGGGCGCGATCAGGTCGCGCAGATCATCACGTTCGGAAAGCTCAAGGCGCGCGCGGTGCTCAAGGATACCGGCCGCGTGCTCCAGATGAGCTACGGTCAGGTCGATCGGCTGGCGAAGCTGGTCCCCAACTTCCCGGCCGACCCGTGGACGCTCGATCGCGCGATGAACGGCGTGTCCGAACTCGTCGCCGAGTACAAGGGCAACGCCGGGGTCAAGCATCTGCTCGATCTGGCGATGAAGCTGGAGGGGCTGCCACGCCACTCCTCGACTCACGCCGCCGGCGTGGTGATCGGCGACCGCCCGCTCGCCGAGCTGGTGCCGCTGTACCGCGATCCGCGCTCGGACATGCCGGTCACGCAGTTCGACATGAAATATGTCGAGGGCGCGGGGCTGGTGAAGTTCGACTTCCTCGGCCTCAAGACGCTGTCGGTGTTGCAGAAGGCGGTGCAGATGCTCGCTGACCGGGGCGTGACGATCGACCTGTCGGCGCTCGAATGGGATGACGAAGGCGTCTACAAGCTGCTCCAGAAGGGTGACACGGTCGGCGTGTTCCAGCTCGAATCGGAGGGGATGCGGCGCACGCTGGCGGCGGTGAAGCCGTCCAATTTCGGCGACATCATCGCGCTCGTCTCGCTGTACCGGCCGGGTCCGATGGACAATATCCCGAGCTTCGGCCGCCGCAAGAACGGGCAGGAACCGATCGAATATCCGCACGCATTGCTCGAACCGATCCTGGCCGAGACCTACGGCATCTTCGTCTACCAGGAGCAGGTGATGCAGGCGACGCAGATCCTCGCCGGCTATTCGCTGGGCGGGGCCGATCTGCTGCGCCGCGCGATGGGCAAGAAGATCAAGGCCGAGATGGACGCACAACGTGCGATCTTCGTCGCGGGCTGCGCCGAGCACAACCAGATCCCCGCCGCCAAGGCCAACGAACTGTTCGATTTGATCGACAAGTTCGCCGGCTACGGCTTCAACAAGTCGCACGCCGCCGCCTACGCGCTGCTCGCGTACCAGACGGCGTGGCTCAAGGCGCATCACCCGCACGAATTTTTCGCAGCGTCGATGTGCTACGACATGGCGCTGACCGACAAGCTCAGCATCTTCGTCGATGACATGCGGCGCTTGGGCGTGGCGATCCTGCCGCCCGACATCAACCGCAGCGAGGCGGAATTCTCGGTCGAGGATACGGGCAGCGAGGAAAGCCACGGCCTGGCGGTGCGCTATGCGCTCGGCGCGCTGAAGAGCGTTGGCGAGGCCGCGATGGAGAAGCTGATTGTCGAGCGCGAGGCCAATGGCAAGTTCGCCACGCTCGACGATCTCGCGCACCGCGTCGATCCGCGGCTGCTCAACAAGCGGCAGTTGGAGACGCTGGCGGGCGCGGGCGCGTTCGACGCGTTCACCCCCAATCGCGCCGGCATCCACGCCGCCGCCGAGACGATTCTAGCGACAGCGTCGCGCGTGCAATCGATGCGCGCGAGCGGGCAGGGCGGGCTGTTCGGTGGCGAGGACGCCGCCGAACCGCCGATTCGCCTGCCCAATGCACATTGGCCGCTCGCCGAGCGGATGGAGGCGGAGAAGGAGGCGTTCGGCTTCTATTTCTCGGCGCACCCGGTCGATCGCCATGGTCACCTCGCGCGGATGCACGGCGCGCGCAGCTATGCGACGCTGGGCGAACTCGACATTCCCGACGACGGCAAATCGCGCGCCGGGGCGATGATGGCGGTGCTGGTGGAGGACGCGCGCTGGCGCACCTCGGCGCGCGGACGGCGCTACCTGATGGCGACGCTGTCCGATCCCTCGGGCCAGTTCATCGCGACCTGTTTCGACGATGTCGTCGCCGCCGATCTGGAGGAGGCCGCACGTGAAGGCGCGTGCGGGCTGCTGACGGTGGAACTCGATCGCCGGCCAGGCGAGGAGACGCCGCGCGTTTCGGTCAAGCGGCTGCAGCGGTTCGATTCGCTGGCGACCGCAGCGCGCTTCGTGCTCGACCTCACCGTGGAGGCGCCTGCGGCGATGCAGACGCTTGCCGGCGTTCTCGCCGACCATCGCGGCGCGCGCGGCGAAGTATGGGCTAAGGCGGCGATGCCGGACGGCGGGTTCGCGCGCGTGCTGCTCGGCCGCGACTTCCTGCTCGATCAGGAACTCGCGACGCGGATCGAGGGACTGCCCGGGATCAGCGGCGTCGCGTTGAAGACGTCAGAAACGCGGCTGGCGCTGGTCGGGTAATACCGGCAGACGGCTCCCCATCTGCCGGTAGCGGCGTCAGGCGGCGAGCCGATCGATCGCCTGATGCGCGCTGTCGAGCGCGGCGGCGAGGTGTTCGGGTCCGGCCGCAACGCCTTCCGCGATCACGAATTCGGGCGGAGCGCCGAGGAAACCGAACACGCCACCCAGCAACGTCTCGAGGTGTTCGAAAACAGCCGCCGGTGCGCCCGGACCGTAGAAATTGCCGCGTGACACCACGATGATGATGCGCTTGCCCGGAATCAGGCCGGTGACACCGTCGGGGCCGTAGCTGAAGGTGCGGCCGCGAACGACGACTCGGTCGATCCATGCCTTGAGCTGGCTCGGAATGGTGAAGTTGTACATCGGCGCGCCGATCACGACGACATCGGCAGCGAGGAATTCTTCGAGGATCGCGCTGCTGGCGGCAGCGGCTTCGCTCTCGCCACCCGGGTACGATGCCAGATCGAGATGCGGCAGCGGCGCCGCCGCGAGATCGCGCTTGGTGACTGCGGTGGCGGGATCGGCCGCGACCAATTTCGCGACGACCGCCTCGGTGAGCGGCCGCGATACCGAGCTTGCGCCGGTGATGCTGGAGTCGATCTGGAGCAGTTTCATTTTTTCAAAGTCTCCGGTATAGAAATGTAACCGGGGCCGGATATGTTACCGCAAGTACCCGACGCGCAAGGAGGCACTATTTTGTCACTCGGTCACATCGATGTGCCTGATCTCGACCCGGTCGACATCCACGCTGGCTGCAAGACCGTTACGCCGCTACTCGCGCGCATCGGTGACAAATGGAGCATCCTGGTGGTGATGGTGCTGTCCGCCGGGCCGCGCCGCTTCAACGAACTCAAGCGGCTGATCGACGGCATCTCGCAGCGGATGCTCACGCATACGCTGCGCAGCCTCGAACGTGACGGGCTGGTCAGCCGCACCGTCTTCCCGACGATCCCGCCGCGCGTCGACTATGAACTGACCCCGCTCGGCCACTCGCTGCGCGTGCCGGTCAAGGCGCTCGGGCTGTGGGTGATGGAGAATAAGGACGAGATCACGCGCTCGCGCGAGGCATTCGACGGTCGCGAGGACTGAGGACGCTTCTGTTTCCAGACAAAAATCCGTTCGCCCTGAGCCTGTCGAAGGGCGTGCCCGAGGCACCGAGGCGTGTGTTGCACGTGCTTCGACGAGCACGAACGGGTCTTTTTTGAGTATGATGTTCTTGCAAGCCGCTAGAAAAGCTCCCCCTGCGCGCCCGCCGGCGCCCGGAACAGGTCCGTCCGCAACACCAGCTTCTCGCGCACCAGCCCGTGCTTGCGGCATGCGATCTGGACTCGGGTGCGCAGCAGCTCCGCCCACGGCCCTTGTCCGCGCATCCGCGTGCCGAAATTGGGATCGTTGTCGCGCCCGCCGCGCAGCGACTGGATCGTCGCCATCACCTTGGCGGCACGATCGGGGAAATGCTCGTCGAGCCAGGCGCGGAACAGCGGCGCGACTTCGTGCGGCAGGCGCACCGGGATGTAATTGACGCTGCGCGCGCCTGCCTGCGCCGCGCGCGCGATGAGATGCTCGATCTCGTGATCGGTGATCGCGGGGATGACGGGGGAGATCGAGACATAGGTCGGCACCCCTGCGTCGCTCAGCGCCTTGACCGCCGCGAGCCGCCGCTCGGGGGTGGGCGCGCGCGGCTCGACTGTCATCGCGGTGCGCGGGTCGAGCGAGGTTACGGAGATCATCACGGCAACCAGCCCGCGCTTCGCCATCGGCGCGATCAGATCGAGATCGCGCAGGATGCGATCGGACTTGGTGGTGATGAACACGGGATGCCCGGTCTCGGCGAGCACTTCGAGGCAGCCGCGCATGATGCGCCATTCGGTCTCGATCGGCTGATAGGGATCGGTGTTGGTGCCGAACGCGATCGGCTGGACGACATAGCCGCGCTTGCCGAGTTCGGCGCGCAGCAACACAGGCGCATCGGGCTTGGCGAACAGCCGGCTTTCGAAGTCCAGGCCCGGCGAGAGGTCGAGATAGGCGTGGGTCGGCCGCGCGAAGCAGTAGATGCAGCCATGCTCGCAGCCGCGATACGGGTTGATCGACTGATCGAATCCGATGTCGGGCGAAGTGTTGCGCGTGATGATCGTGCGCGGCGTGTCGATCGTGACGGTAGTGCGCAAGGGCGCGGCGCCGTCATCGACGATCTCGCGATCGTCGAGCCAGTCGCCATCGGCGGCGCGCTCGGGCAGGTTGAAGCGGCCGCTCTCGCGGTTGACGGTCGCGCCGCGCGCGGGGCGAGTCTTTGCCATTGCGCGATTATAGGCGTGCAATTAGAACAATACAAGAACATGGAGGATGTGATGGCGCGACTCAATTATCTGGAATTGCCGGTTACGGACACCGCGCGGGCGAAAGCGTTTTACGGATCGGCGTTCGGCTGGAGCTTCGCCGATTTCGGGCCAACCTATGCGGCGACGACCAGCGGCGACACCGATCTCGGCTTTCAGGCCGATCCGGCGGAAAGGACCGCGGCGGCGTTGCCCGTGATCGACGTTGCCGACGTGGACGCGGCACTGGCGGCGGTCGAGGCGGCGGGCGGGGCGATCACGCTGCCGATCGTCGAATATCCGGGCGGCAAGCGCTTCCACTTCCGCGATCACGACGGGCACGAAATGGCGGTATCGCAGTCCGATTGACCGTCGCTTGGGGCAGGCGAGACCTCCGCGTAAGGCTTGCTTGTTCTCCCGCGCAAGCGGGAGCCCAGAGGCGCAAGCGCCGTAAAGCGTTGTTTCGCTTGGCTCTGTGTTCCCGCCTGCGCGGGAACACACGATCGTATTTGGCATTTGCAAGAACTTCGCGAACGTTTCGCGCGATTTCGGGCGCTGGTCTCGCCAGGCAATCCAGCGGCACCGTCTTCACCGCGCCGACGAGTTTGGTTGAGTGTCGCCCCGCAATTGCCTAGACGTCGGAAATCGTGGCTTCCCTTCATGCCCTTGCCAATCCCGCACGCTTCTTGAAGCTGGCGCGGCCACTCACGCCGGCGCTGTTCTGGGCGGGCGTGGTGCTGATCGCGATCGGCGCATGGGCGGGCCTGACTCAGACGCCGGCGGATTATCTTCAGGGCGAGACGGTGCGCATCCTCTACATCCACGTGCCGGCCGCATGGCTCGGCATGGGCGGGTGGAGCGGCATTGCAATGTGTTCGCTCGCCTATCTGGTATGGCGGCATCCGCTGGCGATGGTCGCGGCACGCGCGATCGCGTTGCCGGGCGCGGTGTTCGCCGCTTTGTGCCTCGTCACCGGCTCGATCTGGGGACGGCCGACGTGGGGAACGTGGTGGGAATGGGACGGGCGGCTGACCTCGATGCTGCTGCTGCTGTTCGTCTATCTCGGCTTCATGGCGCTGCTGCGCGCCGATTCCGATCGTGGCGGTGACGGACGCATCCCCGCACTCTATGGCCTCGCCGGATCGGTACTGCTGCCGATCATCCGCTATTCGGTGGTGTGGTGGAACACGCTGCACCAGGGCGAGAGCATCGGTCTCACGCGATCGAGCATCGACGCGACGATGCTATGGCCGTTGTGGTTCACGCTCGGCGGCTTCTCCTTGTTCTTCGCGAGCGTGGTGCTGATGCGGATGCGGACGATCCTCGCCATCACCAAGGCCGAGGCGCGGATGCGCCGGATGGCCCGATGAGTCCCTGGCCCTTCGTCATCGCCGCTTACACGATCACCGGCCTCGGCGCGGGCGTGCTGGCGGCGTGGAGCTATCTCGCGATGCGGGGCAGCGAGCGGCGGTGAAAGCGAAGCAGCAACGTATGATTCTCGCCGGCCTCGGGCTGGCGGCGGTGGCAGCGGCGGCGCTACTGGCGCTGTCGGCGCTCAAGGACCAGGCGTCGTTCTTCTACGCGCCCGGCGACGTGCGGCGTCAGGGTCTTCCGCTCGGCCGCGCGGTGCGGCTCGGCGGGATGGTCGAGGCCGGGTCGATCAAGCGGCAGGCGGACGGCGTCTCGATCCACTTCGTCGTAGGCGACGGTGTCGCCCGCGTGCCGGTCAGCTTCCGCGGCATCGCGCCCGATCTGTTCCGCGAGAAGTCGGGCGTGGTGGCGGAAGGATCGTTCAACCCGGACGGCAGCTTCACCGCGACCAATCTGCTCGCCAAGCACGATGAAAAGTACATGCCGCCGCAGATGGCCGGCAAAATGCACGAAACCACGACGTTGAAGGAATGAGCGCGCGCGGTCGCCTTCTTGTTGCCCCCCTCCCTGGAAGGGAGGGGTTGGGGGTGGGTCGGCCTGTGGCGGTCGGCGCGCTTCCTTGTGAGCAACCCACCCCCGGCCCCTCCCTTGCAGGGAGGGGAGACATGAGTTTCCCCGCGAGGGCCGCATGATCGCCGAAGCCGGCCTCGCCGCTTTGTGGCTCGCCGCCGCGCTGGCGGCGATGCAGTTCGTGCTCGCCGCGATCGGCGTGCGCCGCGTGCTGGCTGCGCCCGATGACGAGAGCGCGCTGACCACCGACCTGATCGGTGCGGTGCGTCCGGTCGCGATCGTGCAGGGCGCGCTGGCGGCGCTGGCGATGGCGCTGCTGATCGCGGTGTTCCTGCGCAGCGACATGTCGGTGCTGCTCGTCGCCGAGAACAGCCATTCCGAGAAGCCTTGGCTTTACAAATTCGCGGGCGCGTGGGGCAATCACGAAGGCTCGATGCTGCTGTGGGTGACGATCCTCGGGCTGGCCGGCGGCGCGGTCGCGATCTTCGAACGCAGTCTCGCGCGCGCTACTGTCACCGCGACGCTCGGCGCGCAGGCGCTGATCGCGCTCGGTTTCTACGCCTTCCTGCTGTTCGCCTCGAACCCGTTCGCGCGGATCGATCCCGCGCCCGCCGACGGGCAGGGGCTCAACCCGTTGCTGCAAGACCCCGGTTTGGCGTTCCACCCGCCGACGCTGTACATCGGCTACGTCGGCATTTCGGTGGCGTTCTCCTTCGCGGTCGGCGCGCTCGTGGCGCGCGATGTCGGCCCGGCGTTTGCGCGGGCGATGCGGCCGTGGGTGCTGGGCGCGTGGATCTTCCTCACGCTCGGCATCACCGCCGGCAGCTACTGGGCCTATTACGAGCTCGGCTGGGGCGGCTGGTGGTTCTGGGACCCGGTCGAGAACGCCTCGCTGATGCCGTGGCTGGCGGCGACCGCGCTGCTCCATTCGGTGACGGTGCTGGCGACGCGCGATGGTCTGCGCGCCTGGACGGTGATGCTGGCGGTGGTCGCCTTCTCGATGTCGATGATCGGCACATTCCTGGTGCGATCGGGCATCCTGACGAGCGTCCATGCCTTCGCCGTCGATCCGACGCGGGGCAGCTTCATCCTCGTGCTGCTGGTGCTCTATATCGGCGGTGCGCTGGCGCTGTTCGCGACCCGCGTCGGCACGGTGCGCGCCGGCAACACGTTCGATCTGGTCAGCCGCGAGGGCGCTTTGGTCGCCAACAATCTGCTGCTGTCGGTGATCCTCGGCGTGGTGCTGATCGGCACGCTCTACCCGATCGTTGCGGCCGGGTTCGGCGTGCAATTGTCGGTCGGGCCGCCGTTCTTCGACAAGGCGGCGGGGCCGGTCGCGCTGCTGCTCGTGGTGGTGATGGCGGCGGGGCCGCTGTTGCGCTGGCGGCGCGATGGCTGGCGGGCGCTGGCGGCGCGGCTGGCGGTGCCGGCGGCGGCCTGCGCGATCGTGCTGGCGGCGGTACTGGTGGTCGCGGGCGGGGTATCGCTGCTGCCGCTGCTCGGGCTCGCGCTTGCGGCGGGGCTGGGCGTGGCGAGCGTCGCGCCGCTTTGGGGGCGCAACCTGATCCGCACGCCGTTGTTCACCTGGGGAATGGTGGTTGCGCATCTCGGCATCGCGGTGAGCCTCGCCGGCATGGCGTCTGAGAGCGCGTTCACCAAGCAGACGCTGGTCGCGGCGCGCGTCGGCGAGCCGCAGCAGGTCGGGCCGTATACGGTCACGCTGACCGGAATTTCGCCGGTGATCGGCCCGAACTGGTCGGCGCTCGAGGCGCATCTGACGGCGCGGCGTGGCGATTCGCCGGCCATCACGCTTCGCCCGCAGTCGCGCTTCTTCACCAATCCCGTCACGGTGACGAGCGAGTCGGCGATCGCGACGCGGTGGGACGGGCAATTGTACACCGTGCTCGGCCAGATCGATGGGGCAGGGCGGGTTCAATTGCGCTTGTGGTGGAAGCCGTTCGTGACATTGATCTGGCTCGGCGGCGCGCTGGTCGCGCTGGGCGGCGCGCTGTCGCTGATCGGGCGATTGCTGCGCGAGCGACGCGCCCGGCATCGTGCCGAAGCGGAGGCTTGGACGTGAAGGCCGGCGTGAAGCTGTGGCTGCCCCTGTTCGCGTTCGTCGCGGTGATCGCGATCATTGCCTTGGCGCTGTATCGCCCGGCCGACCGCACCGTCTATTCGGCGATGATCGGCAAGCCGCTGCCCAAGTTCGACACGCCGCCGCTGCTGCCCGGCAAGCCCGGTCTTACCAGCGCGGCGTTTCATGACGGCAAACCCAAGCTGCTCAACATCTTCGCGAGCTGGTGCGTGCCCTGTGCTGCCGAAGCGCCGCAACTGATGGCGCTCAAGGCGGCGGGTGTCACGATCGAGGGCGTCGCGATCCGCGACACCCCGCAGGCGATGCGCGATTTCCTCGCGCGCGGCGGCGATCCCTATGCTGCGATCGGCGACGACAAGGCGAGCGCGGTGCAACTCTCGCTCGGCTCGTCGGGCGTGCCGGAGAGCTTCCTGATCGATGGCAACGGCACGATCCTGCTCCAGCACGTCGGCGATATCCGCGCCGACGAGGTGCCCGGCATCCTCGCCAAGCTGGATGCGGCGAAATGAGGCGGCTCGCGATTGCCCTGTTGCTGCTCGCCGCCGCGCCGGCGTTCGCCGACAGCAACCTGCCGGCGGCACCACTCGCCAACACCCAACTGTCCGATCCCGCGCAAGAGGCGCAGGCGCAGGCGCTGATGACGACATTGCGCTGCCTCGTCTGTCAGGGCCAGTCGATCGCCGACAGCGATGCCGAGATGGCGGGCGACATGCGCGCTCTGGTGCGTCAGCGCATCCAGTCGGGCGAGAAGCCCGCCCAGATCCGCGACTGGCTGGTCGCGCGCTACGGCGATTACGTCACCTATGATCCGCCGTTCAGCCTGCTGACCGCCCCGCTCTGGATCGCGCCGCTGGCGCTGATCGTGCTCGGCCTGTGGCTCGCGCGGGCGAGCTTTCGGAGGCGCCGCCGGTGATGGGATGGATCGCGCTTGCGTTGATCGGCGTGGCGGCGGCGACGGCCTTGTGGCTGCTCGGCCTGGCACGCTCGCTATGGAGCCTCGTCGGGGCCGGCCTGATGCTCGGCGCGACCGGCTATGCGGTGCAGGGACGGCCGGGGCTGCCCGGCCATCCGGTCGAGGCGTTCACGCGGCCGATGCCGCTCGACGCCGGGCTGATCGAACTGCGCGGCGACATGCTCGGCCGCTATACCGGAGAGGCTGCCTATATGGTGATGGCCGACGGGCTGACGCGCGCGGGCAATCCGCGCGCGGCGGTGCAGATCATGCTCGGCGGGGTAGGGCACGCGCCCGACAATTTCGCTTTGTGGACGTGGCTCGGCATGGCCTATGCGCGGCACGATGGCGGCGCGGTGTCGCCGGCGGCGCGACTGGCCTTCGCGCGTGCGATGCAACTCGCCCCGAACCACCCAGCGCCGCCTTTCTTCCTCGGCGTCGCGCTGATCCAGAGCGGTGATTTCGCCGCTGCGCGGCCCTATTGGGCGCGCGCGCTGGCCTTGGCGCCGAAGACGATCTCCTACCGTCCGGCGATCGCCGAACGGCTGGCGATCCTCGACAAATATCTCGCCGCGACGAAGCCGTAACCGCACTCCCGCGTTGGGCCGGTGATGACAGATCCAACCATCCTCTGGCTGCGGCGCGATCTGCGCCTCGCCGATCAGGCCGCACTCGCCGCCGCCGCGAACGAAGGCCCGGTGATCCCGGTCTATATCCTCGACGACGAGACGCCCCGGCACCGCGCGATGGGCGGCGCCTCGCGCTGGTGGCTTCACCATAGCCTTGCCGCGCTCGACGCGGCATTGCGCGCCAAGGGATCGCGGCTGATCCTGCGGCGGGGTGGTGCCGAGGCGACACTCGCCGCGCTCGCCGAGGAGACCGGGGCAAAGCGCGTGCATTGCCTGCGTCATTACGAACCGTGGTGGCGCAATGCCGAGCGCGCGGTGGCGAAGCGGCTCGATCTGGTGTGCCACGACGGCAATTACCTCGCGCCACCCGGATCGATCACCACCGGCGGCGGTGCGCCGTACAAGATCTACACGCCGTTCTGGCGCGCGCTTCGGCAGCACATGCCGCCACCCGCGCCACACGCCGCGCCGCGTGACATCCCGGCGCCGGCGCGCTGGCCGAACAGCGATTCGCTCGAAGACTGGGGTTTGCTGCCAACCAGGCCCGACTGGGCGGCAGGGTTCGCGGAGGACTGGATGCCGGGCGAGGAGAATGCGCACCGCCGGCTCGATGCGTTCCGCGACGACGTCGGCGATTATGCCGAGGCGCGCAACCTCCCCTCGGTCGAGGGCAGTTCGCGCCTGTCGCCGCATCTGCATTTCGGCGAACTGTCGCCCGCGCAGGTGTGGCACGCGGTCGGCGACCAGCCTCAGGTGTTCCTCGGCGAGATCGGCTGGCGCGATTATGCGCAGAACGTCATCCTGCAACTCCCCGAATATGCGGCGAAAAACGGCCGCGCCGCATTCGATGCGATGCCGTGGCGTGCGGGATCAGACGCGCGCGCCGACCTGCGCGCGTGGCAGCAGGGCCGCACCGGCTATCCGATCGTCGACGCCGGCATGCGCCAGCTTTGGACGACCGGCTGGATGCACAATCGCGTGCGGATGATTACCGCCTCGTTCCTCATCAAACATCTGTTGATCGACTGGCGCGAGGGTGAGCGCTGGTTCTGGGATTGTCTGGTCGATGCCGATTACGGCAACAATTCGGTCAACTGGCAATGGACCGCCGGCAGCGGGATCGATTCGAACATGTTCCCGCGAATCATGGCGCCGCTCGTCCAGTCGCCGAAGTTCGACGCGGGCGCGTATATCCGCTTATGGGTGCCGGAACTCGCCGGGATCGCTGACACTGCGATTCACGATCCCGAAGCAAGTGGCTGTCGTCCCAAGGATTACCCGGCCAAATTGATCGGCCATCGCGAGGCGCGCGAGCGGGCGCTGGCGGCATACGCCCAGACGAAATGACCTCTTGTGGCGGCGCGGGCGCTCGGTGCATGGGCTGACGCCATGAATGCAATCGCGCCGGCTTCCGGGCGCCAGAACGGCGCCTCCCCATCGCGGCGGGCATCCGCGCTCGATCCGCTGTTCGCGCTGTTCGCGGGCGCGTTCCAGAAGATCCTCGACCGTATCGACGCTGGCCTCGCTGCCGGGTCGATCGAGACGACCTTGCCCGATGGCCGGGTGCGGCGGCTGGGCGGCCGCGCCGACGGGCCGGCGGCGGTCGTGACGCTCGCGAGCTGGCGCTCGCTGCTACGGCTGGCGACGCGCGGTTCGGTGGGTTGGTATGTCGCCTGGTCGCTCGGCGAATGGTCTAGCCCCGATCCGGTCGCGCTGTTCGAACTGTTCGTGCTCAACCGGACGACGCTCGGCAATGCCGGGCGCGCGTCGGGGCTGACGCGTCGGCTCCAGCGCGTCTGGCATCGGCTGCGCGCCAACAGTCGGCAAGGCGCGCGGCGCAACATCGAGTTTCATTACGATCTCGGCAACGATTTCTATAGCTTATGGCTCGATCCTACGATGAGTTATTCGAGCGCCCTGTTCGCCGAACCGATTTCGGCGGCGCAGAGTCTCGAAGATGCGCAGCGCACCAAGCTGGCGGCGATCCTCGATCGCACCGCCACGGCGCCGGGCGATACCATCCTTGAGATCGGCTGCGGCTGGGGATCGTTCGTCGAGGTTGCGGCGCGCGGCGGGCGCAGCGTCCACGGCATCACGCTGTCGGCGGAGCAGAAGCGCGCGGTCGAGGCGCGCGCCGAGCGGCTTGGGCTGGAGGGCGTAACCGTCTCGCTGACCGATTATCGCGATGTGATCGGCAGCTATGATGCGGTCGCGAGCATCGAGATGGTCGAGGCGGTCGGTCAGGCCTATTGGCCCGAATATCTCGCTGCGGTCGCGCGTGCGCTCAAGCCCGGTGGGCGGGCGGCGCTGCAATATATCGCGATCGATGATGCGATCTTCACGGCCTATGCCGACAATGTCGACTTCATCCAGCGTTACGTCTTTCCCGGCGGGATGCTGATCTCGGAAAGCCGCTTCCGCGCGCTTGCGGTGGAGCATGGGCTGGCCTGGGAAGATCGGCGCGGCTTCGGGCTGCACTATGCCGAGACGCTGCGGCGCTGGCGCGAGGCGTTCGATCAGGTGGTGGCGGACGGGCGGTTGCCGGAGCGGTTCGACAGTAATTTCATAGGCTTGTGGCGCTATTATCTGATGTACTGCGAAGGCGGTTTTCGCGGCGGCGGGATCGATGTCGCGCAGGTGACGTTGGTGAAGGCGGTAAACCTTTAACACCGTTCGCCCTGAGCGTGTCGAAGGGCGTGTCTCTAACGGGCCGCTCGTGGCACGTGCTTCGACAAGCTCAGCACGAACCGAGCGGGGTCATCCCACCCGCTCGAAATGCCCCGTCGCGAAATCGTCGATCACCAGCGCGGCGATCCGGTCGCCCACCACTTCCGGCGCTTTCACCGTCTCGGGCGCCTCGCCCGGATAGGCGCGCGCGCGCATCGCGGTGCGCGTGGCGCCGGGGTCGATGATCGCGGTGCGGAGCGAGCTGATCTGCTCCATCTCATCTCCATACGCGCCGATCAGCGTCTCGAACCCCGCCTTCGACGCACCGTACAGCCCCCAATAGGCGCGTGGGCTGCGCGCGACGCTGGAGGTGATGCCGATCACGCGCGCGCGCTTCGATCGGCGCAGCATCGGATCGAACGCGCCGATCAGCGCGGCCTGCGCGCTGATGTTGAGCGTCAGCACACGGGCGAGTTCCTTGGGGTCGATCGCGGGCACCGAGCCGAGCGTGCCGAGCATCGCGGCGTTGAGCACCATCACGTCGAGCGTCTGCCAGCGCTCCCCGATCGCGGCCGCGAGCCGGGCGATGCTGTCGGTCTCGGTAAGGTCGAGCGGCGCGATCGTCGCCGAGCCGCCGGCGGCGAAGATCGCTTCCTCGACCTGTTCGAGCGCGGCGCCGGTGCGTGCGGTCAGCACGACGTGCGCGCCAGCCGCCGCCAGCGCACGCGCGGTCGCAGCACCGATACCACGGCTCGCGCCGGTGACGAGGGCGAGCTGGTTGGCGAGCGGCTTGTCGGTCATTGTCCCTCCGTTCGCCCTGAGCTTGTCGAAGGGCGTATCTTCCAACCCGCGTAGAGGGAAAACACGTGCTTCGACAAGCTCAGCACGAACGGTATTCGGGTCTTCAGACCACCCGTTCCGCTAGCAATGCGAACTGATCGACCGATGCGACTTCGTCCTGGTCGGTCAGCGAGGTCGGATAGTCGCCGGTGAAGCAGGCGTCGCAGTGGCTCGGGCGGATGTCGGCGCGGCAGGGTTCGCCGAGCGCCTTGTACAGCCCGTCGATCGAGACGAAGGCGAGGCTGTCGGCGTGGATGTACGCGTTCATCTCGGCGACGTTCTTGCTGTGCGCGAGCAGCTTGGCGCGCTCGGGCGTGTCGACGCCGTAATAGCAGCTATGCCGGGTCGGCGGGCTGGCGATCCGCATATGGACTTCGGCGGCGCCGGCATCGCGCATCATCTGCACGATCTTCAACGAGGTGGTGCCGCGCACGATCGAATCGTCGATCAGGATGACGCGTTTGCCTTCGATCAGCGCCCGGTTGGCGTTGTGTTTGAGCTTGACGCCGAGGTGGCGGACCTCGTTGGTCGGCTGGATGAAGGTACGCCCGACATAATGCGAGCGGATGATGCCGAGTTCGAACGGAATGCCCGATTGCTGGGCATAGCCGATCGCGGCGGGCGTGCCCGAATCGGGCACCGGGATGACGAGATCGGCATCGACCGGGCTTTCGATCGCGAGTTGCGCGCCGATCGCCTTGCGGACGGTATAGATGCTGCGCCCGCCGGCGATCGAATCGGGGCGCGAGAAATAGACGTGCTCGAAAATGCACGGACGCGGCGAAATCGGTGCGAACGGATGGTGCGAGCTGATCTCGCCGCCCTTCACGATCACCAGTTCGCCCGGCTCGATCTCGCGCACGAAGGCCGCGCCGACCACGTCGAGCGCCACCGTTTCCGACGCGAAGATGATCGCCTCACCGACCTTGCCCATCACCAGCGGACGGATGCCGAGCGGGTCGCGGCAGGCGATCATGCCTTCCGGCGTCATCACGATCAGCGAATAGGCGCCCTCGACCTGCTTGAGCGCATCGATGAACTTGTCGAGGAAGGTCCGGTATTTGGACATCGCGACGAGGTGGATGATCGTCTCGGTGTCGCTGGTCGATTGGAAGATCGATCCGTTTCGGACGAGATCGCGCCGCAACCGCATCGCATTTGAGATATTGCCGTTGTGCGAGATCGCGAAGCCGCCCGAGGCGAGATCGGCATAGAGCGGCTGGACGTTGCGCAGCGCCGTCTCGCCGGTCGTCGAATAGCGGACGTGGCCGCAGGCGACGTGGCCGCGCAGCGGGACCATCACGTCCTCGCGATCGAAATTGCCGGCGACATGCCCCATCGCGCGGTGGGTGTGGAAATCCACCCCATCGAAGCTGGTGATACCGGCGGCTTCCTGCCCGCGATGCTGGAGCGCATGCAGACCCAGCGCGACCAGACGCGCCGCGTCCGCCGCACCGGCGACACCGAAAACACCACACTCCTCACGGAGCTTGTCGCCATCGGCGACGTCGAACGGATTGGTTGTGAACATGGCGCCCTTCGCGGGGGTGAGCGTGTCCCCGCCATATAGGGGCGCCGCGCGGGTTTGTCGCGCTTTTGTCACATCGATCGTGTCGACGCTCGTCGCATTGGCGGAAAACCACCGTTTCCGCGTGTGGTTTTTGCGGCCGGGATGTCCCGAAAATGCGAGAGGTGCGCGCGAGGTGTGTTCGCGACGACACGGTGATTCGCGGGCGCTTCCGCTCCGCTGGCGGCGCGACTATGGAGTCGGCATGACCGATGACCGCGACACGACGCTTGCCCTCAACCCGAAATACGACGCGAACGGCCTGATCACCGCCGTGGCGACCGACCGCGCATCGGGCGAGGTGCTGATGCTCGCGCACATGAATGCCGAGGCGCTCGCCGCGACGCTGGCGACGCGCGAGGCGCATTTCTGGTCGCGCAGCCGCGCCAGGCTGTGGAAGAAGGGCGAGACCTCGGGGCATGTGCTCCACGTCCAGGATGTCCGCATCGATTGCGATCAGGATGCGGTATGGCTGGTTGTCGATCCGGTCGGGCCGGCGTGTCACACCGGGCAACGCTCGTGCTTCTTCCGCCGCATCGACGGCGACCGGCTGATCCCGGCCGAATGAGGCGTGCGCTCGCGCTGGCGGTACTGCTCGTCGCGGGCTGCTCGCGCGCCGAGCCGGTCGCTGAGAGCAACGCCGCCGCGCCGACCGGGCTGGAGGCGGCCGCGATCGAGGCCGGCGTGATCGCCGATCCCAAGAGCGCGGACATCACCGGGCTGTACACCCGCGAGACCGACCGGGTGTGCATCGTGCCGACACCCAAGGCCTATCAGATCGGCGTGTTCGTCGATTACGGCGATCAGCAGCACTGCAGCGGGTTGGGGTCGGTCACGCGCGCCGGCGAGACGCTGCACCTGGATTTCAGCGATGCCGATGGCTGCGCGTTCGATGCGCGCTTCGAAGGCGACCGCATCGTCTTCCCCGGCAGCGTGCCGGAGGCGTGCCGCAAGCTGTGCTCCGAACGCGCCTCGATCGCCGGGCTGGCGGTCGATCAGTTGAGCGACGCGGCATCCGAAGCGGCCACCTTGCGCGATTCGCGTGGGCGGCTGTTGTGTCCGAGCAGGTGAGGGCCGTGCCCCGCCGCTGGCACTGAAGCTACCGGCTCTCCGCCGTCAGCGGTGAATCGGGCTTCGCGGGGGTCGCCAGCGCGGTCGGTGCGGTGCCGGCGGCGGGTTTGCGCCGCACCCCCGGCAAGGTCTCCGCCGCCGGTGCCGCGGGCGTGGCTGCGGCTTTCGGCGCCGAATCGCGCGGCAGCAGCACCTGCGTCTTCATGCACTCGCTCGGCTGGGGGCGTTTGAAGGTCGCGCAGTTCCACAGCGTCTTGTCATAGTGGAAGGCGCGGTCGCGCATGTAGCTGAACGCCATCTGGTCGATCTGCGCGGCGTCGAGTGGCATCGCGGTGGGGGTGCGGGCGCGGTCCGTCCACGCCATCAGCTTGCAGCGCGGCCGCTCGCCGCACGCGCGCGTGGCGAGCAATGCGAACGATTCGGGCGGCAGATGCGGGTCGATTGTGATGAGGAAGGTTTCCGAATCGCTCGCGAGCGGCACTGGCAGCGCCTCGGGAGCGAGTGCCGCGACCGTCACCTCGGCGGCGGTCGCCTGCGCCGCGACCAGCGCCGCACCGGTCTTGTGCGCGTCCGAATAGGGCGCGAGCGCGCGGATGATCGGTTCGTCCGGGGATACCGTGCGGTTGAAGGCGGGCGGGGTGCCCCACCAGCCGCTCCAGCGGAAGAACAGATGCGAATGCACCGCCGCCACTTTGTCGAGGCTCGATTGCCAATACGGCACCACCCAATCGGTATGGTAATGCGTCGCATGGCCGACGGGCGCATAGACCTGCCCGCCGAGCGA
Source organism: Sphingomonas panacis (assembly GCF_001717955.1). Taxonomy (NCBI): domain Bacteria; kingdom Pseudomonadati; phylum Pseudomonadota; class Alphaproteobacteria; order Sphingomonadales; family Sphingomonadaceae; genus Sphingomonas; species Sphingomonas panacis. The sequence goes on from NZ_CP014168.1 coordinate 3,073,126, forward strand.
CAGCGCCGCCTGCGTGCGGGCGCGCACCCATTGTTCGGGCCGCCAGCCGTGGCGGACCAGCGCACCGTCGCACGTGAAGGTGAACTGGCAGCCGGTGGTGCGCTCCGACCCTTGGAACACGACGCCGCAAATCGTCTTGGGGAAGGCGGGATGGCGGACTCGGTTGATGATGACCTGACCAACCGCGCGCTGGCCCTCGCCATCGTCGCCCGCTTCATAGAGCATCGCCGCCGCCATGCAGTCGGTCGCGCGCGCCTGCTGCTCGGGCGTCCCGACGAGGTGGAAGGGGCGCGCGGCTGGGTTCGGACCGGTCGAGAACGGGACGGTCGCGTTATAGGCGCGCGCGTCGGCGGGGGCGAGATCCTGGAAGGCGACCGGCTCGACCGGTGGCAACTCGGCCTTGGGCACGACGCGGTGGCGCGGCACGCGGATCAGCCGGTTGTGAACGACGACGACGTGCGGGCCGTAATGGACCAGCAACGCCGGTGCCACGACCGCGACGAAAGCGACGAAGGCGAGCAGACAACGCAGCACGAAATCGTCCGGGCGATGGACGCCGCGCCGTTTCCGTGACGAGGACCGCTTAGTGCGAGACGAAAAGGTGCTGTGCACGGGCGATCATGGGGGCGGGTTGGCGCATCGGCGCGCGATGCGCCAAGGCGCTGCGGTTGGTCAACCTTTGTCCGGTCCGGGTCCGGTCTGACGACCGACCCTCATCCGTTCGTCCCGAGCGAAGTCGAGGGACCGGCCCGGAGCGCAGGTGTCTCGACTTCGCTCGACACGAACGGTTAAGAAAGGCGCATGCGCCCGACGAACTGGCTCAGGACTCGGGGAGGAAGTCCGGCACCGACAGATAGCGCTCGCCGGTGTCGTAGTTGAACCCCAGCACACGCACGCCATCGGGCAAGTCGGGCAGCTTCTGCAGGATCGCCGCGAGCGTCGCCCCCGAAGATATGCCGACGAGGATACCTTCCTCGCTGGCCGAGCGCCGCGCCATGTCCTTGGCGACGGCGGCGTCGACCTTGATCGCCCCGTCGATTGCCTGGGTGTGGAGGTTGGCGGGGACGAAGCCAGCGCCGATGCCCTGGATCGGGTGCGGACCGGGCTGGCCGCCCGAGATGACCGGCGACGCCTCGGGCTCGACCGCATACACCTTGAGGTGCGGCCATTCCTTCTTGAGCGTCTCGGCGACGCCGGTGATGTGCCCGCCGGTGCCGACGCCGGTGATGATGACGTCGATCGGCGAATCGGCGAAATCGGCGAGGATTTCCTGCGCGGTGGTGCGAACGTGGACGTCGATGTTGGCGGCGTTGTCGAACTGTTGCGGCATCCACGCGCCGGGGGTCTGCGAGACGAGGTCCAGCGCGCGCTCGATCGCGCCCTTCATCCCCTTTTCGCGCGGCGTCAGGTCGAAGCTCGCGCCATAGGCGAGCATCAGGCGGCGGCGCTCGATCGACATGCTCTCGGGCATGACGAGGATCAGCTTGTAGCCCTTCACCGCCGCGACCATCGCGAGGCCGACGCCGGTGTTGCCGCTGGTCGGCTCGATGATCGTGCCGCCGGGCTGGAGCAGACCGTCGCGCTCGGCCGCCTCGACCATCGCCAGAGCGATCCGGTCCTTGATCGACCCTCCGGGGTTGGAGCGTTCGGACTTGATCCAGACTTCCTGACCCGGAAACAGCTTTTGCAGGCGGATGTGCGGCGTGTTGCCGATCGTATCGAGGATCGTGTTGGCTTTCATGCGTGTGCCTCCATCTCAAGGTCTGCCGCGTCCCGAAGCGACTTGGGCGGTTCGAACGTCTTCGCGTTGCGAATGCTCGGGAAGAGATAGGTCCACAGGATCGTCACTACAATCGCGCCGCCGCCACCGACCAGGACCGCGCCGACCGGCCCGAGCGCGGCGGCGAGGAAGCCCGACTCCGCTTCGCCGAGTTCGTTCGAGGCGGAGATGGTGAGCTGCGACACCGCGCCGACGCGCCCGCGCTTGTCGTCGGGGGTGTAGAGCTGGATCAGCGACGAGCGGATATAGACCGAGAACATGTCGGCCGCGCCCGCCAGCGCGAGCGCGGCGAGGCTGAGCGGCATCGAGGTGGATAGGCCGAACGTCACCGTCGCCACGCCATAGACCAGCACCGCGGCGAGCATCTTGACGCCGACATTGGTCTTGATCGGGCGGAACGAGAAGAAGATCGCCACCACCGCCGCGCCGATCGCGGGCGCGCCGACGAGCAGGCTCAGCCCTTGCGGCCCGACCTTGAGGATGTCGTGAGCATAGATCGGCAGCAGCGCGCTGGTGCCCGCGAGGAACACCGCGAACAGATCGAGCGTGATCGCGCCGAGCACGAGCTTGTTCTGCCCGACATAGGCGAGGCCCTCGGCGATCTGCTTGAGCGGCGAGCCTTTGGCGATGGCGATCGTGCGCGGCACCGCGCCGATCAGCAGCATGCAGCCGAGCGCGAGGCCGAACAACGCGGTCGCGAGGAAGTACGCGCCCGATGGCGTGACCGAATAGGCGAACCCGCCGATCGCCGGGCCGACGATCGCGCCGACCTGCCACGAGGTCGAGCTGAGCGCGATCGCGGTCGGCAGCGATTCGCGCGGCACCAGATTGGGGGCAAGCGCGCCGAACGCCGGCCCGGCGAAGGCGCGGCCGATGCCGAGCAGCACCGCGACCGCGAAGATCACCGGCAGCGAGATCCAGCCCTCGACGGTCGACACCGCCAGCACCGCCGCACAGAACACCTGCAGGCTCAGCGTCACGCGCGTGATCATCCGCCGGTCGAACCGGTCCGCCACCCATCCGGTGATCGGCGTCGAGATGAACAAGGGCAGGAACTGCAACAGCCCGATCAACCCGAGCTGCGCGGCCGATGCGCTCGGCGACATTGTCGCACGTGCGATCGTGTAGGTCTGCCAGCCGATCACCACGATCATGCCGTTCTGCGCGAGCGTCATGCAGAAGCGCGCGGCCCAGTAGGCGCGGAAATTCGCGATGCGCAAGGGATGGGTGGGGCGAAGCGGGTCGGGCGATCTGGCCATTATCTAGGGCCTTAGGACGAGCCGCCGCGTCCGGGCAATCGGCGATTGCAATTGATGAGGAAAACTCGTCTAGCCACGCACCGTTGATGTTTCGGCCGCATCCCGCCTATAGCGGCCACCTTCCTCCCCAAGGACAGATGAGGTTTCGATCACGTGGCCAAAGCCCCAGCGACCAGAACAGCCCAACCCCCAGTGCCCAATCGCGAGCGCCCCAACGAACCGGTGCCGTATAAGGCATCGAAGGACGAGCTGCTCGCGCTCTACAAGCAGATGCTGCTGATCCGGCGTTTCGAGGAAAAGGCGGGGCAGCTCTACGGCCTCGGCTTCATCGGCGGCTTCTGCCACCTCTATATCGGCCAGGAAGCGGTCGCGGTTGGCCTCCAGTCGGCGCTTGATGGCGAGAAGGACTCGGTCATCACCGGCTATCGCGATCACGGCCACATGCTCGCTTACGGCATCGACCCCAAGGTCATCATGGCCGAGCTGACCGGCCGCGCCGCCGGCATCTCGAAGGGCAAGGGCGGCTCGATGCACATGTTCTCGACCGAGAAGAAATTCTACGGCGGGCACGGCATCGTCGGCGCACAGGTCAGCCTCGGCACCGGCCTCGCGTTCAAGCACAAGTATAGCGGCGACGGTGGCGTCGCGATGGCCTATTTCGGCGACGGCGCGGCCAACCAGGGCCAGGTCTACGAATCGTTCAACATGGCCGAGCTGTGGAAGCTCCCGATCATCTACGTGATCGAGAACAACCAATACGCCATGGGCACCAGCGTCAACCGCTCGTCCGCTGAGGACCAGCTCTACAAGCGCGGCGAGAGCTTCCGCATTCCCGGCATCCAGGTTGACGGCATGGACGTGCTGGCCTGTCGCGGTGCGGCGGAAGAGGCGCTCGCCTGGGTGCGCGCCGGCAAGGGCCCGATCATCCTCGAGATGAAGACCTATCGCTACCGTGGCCACTCGATGTCCGACCCCGCCAAATATCGCAGCCGCGAGGAAGTGCAGGCGGTCCGCGACAAGTCCGACCCGATCGAACACATCAAGAAACTTCTCGAGGAACAGGGCGTGCAGGAAGAAGACCTGAAGACCGTCGAGCAGGCGATCCGCAAGACCGTGAACGAAGCCGCCGACTTCGCCGAGCAGACCCCCGAACCGGATGTCGCCGAACTGTATACCGACGTTCTGGTGGAGCGTTACTGAGATGGCGATCGAGATCAAGATGCCCGCGCTTTCCCCGACGATGGAGGAAGGCACGCTCGCCAAGTGGCTCATCAAGGAAGGCGACACCGTCAAGTCCGGCGACATCATGGCCGAGATCGAGACCGACAAGGCGACGATGGAGTTCGAGGCGGTCGATGAAGGCGTCGTCGGCAAGATTCTCGTCGCCGAGGGTGCCGAAGGCGTGAAGGTCGGCACCGTCATCGCGACGTTGCTGGCCGAAGGCGAGGAAGCCGGCGCCGAGCCTTCGCCCGCCGAGACCGAACAGGCCGCCGAGAGCGCCGCGCCCGACGCGCCCAAGGATGCAGCACCCGCACCCGAGGGCGGCGCGCACAAGGCCGAGACTGGCGCACGCCAGTTGTTCGAAGCCGCCAAGCACGACACCGACATCGCCGATCCCGCGCTGCCCGAGGGCACCGAGATGGTCCGCATGACGCTGCGCGAGGCGCTGCGCGACGCGATGGCCGAGGAAATGCGCGCCGACGACCGCGTCTTCGTGATGGGCGAGGAAGTCGCGCAATATCAGGGCGCCTACAAGGTGACGCAGGGCTTGCTCGACGAGTTCGGCGAGCGCCGCGTGATCGACACGCCGATCACCGAATATGGCTTCGCCGGCATCGGCACGGGCGCGGCGATGGGCGGATTGAAGCCGATCGTCGAGTTCATGACCTTCAACTTCGCGATGCAGGCGATCGACCACATCATCAACTCGGCCGCCAAGACCAACTACATGTCGGGCGGCCAGATGCGCTGCCCGATCGTGTTCCGCGGCCCCAACGGCGCGGCCAGCCGCGTCGGCGCGCAGCACTCGCAGAACTACGGCCCGTGGTATGCCGCTGTGCCGGGCCTGATCGTGATCGCGCCCTATGATGCGGCCGATGCCAAGGGTCTGCTCAAGGCGGCGATCCGCAGCGAAGACCCGGTCGTATTCCTCGAAAACGAGCTGCTCTACGGCCGCTCGTTCGACGTGCCCAAGCTCGACGATTACGTCCTGCCGATCGGCAAGGCGCGGACGATGCGCGCCGGCAAGGACGTGACGATCGTCAGCTATTCGATCGGCGTCGGGCTCGCGCTCGAAGCCGCCGAGACGCTCGCGGCCGAGGGCATCGACGCCGAAGTGATCGATCTGCGCACCTTGCGCCCGCTCGACACGCAGGCGGTGCTCAGGAGCGTCAAGAAGACCAACCGTCTGGTCGTCGTCGAAGAGGGCTGGGCGACCTGCTCGATCGCGTCGGAAATCAGCGCTGTCGTGATGGAGCAGGGCTTCGACGATCTCGACGCGCCGGTGCTGCGCGTCGCCAATGAGGACGTGCCGCTCCCGTATGCGGCCAATCTCGAAAAGCTCGCCTTGGTCAACGCCGACAAGATCGTCGCCGCGGTGAAGAAGGTGACCTACCGCTGATTGGACGGGCGGGGCGCCGGTGCGCTCCGCCCGTTTGCCGGCGGCTCAGGCCGAATAGAGATCGCAGGTCGATCGCGTCGCCGCGGGCGAGGGATTGTAGATCTGTGTGTAGTCGCGCTTGTCGCGCACGATGAACGACGCGGTGTAGTGGATACGCTGCGGCGGAACCAGCCAGGTGCCGAACAGCGGCTTGGTCAGATAGTTGATCTCGACATACATCAGCCCCGAACCGCCGGGCGGGCTGATCGCAGCGCTGCCATTATCGACGATGCCGCCGGGCAGGTCATACCCCTTGTTGGCCTGAGTCGCGTCGGAGCCGGCGGCGACCGGCACGTTGGCCTTGAACTGCGAGTCATACCCCGCGCCTCGCTTGGCGCCGACGCAGCGCTGCCAGTGGATACGCTGAACCGGGGCGCCATTGTTGGCTGTGTCGTAGCTCTGCGTGACGTTTTCCAGACTCGATAGCGTGATGCGTCCGTTCGTCGTCAGCCCGATGCTGTTGCCCTGATAGCGCGCCGCCTGAAGGATATCGTTGACATCGACCTCACGCATTTGCTGCGTCGTCAGGCCGCTATAGATGCCGACGCGCGAAGCATTGTCGGCTAGGTTCAGTGCGATCTGGCTGATCCGCATGTTGACGAGCGCCAGGTTCGCCAGTTCGGTGCCATAGCAGCCGATGGCAAGCACGATCGGCGCGCTGAGGGCGAACTCGATCATGGCGACGCCACTGCGATCAGCGCGGAGCCGGTGGGCGAAAGCGCGGACGGGCGCCGCGAGCATCATGATTTTCGGCATATCGTGGCGCTCATTGTCTGAGTCGCATACGGTTGATTCTTGAGCAATGTGGTCGCGGTTATGGTCTGCGTCGCCGGCCATTTGAAAAGCCCAGCCACCGGAAAAATACGCGGGTAGGTTATGGTCATCGTATACAGCGCCACGGCGCTGGCGCCGCCCTGTCCGAGCGGCTGCGGATTCGTATCCCAATCGCCATTTCCGTTTTCGTCGGAAAAGCACTCGCCAATATCGAGTACGCCGTTCGCGTTGCTATCGACGAACGGCTCTGCCGTGCCGACTGCGCTAAATCTATCGTAGGTTTTGCGGACCGAGCACCAAGTTGCGCCGGCGCCAGTCGGCGTGCAGTTCTTGCTGAGATTTTTTATGAGCGGCGCCATCAGCGTGACGACGCCGTTATCGATATTGGTCGTGTTGTTCGATCCGCCTTCGATACCCGAATCGCGCGCCGCCTTCTGCACGGCGCCGCTCAGGATCGACTGCGCATATTCCTGATAAAGCAGGTCGCCGAGCCCCATCATCATCAGCAGCATGACCGGTAGGACGATCGCGAACTCGATGATCGTGACACCGCGCCGATCGCGCGCGAGCCTGTGCAGCGTGCGGATCATTTGCTGATCCGCAACATCGCGAGATGTTGTGCGATCGATGTGAACGCCGCGGAGAGCCCGTCGCCGGTGGTCGTATAGAGTGCCTGATTCACCGTCGTCGCGCACGTCTGAAGTTGCGTCGAGGCACTGCTGGCGATCGCCACCGTCCACACGTCGATGTTGCGCGCCTTGGCGGCGGCGCAGGCGGCGAGGAAGCGGTAATTATGGTAATTGGTGAGATTGCCTGTGTTGCCGTTGGCGACACGCTTGTCGTAATCCTCATAGCCATACATCGAATAGGAATTGCTGTTCGGGGACATGATGCCGTCGGTCATGAACACGATCACACGGTTGGGCGCGGTCCGGCCGGGCCAAGCGGCGGTATCGTCCGACCACGGGCCGGTCGGCGAGATCAGGCGTGCGCCCCAGATCATGCCGACGTCGTGGTAGGTGCCGCCCTGGGGCACGAAATCTGTCGCATAAACGAAGTTTCGCACCTGATCTCGCGTCATAGTGTCGATACGCTTGGCGGGTTTGCCACAGGCGACGTAGCCGCTCGTCACATAGCTTCCGGAACCCATGTCGCTATGGTCCTGGTCTCCATAGCCTATCTCGGAATTGGCGTTCGAACGTGGATACTCCACGTCCTGAAGATGGGGCCACCAGCGTTTGTCCCCGCTTGGCCTCAGATCAGGGTTGAGCTCGGACGGTAAGTTGCTCGTCGAAAACCCGGTTTGGCCCGGATTGTCGACTGTCGTTTCGATGCAGCCGGACCATTGCAGCTTGTCGCCCGTCCATTTTGTCGGATCGGTCAAGGTAGTGCTGCCACTAATCAGCGGACTGATGTTGAGTTGATACCGTTCATATCGCCATTTTGGCCACAACGTGTCCGTGCGCGTCTTGCAGGAGTTTCCGTAGCCAACATTCGTCGTTGGTTGGTTATAGTAGTTTACCCAAACATCCTGGCTCTGCAAGGCGGTGCCGCTTGGAACATTGTATGTTAGTGGCGCCGCAGGCATGCGCGTGAGAGGCGCTGTACAATTACTCTTGCTTTTATTATTGTCAGTATAAGTGGTGCTTGCGATGTAGTCGTCTATGACGTGGCGCGTCTGGTAATAGGGCATGTCGTCGGAAGGGCCGGCTGATCCCATCAGATAGCTAGGCGATTTGGCCAATATCGCCTGGCCGACGTTGACCGACGAGCTATAGGTGACAAAACCATAGCGAATATGCGTGGATGGGTCCGCGTTGGCGGCGAACGTGTCGTAGAAGCTCAGCACGGCCTGCCGCAACGCCTGAATACGGGACACGTTGGCGCCGCCCGACGTCAGTTCGTTTGTGGCGGCTGCCGTGGTGCCGGCATATCCCGGAACGCCGCCGCTGGTGCTTGGGCGCGTGTAGGTGTAGGTGCCGGTCCCGCAACTATCCGGCCCGCCCGGCAGGCATGCCATCGAAGCAGTCGTGTCGAGCACGAACATCACGTCGGTATCCGCCACGTCGTAGCGCGCCTCGCAGGTCACGGTGATCGTGCTGGGGGCCATCGCGAACATCTTCATGATCGTCATTGGCACCGTGATCGCGGCGGTGCCGGCGACCTGGCTGCTGCTCGTCTTGGTCGGCGTGAAGGGATAGGGGTTGGACGCAGCGGTGAACGCGTTCGTGCCCATCCAGCCGCTCGGAAAGTTGTTCGCGAAGAACGCCTTGGCCTGCGTCACGGCGTTCGCGTCGAGCGGTGTGTTAGGGTTGGAATCGGTCATGAACTTGCGCCCGGCGAGCACGCCGGCGTCGCACGCCTGCTGCAACCGGACCTTCACGACATAGAGCCGCGCGATATCCACGGCCGAGCCGGCGAGCGCCAGCAGCGGGATCATGAAGGCGGCCATCATCGCGAGCGTGTTGCCGCGCCGGTCGCGGGCGAGCCGGGTGAGCAGACCGGATTGCACGGCGTCCCGGCTGTCGCACGACTTCACCTTGATACCACCCACGCTCTGCCCCGATCCCGTTCCGACCGCGGCGTCTAGCGACGGGGTGGATAATTTCGGCTCAAGCGACATGGTAAATGGCGCGATAACCTCTGGACCGCGCCCGCTTGGCAGGGCTAGGCGCGGAGGCATGCAAGCCGATCCGGAGCGCGCGCTCGCGCTCGATTACGCCCCCGCCGAAACCCGCGCGGCGCTCCATGCGCTGTTCGCGCTCGATGACGCGTTCGGGCAGGTGCTGCGCACCACCACCGAGCCGATGATCGGCCAGATGCGGCTGGCGTGGTGGCATGAGGCGTTGCGGAAGCTCGACGACGCGCCGCCGCCGGCACAGCCGGTGTTGCAGGGGCTGGCCGATGCGGTTCTGCCGCGCGGTGTCTCGGGCGCGGCGCTCGCCGACCTCGTCACCGGTTGGGAGGCGCTGATCGAGGCCGAGACGATCGACGAGGCGGCGATGCACGCTCATGCCGACGCGCGCGGCGGGGGCATGTTCGCGGTCGCGGCGGCGGTGCTCGGACAGTCCGATCCGCGCGTTGCCGCGGCCGGTCGCGGCTGGGCACTGGCCGATCTGTCCCGGCATTTGCGCGCGGCGGGCGCCGCCGGTCAGGCGCGGGCGATGGCTGAGTCCGCTTTGGCAGCGGCGCTCGTCGGCGCGTGGCCGGCCCGGCTGCGGTCGCTCGGCGCGCTGACGCTGATCGCGCGCATGAACCTCAAGGTAGCGGCCGATGCGCCGATTCCCGCCGGTGCGCCGCGCCGAGTCGCCCGGCTTATGCTGCATCGGATGACTGGCCGCTGACCCTTTCGTTGCGCTCGCGTATCGTGTAAACAAAAGAGGAACAAGGGCGAGGGGAGAGTCGCTTCATGTGGCGGTATCTGGCGGGTGGTCTGGCGGCGTTGCTGTTGCTGGCGGCGGGGTTCATCTATTTCACCGGGCGCACCGTCAACGGCGTCGGCCTGCCGCTCGCGGCAGTGCAGGCAGCGCCGGTCGCGCAGGGCAGCGATGCGTTGCCCGACACCGTGCCGGAAGCGAGCGACAAGACCCGTGAGCAGAAGCGCCTCGCCCGGTACGACAAGAATGACGACGGCAGCGTGACGCGCGAGGAATATCTGGCGCCGCGCCGCAAGGCGTTCGCCAAGCTCGACGCGAATCATGATGATATGCTCTCGTTCGATGAATGGGCGGCGAAGACCGAAGCGAAGTTCGTGTCCGCCGATGCCGATAAATCGGGCGCGATGAACGCCACCGAATTCGCCGCGACCGCACCCAAGCGCAAATCCAAGGTCCGCGCGCGCTGCCCCGAGAACCAGCAAACCGCCCCGGCGCGCGACGAGGAGAGTTGATCGCCTTGTTGCGAATCATTCGCAACTAAGCTACGACAATCCTGCCACTTGAACGAGGATGCTGAAAATTGCCGCTCGTCTCCATCGAAATCACCACCGTCGCGATCCGCTGCTGGCGCCTTGCGCGCGACGCGGGCGCGCCGGTCCAGCGCCGGCTCTACGACGCGCTCGCGCGGTTCGAGGCGGGCGTGCTCGCGCCGGTGTTCGACGCGCTGCTTGGGGCCTGCGAGGCGGCGCTCGGGCGGCGGATCGAGGCTGGCACCTCGATCGCGCGCTCGGCCGACGAACGGCTGGTGCTGGCGATGCTCGACGGATCGCAAGCGGCGCGCGGCAGCGTCGGTTGCGATGCCGGCACCGCATCGGTCCTCGATGGCGCGATCCGCTCGACGCGGATCATGCTGTCGCTGGCAACCGCCCGGACTTGAGCGCCGCGGCGAGGAATGCGCTGACGCGGTCGTCGTCACTCATCACCACGTTGAAGCGGAGATAGTCGCCCCACACTCCATTCGTGCTGAACACGTTGCCGGGCGCGAGCACGATGTTCTCGGTGAGCGCGACCCGGGCGAGCGCGGCCGCGTCGCGCCCTCCCGGCAGCCGCCCCCACACGAACAGCCCGGCCGCAGGCGCGATCCACGGCTCGATGCCAACATCGCGCAGCCGCTTCATCGTGCGCGCGGTCGCACGGGCGAGGCGGGTTCGCAGGCTCTCGATATGGCGCCGATAGCTGCCGTCGGTCAGCACCATATGCAGGATTTCGGCAGAGAGCGGATTGCCCGACATCGACGTCGCGATGCGCAGGTCGGCGAGCGACTCGATCCAGTCACGCCGCGCGGCGATGTGCCCGCAACGGATCGCGGCGGTGACCGACTTGGAGAAGCTGCCGATGCGGATCACCCGATCGAGTCCGTCGAACGCGGCGAGGCGCGGGGCGGGGGTATGCTCGAAATCGGCGAAGATATCGTCCTCGACGATCACCAGATCGTGCGCGGCGGCGAGCTTGAGCAGCCGGTGAGCGGTCGCGGCGGAGAGCGTCGCTCCGGTCGGATTGTGGACGGCGGAATTGGTGAGATAGAAGCGCGGCCGATGCTCGGCGAGCGCGGCGGCGAAGGCGTTCACGTCGGGTCCGTTCGGCGTCATCGGAATGCCGATCACATTCGCGCGGTGCGCGCGCAGCAGCGCGAGGAAGTTGAAATAGCAGGGATCATCGACCAGCACGGTGTCGCCGGGTTCGAGCAGGAAGCGCGCGACGAGATCGAGCGCCTGCGTGCTGCTGTCAGTGAGCAGGATCTGGTCGGGCGCCGCGCCGATGCCTTGTTCGTCCAGCCGCCGCGCGAGCAGCGCGCGCAGCGGCGGTGAGCCGAGCAGCGAGGCGTAGCCGGTCAGCGGCCCATCGGCGTCGCTGCGCGCGGTGGCGCGCAGCGCCTTGCGGATCGGCGCGCCGGCGAGCCAATCGTCGGGCAGCCAGCCGCAACCGGGCATCAGCGCACCGGGGCGCTCGGCGAGTGACTGGCGCAGCATCCACAACGGATCGACCTCGCGTTCCACCTCCGCGCCGATCCGGTCGAGCGAGAGCGGCGGAAGCGGCGCGGCGACGTAGAAACCCGCACCGGGCCGCGCCCGGATCACGCCGTCCGCCGCGAGCCGGTCATACGCCTCGACCACGGTCGATTTCGAAAAGCCGGTCGCCTCGGCCATCGCGCGTACCGAAGGCAGCCGCGCGCCGGGGGTGAGGATGCGCCGCGCGATCCGATCGCGGATGATCTGCATGACGTGCCCGGTGCGGGTAACGTTCAACGCGACGCTGGCCACTGTACTGGCTCCTTGGGTAGTACGGTTTATCCAAATTGTATCGATCCGTTCCTGTGTCGGCCAGCACTTTGCGCGCATCCGGCGGCGCACAGGAGGCAGAGATGAAGATACTGATGATATCGTTCGCCGCGGCGCTTGCCGCATTGGCCGGCCCCGCGCAGGCGCAGGACAGGATCGGCCCCGATCGTTATGCCGTCGTGGTGAAGGCCGCCGCGCACCCGCCGACGCCGCGCGCCGCCCGGCGAGCCCTCGCGCGGATCGAGCAGGCCGCGCTTGCGGTGTGCGGTGCATCGTCGTTCAGCTTGCGCGAGATACGGATGTCGGTGCGCGATTCGGCCTGCTGGCGCGGCAGCGTCGCGGAGGCAGTGGCACGCGCCGACGATCCGCTGCTCAGCGCCGCATATCATCCACACCGCTGACCTGGAGGAAAGCTCATGGAACATTCGTTCAAGCTCGTCGACGTCTTCGGCACTGATCCGTTCACCGGCAATCCGCTCGCGGTAGTGGCCGATGCCGAGGGACTCGACACCGACGCGATGCAGCGCATCACGCGCTGGCTCAACCTGTCGGAGACCAGCTTTCTACTGCCGCCGACGGTGCCGGAGGCGGATTACCGGGTACGCATCTTCACGCTGACGCACGAACTGCCCTTCGCCGGGCATCCGACACTCGGCACCTGCCACGCGTGGCTTGAGGCGGGCGGCAAACCGAAGCGTGACGGCGTGATCGTGCAGGAATGCGGCGCTGGGCCAGTCGCGATACGGCAGGACGGCGAGCGTCTCGCCTTCGCCGCGCCGCCGCTGATCCGGGGCGGCGCGCCGAGCGAGGCGGAGATCGCGGAGGTCGCGGCGGTGTTGCGGATCGATCGCGGTGCGATCGTCGATGCGCAATGGGCTGACAACGGGCCGGGCTGGATCGCGGTTATGCTGGAATCCGCAGAGGCGGTGCTCGCGATCGAGCCGGTCGGCCAGTACCATCGCCACATCGACATCGGCGTGGTCGGCCCGCATGCACCGGGCGGGGAGGTCGCATTCGAACTGCGCGCGGTGTTCCCCGGGCCGGGCGGCGGCATGATCGAAGATCCGGTCACCGGCAGCCTCAATGCGTCGGTCGGCCAGTGGCTGTTCGACAGCGGGCGTGTGCAGGCGCCCTATGTTGCAGCGCAGGGCACCCGGCTCGGACGCACCGGGCGCGTGCAGGTGTCGCGTGATGCCGATGGCCAGGTGTGGGTTGGCGGCCGCACGGTGACCTTGGTCTCGGGAGAGGCGCGCGCTTAGGGCGCTGCGGGTGACAGCCACCCCTGCATCGCCGCCCGCGCGCGGTCTGTATACATCTTCTTACGGTCCGCCTTCTTGGTGCGGCCGGGGATCGGCGGCATCAGTCCGAAATTGACGTTCATCGGCTGATATGTCTCCGCCACAGCCGCGCCGGTGATGTGGTGAAGCAATGCGCCCAGCGCCGTCTCGACCGGGGGCGGTGCGAGCGTTTCGCCGCGCAGTTCGGCGATGGCGAAGCGGCCCGCCATCAGCCCGACCGAGGCGCTCTCGACATAGCCTTCGCAGCCGGTGATCTGCCCGGCGAAGCGGATGTTGGGGCGGTTCCTGAGACGCAACGTCGGATCGAGCAGTTCGGGCGAGCGGATGAAGGTGTTGCGATGCAGCCCGCCGAGCCGCGCGAACTCCGCCTTCTCAAGGCCGGGGATCGAGCGGAACAGCCGCACTTGCTCGGCATGTTTGAGCTTGGTCTGAAAGCCGACGATGTTCCAGAGCGTGCCTTGCGCATTGTCCTGCCGCAACTGGACGACGGCATGCGGCCAGCGTCCGGTGCGTGGATCGTCAAGCCCGACCGGCTTCATCGGCCCGAACCGGAGCGTGTCGAGGCCGCGCTCCGCCATCACCTCGATCGGCATGCAGCCTTCGAAATAGGGCGTGTCGCGCTCCCATTCCTTGAACTCGGTCTTTTCGCCCGCGATCAGCCCGGCGTGGAAAGCCTCATACTGTTCGCGGTTCATCGCGCAGTTGATGTAGTCCTTGCCGTCGCCCTTGTTCCAGCGCGACTGGAACCACGCGGTCTCCATGTCGATGCTGTCGAAATGGACGATCGGCGCGATCGCGTCGAAAAAGGCGAGCGCATCGGCGCCGGTCGCGCCAGCGATGCTGGCGGCGAGGCCGGCGGCGGTGAGCGGGCCGGTGGCGATGATCGCGGGACCGTCGGCAGGCAGGGAATCGACCCGCTCTCGCACGATCGTGATGTTGCGATGTGCTTCCAGCGCCGCAGTGACGCCCGCCGAGAAGCCGTCGCGATCGACCGCCAGCGCCGAACCTGCCGGAACCTTATGAATATCGGCTTCGCGCAGGATCAGCGAGCCGAGGCCGCGCATCTCGGCATGGAGCAGCCCGACCGCATTGCTCTCGGCATCGTCCGAGCGGAAGCTGTTCGAGCAGACCAGTTCGGCGAGGCCATCGGTGTGGTGCGCTGGGGTGGCTTCGCCCGAACCGCGCATTTCGGAAAGCTTCACGCGGAAACCGGCTTCGGCGAGTTGCCACGCGGCTTCGGACCCGGCGAGACCGCCGCCGATGATGTGAATGTCGTGAGTCATCCGCGGCCGATAGCGCGTTCGGAAGCACCTGACAAAGCCGGGTGTTCAGCCCGCCCGCGGATCAGCGCGAGCAGATTGTTCTCCAGATCGCCGAGGAACAGTTCGCCCCACAGTTCGGAATAGCCGTTGACCGGCGTGGTGATGCGATATTCGGTGTCAATCGTCACGCGCGTAAGCCCCGGCGCGATCGGATCGAGCGTGTAGCCGCCGGTGGTCACGCGGAAATACGGGCTGTCGGGCATCAGGTGGCGGTCGGTGAAGCCCCAGCCGGCGATATCGTCGAAGATGAAACGCCAGCCGATCCGTTTGTGCATGTCCCATTCAGTGATTCGTTCGCGGAAGTGGATGCTGCGGTCCCAGTCGGCGTGGCGATCCGCGCCGATGCCGCCTCCGGCCAACCGTGCACCGAGCGGGCGAGGGATGCCGATCACGTCCTGCGAGATATTCCATGCACCCTCATCCGGGCGCACGTCGGGGATACCGCGCAGTAACGGCCAGAGTTGCTCGGGGCTGGCGTGGATGACGGCGCTGCGGGTGACGCGTGCAGTGTCGCTGGGCAGCGGCACATAAGGCTCGACCTGCATCGCCAGCAGCGGTGCAAGTAGCAGTGCCGAGCAATACGTCGTGCCGTCCGCACGCTTCCGCCGGCGATGACGCGAGGCATAGGTGATCCAGGTGCCGATCAGCCCGCTGCCGAGCCACAACGGCGACAACAGCAGCACGCATATCACGCCTTCGCGCAGGATGACGATCGCCGCGACGATGATCGCGAGCAACAGCCACACCGGCATCAACAGGTAGAAGCGCCGCGACCGCTCGCCCCACGGATCGGCGGCATAGGCGACGAAGGCGGAAATCGCGGCCGGCAGGACCAGCAGGAAGGAGAAGCTGACCAGCCCGGATTTCGGCTGTGTCGCGCTGATGAGAAGGTAGGCGCCGAGACAGAAGGCGAGCGCGAAGCCGAGCGCCGCGAGGATTCGCAGTATGGCGGGGCGGACAGCGCGGGGGATATCGTCTCTGGACTCCATCACCATTCCTTTCGAATTATCGGTAATATCTGTAAATTCAGAAATCGTAAGGCGCACATCTACGTGCGGTCGGCAGCATCAGTCCTTGGCTTTGCCACCGGGAATGAAGCGCGCGACCTTGCCGCCGAGCTTCATCAGCGTGACCAGCGTCGGCTTTGGCAGCACGCGCACCTGTTCATACCAGGTGCCGAGCGTGCCGATGAACTCATGCATCCGGACGACGCGCTCTCTGATTTGGGCGGGGGCGGTCGTATCGCCCTTGAGCCGTTCGGCGAGGTCGCCGAGCAGCGCGATGGTGGGGTCGATCTCGCGCTTCTTGCGCTCCTGCACGATCCGCATCAGCATCTCCCACAAATCGGTCTCGGCGACGAAATGGTCACGCCGGTCGCCCTCGACATGGACTCGGCGGACGATGCCGTAGCCCTGCAACTCTTTGAGCGCAGTCGAGACGTTGGACCGGGCGAGACCGAGCGACTCGACGATCGCCTCGGCGTCGATCGGACGGTCGGAGAGATAGAGAAGCGCATGCACTTGCGCGACCGAGCGGCTGACGCCCCACTGCGTGCCCATTTCGCCCCAGTGCAGGATGAAGGCCTTGGCGTCAGGATGATCGGTCAGCATGGCATGTCCGTAATTTCTGTAAATTCAGAAATAACAGGTGCTATCGGCGAGGGCAAGGACAACTTCGTCATGCCAGAGCGAGCTGGCATCTTCTGCGGGTTCGAGGTGCGCACCGCAATGGCGGGAGAATACAGCGTGCGCGGGATTTTCGCGTAAGCCTCGATAGCTTTATCGTGTTTCCCGCGAAAGCGGGAATCCAGGGCCAAGCAAAACCACGCTTTACGGCTCTTGGGACTCTGGACTCCCGCGTGCGCGGGAGAACAAGGCAGGGCCGACGCAAAGATCCCGATTACGCTGGGTGACGGGTTAGCCGACCTGTCAGCCCGCGACGGGCAGCGCGACGCTGTCGTCGTCCGCTCGCGTGAGCGGGCCGTAGGCGATCACCGTCTCCAGTAGCAACGGGCCGCCGTAAAGGTGCGGGAAGAGCTGGCCGCCGCGCGACTCTTCCCATTTCACCGCATCGCCCAGCGCACCGAGATCGACCGCAGCGACGTGCAGGTCACTCTGTCCGGCGAAATGCTTGTCGACGGTCTCGGTGAGCTGTGCGGCGGTGGAGAGGTGGATATAGCCGTCCGCGAGATCGATCGGCGCGCCGGCGAAGCTGCCCTGTTCCAGCGTCGCCATCTGTTCGGCGGTCAGCACCTTGTAGGCGGTGGTCGGCCGGTCGCTCATTCGCCGTTCTCCGGGCCGGCGGCCGAATCGTCGGCGGTGTTGGCGCCGTCGTCAGGCGCGACTTCGAGCGGCGCGAGCGGATCGCGCACGTCGGCCTCGGCCTCGCCTTCGGTTTCCTCGACTCGGGCGGCCGAAACGACATGCTCGTTCTTGCCGACATCGAACAACCGAACGCCGGCCGAATTGCGGCTGATGACGCGCAGCGAGCCGAGCGACATGCGGATCAGCTTGGCCTGATCGGTAACGAGCATCAACTGATGCCCCTTCGAGGCGGGGAAGCTCGCCACGACCGGCCCGTTGCGACCGATATTGTCGATGTTGGTGATGCCCTGACCGCCACGCCCGGTGCGACGATAATCATAGGCGCTCGACAGCTTGCCGTAGCCATTGGCGCAGACCGTTAGGATGAACTGCTCGCGCGCGACGAGTTCCTCGAACCGGGCCTGTTCCATGTCCGGCTCGCCGTCCTTCTCGCCCTTCCACGGGGCGAAACGGAGGTAGGTCTCACGCTCATCGGGCGTCGCGCCGACGCGGTGCAGGATCGACAGCGAGATCACCTCGTCGTCGCCCTTCAGCGTCATGCCGCGCACGCCGGTCGAAGTGCGGCTCTGGAACTCGCGCACGTCATCGCCGGCGAAGCGGATCGCTTTGCCCTGACGGGTGGCGAGCAGCACGTCGTCCTGCTCGCTCAGCAGCGCGACGCCGATCAGGCGGTCGTTCGATTCATCCTCGAACCGCATCGCGATCTTGCCCGCGGTCGGCACGTTGGTGAACGCGTCCATCGAGTTGCGCCGCACGGTGCCGCGCGCGGTCGCGAACATGACGTGGAGCTTGCCCCATTCGTCCTCGTCCTCGGGAAGTGGCAGCACGGTCGAGATCGTTTCGCCCTCGGCCAGCGGCAACAGGTTGATCATCGGGCGTCCACGCGTGGCGGCGCCGCCTTCGGGCAGCTTCCACACCTTGAGGCGATAGACCTTGCCCGCCGTCGAGAAGAACAGGACCGGCGTGTGCGTCGAGGTGACGAACAGGTTGGTGACGACGTCCTCGTCCTTGGTCGCCATGCCGGCACGGCCCTTGCCGCCCCGCGCCTGCGCGCGGAACGTATCGAGCGTGGTGCGCTTGATATAGCCCTGCATCGTCACGGTAACGACCATGTCCTCACGCTCGATCAGGTCTTCGTCATCGATGCCGTCGGCGGCGGCGGCGATCTCCGTGCGACGCGGCGTGGCGAATTCGGCGCGCACCGCGATCAGCTCCTCGCGCATTACCTCGTACAGACGCGCGCGGTTGCCGAGGATTTCGAGCAGTTCGGCGATCGAATCGGCGAGACCCTTGAGTTCGTCGCCGATCTCGTCGCGGCCGAGCGCGGTGAGGCGGTGCAGGCGCAGATCGAGGATCGCGCGGACCTGGATTTCGGAGAGGCGGTAGCTGTCGCCGGTCGCTTCGACGTCGAACGCCTCGACCAGCTTCAGATAGGGCGCGATCTCCTCGATCGGCCATTCGCGCGCGAGCAGTCTGGCGCGCGCCTCGGCGGGTGACGCCGAACCCCGGATGATCTTCACGACCTCGTCGAGGTTGGTGACCGCGATGACGAGGCCGAGCAAGATGTGCGCGCGGTCGCGTGCCTTGGCCAGTTCGAACTTCGAGCGGCGGGTGATGACCTGCTCGCGGAACTGGATGAACGCCTGGATGAAGTCGCGCAGGTTGAGCAGTTCGGGGCGACCGCCGCGAATCGCGAGCATATTGGCCGGGAACGAGCCTTGTGCGGGCGTGTGCCGCCAGAGTTGGTTGAGCACGACATCTGCGGTCGCGTCGCGCTTGAGTTCGATGACGATGCGCACGCCATGGCGGTTCGATTCGTCGCGAATGTCGCTCACGCCTTCGATCCGCTTGTCCTTGGCGGCTTCGGCGATCTTCTCGACGAGGGCGTTCTTGCCCTGTTGGAACGGGATCTCGGTCAGTACGATCGAGCGCCGGTCGCCGCGGCCTTCCTCGACCACGTAGCGCGAGCGCACGATGATCGACCCGCGTCCGCCTTCATAGGCTGAACGGCAGCCGGCGCGGCCGAGGATGATCGCGCCGGTCGGGAAGTCCGGCCCCGGCACGATTTCCATCAACTGCTCGGTCGTGATCGCGCCATCGTCCATATAGGCGAGGCAGGCGGTGATGACCTCGCCGAGATTGTGCGGCGGGATGTTGGTCGCCATGCCGACAGCGATGCCGCCGGCGCCGTTGACGAGCAGATTCGGGAAGCGCGCGGGCAGCACCGACGGCTCGCTTTCCGAGCCGTCGTAGTTCGGCACGAAATCGACGGTATCCTTGTCGAGATCCTGCATGAGGAAGCTCGCCGACTTGGCGAGGCGCGCCTCGGTGTAGCGCATCGCGGCGGGCGGATCAGGGTCCATCGAGCCGAAATTGCCCTGGCCGTCGATCAGCGGCAGCCGCATCGCCCAGTCCTGGGTCATGCGCGCCAGCGCTTCGTAGATCGAGCTGTCGCCGTGCGGATGGTATTTACCGATCACGTCACCGACGATGCGCGCCGATTTGCGATAGGGCCGGTTGTAGTGGAAGCCGCTTTCCTGCGCCGAATAGAGGATGCGGCGGTGGACGGGCTTCAGGCCGTCGCGCACGTCGGGCAGGGCGCGCGACACGATCACGCTCATCGCGTAATCGAGGTACGAGGTCTTCATTTCCTCGACGATCGAGATCGGGGAAATATCCGAAGGGTCGGCGAGCAGCGTCTCGTCGGTCAAAGCGTCAAATCTTTCGGGTTTGTTTCGTTTGGGTGACGGTCACCCTAGCCGAGCGCGCCGGCCATGTCACGCGCACGCACGCCCGCGCGGGGAAATCCGGTCGCTAGGCGGCGCCGCAGCCGCGCGGCAAAACGACCCGAAGTTCTCCCGCGTTGGCGGGAGAACGGTAGGGCCGCAGGCGGACAGTCTTACTTGCAGGCTTTCTTGCTGGCGTTGCCGGCCTTCGAGCAATCGTAGGTGATGGTCTTTCCGGTCGAGGTCTTGGTCGTGACCATCCGGCCGGTGGTCGCGCTCGCCTTGACGGTTTTCACCTTGGCCACGGGCGCTGGCTTCGCAGCAGCCGGAGTCGGCTTGGCGGCGGGGGCGGCAGTGGCGGTCTGGGCGCTGACCAGCGCGGCAATAGCGAACAGCGGCGTCAGGGTTTTCATGATGGCTCTCCTCGGGTCAGGACGCGGCGCGCCCCGCGATTGGGTCTGGACCCATCGCCTGCGAGCCATAATGAAGCCCACATGACATCTCCGTCATGGAGAGACTTCGGCGCCGTCCCACGCGAACAGCTTGCCCGAATCGGGTGCCTTGAGTCCGTCGATCACGTCGAGGAGTTGCAACGCGGCGCGATCGGCCTCGAACAACTGTCCTGGCGCGACATTGCCCTGGAACGGGCGCGACAACGGGGTGTCGACGGTGCCGGGGTGCAGCGCCACCACGATCGAGCGGCCGTTGCGGCGTTTCTCCTCGATCGCCAGCGTGCGCACCAGCATGTTGAGTGCCGCCTTGGAAGCGCGGTAGCCGTACCAGCCGCCGAGCCGGTTGTCGGCGATGCTGCCGACCCGCGCGGACAGAACGCCGAACACGCAGCGGCCATCACGCGGCATCAACGGCAGGAAGTGCTTGGCGACGATCGCCGGGCCGATCGCGTTGATCGCGAAATTGCGTGCGAGCCATACCGGGTCGAGATCGGCGATCGCTTTCTCCGGGCCACGCTCGCCTTCGTGGAGCAGGCCGGTCGCGACCAGGATCAGCGTCGGTGCCGGGCCCTTGGCGACGATCGCGGCAGCGGCGGCGATGCTGGCCTCGTCCTCCAGA
Organism: Sphingomonas panacis; assembly: GCF_001717955.1. Lineage (NCBI taxonomy): Bacteria > Pseudomonadati > Pseudomonadota > Alphaproteobacteria > Sphingomonadales > Sphingomonadaceae > Sphingomonas > Sphingomonas panacis. The sequence goes on from NZ_CP014168.1 coordinate 3,094,055, forward strand.
TCGAGATGGCCGGCGCCCGAGAAGCTGCGCGCGAAGGCGTGGACGGTGCCGAACGTGCCTTCGTCCTCCAGCGCACGGACGAATGCCGCGCCGATCCCGCCCGATGCGCCGATGACGACCGCGCTGCTCATGCGCGGGTGAACCGCCAGCGATCGTCATCGCTCTCGTCCGCGTCGAAGCGGTAGCCGTCGCTGTCGAAGCCCTGCATTGCCGCCACCTCCGTGATGCGATGTTCGCACAGCCAGCGCGCCATCATGCCGCGCGCGCGCTTGGCGTTGAAGCTGACGAAGCGTGGGCCGTCCGGGCCGGGTTCGCGAAAATCGACGTCGATCACGCGCACGCCTTCCAGCCGGCCGGCGACGGCGGCGAAATATTCCTGGCTGGCGAGGTTGAGGACGACGCCAGACCCTTCCGCGGCGACATCGTCGCGCACGGCGGCCGCGATTCGGTCGCCCCACCAATCGGTCAGGCTTTTGCGGCGCGGTGCCCAGCGCGTGCCCATTTCGAGTCGATAGGGGCGCATCGCATCGAGCGGGCGGAGCAGCCCATATAGCCCCGATAGCATGCGGACATGATCCTGCGCGAACGCGATCGCCGGTTCGTCGAGTGTCGCCGCCTCGAACCCGGTGTAGACGTCGCCGGCAAAGGCGAACAGCGCCGGACGTTCGGGAGCGTCGGCGAAACCGGCGAAGCGGTCGGCATTGAGCTTGGCGAGCTTGGGCGAGATGTGCATCAACTCGGCGAGCTTCTTTTGGCCGAGCCGCGCTGCTGCGGCAGCGAGTGTATCGGCTTCCTCGACGAAGCGCGGTTTGGTTGGCATCACATCGGGAATCGGCCGCTCGTAATCGAGCGTTTTGGCGGGCGAGAGCAAAGCAATCATGGCGGGCGGGTAGCGGCCGCGCATCAAAGCGTCAAAGGGAGCCGCATCCGGGTTCAACCGTTGTTCAGTCCGCGCCGGCCAGAAGCCGGCACACGCCGCGTCGCTTGAACGCGGCGAAACGGATCGGTAGAGCGGCGCGGTGATCGGCCAGCGCCGACGTAGGAGAACTTCATGATGCAGGGTGTTTCGAGGATTGCGATTGCCGGGGCGCTGATGCTCGGCCTAGGTGGCACCGTGATCGCGCTGCCGGCGAACGCGAAGAAGGAAAAGCCGGCCGAAGCGGCGCCTGCCGACGGCTTCAACCCAAAGAACCTGTCGAACGAGGCGCGTCCGGCACTCGGCGCGATCCAGACCGCGCTCGCCGCGACGCCGCCGGATTATGCGACGGCCAAGGCGAAGCTGACCGAGGCCGACGGGCTTGCGAAGAACGCGTCCGACAGCTACATCATCGCCAAGTTCCGCCTCCAGGTGGCGAGTGGCGAGATGAACGCCTTGCCCGAGGCGCAGCGCAACGACGTCGTGCTGGCCCAGCCGCTCGAAACGCTGATCGCCAATCCGATCACGCCGAAGGCGGAAAAGGCGCAGTTCACCTATATCCGCGGCAACCTCGCCTACAACCAGAAGGACTATGCCAAAGCGGCGCAGTTGATGGCGAGCGCGCGTGACCTCGGCTACCAGAATGCCGATCTTCCGCTCAACCTTGCGCGCGCGAAGGTCGAGGCGGGTGACGTGGCCGGTGGCGTCGCCGAGCTCGACACTGCGGTCAAGGCCGAGCAGGCCGCCGGTCGCAAGGCGCCCGAGGCATGGTACAAATATGCCGTGTCGCATGCGATCAAGGCCAATCTCCCGGAGCAGACCAACACTTGGACGCAGGCGTGGCTGGCGAATTACGGCACCAAGGAGAATTGGCGCACCGCGATTTACACCTTCGGCTTTTCCGGCCCGGGTGCGGCGAAGCTGACCGATCGCAACCGGATCGATCTGTACCGCCTGATGCGGGTCACCAATTCGCTCGCCGGCGCGAAGGAGTACATCGATTACGCCGATGCCGCGAACAAGACCGGACTGCCGACCGAAGCCAAGACGGTCATCAAGGAAGGCTTCGATTCGAAGGTGATCCCGGCCGGCAACGCCACCGCGACCGACATGGCCAAGCAGGCCAGTGAATCGATCGCGTCGGACAAGCCGCTCGCCGCGCAGGAAAAGGCGGCCGCTGCCGCGCCGAAGGGCGATCTCGCCTCGCAGGCGGGCGACGCCTATCTCGGCGAGCGCAACTACGCCAAGGCCGCCGAACTGTACAAGCTGGCTGCCACCAAGGGCGTGAACGACAACGACCGCCTCAACCTCCACCTCGGCATCGCGCAGGCGCTCGGTGGCGATAAGGAAGGCGCGCGCGCCACGCTGACCAAGGTGACGACCGCACCAAACGCGGACATCGCCAAGCTGTGGCTCACCTGGCTCGCCTCGGCTCCGGTCGCGGCGTAAATGAAAAGGGCGGCCCCGGTGCAGACCGGGGCCGCCCTCTTGTTTTTTACTCCGTTCGTGCTGAACTTGTCGAAGCACATGCCCCCAGACGCTGCGTTACTTGGCACGTGCTTCGACAAGCTCAGCACGAACGGGTGTTTAAGGCAGCGTTAACTACGCCAGCGTTAAGCCGACGGAGCGAGACAGCATTCGCTCGACCGGATCAAACGCCGCATCGCCCGGCTCACTCCACCGTTTCCGCGCGAGTCATCTTGAGCTTGCCGCCCACCACCGCGAACGCCAGCCGCCCCTCGACCAGATCGAGCGCATCGCGGCCGAATTGTTCGAAGCGCCACCCCTCCAAAATCGACAGCCCCTCACGCTGGCCCGCTGCGAGCGCATCGAGATCATCGCCGCGCGCGAGCAGCCGTGCCGCCACGTCGATGTCGCGTGAGCGGATTTTTAGAAGCAGCTTGAGCAGGTCCGCCACCAAAGCGCCGTCCTTACCCAGACCGGGCTTGCGATCGTCGCGCGCGGGCATCTCCTCGGCGGGCATCGGCTCGGCATGTTCCAGTGCGACCATCATGCGGCCGCCGATGTCGTTGGTCGCCCAGGTCGGGGAGAGGCCGCGAACCTTGGCGAGGTCGGCCTGTTTGCGCGGCGGGTGGCCGGCGATGTCGGCGATCGTCTCATCCTTGACGATTCGGCCGCGCGGGAGGTTTTTGCCCTGCGCCTCCAGTTCGCGCCAGCGCGCCAGCGCCTTGAGGCGGCCGAGGATATCGGCCTTGCGGCTGGGCACGCGGATGCGGCGCCACGCTTCTTCGGGATCGTTGGCGTAGTTGGCGGGGTCGCCGATTCGCTCCATCTCCTGATCGAGCCACGCGCCGCGCCCGGTTTTGCGAAGCCGTGCGAGCATCTTGGGGAAGATCTTGGCGAGGTGAGTCACGTCGCCGATCGCATATTCGATCTGGCGCGCGTCGAGCGGACGGCGGCTCCAGTCGGTAAAGCGCGCGCCCTTGTCGACGCTGATGCCGAGATAAGCATCGACGAGGTTCGAATAGCCGATCTGTTCGCCTTGCCCCAGCGCCATTGCGGCGACCTGCGTGTCGAACAGCGGATAGGGCGTCTTGCCGGTAAGGTTATAGACGATTTCGAGATCCTGCCCGCCGGCGTGGAAGACCTTGAGCACGTCCGGGTTGTTGACCATCAGGTCGAGCAGCGGCTGCATGTCGAGGCCGGGCGCCATCGGATCGATCGCCGCCGCCTCGTTCTCGTCGGCGATCTGGATCAGGCACAGTTCGGGCCAAAAGGTGTTCTCGCGCATGAACTCGGTATCGACGCAGACGAAATCGGCTTCGGCGAGGCGGGTGCAGAGATTGGCGAGCGTGGCGCTGTCGGTAATGAGCGGATGGATATGCATCTTGACCCTTTAGCGAGGGATGCGCGCCTTGACAAAGGCGTGTCGGAAAGGGAGTGCGCGGACCATCCAATGCCGTCACCCGAGCGCAAGCTGGGGTATTTCGGCGATAGTGAGTGCCCTCCCCGCGGGAGACCCCAGCTTGCGCTGGGGTGACGAGCGGGGCGGGTGACGATTGAAAGACGAGAACCATGCACGCCTATCGCACGCACACTTGCGCCGAACTCCGCGCCGAACAGGTCGGCCAGGAAGTCCGCCTGTCGGGCTGGGTCCATAAGAAGCGCGATCACGGTGATCTCGTCTTTGTCGATCTGCGCGACCATTATGGCATCACCCAGATCGTCACCGACGTGAGCGGCCCGGTGTTCGACGTGATCGAAAGCCTTCGCAGCGAGAGCGTGGTGACGATCACCGGCACTGTGGTGGCGCGCGCCGGCGAGGCGGTGAACCCGAACCTGCCGACCGGCGCGATCGAAGTGCGGGCCACCTCCGCCGTGGTGCAGTCAGCCGCGCATGACCTGCCGATGCCGGTGGCGAGCGAGAACGAATATCCCGAGGATATCCGCCTGCGCTATCGTTTCCTCGATCTGCGGCGCGAGCGGCTCCACGCGAACATCCTGCTGCGTTCGCAGGTGATCTCGTCGCTGCGCCAGCGCATGATCGGGCAGGGCTTCACCGAATTCCAGACGCCGATCCTGACCGCGAGCAGCCCCGAGGGCGCGCGCGATTATCTGGTGCCGAGCCGCGTGCATCCGGGCAAATTTTACGCGCTCCCGCAGGCGCCGCAGATGTTCAAGCAGTTGCTGATGGTGGCCGGGTTCGACCGCTATTTCCAGATCGCGCCGTGCTTCCGCGACGAGGATGCCCGCGCTGATCGCTCACCGGGCGAATTCTACCAGCTCGATTTCGAGATGAGCTTCGTCACCCAGGACGACGTGTTCGCCGCGATCGAGCCGGTGCTGCACGGCGTGTTCGAGCAGTTCGCCGATTGGCAGGGCAAGGGCCGCACCGTCAGCCCGCTGCCGTTCAAGCGAATCCCGTACCGCGAATCGATGCTGAAATACGGCAACGACAAGCCCGACCTGCGCAACCCGATCCTGATCTCGGACGTGTCCGAGCAGTTCGTCGGATCGGGCTTCGGCCGGTTCGCGTCGATCGTCGAGGGCGGTGACGTGGTGCGCGCGATCCCCGCGCCGGGCACCGCCGACAAGAGCCGCAAGTTCTTCGACGACATGAATAGCTGGGCGCAGGGCGAAGGGTTCGCGGGCCTCGGCTATGCGACGCGCAAGGGTGGCGAATGGGGCGGGCCGATCGCCAAGAACCACGGCGAGGCGAAGATGACGGCGATGGCCAACGCGCTCGGCCTCGGCCCTGACGACGGGATGTTCTTCGCGGCGGGCAAGGAAGCGCAGGCCGCCAAGCTCGCCGGCCTCGCGCGCACGCGCGTCGCCGAACAGCTCGGCCTGATCGACGACAAGCGTTTCGAATTCTGCTGGATCGTCGATTTCCCGATGTTTGAATATGACGAGGACGCCAAGAAGGTCGATTTCAGCCACAACCCGTTCTCGATGCCGCAGGGCGAGATGGACGCGCTGGAGACGATGAACCCGCTCGATATCCTCGCCTATCAATACGACATCGTCTGCAACGGCGTGGAGCTGTCGTCGGGCGCGATCCGCAACCACAAGCCCGAGATCATGTACAAGGCGTTCGAGATCGCCGGCTATACGCAGGCCGATGTCGACACCAACTTCGCGGGCATGATCAACGCGTTCAAGTGCGGCGCTCCGCCGCACGGCGGGTCGGCGCCGGGTGTCGACCGGATCGTCATGCTGCTCGCCGACGAGCCCAACATCCGCGAGGTCATCACTTTCCCGATGACGCAGAAGGCGGAGGATCTCATGATGGGCGCGCCGAACTTCGCCACCCCGAAGCAGCTGAAGGAACTCCACATCAAGACGGTGGACGGTCCCGGCGCGAAATAAGCGTCGTCATTGTCGAGCGAGGCGGGGCGCACGTGCCTCGACTTCGCTCGGCATGACCGGTTAGGGTAGGGGATGACGATCTCCCTGTCCGACTATGAATCCGGTGCCGAATATGACGGCGATTATGATGCCGCGATCACCAAGCTGCAGAAGCGGCTCGCGCACGTTCAGGTCGCGCACATCGTCCACGGCAAACGCGCGATCGTGCTGTTCGAGGGCTGGGACGCGGCGGGCAAGGGCGGCATCATCCAGCGGCTGACCAGCGAATGGGACCCGCGCAACTTCGAGGTCTGGCCGATCAAGGCGCCGACCGAGGAGGAACGCGACCGGCATTTCCTCTGGCGGTTCTGGCAGCGGTTGCCCGCGAACGGCGACATCGCAGTGTTCGATCGCAGTTGGTACGGTCGCGTCCTCGTCGAACGGGTCGAGAATTTCGCCAGCGAGAAGGCGTGGAAGCGCGGCTACGACGAGATCAACGAGTTCGAGGCGCAGCAGGTCGATTCAGGCACGACGATCGTCAAGATGTTCATCCATGTCAGTCAGAAGACCCAGGACAAGCGCCTGGCGGGACGGCTCGATCATCCATGGAAACGCTGGAAGACCGGGCTGGAGGATTATCGCAACCGCGCCAAGCGCAACGAATATCTCGACGCGATGCACGACATGTTTCGCCGCACCGATACGCGGTGGGCACCGTGGCATGTCGTCGATGGCAATGACAAGAAGGTGGCGCGGATCACCGCGCTGACGTTGATCGCGGACGCGCTGGAAGCTGGCGTCGACATGACCCCGCCGCAGCTCGACCCCGAGGTCGAGAAGGTCGCGCGCGCGGCGCTGGGGCTGTGAGACGGCGTCCTTAATCCAAAGCTAAGGCTTGGCGGCTATTCGAACGCGAGTTGCCACCGCGTCGGATTGTCATGCTCAGATTTTTGCTGCTCGTGCTGCCGACGCTGGTGCTGATGACATCGTGTACGCGCACGCCGCCGATGCAGGTGGTGATGGACATCCCGCCGATCGTGCGCGCGCCCGATTTGCTCAGGCAGCTCGATCTGAAAGTGCCGATGGATCTCACACGCACGGCGCTGCGCGAAGCGGCTGCCGCGACCGAGTCGGAGTTTGACGCGGCGCCCGCCTTCCTCGCGCGCGCGCAGACGCCCGACGATGCCGCTCGGGCGATCGATTGCCTGACGGCGGCGGTCTATTATGAGGCGCGCTCCGAATCGGACGAGGGCGAGCGCGCGGTCGCGCAGGTCGTGCTCAACCGGGTGCGCGATCCGGCGTTTCCCAGCAGCATCTGCGGGGTCGTCTACCAGGGATCGACGCGATCGACCGGCTGCCAGTTCAGCTTCACCTGCGACGGATCGATGAATCATCCGATCCAGCCCGCCGCCTGGGCGCGAGCGCGGGCGGTGGCGACGGGCGCGCTGGCGGGACTGGTCTATGCGCCGGTGGGGTCTGCGACCTTCTACCACGCCAATTACGTGTCGCCGTGGTGGGCGACCAGCATGAAGCAGGTCGCGGCGATCGGGGCGCATATCTTCTACCGCTGGCGCGGCGCGATGGAGAATGCGCTCGCCTTCCGGCAGAGCTATTCGGGGAACGAGACCGTGCCGGTACGGATCAGTCCGATCCTCGCAGCGAGCGATGAAAGCAATGTTGTGGCGTCCAGCGCCGTCGATGGCGGCATCCAGGTGGTCGGATCGGTGACGATCCACCGCAGCGCCCCCCAGGACGCGGCGCCGGCCCCGGTAGCGCCGGCGCTAACGCCTGTGGCCGACAGCGGGGTCGCCGGCATTCGCGTGCATCGCGGGGCATTCGCGCCCGATGTAGCGCAGGACGCCGGCAAACCGCGCCACATCAGCGTGCCGGCGGCGAGCGACCCGGCCTGAGCGGGTCAGGCCGGCGTGAAGGCGCCGTCTTCGCCCATCACGTGCAACACGCCGTCGGCGATCGCGAAATAGGCGCCGCGCAGCGTGAGCGTGCCCGCCGCCTCGCGCTCGGGAATGAACGGGAAGGTACGCAGGTTGGCGATGCTGACGCGCACCGTTTCCAGTTCGAGCGCCCGTGCCGCCTCGGGGCCGGTGCCGTGTTCGGCGACGATGCCGTCGCGCGCGGTGTCGAGCATGTCGACCCAGTGCGCGATGAAACCGCCCTCGCCGGGGGCTGCGCCGTCGAAGGCATGAGTCAGCGACGCCTTGACGCCGCCGCACGAGCCATGCCCCATCACCACGATGTCGGTGACGTTGAGCTGGGTGACCGCGAATTCGAGCGCGGCCGAGACGCCGTGGCGCGATCCGTCGAGTTCGAACGGCGGCACCAGATTGGCGACGTTGCGGACCACGAAGATCTCGCCGGGCGAGGTATCGAACACCTGCGCGGGATCGACCCGGCTGTCGGAACAGGCGATCACCATCACGCGCGGCGCCTGGCCCTCGCGCAATTCGGCCCAGCGATCACGCTGGCGAGTCCAGTCGACCACGCGAAAGCGCTGATAGCCTTCGATGAGGTCCGCGAATCCGCTCATACTGCTCTCCGTCGTTTCGGGTATAGCGGGGTTCCTAGGGGCAAAGCGCCGCATACGACAAGCGCAACCATGATGATCCGCGCGGCAGTTGTGGTAAGCGGTGCGGATGGCTATTTGCGAGCCATGAACGAGATTACTCCGATCGCTCACCCCGCCGCCCAACCCGAGGGCCGCCAGCGCAAGCCCGACTGGATTCGCGTGAAAGCGCCGATGGGCGCGGTGTTCAACGAGACCAAGGGGCTTATGCGCCGGCTCGGCCTCAACACCGTCTGCGAAGAAGCGGCCTGCCCCAACATCGGCGAATGCTGGACCAAGAAGCACGCGACGGTGATGATCCTCGGCGACACCTGCACCCGCGCCTGCGCGTTCTGCAACGTCAAGACCGGCATGCCACGCGCGGTCGATGCGCTGGAGCCGCAGCACACCGCCGATGCCGCCGCCGAGCTGGGGCTTGAGCATATCGTCATCACCTCGGTCGATCGCGACGATCTGCCCGATGGCGGTGCGTCGCAATTCGTCAAGGTGATCGAGGCGCTGCGCCGCACCACGCCCACGACGACGATCGAGATCCTCACGCCCGACTTCCGCAACAAGGCGCAGGCCGCGATCGAGTCGATCGTCACGGCGCGGCCCGACGTGTACAACCACAATCTCGAAACGGTCCCCCGGCTGTACCCGACGATTCGGCCCGGTGCGCGTTACTATGCGTCGCTGCGGCTGCTCGAAAGCGTCAAGCGCCACGACCCTTCAATCTTCACCAAGTCGGGCGTGATGCTCGGGCTGGGTGAGGAGCGGCTCGAAGTCCATCAGGTGATGGACGACATGCGCTCCGCCGACATCGATTTTCTGACGATGGGGCAATATCTCCAGCCGACGCCGCGCCATGCCAAGGTGCTCGATTTCGTCACGCCCAAGGCGTTCGACGCTTATGCGGCGATCGCGCGCGCCAAGGGCTTTCTGCTCGTGGCGTCCTCGCCGCTGACCCGCTCGAGCTACCACGCGGGCGATGATTTCGCGCGGCTTCGCGCTGCGCGGGAGGCTAAGCTGGCGACGGTGCGGGTGTGAACCTGCACGCCACATACGTCACCCCAGCGCGAACTGGGGTCTCTCGCGGTAAAGGCCCCCGCCATCACGGGCAGACCCCAGCTTGCGCTGGGGTGACGCTATTTGGCCCTGTGACGGATATGGACTGGGCGACGCGCGATGCCTAAGCACCACGAGACCCGCCATCTGCCGTACACGCCCGAACAGATGTTCGATCTGGTCGCCGACGTGGCGCGCTATCCCGAGTTCCTGCCGTGGGTGTCGGCGATCCGCATTCGATCGAACAGCGAAACCCAGATGGTCGCCGACATGATCGTCGGCTTCAAGGGGCTGCGTGAGACCTTCACGTCGAAGGTCGAAAAGCAGCGGCCAGAGCGGGTGCATGTCGACTATCTCGATGGGCCGCTCAAATATCTGCGCAACGACTGGGTGTTCCGGCCGGAGGGCACCGGCTGCGCGGTCGATTTTACGGTCGATTTCGCGTTCAAGAACCGCGTGTTCGAGATGCTCGCCGGGCAGGTGTTCGGTGTCGCGCTACGCAAGATGATTGGCGCATTCGAGGAGCGCGCCGCGGCGCTTTACGGTTCGCCGTCGGGCTCGGCCGCCGACGGCATCAGCAATTCGAGCGCGCACAACGCCGCCTGAAGGCGGATGCCGCCGCGCCCGATCTCGCCAAAGTCCTTGCGATCGGCGACGACGTGCTGCGGATCGGCACCGCGCTCGGCGCGGGCGAATACGACCGTACCGACCGGCTTCTTCTCGGTGCCGCCGCCTGGCCCGGCAACCCCGGTGATGGCGATCGCGACGTCGGCACCGCTCGCCTCAAGCGCGCCCTGCGCCATGCTCCACGCCGTCGCGATCGAGACAGCGCCGAACGTGTCGATCACGTCGGGGCTGACATTGAGCGTATCGACCTTGGCGTCGTTCGAATAGGTGATGTAGCCGCGCTCGAACATCTCCGACGACCCCGGAATTTCGGTGATCGCGGCAGAGACGAGGCCGCCGGTGCAACTCTCGGCGACGCAGACGGTGCGGCCGGCGGCGAGATTGGCATCGACCACCTTCCGCGCGGCGGCGACAAGGTCTTCGGGCAAGATGGTGAGCATGGTCACTGCGCTCCGAACGAACAGACGGGGATGGCGGCGGGCTTGGTGCCGTTCTTGCGATCGGTCGCGGCAATTTGCATCGCCGCCACGATCGCCGCGACCGCGTTCTTGGGCGGCAGCGGCGCGATCATCGTAAGGAAGCGATTGGCCGGCCCGCAATCGGCTGGCGTGACCTGCTGCGCGACGATCGGCCCCGCGAGCGAGATCAGCATCAGCCGGGCAAGATCGTTGTCGAGCATCGGCGCGGCATCGGGCGGCAGGATCTTGGCGAGTGCGCGGCGCGTGTTGGGCCAATTGGCATCGGCGAGCGTGCGGTAACTGTCGCCGAACGCGCGGCTGGGGCTGCGCAGCAGCGCGCCGGCGGGAAGCTGGTTGGCACAGGTGTGGCTAACCTCTTCGAGCGCATCGGGAATGACGGTGATGAGCAGCGACTCGGCCTCGGGCGCGGTTAGGCACGCGCGCGCGCGGAGCGGCTCCGCCGCCGCCTGGCCGGTGAGCGCGCATGCCGCGGCGGCGAATGCCAGCTTTTGGAGTGCTTTCATTGCGTGCCAATCCTGATCGTTGCGATGGCCTGTGCGGCGATGCCTTCGCCGCGTCCGGTGAACCCAAGCCGCTCGGTGGTGGTTGCCTTGACGCTGATCTGCCCCGGCTCAAGCCGCAACAGTTCGGCGATGCGCGCGCGCATACCGGCGCGGTGCGGGCCGATTTTGGGCGCCTCGCAGATGATGGTGAGATCGATGAAGTCGATGATGCCGCCCTGTGCCGCGATCAGCGAGGCGGCGTGCTGGAGGAATTGCGCCGAATTGGCGCCGCGCCACTGCGGGTCGCTCGGCGGGAAGTGCATGCCGATATCGCCGTCGGCGATCGTGCCGAGCAAAGCGTCGGTAATGGCGTGGAGCGCGACATCGGCATCGCTGTGCCCCGATAGCCCCTTGTCGTGGGGGATCAGCAGCCCACCGAGCCACAATTCCTCGCCTTCGACGAGCCGGTGGACATCGTAGCCGGAGGCGGTCCGCACCCGCAACGTCGCGGCGTGGCGCGCCTCGGCGGCGGAGAAATCGGCGGGGTGGGTGATCTTTTCGAGCATCGGGTCGCCCTGGACGATGGAGACTGTGTGGCCCGACCGCGCGACCATCTGCGCGTCGTCGGTCGCTTCGGCGTCCTCGGGCCAGGTGCGGTGCGCAGCGAGCACCTCGGCGAAACGGAACGCTTGCGGGGTCTGGACGCGGTGGAGTCCGTCGCGCGGGACGGGCGTGCCGTCGTCGCGCACCAGCGTGTCGGCGACGGGCAAGGCGGGGAACGCACCGAGCTCGGCATCGAGGGCGGCGATCAGTCGGTCGATCACCGTCGCCGACAGGAAGGGGCGGGCGGCATCGTGGATCAGCACGCGGTCGGGCGCATCGGCGGCCAAGGCTTCGAGGCCGCTCAGCACCGACTCACGCCGAGTCGCGCCGCCAATGACGAAGGGCACATCGCCGAGCGCTTCCGCGAGCATCGTCTCCTGCCCGGCGCCGATCACCACCAACACGCTGTCGATATCGGGATGTGCAGCGAGCGCGGCGTGGCTGTGCGCGAGCATCGGCTTGCCGGCGAGCGCGGCGAATTGTTTGGGAAGCGCGCTGCCGCTGCGCAGGCCCTGGCCGGCGGCAACGATGATCGCGACGGTACGAGTGGACGACATGGTCGCAGCGCCTAGCCCATGCCGCACCCGCCCGCCAGCCTTGCCGCACGCGGCGCTCTCGCCTATAGGCTGCCTGTTTTTCAGGCAGACCAACCGTGACCCCGCGCACCCTCGCTCCCATCCAGATCGGCCCCGTGACGATCGACCAGCCGATCATCCTGGCGCCGATGACCGGCGTCTCGGACATGCCGTTCCGCACGATCGTGCGCCGGTACGGCTCTGGCCTCAATGTCACCGAGATGGTGGCGAGTCAGGCGGCGATCCGCGAGACCCGCCAGTCGCTCCAGAAAGCGGCGTGGCACCCGATCGAAGACCCGGTTTCTATGCAGCTCGTCGGCTGCACACCCTATGAGATGGGCGAGGCGGCGAAGCTCTCCGAAGATCGTGGCGCCGCGATCATTGACATCAACATGGGCTGCCCGGTGCGCAAGGTGACCAATGGCGATGCGGGATCGGCGCTGATGCGCGATCTCGTCACCGCCGCTGCGATCATCAAGGGCGTGGCCGATGCTGTGAGCGTGCCGGTCACGCTCAAGATGCGGATGGGCTGGGACCATTCGAGCCTCAACGCGCCCGAGCTCGCGCGCATCGCCGAGGATCTCGGCGTGAAGATGATCACCGTCCACGGCCGTACCCGCAACCAGATGTACAAGGGCAATGCCGACTGGGGCTTCATCCGCCGCGTGAAGGAGGCGGTGAGCGTGCCGGTGATCGCGAATGGCGACATCTGCTCGATCGAGGAGGCCGAGTCGGCGTTGGAGCAATCGGGCGCGGACGGCGTGATGATCGGACGGGGTTCCTATGGTCGGCCGTGGCTGCTCGGTCAGGTGATGGAGTGGTTCCGCTCCGGCCGGCGCGTTCCCGATCCGACACTTGACGAACAATATTGCCTCATCGCAGCACATTACGAGGCGATGCTCGAGCATTACGGCAATGAAACCGGCGTCAACATGATGCGCAAGCATATCGGCTGGTACACGCGCGGACTGCATGGTTCGGCCGAGTTCCGCAACAAGACCAACCAGATCGCCGATGCGAATCAGGTCAAGGCGATGCTCGCCGAGTTCTACGCGCCGTGGCGCAGCCGCGCGGCGGCGTGACCGCATGACCGAGGGTGCGGCGGGGCCGGGCTTCGCCGAGCTGTTCGCGACTCTGCCGGTGGCGGTGATGGTGCTCGATCCTGACGGCCGCATCACCTACGCCAATGCCGAGTGCGAGACGCTTCTCAACCTGTCCGAACGCGCGATGCGCGGGCAGACGCTCGATTCGGTGATCGTCCCACCGCGCGCGCCGAGCGACCGCGACGAGCGGCTGTTCGCGGCGTTCGATACCGAGATCGAACTGCGGCGCGGCGGCATGCGCGTCCGGGTCGATTACATCGAGGCGCGCGTCGCCGACCGGCCCGGCTGGCGAACCGTGACATTGCACCACGCCGCCGCCTCGCGGCGAATGGGGCATTCGGTCGATCGCGCTTCGGCGGCGCGCGCGGCGATCGGCGCGGCGGCGATGCTCGCGCATGAGATCAAGAATCCGCTATCGGGCATTCGCGGCGCGGCACAACTGCTCGCCGGGCCGAAGACAGACACGACTCTCACGACGCTCATCACCACCGAAGTCGATCGCATCGCCGCGCTGATCGACCGGATGCAGGATTTCACCGACACACGTCCGCTCAACCTTCAGCCTTCGAACATCTACCCGCTGCTCGACCACGCGCGGCGGGTCGCGCTGGCCGGGTTCGGCCGCAACGTGACGATCGAGGAACGGTTCGATCCATCGCTGCCGCCGGTACTGGTCGATCCAGACGCGTTGCTGCAAGTCGTGCTCAACCTGCTCAAGAACGGCTGCGAGGCGCTCACCACCGTCGCCAACCCGCGCATCCTGCTCTCCACCGCGTATCGGCACGGCATGGCGGTAAGCCCGTCGCCGGGCCGCCCCCGCCGGCCGCTGCCGATCGAAGTGTGCGTCATCGACAACGGCCCCGGCGCGCCCGAGGAGATCGCGGATCACCTGTTCGATCCGTTCGTGTCGGGCAAGCCCGAGGGGCAGGGGCTTGGCCTTTCGCTGGTCGATAAGCTGGTGCGCGATATGGGCGGCATCGTCCAATATGCGCGCGAAGGCTCGCCGCTCAGCACCGTATTTCGTATCCTGCTTCCCAGAGGTTCAGCGTGACCAGAGCCGGCAACATCCTCGTCGTCGATGACGACGGCGCGATCCGCACCGTGATCGTGCAGGCGCTGCAACGCGACGGCCATCGCCTGACCACCGCCGCGACGCTCGCCGAGGCCGAGATGCGGCTCGCGGCGGGGCTGCCCGACGTGCTCATCACCGATGTCGTGCTGCCCGACGGCAACGGCCTCGACATGGTCGCGCGGCTGGTCGCCGAACACCCCGGTCTCCCCGTGATCGTCCTGTCGGCGCAGAACACGCTGACCACGGCGGTTCGCTCGACCGAGGTCGGTGCGTTCGATTATCTGCCCAAGCCGTTCGACCTCGATACGCTCGCCGCTGCCGTGCAAAGCGCGCTGGCGCGGGGTTCGGGCGGCGTCGCCGAGCCGATCGGCGAGGAAGACCGCGCGTTGCCGCTGATCGGCCGTTCGCCGGCGATGCAGGACGTGTACCGCGTGATCGCGCGTGTCGTGTCGAACGACCTTACCGTGTTGATTTCGGGCGAATCGGGGACGGGCAAGGAGCTGGTCGCGCGCGCGATCCATGATCTCGGGCCGCGCCGCCGTTCGCCGTTCGTCGCGATCAACATGGCGGCGATCCCGCGCGAGCTGATCGAGGCGGAATTGTTCGGGCATGAACGCGGCGCGTTCACCGGCGCGCAGGCCCGCTCGGCCGGGCGGTTCGAGCAAGCGGCGGGAGGCACGCTCTTTCTCGACGAGATCGGCGACATGCCGATGGAGGCGCAGACCCGGCTGCTGCGCGTGCTGCAATCGGGCGAGTTCACCACCGTTGGCGGCGCCCGCACGATCCGCGCCGACGTCCGCATCGTCGCGGCGACCAATCGCGATCTCGCCGTTCTGGTGTCGAACGGGCAGTTCCGCGAGGATCTGTTCTACCGGCTCAACGTCGTCCCGGTGACGCTGCCGGCCCTGCGCGCGCGACGGCAGGACATCGCCTTGCTCGCGCGCCATTTCCTCGACCGCGCTGCCGAGAGCGGACTGCCGCGCAAGCAGCTCGACCCGCAGGCGATCGCGGTGCTGGAAAGCCACGACTGGCCCGGCAACGTGCGCGAATTGGAAAATATGATGCGCCGCATGGCCGTGCTCAGCCGCGACGACATGATCGGCGCGGGCGAGGTTCGCGTGCTGCTCGGCGGTTCCTATTCGGCCAATCCGCCGGCGGAGGTCGATCCCGGCATCGCAGCGGCGATCCGCGCACGGCTCGAGCGGCTGGCGATCGAGGAGCCGGCGGCGCTTGATGACGGTTCGTTGTACGATCGCATCATCGGTGAGGTCGAGCGCCCGCTGATCGAGGCGCTGCTGGAGCGGCACGGTAACAACCAGCTTCGTGCCGCACGCGCGCTCGGCATCAACCGCAACACCTTGCGCAAGCGGCTCGACACGCTCGGCATCGGCTGACGCAGCGTTCAAGGGATCGGGCGATCGGCTCCGTCTACGTTCAGATTCGGCACGATACAGCCGATCGGAACCTACCGGGAGAATGACATGCTGCTTCGAATCGGACTGCTTTCGAGCCTGACGCTCGCGGTTATCGCAGGCGGCGCGCCTGCCGTGGCGAGCGTGGATCGCTCGCCCAAGCCCGGCGGGGTGTACCGCCTCAAGCCCGGGATCTACGTCCAGAAGGGCGTCACCTGCGAGTCAGCGCCGAATGCGGCGATCCGCCAATATGATGGGCGCGGCATCAGTGACGCGCACTCGCGCGCCTGCCGCGTGCGCGTGCTCGCGCGCAAGGGAGATCGCTATTCGGTCAGCCAGTCGTGCGTCGATGCCGGTGCCGGACCCGCGCCGCGCGTCAGCGAGCGCCAGACCGTTACCGTTCAGGACGCTTTGACCTTCACGATCCAGACGCGCGGGCCGGGCACAACCTATCGCTATTGCCCGGCCTATATGCTGCCGGCTGGCGTCCGGGGCGCGGCGAAGTGAAGACGGTGAAGCTCGCGGCGGCATGCGGCGCGCTAGCGGCGCTTGGCGCCTGCGCGACCGCCGCGCCCGGTGTTGCGCCTGCGCCCGCCGCCGGCGCGCCGACGTCGATCGCGATCTCGGTGGGGCCGTGCTTCGGTTTCTGCCCGGTCTATGACGTCAGGGTCGCAGCCGATGGCGCGGTTGTCTTCACGGGAGAGCGCCATACCGCGGTGCTCGGCACGCGCGAGCGCCGCGCCGCGCCGGATGTCTATCGCGCGCTGGCGGCCGATCTCGCGCCGTTCCGGCCCGCCGATGGCAGTACGACCGCAGTGCCCTGCACCGTCTCAATAACGGACATGGCGACCTATACGATCACCTGGACGGGCGCGGCGGGCCAGCAGACGGTCGCGACGCATCGCGGCGGTTGCCGTGAGGGCGCGGGGCGTGATCTCGATGTCGTGCTGCGCGCGGTGCCGCAACGGCTCGGCATCGAAGACTGGATGCGCCAGACCACCAGACCGGGAGTTTCACGAGGATGAAAAGCACGGCTTTCACGCTCGTAACCGCCTCCGCGCTGATCACGGCATGCGTGCCGACCGTACATGACGCCGATCCAGCCGCGCCGGGGGCACATGACGCCACAACCGCGCCCCAGCAATGCCAGCCCGAAGCGGCGGCGAAGCTGGTGGGCCACGCCGCACCGGATGACGCTGAGGTGAAGCAGCGCACCGGTGCAAGCAAGATCCGGCGAATCGCACCGGGCGATATGGTGACGCAAGATTTCCGGGTCGAGCGCATCACGCTCGCCATCGATCCGGCCGGCAAGGTCGTGAGCGCGCTCTGCGGATAGCAACAGGGACGGCCTGCCCGATGATCGGGGCAGGCCGTCTGATCAATTTAGGTCACGATCCGAACCGGAACGCTCTTGCCAGCCGGTGTCTTCGATTCCTCGTCATGCCAGGATAGCGGCACCAGCGGATTCATCTCGGGATAATAGGCACCCAGACATCCGCGCGGCAGCAGGAACCGGGTGACCTTCAGCCCGCCGACCTGCCGATCGACACCATCGTCCGCATCGCTCGCCAGCCCGACGATCTGCCCTTCGACCAACCCCGCTGCCGCGATATCGTCCGGGTTCATCAGCAGCACGTCGCGCGTGCCCTCGATGCCGCGCAGCCGGTCCGAGTAGCCGTAGATTGTGGTGTTGAACTGGTCGTTCGATCGCAACGTCATCAGCCGCCAGCGGCCCGCCTTGTCGCCGATTCCCCACGAATTGAGCTTTTTCGGCACGGTGAACTCGGCCTTGCCGCTCTTGGTTTTCCACACCCGTTCGCGCGCCGAATTGCCGCGATAGAACCCGCCCGGGGTGAACACCCGCTGGTTGAAGTCGTGGAATTGTTCGGGATAGGTCTCCTCGATCGCATCGCGCACCTTGGCATAATCGCCGAGCCACGCATCCCACGGCACCTTGGGGTTAGGCGGTAGCGTCGCCTTGGCGATGCCGGCGATGATCGCCAGTTCGGACTTCAGCTCGGGCGAAGTCGGTTTGGCCTTGCCGAGCGAGCCGTGGATGCAGGAGAGGCTGTCCTCCATCGTCACCGCCTGCGGTCCGCTCGCCTGAAGGTCTTCCTCTGATCGCCCGAGGCAGGGGAGAAGGTACGCTACCTCGCCGTTGATGAGGTGGCTGCGGTTGAGCTTGGTCGCGATCTGGACGGTCAGCCGCAGCTTGATCCAGGCCGTCTCCATCATCTCGCGCTCGGGGATCGCGCGCACGAAGTTGCCGCCTAGGCCGACGAACGCCTTCACCTCGCCAGAGAGGATCTTGGCGCACGCATCGACGGTGGTCAGGCCCTTCTCGCGCGGCGGCTCGAAGCCATATTGCTCGGCGAGCTTGTCGAGCGGCACCAGTTCGGGCTTCTCGGTGATGCCGACAGTGCGCTGGCCCTGCACGTTGGAGTGCCCCCGCACCGGCGAGACGCCGGTTCCGTCGCGGCCGATATTGCCCTTCATCAGGAACAGATTGACAAGCAGCTTGATGTTGTCGCTGCCGTGGACGTGCTGGGTCAGCCCCATGCCGTACATCGCGATCGAGCGCTTGGCGCCGATGTAGATGTCGGCCGCCGCCTCGATATCGGCGCGGGCGAGGCCGCTTTCCGCTTCGATCTCGGACCAGTCGGTCGCCTCGACATGCGCCTTCACCGCATCGGAGCCATCGGTATGCTGCGCGATGAAATCGACGTCGAGGACGTGGCGCTTCTCGGTCGCCCACAGCTCGGCCTCCTTCGCGAGCACGTGCTTCATCATGCCGGTGATCGCGGCGATGTCGCCGCCGGTCTTGACTTGCAGATAGAGCGTCGAGATCTTGGTCTCGGCGGGGGTGAGCATCTCCTTGGGGCTTTGCGGGTTCTTGAAGACCTCCAGTCCCTTCTCCCGGATCGGGTTGAAGGTGACGATCTTGCAGCCGCGCTTGACCGCTTCCTGCAACGGATGAAGCAGACGCGGGGAGTTGGTGCCCGGATTCTGCCCGAAGAAGAAGATCGCGTCGCACAGTTCGAAATCGGCGAGCACGCACGTACCGACCGGCGACCCCGTCACGTCCTTCAACGCGACCGAGGTGGTTTCGTGGCACATGTTGGAGCTGTCGGGCAGGTTGTTGTGGCCGTACAGCCGCGCGAACAGGGCGTAGAGATAGCTCGTTTCGAGGCTGGCCCGGCCCGACGCGTAGAAAACGGCGGCGCCGGGATCGATCGCTTTCAATTCGGCGCCGATCGCGGCGAACGCCTCGTCCCAACCGCACGGAACGTATTTGTCTGTCGCCGGATCGTAGCGAAGCGGATGGGTCAGCCTGCCAGTCTGTTCGAGATCGTAATCGGCCCAGGTTTTGAGTTCCGACACGGTATGCGCCGCGAAGAACTCGGGCGTGCAGCGCCGGCTGGTCAGTTCCCAAAGCGTCGCCTTGGCGCCGTTTTCGCAGAACTCGAAGGTGTGAGGCTCCTTGGGTTTGCCCCACGCGCAGGACACGCACATGAACCCGCCGGCCTTGTTCTGCCGCCTGAGCGTATCGAGCGCCGCTGGCCGCGCGCGCTCGCGCAAGGCCGTCTCGACGATGCCGCGCACCGAACCCCAGCCACCTTCGGCGCCATCGTAATGAACGGTCTCGTCTTCTTCCATGAAACGCGTCCTCCGGCGATCGTCGCTGCTACAGCAGCAGACAACGCCCTGAAATCGCGTCGGGTTCCTGATCGAAGCGCGTCGTTCGACCGGTAAACCCTGCCCGCACGAGGAATCGAACCCCGGACATCCACTTTACAAGGGTGGCGCTCTACCAACTGAGCTATACGGGCAGGCGTTCGCCTATAACGACCGTGTCCGCGCGCGCCAAGTCCGATCCGAGGTCCATACCAACGGATGTTTGATCTCCGGCGATCGAGCGGCCAGAATCGACCGTGAAGCGTGTGAGGAGTCGACGTGCCAGATTATCGCGATACGCCTGAGGCCGAGCGGGCGGTTGCCGGGGTCGAGCAGTATGATGGCCCGGCGGGCGGCTGGGGCGCGTTGAAGGCGGTGGCGCTGGCGGTGCGAGACCAGATGGGCGCGTCCACCGACACACGCGCGCTGCTCCAGATGAACCAGCCAGACGGATTCGATTGTCCCGGCTGCGCCTGGCCCGACCCCAAAAAGACCTCGTCATTCGAATTTTGCGAGAACGGCGCGAAGGCGGTGACGTGGGAAGCGACCGCCAAACGGGTTGACCCCGATTTCTTCGCGCGCCACAGCGCGACCGAATTGTTCGGCTGGAGCGATCATGCGCTCGAGGATGCGGGCCGGCTTACGCACCCGCTACGCTACGATGAGGCGACCGACCATTTCGTACCGATCGCATGGGACGAGGCGTTCGCGCGGATCGGCGCTGGGTTGCAGGCGCTCGCGGACCCCAATCAGGCGGAATTCTACACCTCGGGCCGCGCCTCGAACGAGGCGGCGTTCCTGTTCCAGTTGCTCGCGCGCGCTTACGGGACCAACAATTTCCCCGATTGCTCGAACATGTGCCACGAGGCGACCAGCGTTGGGCTGCCGCAGTCGATCGGGGTGGGCAAGGGCACGGTGACGCTGGAGGATTTCGACCTCGCCGACGCGATCTTCTGCATCGGCCACAATCCCGGCACCAACCACCCGCGCATGCTCTCGACGCTGAGCGCGGCGGCGCGGCGGGGCGTGCCGATCGTCGTCGCCAACCCCTTGCGCGAGCGCGGGCTCGAGCGGTTCAAATCGCCGCAGCATCCGACCGAGATGCTCAGCACGCACGCGACCGAACTGGCGTCGGAATATCATCAGGTCCGCGTCGGCGGTGACGGCGCGATGCTCAAGGGCATGATGAAGGCGCTGTTCGAAGCCGATGCCGCCGATCTGGCCGCTGGCGGGGCAGGGCTGCTCGACCGGGCGTTCATCGCCGAGCATACGCTCGGCCTAGACGCGCTGCGCGCGGATATCGATTCGACCGGCTGGGACGAGATCGTCGCCCGATCGGGGCTGACGCGCGGCGCGATCGAGAGCATGGCGCAAACCTACTGGCGGGCCGAACGGGTCATCCTGTGCTACGGCATGGGCATTACCCAGCACGCCAACGGCACCGCCAACGTCCAGCAACTCGCCAATCTGCTGTTGCTGCGCGGCAATATCGGCAAGCCGGGGGCTGGCATTTGCCCGCTGCGCGGCCACTCCAACGTGCAGGGCGACCGCACCGTCGGCATCACCGAGATTCCGTCGGAGGCGATGCTGGCACGGCTCGATTCGCGTTTCGGCATCAGGGCGCCGCGCGCGCATGGCCACAATGCGGTCGAGGCGCTGGCGGCGATGCGCGACGGGCGCGCCAAGGCCCTGATCGCGCTCGGCGGCAATCTGGCGGTGGCGATGCCCGATCCGCAGGCGAGCTTCGCCGCCTTTCGAAATCTCGATCTGTCGGTGAATATCCTTACTAAATTCAACCGCACTTGCCTGCTCACCGCGCGCGAGACGATCGTGCTGCCCTGCCTTGGACGAACCGAACACGACGAGCAGGCGAGCGGATCGCAATGGGTGACCGTCGAGGATTCGATGTCGATGGTCCACGCCTCGCGCGGGCGGCTCAAGCCCGCAGCACCCGATCTGCGCTCGGAGCCGGCGATCGTCGCGGAGATCGCCAAGGCGACGCTGCCCAGCGTGGCGATCGACTGGGACGGGCTGGTCGCCGATTACGATCGTGTCCGCGACGCTATCGAAGCGGTGTTCCCGGACTTCCGCGATTTCAACGTGCGCGTGCGCCACAAAGGCGGCTTCCGCCTCACGGTGGGCGCTTCGAACCGGGTGTGGAACACCTCCGACGGCAAGGCGCATTTCCTGACTCATCCGCTCGCCGGCGCGAGCGGGGAGGCGGGCGCCCTGCTGCTCACCACGATCCGCAGTCACGACCAGTACAACACCACCATCTACGGGCTGAACGATCGCTATCGTGGTATCACCGGCCGGCGCGACGTGGTGTTCGCCAATGCCGAGGATCTCGCCGACCTCGGTCTGGCGCACGGCGCTATCGTCGATATCGAGGCGGGGCCGGGGCGGCGGCTGGAGGGCTATACGGCGGTGGCGTATGCGATCGCGCGCGGGTCGCTCGCGGCCTATTACCCGGAGGCGAATTGCCTCGTGCCGCTGGAGGATCACGATCCCCACAGCGGCACGCCATCGTACAAATCGGTGCGGGTGACGTTGCGCGCCGCTTAGGCGGTCGCCGCCCGCAACCCCAGCCAGCGCGCCGCGCCCGGCATAGACCGCCGCACGATCGCTTCGGCGGCAAGCACGACGATCAGCGTGAGGCCGAACATCGGCAGATACAGCCCCAGCGCGACGATCGCGACCACCAGACCGGCGCCGAACGCCGGTCTTGGCAGCGTGGTCGGCGCGCCGAGACCGACCCGCCGCCGGCGCCACCACATCACCACGCCCGAGACGGCGAGCAGAACCAGCAGCAGCGCGGTCGCGGTGCCGAGCAGTTGGTTGACGATCCCGAACAGCGCGCCCTCGTGGATCGCAACGCCATAGCCGATGACGCGGTCGATCCAGTGGCGCTCGGCAAAGTCGATACGGCTGAGCAAAGCGCCGGTCTCGCCATCGACTTTCAGGTCGCTGCGCAACGGCCGGTCGGCGGCATCAGAGGCGACCGACCACGGCGCGCCCGGCCGCGTCGGTGGCGAGATCAGCACCGGCGGCGCGACCGCGAGCGGGCGAACCGTGGCGATCACGCGGGCAAGCTCGCCGGGCCGGATCGGTGCCGAGGCCATCATCATGCCACCGTGGCCGGCATGATCGCCACTCATCGCATCGGCGGGCGGTTTGCCGCCGATCGACCAGTCGACCGGCCCGCGCGCGGTGCCGGTTAGCTGCCGGACTTCGGTGAGGTAGCTGCCCCACCCCTTGGCCCAGGGCAGTCCGGTGAGGATCAGGCCGAGCGCGAACAGCGATACCCAGATGCCGGCGACGGCATGCAGATCGCGCCAGAACGGCCGACCGTTGCTGCGCAGGCGCGGATAGAGCACCCCCGCGAGCCCCGAGCGCCCGCGCGGCCACCATAGATACAATCCGGTGAGCAGCATCACGATCGCCCAGCACGCGGCGATCTCGACCAGATAGCTGCCGACGGCGCCCGCGAGCAGTTCGCCGTGGAGGTGGAACACCACCCGCAACGGGCGCTGTTCCTCGGTCGCCACGTTCAGCACCGCGAGCGAACGCTGATCGAGATAGACGCGCTTGTCGGCATGATCGCGCGTGACGAGGATCTGCACGGCGGCATCGTCGCGTTGCGGCAGCACATATTTGTGCAGCGTCGCCCCCGGCACCGCGCGCAACGCGGCGGCGACCTGCGCGTCGGGCGAGGCCAGTGGCCCGGTGGTGGCGAGGTGGGTGTAAGGCCGGTCGAGCCAGGCTTCGATCTGCGGCTTCCACAGATAGATCGTGCCGGTCAGCGCCAGCCAGATCACGAACGGGACGCAGAACAGCCCGGCATAGAAATGCCAGCGCCACACAGCATTGTAGCCGAGGCTCGGGCGCGAAATAGGTGCCATCAGAACCGTCCTTTCACGCCGACATAGACGGTGCGCGGCTGCCCTGCGTAGAGCGAACCCGTCGTGGTCATCAGCACCGGGGCCGGGTTCTGCTGGCCCGCCGCGTTGAGGCTGTCGGAGATGATCGAGGCCGATCCGACATAGGTCTTGTCGGTGAGATTCTGCACCGATGCGTAGAAGGACATGCGCGACCACCAGCCGTCACCCGCCGGGGGATCGTAATGCACGTTGAGGTTGAGCAATGTATAGGCCGGGATACTCAGCAAATTGGCGTTGTCGATGAAATAGCGTGAGCGGTACGTCACTTCCGCGAAGCCTCCCAGCCCGGCGAGCGCGCCGTGGGGTGTGTCGTAGCCGAGGCGGGCGTTGACGAACGTCGGGATCACGCCGGGAATGCGATTATCGGCACGGTCGAACGCCGCCGACATCGCGCCCGAGGTCAGCCGCTCGGTATAACGGGTGTAGCGCTGGTCGTTGTAGCTGTAATTCGCCTGCACATAGCCGCCCGGAAGCGCGCCGGGCAGGGGCGTCCAGCGCACCGCGAGTTCGACGCCGCGGTGGATCGAGCGCGGGACGTTGGTGGTGAACGACAGCAGGTTGACGCCCGCCGACTGGGTGACCTGCTCGTTGCGGAACCATTCGTAATAACCGGTCAGTTCGGCGGTGAGCGTGTCGGCGAGCTTCACCTCGGCACCGAGATCGACGCCGAGGTTGGTCTGCGTCTTGAGATCGGCGTTATTGCCGGCCACGCCTGCGGTGGTGACGAACAACTGGCCCGATTGCGGGATGCCGTACGCGGTGCCGATCCGCGCGTGCAGCTTGAGCGCCGGATCGGCCTGCCACACCAGCGACGCCTCGGGCGCGACATTGTCGAAGTCGCGAAGTGCCGGGATGTAGGTGAGCACCGGGCTGGCGCCTACCGGATAGGCGTAGGCGGTCTGCCGCATGTCGATTTGCGAATGCTCGTAGCCGATACCGAGGATGAGTTGGAGGTCGGGGGTGAGGCTCAATTCCTCGCGTGCGCGGACCCCCATGTTGCGCACCCCGCCGAACACGGTCTGCGTCGGCGTGCCGATGCCGTTGCGTCCGGCGGGCGTCTTGTTGAACGAGTAATTCTGCGCGTCGAGGTAATTGTAGAAAACGCCGATGAAGCTCACCGAGTCCAAGCCGGCGAGGCGGGTCTTCGCGGTCACGTCGGAGCTGATGTTGTAGCTGTTGAGCGTGCCACGGAACGGCGTCGCGCTGGTCGGCTGGAAGACCACGCGGCTGTCGAAGGTCGCCTGCGTGCGCCAGGTCGTGCCGGCGGCAAAGTCATGTTCGTAGCGCGCGCCGACGATCGTGCGCCGGTCGTTGCGGGCGAGATCGCCCTCGGCGGCGGTCTGCGTGAGGCGCGCGCCATTGACGCCGTTCGCCAGCACCGAGATTGTTCCGCAACCCGGCGCGGCGGTCGCTGCGCGGTCGCAGTCCTGCTGGTACGGATTGGCGAGATACTGATTGTACGACAATCGTGTCGAGAGCCGGAAATCGCCCTCGTTGTAGATCACCTTGCCGGTGATGCGGTCGCGATCGGATAGCGCGAGCGTGGCGAGCGCGTTGATTGTGCCGGTTTGATAGCCGGTGTGGCCGGTGGCACCGTCAGCGCGGGCGAAACTGCCGAATACGCTGTAATCGAAGCCGTGCCCGGCATGGCCGAGCGTCGCGTAAGCGTTGAGATAGCCGAAGCTGCCACCGTCGATCCCCGCCTCGACGCCTTGCAGGTCGCGGCCGCTGCGCGTGCGGAAGTTGATCGCGCCCTCGACCGCGTAATTGCCGTAGCGCGCCGAGGACGGCCCGCGCACCACATCGACCGCGCCATAAGCATGCGGATCGGTGAGGTCGAAGCGGGCGAGGCCATCGGGTTGGGTGACGGGAAAATCATCCTCGAACACCTGGATGTTGCGCGCGCCGAAGCTGTTGCGCGCGTTCGACCCGCGGATCGACACGCCGACGTCGCGCGGGCCGTTGCCGCCGGTGATGGTCACGCCGGGCGAGAGCTTGACGATATCGGCGATCGTCGTTGCGGGCGTGTTGCGGAAATCGGCATTGGCGATGGTGGTGTCGGTCTGGCCGGCAACTTTGGTGGTGAGCGTCAATGCGTTGCCGGTTACGATGATGTCGCGCGGTTCGGCTGGCGCGTTCGACGCGGGAGCAGCGGTTGGGGAGGGGGCGGTCGCATCGATCCGGCGCAGCTCGGCGTCGATCGCGTCGCGTTGCCGGAGCAGTTCGGCGCGGCGTGCGTCTGGCGGGGATTGGGCGGAGGCCGCCGAAGCGGCGAGCACGGCGATCGACGCCGCGCAAGGCAGAAAAAGGCGCACAGTGACTCCTGTTGGCGCGAGTGCAGCAAGGATGGAGGCGCGGCATCGACCGCGCCATCGGCGCACGCTGCGCCGCTCAGGCGCGCGCGAAGGTGCCGATCGTCACTGGTACACGGGTGGTCCGCGCAAGGGTGGCCGCAGATAGGCGCGCGCGCGCACCGGCTTCTGGCTGACCTGCCGGAACACGGTAGCGATAACGAACGCGATCGCCAGCGCGAGCAGGATCGGATCGGTCGCCGCCAGCGACGCGGCGTTCAGCCCGGAAAAGGCGCACGGCTGCTCGGCCGTTTGCCCGTCTTTCTTGCTGCCGTGTCGGGTATCGTCCGTGGCGTGATGGGTCATGCCCGGCATCGTCATGACATGGGCGGGTGCCGCCGGGGTCGGCGCCATGCCCGAGCACAGCACGAGGCCGATCGCTCCGCCGGACGTATCGAGCATATAGCCGCTCGGCACGATGACCTTGAGCAGCAGCGCGAGCGTCAGCAACCAGGTCGCCAGCATACGGTGCTGCCTGAAATGATCGCGAAGCGCCTGCACGCCCAAGCTTCTATGCGCACCGAGGGGCGGTGTCACGACGGCAAAACGTCCATGCCGGCGTGTCGTCATTCCCAGGTAAGAATCAGTCGGCCGTTCGCCGGCACGCGGTATTCGACCCGGTCCGGCGACGAGGCGTGCGCGCGAACAACGTCGCCGCCGATCGTGGTGACCCGGCTCTTGCCGAGCTTGTGCCGCTTCCGGCGCACCAGGCCTATCGCGGCGGTGCAGGTCTCGCCGCCGTCGAGCGTCACCGTCAGCGAACGCTCGCCGGTGCGTTCGATCGCGCGTAGCAGATGGTCCGAGAACACCAGGAACGGCGCGCCCTCGACATGGGTGAATGCGCGCGTTGCGAAGATGAACGCCGCGCCGGCGCCATAGACTTCCTGCCCGACTTGCCCGGCCAATTGCCCGTCCGGGTACAGATCCTCCAGCGGGAATGACAGCTTGCGGTCGACATAGCCGTTGCTCTCGCGCTGCTCGGGGGAGATCGCCTCGGGCGGCAAAACGTCTGGATAATAATACCACGCCCGGTCGAGTGCATATTTGCAATATTCCGCGATCAGCATCCGCACTGCGGGATCGAGCTCGGGGCCGCTGTCATCGAGATAGCGTTCGAATGCCGCGAACGATTCGAAGCATTCGTAAATCGCCATGTAAGGCGCATCCTGAAGGCAGGTCGCGCCGAGGAAATTGCGGTAATGCACAGCCAGCTCGAGCTGGCTCTCCCAAATCTCGCAATTGTGGAAGAAGCTGCCGAGATAGACGTAGCTCTGCTCCAGATACACCGGCGCGTTGGTGATCCGCCACAGGCGCATGCAGGCGGCAGCGCCCCAGGCGGTGAGGTTCGCCTGATAGTTCACGTTGAAGCGCAGCCCCATCGCGGCATCGAGCGCGGCGCGCGCCTCGTCGAGAAAGCGCTTGTCGTCGGTCAGCTCGAACGCCTGGAGCATGACCCAGGCATAGACACCGCCGACGTCGGTCTGCCCCCGGCCATCCGCCCCGGCGACGTCGGTGATGACGGAGAAGTCGGTCACGTCGTACTGGACCGGCCAGACATAGTCGAAATGCCGCGCGGCCTTGATGGCGTAGTCGATCGAATCGAGGAACAGTTTGCGCGCCTGGGTATCGCCGTCGAGCGCGAGATTGCTGAGATTGAGCAGCGGGTGATAAAGATACCAGCTATCGACCGCATCGGCGTTCTTGTCCTTGCCGACGTTGGGCAGATAGCGGCGCAACGTCCGCAGCTTGGGATCG
This sequence comes from Sphingomonas panacis, assembly GCF_001717955.1. NCBI lineage: Bacteria > Pseudomonadati > Pseudomonadota > Alphaproteobacteria > Sphingomonadales > Sphingomonadaceae > Sphingomonas > Sphingomonas panacis. The sequence goes on from NZ_CP014168.1 coordinate 3,121,483, forward strand.
TAAAACTTGCCGAGACCGGCCTGAAGGTCTTTCTTGAGCGGTGATTCTTCGCCGGTCCATTTGCCCCAATCGTGCAGCGCCGAAATGATCGACATCTGCACCATGATGTCGGGATATTCGCTCGCGGTGTAGGGGTGGATATAACGATGCCCATAGTGGCGAATGGTCGCCGCCGGCGCTTCGTCGAGATCGCGCAGCGTCCTTTCGGCCCGGCCCACCCAATCGTGAAAGTCGGTGTTCGGCAGCGCCAGTTGCTTGTACGCGACGCCGAGCATTTGCAGGAACTGGCGCGCGGACTCGCGCTCATGCGGCGGCGCGTCGTGGCGGAACACCAGGATCGCGTCGGACATCGTCACCGTCTCGCCGGCGGGAAGCGCATGGGTGGGCGGCGTGCCGCTTTGCGCGGGGGTTGGCGGCAGATAGCCGAGTTCGGGCCACACCCCGCCGACCGCATTGTCGGGTGCGATCTTGGTCGCGCGATAATACGGGTTCATCGCGGTCAGGTTCTGGAAGTACAGGACGTTGCCGAACGCGGGCTCGTCGATGTGGAAATACAGCACGCCGACGTTGAGCCCACGCTGCCCGGCCTCGACCCGCCCGCTCGCCCCCAGCGGATCATCGTTGCGATCGAGCGGATAGAGATCGCGCGGCAGAAACGGAACGAGAATCGGCGTGGCCGGCGTCAGCGCGACGGTGATCCGCAACGATTCGAGCGCATCGTCGCGAGTCCGGAAGGTGACGATATGCTCACCGAGGACGCTGCTCAGCCGCAACTTGGCAAGTTCGGTATCGTCCGCGTTCAGCAGTTCGCACTCGAAAGGGCCGGCGAGATAGGCGGCGCGCACCGCCAGCCCACCGGCACCGGCACGGCGCACGAACGCCCACACCGAATCCGGCCCAGCGCGCACCTCTACAGATAACGCGCCGATGTCGAACGTCGTGACGGCGCTGGTGCCGCCGTCCCGCAGTGCTTGCCGCAGCGCCAGGACATACGGGCTCGCGCTCACGTTGTGGTGGTCTGTGCGGGCACGGGTCGCCACTGTGTCCTCCTCGTCAGGCCGGAAGGGCCATCATCATCGCGTGACAATCCCCTGACGTTTGCGCAGGTTCCCGGCGATCTCGCCGCAATCGATCCATGTTACGAAGTTTGCGCCGATCACCCTATTCAGTGGTCGCGTTCGGGTTCTTCGGTCCGCTGTACGCTTTCTCGGTCTGCCCGCCGTCGAAACCATCGGCATCCTTGCCGGTGTGTGGGTTGGGGTAGGCGCCGCCGCCGCTTTCGCCGGCCGATCCGGCCTTGGGCGTGACGGTCTTGGATTTTTCGCCGCCATCGGCGTGCGTGGGTTGCTTGTCGGTCATGATCGCCTCCAGTTTCCAAGGGATAGAACCCCTGCCGAAAGGCGACGTTCCCGCCGCTCACTGCGTCTCCAGCATCGCGCGAATCCGGCTCGCCAGCGCTTCCATAGCGAACGGCTTGGTGATCATCTCCATGCCATGTTCCAGAAACCCGGACGCGAGCGCGGCATTCTCCGCATAGCCGGTCATGAACAGCACCTTCAGCCCGGGTCGTAATTCGCGAGCCGCGTCGGCCAATTGCCGGCCATTAAGACCGGGCAGGCCGATATCGGTTATCAGCAGGTCGATCCGCCGCTTCGAGCGCAGCATTTCAAGCCCGCTCGCCCCATCGACGGCCTCCAGCGCGGCATACCCCAGTTCGTGAAGCTCCTCGAGGATCAGTCCGCGCACAACGGCTTCATCTTCGACGACGAGCACGACCTCGCCATCCTCGGCCTGCTGGAGCGCGGCGGTCGGCGGTGGCGCGTCCTCCTCCTCAGCACCGCCGCGATATCTCGGCAGGTAGAGTTTGAACGTCGTTCCGTGGCCGATTTCGCTATAAATCTTGGCATAGCCTTCAGACTGCTGCGCGAATCCGTAGATCATCGACAGGCCGAGGCCGGTGCCCTGGCCGATCGGCTTGGTCGTGAAGAACGGCTCGAACGCCTTGCTCACCGTGTCGGCGTCCATCCCAGTGCCGGTGTCGGTGATGCTCAGGCACACATATTGCCCCGGCTTCACACCGCGCTGCCGCGCGACATAGGCTTTGTCGAGATGCGCGTTACATGTCTCGATAATCAGCTTGCCGCCATCGGGCATCGCATCGCGCGCATTGATCGCGAGATTCAGGATCGCGCTTTCGAGTTGGTTGGGATCGCATCTCGTCGTCCACAGACCGCCCGAGAGCACGAACTCGAGGTCGATCCGTTCGCCGATCGTGCGGCGCAGCAGGTCTTCCATCGACGCGACGAGCGCGTTGGCCTTGACCGGCCTGGGATCGAGCGGCTGGCGGCGCGAGAAAGCGAGCAGCCGGTGCGTGAGCGCGGCGGCGCGGTTGGCGGCGGTCGATGCGCCGGCGATGAAACGGTCAAGTTCGTCGATCCGCCCTTGCGCGACGCGGCGCTGGACGATCTCCAGGCTGCCGGTGATGCCTTGCAGGAGATTGTTGAAATCATGCGCGATGCCGCCGGTGAGCTGGCCGACCGCTTCCATCTTCTGGGACTGGCGAAGTGCGGCCTCGGTCTCGGCGAGCGCTGCGGCGGCTTCGATTTCAGCGGTGACATCGCGCCCGAAGCCGTAGAACGTGCCGTTCTCCGGCACCGTCGTCCACTGGATGACATAGTGCGCGCCGTCTTTGGCGAGCAGCGTGGTGCGATATTCCGGGAGTGGTGTGCCCGCCCGCAATGCCTCGACTCGCTCGATCCATCGGTCCTCGTCGTCCACCATGAAATCCGCGCTTCGGCGGCCGAGCGTCTCGTCACGCGTCCAGCCGAGCTTCTGCGTCCACGATGGGTTGACGTCGGAGATGCAGCCGTTCGAGTCCGTGACCACCTTGAGCACCGGCGACAGCTTCCAGATCCGGTCTCGGTCGCGGACGAGTTGACGTTCGTCGGTGATGTCGCGGCCCACGGCGTGGATTCGGCTGCCGTCGGGCACCGCCGTCCAGGCGAGAAGACGATACGCGCCATCGCGCGTGCGATAGCGGTTCTCGAACGCCAGCGTCATTTCGCCGCGGTTGGCCTTTTCCAATTCGGCGATGGTATTGGCGAGATCGTCGGGATGAACCAGTTCCGAAATGGCGATGCCGACGAGTTCGGCTTCGGCCCAGCCCAGCATGCGGGTCGCGGCAGGGTTTATGGCGGTGATCGTGCCTTCCATCGTGCAGACCAGCAGCAGGTCACGCGAAATCGTCCAGAGCCGGTTGCGGTCGTCCTCCAACTGGCGGCTGGCGAGCACCTTCTCGGTGGTCTCGATCACGACGGCGACCACGCCGATCGGCCGGCCGTTCTCATCGAACGCGGGCGAATATTCGAGGTTGGTCCACAGCACGCGCGGGGTGCCATCGCGGACCAGTGTCAGTTCCTGATCCTGATAGGAGAGCGTTCCGCCTTCCCGATAGACCTTCTGCATCACGTTGGCGTTGAACTCGGCGACCTCGTGCCAGCCTTCGAGAACGTCGGTGCCGAGGATGCCGGGGTGCCGCGCGCCGGCGAAGGCGCGATAAGCATCGTTGTAGATCATTACGCCGCGGTCGCCCCATAGCGTCACGATCGGCACCGGCGAGCGAAGCACGAAGGCAAGCATCGTCTTCATCGCGGCGGGCCAACCTTCGACCGGGCCGATGCTGGTCGATGCCCAGTCGAAGCGCGCGATCCGGTCCCCCAGTTCGCCGCCACCCGCGGCAAAGTCATACGTCCCGCCGCCGCTCGCGCGCCGCCCCGAACCTGTCACCCTCAACGAACCCTTGCAGTTGATACGCTGGCCTCGTGCCGCACTTGGCGCCCACCATAGCCGACCCAACCTTCGACAGCTATGGAAGGTTCCTGTTGGGGCACTGACCGGCTTTTTGTGTGATGCGACCCGGCGCGCGGCTGCCGTCTCGCGGCATGCCCAACGCAGCCGGTTGTCAGCCTTCAGCGCGCGATCCGCGCCGATTCTCCGATGGCGGCACTTGATGCACAGATTTCGGACAAGATCGGACGCGAAAGCCGCGGCTTTCAAAGCGGCGACTACATTCCGCGCTGGCGGCGATTGCCAACGTAACCTCTGAAGTGATGGCGGAGCGGGAGGGATTCGAACCCTCGATACGCTTTTGACGTATACTCACTTTCCAGGCGAGCGCCTTCGACCACTCGGCCACCGCTCCGCATTACCTGGGATTGGTGGCCCCTATCGGGTCGGTGCGGGCAGCGCAAGCGGCGCGTGAGGATTGCGTGCTGGCCGTTCGTCGTGTCAGGGTCGCGCCCATGCCGATGATCCTGCCCATGCTCCTCGCCCTCGCCGCCGCACCACAGGGCGCCGAGCCGCCGCCGAAGCCGACCGCCGCGAAGATCGCGGCAGCGGCGCCGGCGTCGTCCTGGGCCACCATCGCACCCGAGGATCTGTTGGTCATCGACTTCGCCGATGGCCAGCGCGGGGTGATCTGGCTCGCGTCCACGCTCGCGCCGGTGCATGTCGCCAACATCCGCACGATCGCGCGCAGCGGCTGGTGGCAGGGCGGCGCGATCTACCGCGTGCAGGACAATTACGTCACGCAATGGGGCGATCCGACCAGCAAGAAGCCGCCCGCCGCCGGCATCGCGCTTCACCCGCCCGCCGAATATGAATGGCCGGCGTCGGCGCATCCGATCGTCGCCAATCGATATAAGGACGCTTATGCCGCCGTCACCGGCTTCACCGTCGAAGGCTGGGCGGTGGCGGGTGACGGGCGCTCGCAGTGGCTGCCGCATTGCTATGGTATGGTCGGGGTCGCGCGGGATCTCGCGCCCGATGTCGGGACGGGCGGCGATCTGTACACCGTCATCGGCCATGCGCCGCGCCATCTCGATCGCAACATCGCGGTGGTCGGGCGCGTGATCGACGGGATGGCGACGTTCTCGGCGCGCAAGCGTGGGACGGGCGGGGGGCTCGGCCTGTACGAGAATGCCGCCGATAATGTGCCGATCCGCCGGGTCGCGATCGCGAGCGACCTCCCGGCTGGCGAGCGGCTGTCCTATCAATATCTCAAGCCCTCCGCGCCCGAATTCGCACGGACGCTGGAGGCGCGCGCCAATCGCGGGTTGCCGTTCTTCACCGTGCCGGCGGGCAACGCCGATCTGTGCAACCTCGACGTGCCGGTGCGCAAGACGCCGGTTGGCTGAGGCCGTTCGCGACGGCTGACGCGAAACCGTAACCGCCGTGTCGCGCGCACGTCGCGAACGTTGCCTAGCGCGCCCGCAGGGATTGTGGGGGACCATCGATGAAGCCGATCAAAAGCGCGCTGCTCGCGCGTGCCGCCGCGTGCGCGGTCGTTGCGGGCGCCTTCGCCGCACCCGCGCTGGCGCACACGGAAGCCGCGCCGGCCGCTCCGGCACCGGAGGCCGCGAGCGACGACGCGGCGCCCGACATCGTCGTCACCGGCGCGCGCGAAGGCCAGCGCAAGGCGGTCGCCGAGAAGCGGAACGCCGACAACACCGTCGAGGCGCTCTACGCCAACGATGTCGGCAAGCTGCCCGACCAGAATGTTGCCGAGGCGGTTCGCCGCCTTCCGGGTCTCTCGGTTGCCAACGATCAGGGCGAGGGCCGGTACGTCATCATTCGCGGCATCGACCCCAACCTCGTCAACGTCTCGCTCAACGGCCAGACCTTGCCCGCGCCCGAGCCGAACGGCCGGCAGGTCAAGCTCGACGATCTGCCCTCGGCGATGATCCAGTCGGTCATCGTCTCCAAGTCGCTGCTGCCGAGCCAGGATGCCAATGCGATCGGCGGCGAAGTCGCGATCCGCACCCTGAACGCTTATGATCGCAGCGAGCGCTTCTTCCTCGGCGCGCGCGGTTCGGCCGGGTGGAGCAAGCTCAACGGCAAGACGCCGTGGGAGGTCGACGGGCAGGTCGGCGGCCGCTTCGGCGCCAACGAGCAATTCGGCGCCGTAGTCTCCGCCAATTATTCGCGTCGGCCGATCGAGTCGGAGAACTTCCAGGGATCAGAAGCATGGGGCACCGGCATTCCGGACCAGAACGGCCTGCGCGACTACAATCTCGTCCGAACCCGGCTCGGCGTGGTCGGCAATGTCGATTACCGCCCGTCGGACGACGTGAAGCTCTATATCCGGTCGAGCTATTCGAAATTCACCGACCACGAGACGCGCGACCAGAACCGCATCGGCAGCGAAACCGGCATCGCCCCTGCCAGTGCCACCAATGGCGTGTTCAAGGCGACCGGTACGATTCTGGTGCGGCGGCGCGAGGAGGACGACAACACCAAGTCGGTGACGCTGGGCGGCGACTTCAACGTCGGTGGCGGCAAACTTGAGGCATCGGGCGGCTACACCAAGGCGGTCAAGGATGATCCGATCCGCAGCGAGTTCACCTTCGCGACCGCCAAAAGCGGGCTGACGGTCGATTACGATCTCTCGACCGATCCCTACAGCTTCACCCCACGCACGCCCGGCTTCACCGATCCGAGCAAGTTCGCGCTTACCAAATTCAATCTCGATCGGCGCCAGGCCTATGAGGAAATCTGGCAGGCGCGGGTCGATTACACACTGCCGATCGCGATCGGCGACGACAGCAGTGTCAAGATCGGCGGCAAGTATCTCGATCGCCGCAAGTTCAACAATCAGGACAAGACCAACTACAAGGCCGGTGGCACCGTGCTGGCGCTCACCAATCTGGGGTATGTCGGCGACACCGGCTTTTACAACGGCATGTACAGCTTCGGTCAGCGTATCGATTATTTCAAGGCGCGTGCCTATGTCGAGGCTAACCCGGCCACGCTCAAGCTGGACCCGACCGCGACGCTCGCCGATTCGCTGTCGAGCGATTATGACGTGAGCGAAAGCATCATCGCCGGCTATGCGATGGCGACGCTCAAGTTCGGGCCGCTCACGCTGATCCCGGGCGTGCGGATCGAGCATACCGAGGACAAGACCAAGGCGACTGTGGTCAACGCCGCTTCGAAGCTGACCGACGGCTACAACCGCTTCGGCGGCAAGAGCTATACGAACGTGTTTCCCGGCCTGAACGCCAAATGGGATATCGCGCCGGACGTGCTGATGCGCGCTGCAGTGACGACCGCGATCGGCCGACCGAACTATCCCAATCTCGCGCCGTTCGTCGTCGTCACCGATGATGCGGTACCGGGTATTTCGCTCGGCAACCCGGATCTCAAGCCGTACAAGTCCGTCAACCTCGACACCTCGCTCGAATATTATCCGACCAAGGACAGCGTGTTCGCGATCGGCCTGTTCTACAAGCATATCGACAACCCGATCTACACGAGCAGCGCCCGCGTCACGAACGCCAGCTTTGCGGGCGTGACCTATCCGGTCGCGCAGGTATCGCAGCCGATCAACGCCGACAGCGAAGTGGTGTACGGCATCGAACTCAACGCGCAGACCCAGTTCACGTGGTTGCCAGGTCTGCTCAGCGGCTTTGGCGTTTCGGCGAATTACACGCATGTCGAGGGGCATGCGACCGCGCCGGGCATCCGCGCGGGCGATCTGCCGCTCGGTTTCCAGTCGCACGACATTGGCACCGCGCAGCTCTTCTACGAAAAATACGGCTTCGCGGCGCGGGTCGCCTACAGCTATCGGTCGAAATATCTCGACTTGCTCGGCGGCAGCGCGGCGGCGGACGAGTATACCGACAACAACGGCCAGCTTGACGTGCATGCCAGCTATCAAATCACGCCGATGGTGACGATCTTCGCCGATGGCACCAACCTGACCGACGCGCCGTGGCGCCGCTTCATCGGCACCAAGGCCAATCTGGTCGAACGCGAGCGCTACGACTATTCGCTGCGGGGTGGTGTGCAACTGCACTTTTAGCGGATGCATCCAACCCCCGGGACGAACGGGGACTATGGAAGAGGTACGTCGATGCGCCGTTCAAGCCTGACTCTTGCTCTCGCGCTGGCCGGGTTTGGCAGCAGTGCCGCACTCGCCAAAACCCCGACGCTCAAGCTCGACCGCGTCGTGCTGATGATGCGTCACGGCGTCCGTCCGCCCACCAAGGCGCCCGCGATGCCGGCCAGCGTCACGCCAGAGCGCTGGCCGGACTGGGCGGTGCCGCCGGGCTGGCTGACCGCGCACGGCACGGTCGCCGTGACGGCGCTTGGCACCGCCGATCGGGCAGGCTTCGTCGCGGCGGGGCTGTTGCCGGCGAACGGCTGCCCGGCGGCGGGATCGGTCGCGATCATCGCCGACAGCGACCAGCGCACCATCGCCACCGCCGATGCCTGGGCGTCAGGTTTCGCGCCGGGCTGCACGCTGCCGAGCACGCACAAGCCGCAGGATGTCGATGATCCGGTCTTCTCGCCGCTTGGCAGGGGCGCGACGCTCGACCCGGTGGCGGTGAACGCGGCGGTGAAGGCCGCGATCGGGCCGGGCGGGGTGGCGGCGCTCGACGCGCGCTACGCCCCGTTGCTGCGCAAGCTCGACACGATCCTCTGCGCGCGTAAGCCCGCGTGCGGTGTGACTCGGACGCCGACCGGCCTCACCGACGCGACCGTGACCAGCCGCCCCAAGCTGCGCGGCGCGCTCGATTTCGCTTCGACTGCAGCGCAAGTGCTGCTGCTCGAATATGCCGACGGCAAGCCCATGGCCGACGTCGGCTTCGGCCGCGCCAGTGCCGCCGACGTGACCGCGCTATCCGAACTTCACGCGCTCGAATTCCGCCTGCTCGCACGGCCTATGCCGGTCGCACGCGCCAATCTGGCGCTGATAACCCCGACCATCGCGGCGGCGCTGACCGAGCGCGAGGCGGCACGCGTGACGGTGTTCTCCGCGCACGACACGCAGATCGCCAATCTTGGCGGGCTGCTTGGTGTCCACTGGCACGTGCCTGGCTATGCGGCGGACGATCCAGCGCCCGGCGGTGCGATCGTGATCGAGCGATTGCGCGATGCGGCGGGGAGGGCGTTCGTGCGTGTCAAATACCGTGCGCAACCGCTCACGGCGCTGCGGGCTGGCGGCGGCGCGCCGTTCGAACAGGTGCTCAGCGTGCCCGGCTGCGGCACTTTATGCCCGGCCGCCCGCTTCGTCGCGATCCTGCGACAATAACGCTAGCGCCTGAGCGCAGCCCGAAACGGCGCATCGTCTCCGTCCACGCCCTTCGCGGGCGGCAGGTGGAGCAGATCGCGCAGCAGCGGATAGACATCGACATTGTCGAACGACGGCAGCGTGCCGACCGGCTTGATCGCCGGCCCGCTCGCCACGAACAGCGCGAGCATCTCGGGCGCCATATTGTCATAGCCGTGATTGCCGCCGGTGCGGGCTTTGTCGGGCGTGGTCTTGGCGGTTTCCCAGCCCGGCTCGGCGAGGCAGAAGTAAGGCCGGACGCGCGGATTGCTGCCATAATGGAAGCGCGCCGGAATCTGGTCCTTGCGCCAGCATTGCAGATGGTTGTGACGCGCGAACAGCGCCTTTTCCAGCGCCGCTTCGTGCCCGGACACCGCCGTTAGCGAGGCGAACGGCCCGGTTTCGAAAATGCGGTAGTCTGCGGGGTTGGCGATTGAGTCGATCGCGATCACGCGTGCGCTGCTGGTCGCGGCCATGCCGTGATCCGCGACGATGACGAAATTGGCGGGCTGGCCGAGTTCGCGCAAGCCCGCGACGATCTTGCCGACCTGCGCGTCGACGGCGCCGACGATGGCGGTGGTGCGGGCATCGTCGGGGCCGAAATCATGCCCCGCGCTGTCCACGGTATCGAAGTACATGGCGACGAAACGCGGGCGGATCGCGGTCGGGCGACGCATCCAGTCGAGCAAGCCGTTAACGCGCTGCTCGCTCGTCACCGCCTGGTTGAATTGCATCCAGTCCTCGGGCCGTGTCCCGCCGGTGGTGGCGCCGTGGCCGTTGGGCTTGACCGCACCGCCCCACGCCACGTTCGAGCCAGGCCAGAACAGCGCGCCAGTGCGAATGCCGGCCTGCTCGGCATCGACCCACAACGGCTTGGCCTCGCTCCACCAGAACGGGTCGTCCGTCGCCATGGTGAAGGTTTCAGCCGGGCGGCGCACGTCCTCCATAGTGTTCGAAACGATGCCATTGCGATCGGGCCGCTCGCCGGTGATGATCGTCCAGTGGTTGGGGAAGGTCTTCGACGGAAAGGACGGCCGCATCGCCGCGCTGATCCCCGCCGCCGCGAGCGCCGACAGGTTGGGCGTCACACCACGCTGGAGGTAATCCGCCCGGAACCCGTCGATCGAGATCAATATGGTGACCGGCGTCCGTGCCGCTTCGGCGGCGGACGCAACGGGCGGGGCGGGGGCTGCTGCCGGGGGCGTGACACAGGCCTGAAGGCCCGCGCAAAGCCCGGCGACGGCGATCTTGCTATACCAACGCATCACCGCCCCCTGCGCCGGGTCTGCGACATCTTCAAGACAGTGTAGCGCGGAAACTCAGACGTTGAAGCGGAACAGCATCACGTCGCCGTCCTGAACGACATATTCCTTGCCTTCCTGCCGCAGCTTGCCCGCATCGCGCGCGCCGGCTTCGCCCTTGAACGCGATGTAATCAGCGAAGGCGATCGTCTCGGCGCGGATGAAACCGCGCTCGAAATCGGTGTGGATCTCGCCCGCCGCCTGCGGGGCCTTGGCGCCGACATGCACCGTCCACGCGCGCGCTTCCTTGGGGCCGACCGTGAAGAAGGTCAGCAGCTTGAGCAATTTGTACCCGGCGGTAATGACGCGGGCGAGGCCGGTCTCTTCCAGCCCCAGTTCATCAAGGAATTCGCCGCGCTCGTCGGCCGGCATCGTCGCGATCTCGGCCTCGATCGCGGCGGAGACGACCACAGCTTCGGCGCCCTCGGCCTTGGCCTTTTCGAACACTCGCGCGGACAGCGCATTGCCGTTCGCCGCATCGCCCTCATCGACATTGCAGACGTAGAGCACCGGCTTGGAGGTGAGCAACTGCGCCTGCGCGAACACGCGCGCTTCCTCCTCGTCCTTGGGGACGGTCAGGCGTGCGGGCTTGCCCTCGCGCAACAGCTCGAGCGCTTGCCCCAACACCGCGACGCCGATCTTGGCTTCCTTGTCGCCCTGCGCCGCCTTTTTGGCGAGGTTGGGCACGCGCTTTTCGAGGCTCTCGAGATCGGACAGCATCAATTCGGTCTCGACCGTCTCGGCGTCGGCGATCGGATCGACCTTGCCCTCGACATGCGTCACGTCGCCATCCTCGAAGCAGCGCAACACATGCACGATCGCATCGACCTCGCGGATGTTGCCGAGGAACTGATTGCCCAGACCCTCGCCCTTGGAGGCGCCGCGCACCAGCCCGGCGATGTCGACGAAAGCGAGCTGCGTTTCGATGATCTTGGCCGATCCGGCGACGGCGGCAAGCTGGTCGAGCCGCGGATCGGGCACCGTGACGTTGCCGACGTTCGGCTCGATCGTGCAGAACGGATAGTTCGCCGCCTGCGCCGCCGCCGTCTGCGTCAGCGCGTTGAACAGGGTCGACTTGCCGACATTGGGCAGGCCCACGATACCACAGCGGAAACCCATATTCTCGTCCTTGAAATGCTGGTGCGCCACAACGGGCGCGAGATGGTGCCGCCGATAGCGAGTGCGGCGCAGGATTGCCAGATGGCCGCGTCGTCACCCCAGCGCAAGCTGGGGTCTCCCGCTGTCGGCCGCGCGCGTTCCCCAGTAAGATCCCAGCGTGCGCTGGGATGACGGAGTAGGCGTCAGCTATAGTTGAAGCTGATGCTGATCCGGTCCTGCTTGGCGGTGCCGGCGATCACCTCGTGGCGCAGCCAGCTTTCCCACAGCAGGATCGTCCCCGGTTCCGGCGCGACGTGCGCGAAGGTGCGTTGCGCCTCGGGGGCATCCTCGCGGCGGGTGGGGGCGGCCATCATCAGCGGCAGGCGCGGGTCTTCGAAGCGGATCGCGCCCGCGCCCGGCGGCACCGCGACGTAAAGCGTGCCCGACACCACCGAATGCGGGTGGATGTGCCCCGAATGCATGCCGCCGGGCTTGAGGACGTTGACCCACAGGCTGTCGAGCCGGAGCTTGCGCCCGCCGAGATCGAACGCGCAGCCTTCCGCGAAGGCGGCGACGTGTTTGGCGAGCTTCTTGGCGAGATCGCTGAAGGCGGGGTCGCGCTGCGGCAGGTCGCCCAGCGAGGCATAGCTGGTGTAGCCGCGGTAATTGTGTTGCTTCGACCACGCGCGCCCGGCGCGGTCCTCCTGCGCGAACATCAGGCAGGATTGCTCCAGTTCCTCGAGCATGCGCGGATCGGCGAGGCTGCCCTCATACACCGGAGTCGCGAACAGGGTGCGGATGGTCATTTGCCGTCTCCAAGGCGTAGCGCGACATCGTTCATGAAGCGCACGTCGTCGCCCTTGGCGAGCCACGGCGCTTCGGCTGCGACCGCGCCGAGCATGTCGGAGAGCGGGTCCATCTCGGCCTTGGCGTAATTGCCGAGCACGTAGGGCGAAACCTTGTCCTTGTGCCCGGGATGGCCGATGCCGAGCCGGATGCGGCGGAACGCGTTGCCGATATGCGCCTCGGTCGAGCGCAGGCCGTTATGCCCGGCGGTGCCGCCGCCGACCTTCACCTTGACGCGGAACGGCGCGATATCGAGTTCATCGTGGAAGACGGTGACGTCGCCGGTGTCGAGCTTGTAGAAGCGCATCGCCTCGCCGACGCTGCGGCCGCTTTCGTTCATGAAGGTGGCCGGCTTGAGCAGCAGGATTTTGTCAGGGCCGATGCGGCCTTCCTGAGTCCAGCCCTGGAACGCCTTCTTGACGGGCGAAAAGCCGTGGAGATCGGCGATCGTGTCGATCGCCATGAAGCCGACATTGTGGCGGTTGAGCGCATATTGCGCGCCCGGATTGCCGAGACCGACCCAGATTTGCACTAAAGTCTCCCTCTCCCCTCTGGGGCAGGGCAATCGCATATGGAAATCCAATCGCCGGAAACCGAGTATTCGGAAAGTCCAAATCCCGAAAATCGGCACTTTTCCGCGCAACGCGAAAATTGCGAAAAGCCCGGTTTGCGACACAAAATTTCATATGCGATTGCCCTGCCTCTGGGGAGAGGGCTGGGGAGAGGGGCAGTGCTAGAGCGCAGCGCCCGTTACTGCCCCTCTCCCAACCCTCTCCCCGGAGGGGAGAGGGCTTTCGTTCGATTACTCGGCTTCCGGTGCTGCCTCGGCGGCCTGCGCCTCGGCGACGGCGGCATCAGCCTCCTCGTCGGCGACGGTCGGCACGGTCGGCGGGACGATCGTCGCGATGGTGAAGTCGCGGTCGGTGATCGCCGGCGTCACGCCCTTGGGCAGCGTCACGTTCGAGATGTGGATCGAATCGCCGATCTCGCGGCCAGCCAGCGAGATGGTGATGTCGTCGGGGATCGCGGCCGCGTCGCAGACCAGCTCGATCTCGTGCTGGACGATGTTGAGCACGCCCTTGCCGGTCTTGATGCCGGGGGCCTCGTCCTCATCGGTGAACACGACCGGCACGCTGACGTGAACGGTGGTGTGCGCGCCGATGCGCAGGAAATCGACGTGAACCGGACGATCGGTGACGGCATCGAACGCAACGTCCTTGGGGAGCGTGCGGACGGTCTTGCCGCCGGTTTCGATCATCACCTGGGAATTCATGAAGTGACCCGTCATGAGGAGACGCATCAGCGCCTTTTCCTCGACGTGGATCGCCAGGGGTTCCTGGTTGTTGCCATAGACGACGGCGGGTACGCGGCCTTCACGACGAAGCAAACGGGAGGCTCCCTTGCCAACCTGTTCGCGCGTCTCGGCTGCGAGCGTCAGTTGTTCGCTCATTGCAGATCTCCGAAATACGTTGGTTCAAATCCGCTCAGGCCTCCAGGGATGACCCTGACCGGAAGGCGGCGCGCATAGCGGAAGCGCGTGCGAAGGGCAAGGCGAGATGCGCGCGCGGCCCGGCTGGACACCGCCGCAAGGCTCCCCATATCGGCGGGAGAGCATAAAAGGAGAGTGCCAATGTCCGAGAACAACCAGGCCGAGTGGAAGAAGGAACTCGCCATCCTTCTCGACAAGATCCAGACCTATCCGTCGCAGGATTCGACCGAGACGCGCGAACGTATCCGCGTGCTCAACGCGCTGATCGCCTCGCACGAGCAGAAGGTCGAGGCGTAGCGCCCCGACCTTCGCGCGGAGCGATTACCCCCTGGCGGCGAGCGCGGCCTGTGCCGCCGCCAACCGCGCGATCGGCACGCGATAGGGCGAGGCGCTGACGTAATCGAGCCCGGTCTGTTCGCAGAATGCGATCGAGGCCGGATCGCCGCCATGTTCGCCGCAGATGCCGAGCTTGATGCCGGCGCGAGTCTTGCGGCCGCGTTCGGCGGCGAGTTCGATCAACTGGCCGACACCCTCGACATCGAGGCTGACGAACGGGTCTTTGGCGTAGATGCCTTTCTCGACATAGACGCCGAGGAAACGCGCCGCGTCGTCACGCGACACGCCGAGCGTGGTCTGGGTCAGATCGTTGGTGCCGAACGAGAAGAACTCGCCGACCTCGGCGATCTCGCCCGCCATCAGCGCGGCGCGCGGCAGTTCGATCATCGTGCCGACGAGATATTCGATGGTGCGGCCCTTGTCGGCGAACACCGCCTGCGCGGCCTGATCGACCACGATCTTCATCAGCTCCAGCTCGCGGCGCGTGCCGACGAGCGGGATCATCACCTCGGGGATCGGCGCCGCGCCGGATTTCTCCGCGACTTCGATCGCTGCTTCGAAGATGGCGCGCGCCTGCATCTCGTAGATTTCGGGATAGGTGACGCCGAGCCGGCAACCGCGATGGCCGAGCATCGGGTTGAACTCGTGGAGTTCAGCGGCACGGCGCTTGAGCGTGTCGATATCGACGCCGGCGGCGCTCGCCACCTCGGCGAACTCGGCTTCCTCGTGCGGCAGGAATTCGTGGAGCGGCGGATCGAGCAGTCGGATCGTCACCGGCAGACCGGCCATCACCTCGAACAATTGCACGAAGTCGCTGCGCTGTTCGGGCAGCAGTTTCGCCAGCGCGGCGCGGCGGCCGGCCTCGTCTTCGGCGAGGATCATCTGGCGGACGTTGGTGATCCGTTCCGCATCGAAGAACATATGCTCGGTGCGGCACAGGCCAATGCCCTCGGCGCCGAACTCGCGTGCGGTCTTGGCGTCGAGCGGGGTTTCGGCGTTGGCGCGCACCTTGAGGCGCCGCACTTCGTCTGCCCAGCCCATCAATGTGCCGAAATCGCCCGACAGTTCGGGCTGCACGGTCGGCACCGCGCCCGCCATCACCTCGCCGGTGGTGCCGTCGATCGTGACGATATCGCCCTCGGCGATCTCGCGACCGCCGACTCGCATCACGCGCGCCTTGATGTCGATCGAGATCGAGCCCGCGCCCGACACGCAGGGCCGGCCCATGCCGCGCGCGACCACCGCCGCGTGGCTGGTCATGCCGCCGCGCGCGGTGAGGATGCCCTTGGCGGCGTGCATGCCGTGAATGTCTTCGGGGCTAGTCTCGACTCGGATCAGGATCACGCTGTCGCCCGCCGCTGCGCGCTTCTCGGCGGTGTCGCTGTCGAACACCGCCGCTCCGCTCGCCGCGCCCGGCGAGGCGGGCAGGCCCTTGGTCAGCACGTCGCGCACCGCCTTGGGGTCGAGCGTCGGGTGGAGCAACTGGTCGAGCGCCTGCGGCTCGACTCGCGCGATCGCTTCCTCGCGGGTGATGAGGCCTTCCTCGGCCATTTCGACCGCGATCTTGAGCGCCGCCTTGGCGGTGCGCTTGCCCGAGCGGGTCTGGAGCATCCAGAGCTTGCCCTGCTGCACGGTGAATTCGATGTCCTGCATGTCGCGGTAATGCGTTTCGAGCAGGTCGAACACCTTGGCCAGTTCGGTGAAGGTCTCGGGCATCGCCTCTTCCATGGAGGCGGGCTTGGCGGCCGCCGCATCCTTGGCGGCCTTGGTCAGATATTGCGGGGTGCGAATGCCGGCCACGACGTCCTCGCCCTGCGCGTTGATGAGGAATTCGCCGTAATAGGCGCGGTCGCCCTTGGCGGGGTCACGCGTGAAGGCGACGCCGGTCGCCGAGGTGTCGCCCATGTTGCCGAACACCATCGCCTGGATGTTGACGGCGGTGCCCCAAGCGGCGGGAATGTCGTTGAGGCGGCGATAGACCTTGGCGCGCTCGGACTGCCACGAGCCGAACACCGCGCCGACCGCACCCCAGAGCTGGTCATGCACGTCTTGCGGGAAGGGCTTGCCCCATTGCTGCTCGACGAGCGCCTTATACTCGGCGACGAGTTTGCGCAGATCGTCGGCGGTCAGGTCGGTGTCGAGGAAATAGCCATTGTCTTCCTTGGCGATTTCCAGCGCTTCCTCGAACGCGCCGTGATCGAGTTCGAGCACAACGTCCGAATACATCTGGATGAAACGGCGATAGCTGTCCCACGCGAACCGCGCGTCGCCCGAGGTGGCGGCGAGCCCTTCGACGGTCTGGTCGTTGAGGCCGAGGTTGAGCACGGTATCCATCATGCCCGGCATCGACGCGCGCGCGCCCGAGCGCACCGACACGAGCAGCGGATCGGCCTTGTCGCCGAACATCTTGCCCGTCACGCCCTCGATATGGGCGATGCCGGCGGCGACTTCGTCGCGAAGCGAGTCCGGGAAGCGGCCGCCCTCGTCGTAATAGCGCGTGCACATTTCGGTGCTGATCGTGAAGCCGGGGGGCACGGGCAAGCCGATCGAGGCCATTTCGGCAAGGTTGGCGCCCTTGCCGCCGAGGAGGTTGCGGTCACCCTTGCCGCCATCCGAAACACCGCCGCCGAAGCGATAGACATAGCGCTGATCGGTTGAAATGCCCGTGTCAGCCAGAATCGTCGCCATGTCTTTCTCCAGAATTTCGTTTCGCGCGTTGTGCATCGCAGCACGAAAGAATTCAAGTCAGGTGCGCTAAATTGATCGCACCATGTCTGTTAGCGCTATCCGTCAATTGTCAGAGTTATCCAAGTTACCGCTAAGATCAGCCTTCGATCTTCGAGAAGTCGGCAACGCTGTGGACCGCCGTGCGGACTCGCGCGAGCAGCTTGAGGCGTGCGTCGCGCTTGGCGGGATCGGCATCATTGACGATGACGGTCTCGAAAAACGCGTCGATCGGCGCGCGCAGCGTGGCGAGCGCCGCCATCGCTGCCTCGAAATCCTCATGCGCGACGGCATCGGCGGCGGCCGGCTCGGCCGCGTCGAGCGCGGCGAGGAGGGCGGCCTCGGCGGGTTCGGGCGCATATCTCGCTTCGTCTCCCCTCCCTGGAAGGGAGGGGGCGGGGGTGGGTTCGCCTTGGGAACGCGCGTCGGTCGCCTCGGGGCGACCCACCCCCAGCCCCTCCCTTCCAGGGAGGGGAGCAGGTTGCGCGAACCCCTCCTTCTTCAGAATATTCGCCGCCCGCTTGTACCCGGCGAGCAGATTTGCCCCATCCTCGGTGTCGACGAACGCCTGCAACGCATGGACGCGTGCAAGCAGCCGGACGAGATCGTCCTCCCCGCCGAGCGCGAACACCGCGTCGATCAGGTCGTGACGGACGCCGGCTTCGCGTTGCTGGACTTTGAGGCGGTCGGCGAAGAAGGTAACTGCCTCAAACCCAATATCTCGTGAGCGTTTGAATCTAATTTCAAACGCCTCAGAATATTTAGCGTCAGCCTGCGTCCGAAGTTGGCCGAACATATCAATCGCGACGTCAGAACCTGTGCGGACGAATCTGATTAATTGTGTAAATGCGTCAGCAGCCGCAGTGTTCGGCTCTGGTAGACTGTCGAAGGGCGAGCGCCAGGCAGCGTGAGCAATGATCGGCATCAGCTCCATCCGCAGGTTATTGGCTTGCAAGAGCCGGATAGCTGCCAAAGCAGCACGGCGTAGCGCGAAGGGATCTTTAGAACCGGTCGGTTTCTCATCGATCGCGAAAAAGCAGGCAATCGTATCCAGCTTATCCGCCAGCGATACCGCCACCGTCACCGGATCGGTCGGCACGTCGTCGCCCTGGCCGACCGGCTTGTAGTGATCGCGGATCGCCGCCGCGACGCGCGGATCTTCGCCTTGCGCGGCGGCGTAATAGCCGCCCATCAGGCCCTGCAATTCGGGGAACTCGCCGACCATGCCGGTGACGAGATCGGCCTTCGCCAGCCGTGCGGCGCGCTCGGCGAGATCGGCCAGATTTCCCTCTCCCCTTGTGGGAGAGGGAGGGAGCGACGCAGTCGCGGAAGGGTGAGGGGGCGTGAGGCTCGGAACGTCCCCCTCACCCTTCCCACTCGCTGAAGCGAGCGGGCCCCTTCCCTCTCCCACAGGGGGAGAGGGAGATTTGACGATGCCCTCTTCCACCAGCCAGCGCGCCAATTTCGCGACGCGCTCGACCTTGTCGGCGACGGTGCCGAGCTTTTCGTGGAACACGATCCGGTCGAGCTTCGCCGCCTGTTCGGCGAGCGGCACCTTCAAATCGGTCTCGTAGAAGAACTTCGCGTCGCTGAGCCGCGCCGCGAGCACCTTCTGGTTGCCCTCGACGATCTTCGCGCCGCCGTCGACCGCGTCGATATTGGCGGTGCAGACGAATGCGTTGGCGAGGCTCCCGCTGGCGTCGCGGCACACGAAATATTTCTGGTTCACCCGCGCGGTGAGCTGGATCACCTCGGGCGGAACGCTGAGGAACGCTTCGTCGAAGCGCCCGAGCAGCGGCACCGGCCATTCGGTGAGCCCGGCGTTCTCGGCCAGCAGGCCCTCGTCGCGGACCAGCTCAAGGTTGGCCTTGCGCGCCGCCATCGTCGCGCCGAGCGCGATGATCTGGCGGCGCTCGTCCTGATCGACGACGACGTGGCAGGCGCGCAGTTTCTCGACATAGTCGCTCGCCGAGCCGATCGTGATGACGCCGGGATGGTGGGAGCGATGCCCGACCGTCGCCGCGCCCGCGACGACGCCGGCGATCTCGCATGGCACGACATCCTCGCCGAACAAGGCGACGATGCCTTGCAGCGGGCGCACCCAGCGCAGCGATTCCATCGTCAACGACGCCTCGCCCCAGCGCATCGACTTGGGCCAGGGGAAGGCGCGGATCACGGCGGGGATCGCTTCGGCGAGCACGTCGGCGGTGGCGCGGCCGGGTTTGTCGATCACCGCGAAGAACACGCCGTCCCGCTCGACGAGCTGCTCGCGCGTCAGCCCGGTCTTGCGCAGGAAGCCGTCGAGCGCCTGCGGCGGCGCGCTGTTCTTCGGCCCCTTGGTTTCTTCCGAAACCGCGGCGGTCGCCTGCGGCAGATCGCGCGCGATCAGCGCGAGCCGGCGCGGCGTCGCGAAGGTGACGA
Source organism: Sphingomonas panacis (assembly GCF_001717955.1). Taxonomy (NCBI): domain Bacteria; kingdom Pseudomonadati; phylum Pseudomonadota; class Alphaproteobacteria; order Sphingomonadales; family Sphingomonadaceae; genus Sphingomonas; species Sphingomonas panacis. Next base: position 3,140,810 of record NZ_CP014168.1, read on the forward strand.
TCACGTCGGTGTGGAGGCCGGATTTCGCCAGCTCGGCCGCGAACAGCCGCGCGAGATCGTCGCGCGCCTTGTCCTGCATGCGCGCGGGGATTTCCTCCGAGCGGAGTTCGAGGAGGAAGTCGGTCATGATGCTCTCCGTTCCCCCGCGAAGGCGGGGGTCCAGCCTCGGCGCGCAGCGCCGATCGCGCTGGCGCACGAGATGTTGGTTGGGGTCTGGACCCCCGCCTTCGCGGGGGAACAGCGGTTTACGTAAACGGGGTGGCTCGAAACCGTCTCCCCGGCGCAGGCCGGGGCCGCTGCGTTACTGAACGAACCGGGTGCCCCATACACAGCGGCCCCGGCCTGCGCCGGAGCGACGGTTTTGAGGGTCATCACGCGGCCCACCCGTTCTTCTCCATCCACGACGCACACGCGCCCTTCGCGAGATCGCGCACGCGGCCCATATACGCCTGCCGTTCCGCCACCGAGATCACCCCGCGCGCTTGCAGCAGGTTGAAGACGTGGCTCGCCTTGATCGCCTGTTCGTAGGCGGGGATCGGCAGCTTCGCCTCCAGACAGCTTTCGCATTCGGCGGTGGCCTTGCGGAACAGGTCGAACAGCCGCTCGGTATCGGCGACCTCGAAGTTCCACGTGCTCATCTGGCGCTCGTTCTCCAGGAACACGTCGCCATAGGTCATCTGCGGTTGGTTGCCCTCGGCATCGTTGAAGGCGAGATCGTACACGCTGTCCTTGTTCTGGAGGTACAGCGCGAGCCGCTCCAGCCCATAGGTCAGTTCGCCCGCGACGGGCTTGCAGTCATAGCCGCCCATCTGCTGGAAATAGGTGAACTGCGTGACCTCCATGCCATCGCACCACACTTCCCAGCCAAGCCCCCATGCGCCGAGCGTCGGGCTTTCCCAATCGTCCTCGACGAAGCGGATGTCGTGGCGGGTGAAATCGATGCCGATCGCGGCGAGGCTGCCGAGGTACAGCTCCTGCAAGTCGGGCGGGCTCGGCTTCAGGATCACCTGATATTGGTAATAATGCTGGAGCCGGTTGGGGTTCTCGCCATAGCGGCCGTCGGTGGGGCGGCGGCACGGCTGGACGAACGCGGCGTTCCACGGGTTCGGGCCGAGCGCGCGCAGCGTCGTCGCCGGGTGGAAGGTGCCGGCGCCCATCTCCATGTCATACGGTTGCAGGATCAGGCAGCCATGCGCGCTCCAGTAATCGTGAAGCGTCAGGATCATGCGCTGGAAGCTCAGCGGCCCGCCGGGAGCGGGGCGGGCGGGAGCGGAGAGGTGGCTTGCGGCCAAGAACTGTATCCTCGCGGGTGTCTAATGGCACCGGGCTTTGGCGTATGGCCGAAACAGGGTCAACCGTCCGCGCCGCGCCCGATTGACGGCGCGGCGGGTTTGCGCTTCATCGGCGCCATCATGGCGCGCATTGGTCTCGCTTTGCCGCGAGCGGGCGGGTCTGGGGTACGTGGTGCCCTGACGGCCGTGCTGTCGCTGTGCTGGGCGACCGCCCCGGCGTCGGCGCAACGCATCGCCTATGCCGGCGTTCCGGCCAGCCAGACGCTTACGCTTTCCGGCCAGCCGGTCGTGGCCGGCCCACGGATCGTCTACGCGGCACTTCCGCTCGACGATCAGACCGCGCCGCCGGCAGCGCCGCTCGACGACGACGCGATCTCGCCCGAGGAAGCGGCGCGCAGTGCGGACGCGCTGCTGCTGTCGCAGCTTTCCCAGAATTATCGTCCGCATCCGGCGATCTGGCGGATCGGCGACCGCGACACGGCGATCTATCTGTTCGGCACGGTGCATGTGCTGCCTCCCGGCTTCGCGTGGCGCGACGCCGCGATCGACGCGATCGTCGCCAGGGCCGACACGCTGATCGTCGAGGCGATTGATGCTGATGCCGTGCCAGACTTTGCCACCGCGCATGATGGCGACACGCCGCTGCCGCCGCTCGCCGCGCGCGTCTCGCCCGATCACCGCGCCGCGCTGGGGCGTTTCACCGACACGCTGCCGCCCGAAGCGGCTGGCATCATGGATGAAATGCCGACCTGGATCGCCGCGATCGCGGTCGGCTTCGTGCGCGACACGCAGGCGGGCGAACTGCCCGGTCCCGGCGCCGACGACTGGATCGAGGCGCAATTCCGCAGCCGCCACAAACCGGTCATCGCGATCGAGGATGCCGCAAAGGTGATGGCGCAGGTGAGCGCGGTGCCCGAGGCCGAGCAGCGCCGGTCGCTCGACAAGGCGCTCGATACGCCAGCGCCGACTCGTGCCGAACGCCGCGGGCCGACTCACGCCTGGGCACAGGGCGACCTCGGCGCCGGCTCGGCGCTGACACGCGAGATGATGGCGACGAGCGGTGGCGATGCGCTGGGTGGCGCGCTGCTCGCGCACCGCAACCGGGCCTGGGCGGACGCGCTGGTGCGACGGCTGAAAATGCCCGGCACCGCCTTGTTCGCGGCCGGGGCAGGGCATTTCATCGGCCCCGATTCGGTGCTGGCGCTGCTGCGCAAGCGCGGCGTGCGGGTGACGCGCGTGCAATAGCCAGACTTTGGGCTGGCGGGACGCTGCGGATTCTATAATCGGCGCCGTTCGGCTTTGTGGGATGTGAACGATGCGCTTCTTGAAGACCTTGCTGGCGGCAAGCCTGATCGTGGCCACGCCCGCCTGCGCGCAGCCCGCGCCGGGCGCGGTCAAGGATGTCGATCCCGCGCTGTGGGTGGCCAAGGACAAGGACACCACGATCTACCTGTTCGGGACGATCCATGCGCTCAAGCCCGGTCTCGGCTGGTTCGACGAGGCCGTGCGGAAGGCGTTCGACGCGAGCGACAGCCTCGTCCTCGAAATCCCGATGCCCTCGCGCGAGGAGGCGCAGAAGGTGATTCTGCCGCTCGCGATCGATCCTACCGGGCCGACGCTGACCGAGAAAATTCCCGCCGCCAAGCGGCCTGCCTATCTCGCCGGTCTCGCCAAGCTCGGCGTACAGCCGAGCGCCTTCGACCGGTTCGAGCCGTGGTTCGCCGGCGCGACGGTCGGCCAGATCGAATTGCAGAAGAGCGGCTTCGGCCGCGAAGACGGTGTCGAGAAGCAGCTCGACGCGGCGGCCAAGGCGGCGGGCAAGCCGGTTACCGGGCTGGAGACGCTCGGCCAGCAACTCGGCTATTTTCACGATCTGCCGCAGGACGCGCAGGTCTCGTTCCTGCTCTCCGGCATCGAGGATATCGATACGTTCCCGGCCGAGATCAACAAGATGGTTGATCTGTGGGGCAAGGGCGATGCCGACGGGCTCGGCAGGATGATGAACGAGGATCTCACCAAGCAGCCGGTGCTGCGCCAGGTGCTGCTGTATGATCGCAACGCGCGCTGGGCGGACTGGATCGCCAAGCGGATGGATCAACCCGGCACGGTGTTCATCGCGGTCGGGGCGGGGCACCTCGCCGGCGCGGGCAGCGTCCAGGCGCTGCTCGCCAAGAAGCACATCACCGTGACGCGAATCCGCTACTGAACGGGATCACGCCTCGCCGGCGGCGCGCAAAGCCGCCGCCTGTTGTCGCCACTGCCGGCCGGTGATGTATCCCGCCGGCAGCGCGAGGCGCAGTTCCAGCGCCATCTCGTCCTGATCGGACAGTTTCTCGATGTCCTCGAAGCGGGTGATGCCGAGCGCCGACAGCCGCTGGTCGATCGAGCCGTCGATGCCGTCGATCCGGGTCAGCACGTCGGGCGGACCAGGGCGCGCGCGATCGCCCGGCTCTTCCGGGTCGGGCGGCGGCGCGGCCTCGGCCTTGAAGGCGGCGATCCGCGCTTCGGCTTCGCCCAGCCGCTCGGCGATCGTCTGGTGAGACGCCTCCAGCGCGGCGGCATGGCGCGTCAGCGTGTTGAGCCGGTTCTGCGCTTGCGTGCGGAACGCCGCGAACTCGCGGTTGAGGCGGCGCATCACCTTGTCGTGATGGACCGTCGTCGGATTGGTGGCAAACCCAAGCAACCAGCCGCCGATCGCCAACGCACACAGCACCAGCAGTTGCAGCGGGGAATCGAACAGCATCGCGGCACCGGCCCTCCATCGACGAGTCCGCATTCCTGACGCGCACGCCTGCGGCCAGCAAGCCCAGGTTGTGCGCCGATTCGGGACAGGTCAGTGGTTTCCGTGGATGAACGAGTCCGAAATGGAACAGGCCGCCGGCCCGAGAATCACGATGAACAGGGTCGGCAAAATGAACAAGATCAACGGGATCGTCATGATCGCGGGGAGGCGCGCGGCCTTCTCCTCGGCGCGCATCATGCGTTCGTTGCGAAACTCCGCCGACAACACGCGCAGCGCCGACGCCAGCGGCGTGCCGTATTTTTCGGTCTGAATCATCGTGGTGACCACGCCTTTGAGCGCATCGAGCTTCACCCGCGCCGCGAGATTCTCGAACGCCTGCCGGCGTTCCGCCAGAAAGCTCAGTTCGATCGCGGCGAGCGTGAATTCGTCGCCCAGTTCGGGATAGGCCTTGCCGAGTTCACGCGCGACGCGGCCGAACGCCGCGTCAACGGTCAGTCCCGCTTCGGCACAGATCACCAACAGGTCGAGCGCGTCGGGCAAGCCCTTGCGGATCGCGTCCGAACGTTTCGTCACCTTGTTGTCGAGGTAAAGGTCGGGCGCCTTGTACGACAGGATGAAGCTGGCGGCGACGATGCCATACGCCTTGAGCGGCGACCATGTTGCGAACATGTCCGTGCCATAGACGAAGTACAGGCTCAGGCCGCCAAACACGATCGGCAGCACCAGCCGCCCGAAGATGACCGCGACGGCATATTCCTTGGATCGGATGCCGGCCTGAAGCAGCTTGGTCTGCGCCGCCCTGACCTGGCTGTCCTGAAGCATCTTGAACGCGGAGAGGAACGCCTTGATGCGGTCGGTCGTCTCGTTCCGGGTGACGAGCTTGGCGCGGCGCTTGGTCGAGGCGGTGATCCCCGCCTTCAACTGTTCGCGGCGATCGTTGAGCGCCCTGACTCGCTTGGTCATCGGGTCGCGAACGGTCATGGCCGCATAGACAGCGAGCAGGACGGCACACGCCGCCACGCCCGCGAGCAAGGTCGCGACCGCGAAGACGTCGATCCCGAGGATCTTTGGTCCGGCTGCTGGTGCCATGATATGCCGCTCGTACCTCTGGTTAGATTTCGAAACTGACCATCTTGGCCATGATGAACACGCCGATCCCCATCCACACCAGCCCGCCAACCCCGGCGATGATCAGCCGCGGATCGACAAAGAAGTTCTGCATGTAGCTGGGGTTGATCATCCAGATCATACTGAACACGATGAACGGCAATGCCCCGACGATGTACGCCGATGCCTTGGATTCGGACGACATCGCCTTGATCTTGAGCTTCATCTGGAAGCGCGTGCGCAGCACCGTGGCGAGGTTGGCGAGCGTTTCGGCGAGGTTGCCTCCGGTCTCGCGCTGGATCGCGATGCTGATGACGAAGAACTGGAATTCGGGCGTGCCGAGCCGGTCGGCGGTCTCCTGCAACGCTGCGTCGAGCGTGCGGCCGATCCGCATCCTGTCGGTGATCGCGCGGAACTCGACCCCGATCGGTCCGTCGATCTCTTGCCCCACGACGCCGATCGTCTCGGTGATCGGCAGGCCGGAGCGCAGGCCGCGCACGAGCAGTTCAATGGCGTCGGGGAATTTGGCGGTGAATTTGGCGACGCGCCGCTTGATGTGAAAGCCCACCGTCATGTGCGGAATGCCAGCGCCAACCGCGACGCCGAGCAGCAGCGACAAGGCGACCGGCAGGTTGAGGAGGATCAGCATCGCCGCCACGACCGCCGCGCAGCCGACCGTGGCCGCGCCGTATTGGCCCATCGTCCAGCTCTTGCCGGTCATCGCCAGCCGTTTCTTGAGCGCATCGGGGCGCGGCAGATAGCGCATCGCCGCCGCGTCCATCCTGGTGCCGCGCGTGGCGGCGATGCGGCGCGCCTGCACGGCGGAGAACGGGTCTGCGCTCTCGCCATGCCGTTCGCGCACCGATGCGAGCCGGCGCGTGCGCGCGCGTTCGGGCGAGGGGCCGGTGAACGCGAACGCCAGCAGCACCAGCACGCCGAGCGCACCGACGCCAACGGCAAGGATCGGCATCATGTCCATCGCGGCTTCAATCGCTCCCGTCGCTCAGGCCAAGCTTATTTCGTCTTCGCGGCGCGTTTCGGCATCATCGCCTTGAGATCGCCGATCTTCCCGAGCAGCGACGCCGCGCCGGCCCTCTTCTTGCGGCCCGGCCCGCCGCTTTCGGTGTCGCCGATCGCGAGGATCTGAGTCGCGACGTCGACCAGCGGCGCGGTCGTCTTCGAAGTCTTGCCGACCTCGGCCAGCGTCTTGCCGAGCTTGGCGGCCTGCGCGGCGAGCTTCTGGTCGAACGGCACGAAATAGTCGATCTTGCGCTCGATCGAGCCTTCGAAATCCTTGCGGCTGATCTCGAGCTGCGCTGCCGGCAGAACGCGGTTGGCGACCACGATCACCTGCGTCAGCGGCGCGTTCGATTTGAGCCAGGAGAGGATGCGGATCGTATCGCGCGCTGCCGCCAGCGTCAGCTCGGTGACGATCACCGCGACCTGGACTTCGGCGACGAGGTGCGGGTGCTGGACCAGCATCGCGCGCGGCAGATCGATGATCGTGCATTCGAAGGCGTGCCGCATCTCCTCCTGCAATTGGTGGAAGGCGGCGCCATCGCTCATGATCGGCGCGTTGATCGGTGCTTCGGCCGACAGCACCGAAAGCGTGTCGCTGGCCCTGACCATCGCGCGTTCGATGAACAACCCGTCGATGCGGCTGGGGTTTTCGATCGCGTCGGTAAGTCCCCGGCCGGGTTCGAGATCGAGCGCGAGCGCACCGGTGCCGAAATGCACGTCGAGATCGAGGATCGCGGTGTTGCGCGGCCCGCGCTCGCTGATCAGCCACGCGATCGAGGTCGCCAGCGTGGACGCGCCGACCCCGCCACGCGCGCCGATGAAGGCGGTCGCGCAATGCGGGCGGGTGCCGGTGTCCTCGATCACCTTGGGCGCGTTGAAGATCGCCTGCGCGTGCGTGAGCGCATCGCGCAACGACGCGGGGTTAAGCGGTTTGAGCAGATAATCCTGGATGCCGCTGACGACGAGATCGCGGTACAGCCGCACGTCGTTGACTTGGCCGGTCGCGATGACGACGGTGCCGGGTTCGCACACTTCGGCGAGCGCATTGATATCGTTGAGCGGATCGCCGCTCTCCGACAGATCGATCAGCAAGATCTGCGGGCTGGCCGCGACCGACAGCGACTGGACCGCATTGCGCAAGCCCCCCGTGGAGACCTTCTCCTGCGCCCAGCCCATGTCGGAGGCGACGCCCCGGATCGTCTCGGCCGTGGCATCGTCGCAGACATAGGCGACGAACGGTTCGCGAAGCCCGATCTTGCCGGGATTGAAGGGCGCGTTCATTTCTTCACCTCCTTCAGCCCACCCGCGCCGGTGGGCACGGCCTTGCGGAAGCTGTCGATCGCCTTGGTCGCGGAGGCGGTGTCGGTCGCCGCGCCGGCGCTCTGCCCGTGCACAAGGTCCATCGGATTGGCGACCATCGCGGCGAGATTGCTGTTGATCGCGCAGCCCTGGTTTGATCCGGTATGGTTCTCGAAATCGGGCTGGCTCACGCGGCTGAAATCAGGGCAGCCCGGCACGGTCGCCTTCGTCCGGCTGATGACGACGCGGACCATGCCCGGAGTCACCGGCGCATCGGTGACGGGCGCATCGTCCGCGACGAGCAGCCCATAGCGCGCGACCTGCGCGGCGATCTGCTCGTGCGCGCGGGTCGCGTAGCTGCCGGGATCATCGACCGCGACGTGATCGCCATAGCCGAGCCGCATCGACGTCATCCACCCGGCGAGCCGCTGCGCCTCCCCGGGGGCGAGCGCGGTGCCGCTGGTGGCAACGTCGAACACATAATCGGTGCGCGCCACGACCGGCTGATGCACCGATTCGAGGCTTCGGTTCTGTGTGCCGGTGCAGCCGCCGATGGCGAGCGCCGCGATCAGGATCAGATGTTTCCGCATGGATTTTGCCCCTTGCACAGCGTCAATTGTCGAAGCCGGGCGCAGCGGCACCGGGCTTCTGGAATTTCGGAGCGGTCGCGGCCACCGCCCGTTCACCCGGCGGTGGCGCGGCAGGCGTGGTAGGTGCGCCCGGCGATGGCACGGGCGTCGCGGCGCCGAGCACCGGCTGCGCGGTGACGGGTGCCGCCAGCCGCGGCTTGGGCCGCTGCGCGCCGGTGGTGCCGCCGCCGAGCTGCCCGAACAGGATCTGGTCGAGATCGGTCGGCGCCTTGTAGCCGTCGGTCGGCAGAACGATCTGGTTCGCGTCGACCGGCTTCACCAGATACGGCGTGATGACGATCACCAGTTCGGATTCATTACGCTTGAACGCGTTCGAGCGGAACAATGCGCCGAGCACCGGCATGTCACCGACGCCCGGAGCCTTGCTGATCGCATTGTTGTGATCGTTGCGAAGCAGCCCTGCGATCATGAAGCTCTGGCCCGAGCCGAGTTCGACCGTCGTCTCGGCGCGCCGCGTGCTCAGCGCCGGGATCGTCGTGCCGCTGATCGTCACCGCGCCGTCGGAGGTCAATTGCGACACCTCGGGGCGCACGCGCAGCGAAATCCGGCCATCGGCGAGCACGGTCGGCGTATAGGCGAGGCTGACGCCATATTGCTTGTACTCGACCGATACCGCGCCAAGCCCCTGGCTCACCGGGATCGGGATCTCGCCGCCGGCCAGGAACGTGCCGGTCTCGCCGGACAAGGCGGTGAGGTTCGGATTGGCGAGCGTCGTCACCTGGCCGTCCTGCTCGCCGAGATCGAGCGAGGAGAGCAAATTCACCCCGAACAGCTTGCCGGCCGCGCCGATCGTCGTGCCATTGGCAATGGTATTGAGCAGGCTGGTTCCGGTGCTTGCGCTCGTGCCGCCGGTGAAGAGCCCGCCGTAGGGCGCATATTGAGTCGCCTGCCGGCCTTGGCCGACGCCGAACTGAAAACCGCCGGCCTTGTCGTAGCTGCTGAGATTGACGCCGATATTCTTGACGAAGCTGCGGCTCACCTCGGCGAAGCGCACCTGCAGGTTCACCTGAAGCGGCGTCGCGCTCTTCAGCCGCGACAGCACCTTGGTGGAATCGCCGACGAACGACTGGACCAGCCGCTCGGCTTCCGCGCCGTCGCCGGGACTGGCGATGGTGCCGGTGAGCAGCACGAGTCCGTTCATCGTCGTCGCGGTGATGTGCGATTCCGGCATCGCCATGTTGAGCATCTGCTGGACCGTGTCGAAATTGTTGCCGACGCGGACGGTCGCCGAATAGACTACCGCGCCCCCGGCCGCCGTCGCCGACACCGTCGTCTCGCCCTGGCCCTTGCCGAACACGTAGAGCTGCGTCGGCGAGCGGACCTGCACATCGGCGATGGCGTCGCTGGCGACGAACACGTCCGTGATCGGACGGGAGAGGTTGATGAGACGACCGCGCCCGGTGCTCACCTGCAAGAGCGTGCTGGCGGGCGCGACGGCGGGCGCGCCGCGCCGGGGCGTCGGGTGTTTGAGCGGAGCGGCGTTCGCCCCCCCTGCGACAAGCGCGACGGCCAGCGGCCAGCCGATCGACTTTGAGACAGCGCGCATCCTACTTCTTCCCCCCAACCGCGACATCGGTCACGGCATTGCCACGCGCGACCCGCACGACCGGCCCCTTGGGGACAGGCGTTGCGCCGCCCGGCGTATTCGTTTCGACCGGCTTGCCCGGCACGGTGCGGCGCTGGAAGCGCGACACGTCGGCGCCGGTTTCGTACGAGATGCTACCGGCGCTCGGCTGCGCGGCGACCTTGACCATCATCGCCTTTTCGGCCTTCGGATCACTGCCGTCGGGCACGTTCACCGCGCCGCTGGCGATCGCCTGTTCGAGTTCGGACTGGTTATCGGCGAGGCTGCGCAGCGACAGCGACAATTGCCCGAGCGTCTGCACGACGGCGATCTGTTCGGCGAGCTTGGGTGTCGCCTCGAGCGTCACCATCGAGAAGGTGCGGACCTGAGTCTTGCCGTTCTCGTCGAGCGTATTGTCGGTGCGCTGATCGGTGGCGAGGACGCGCAGGTTGCGCATCACCGTCTCGGCGACCTTGAGCGGCGGGCCGTCGCCGCCGCCGACGACGTTCTGCGTCAGCACCAGATCGATCCGGTCGCCGGGAAACACGAAACCGGCGACGCTGCTCTGCTGCGAGACGGGGACCGTCACCGCGCGCATGCCCGGCCCGAGCGCGGCGGCGAGAAAACCCCGATCGCCCGGCTTGACCAGCGCGCCCTGCGTGATCGGCTGCCCGGCGGTGATCGGATTGCGCACGACGGTGCCTTGCAGCGTCTTGATGTCGAAATTGCCCTGGTGGATGAAATAGGCGTTCTCCACCAGTTCCTTGGGCCACGGCTGGTACTTCACCGCCGTCGCGTCGAGGATCGTGCCGATCGGCAACGCACGCGTCGCCACCAGCACTTCGGGGCCGTTGACCGGCGCCGCAGCCGCAATTGCCGCCGCCTGGGGCGCGGGCGTGCCCACGATCAGGCTGCGCGCCAGGAACGCGGTGATGGCGGCAACCATCAGCGCGCTCACCAGCAATATGATTTTGCGACTGTCCATCTCAGGCCTTTCGACGCCCGGCTAATTCCGGCTCAAGCAAATATGCTTGGGTGGTTAAAATGCAGTTCACGCATTGCGAGCAGGGCGGCGAAGGCGATCGCGACGCCGTAAGGCACCTCGATCGGCTTGGCCGGATCGCGCGCGCGATCGAACAGCATGACGATGGTGAGCACGCCGCCGGCGATCGACATCACCAGCAGCATCCACACCAGCAGTTGCAGCGGAAACCACAATGCGAGCGCGCCGATTATCTTGACGTCGCCGCCGCCCATCCAGCCGCGCGCGAACACGAAGCAGAACACGCCGAACACGATCGCGGCGACGCCGATCTGGAGTGCCATGTCGGGCCAGGGCGTCATCCCGCTCGCCCACCACCACAGCGGCGCGAGCAGCGCGATGGCGATGTTCTTCCAGTCGGCGATCTCGCGGCGGCGCGCGTCCTCGATTCCGGCCCACACCAGAAGCAGCGCCAGCGCGCTCGACAACAATGTCACGAATACCGTCCCACCCATGGGAAAAGCGCCTAGACGGAATGGCTTTCAAAAAAGTAACCAGAGCGGATGCTGTCGCCGCACCCCTATCGCCGCGCCATTCCCGCTGGCGCGCGGATCGGCTTCTGGCGTGCGCGCGACGGGTGGATGCTCCGCCGCTTCGACTGGCCGGCGGACGTGACCCCGCGCGGCAGCATCCTGTTCCAGGCCGGGCGCGGCGACGTGTTCGAGAAATATCTGGAGACGCTGGCGCACTGGCACGATCAAGGCTGGTCGATCACCGCGTTCGACTGGCGCGGGCAGGGCGGCTCGGGACGGCTTTCGGGTGATCCCCGCGTCGGCCATGTCGAGGATTTCTCGCTCTATATCGAGGACTTCGAGGAATTTTGGCGGGCGTGGCGCGCTGAGGCGGCCGGGCCGACGGTCGCGATCGGACATTCGATGGGCGGGCATCTCGTGCTGCGCGCGATCACCGAAGGGTGCATCGCGCCGGACGTGGCGGTACTGGTCGCGCCGATGCTGGGGCTGAAGAGCCCGGTCGGCGCGGAGGTCGGCGAATGGGCGGCGCGGCGGATCGGCGGGCGCGGCGACGGTGCGCGGCGCGCGTGGCGCGGCAATGAAATCCCGGCAACGACTGAGACCCGACAGGCGCTGCTCACCCACGACGATGCGCGCTATCAGGACGAAATTTTCTGGCAGACGGCGCAGCCCGACCTGCGGCTCGGCCCGCCGAGCTGGCGCTGGCTGATCGAAGCCTTCGCCTCGACTCGCCTGCTGCGCACCGATTCGCGGCTCGCCGACGTGCGTGTGCCGGTGCTGATGCTGGTCGCCGATTACGACAAACTCGTCTCCGCGCGTGCAGCGCTGCGCGTCGCGTCGCGGCTGCCCGACGTGCGCGTAGTGCGCTTCGGCCGCGAGTGCGCGCATGAGATATTGCGCGAGGTCGACGCGGTGCGTGACCGTGCGCTCGGCGAGATCGACGCTTTCCTCGCGGCGCGGCTGGGGGCCGGCGCATGACACGGTTCGACATCGTCATCGTCGGTGCGGGTATGGCCGGGGCGAGCCTTGCCGCCGCGATCGGTGACCGCGCGCGCGTGCTGCTGATCGAGGCAGAGAGCGCGCCCGGGTATCACGCGACCGGCCGCTCCGCCGCGTTCTGGTCGGAGACGTATGGCGGGCCGGGCGTGGCGCCGCTCACCACCGCGTCGGGTCCGGTGCTGCAAGCGGGCGGGTTCCTCCAGCCGCTCGGCTCGCTGCACATCGGCCGGGCGGGCGATGCCGCGGCGATCGACGCGTTCCTCGCGGAATTCGAGGGCAGCGGCATCGCGCTCGAACCGGTCGATCCCGGCGATCACATCGCCGGGCTGCGCCCCGAATGGACGCTTGGCGTGTTCGAGCCGAGCTGCGCCTATATCGACGTGGCGGGGCTGCATGCGGCGTATCTCGCCGCCGCCCGGCGCGCGGGCGCGGTGCTGGCGGTCGATTCACCGTTGCGCGCGGCGACGCGGGACGGCGGCGGGTGGACGATCGCGGCGGGCGCGGAGACGTATCGCGCGAACATTCTGGTCAACGCCGGTGGCGCATGGGCGGACGCTATCGCGGGACTCGCGGGCGCGGCGCCGATCGGCATCGCCGCCTATCGCCGCACCGTCGTCCAGTTGCTGACCGACCCGCCGGCCCCCGCCGGCCTGCCGCATGTCGCCGACATCGGCGGGCGTTTCTATTTCAAGCCCGAGGCGGGCGGGCGGCTGTGGCTCAGCCCGCATGACGAGACGCCGGCACTGCCCGGCGACGTGCAGCCCGAAGAGATCGACGTCGCGCTGGCGATCGATCGGTTCGAGCATGTTGTCGACTGGCGTGTCGCCAGGCTGGAGCGGCGCTGGGCGGGGCTGCGCAGCTTCGCGCCCGATCGGCTGCCGGTCTATGGCTTCGATGCGCGCGTGCCCGGCTTCTTCTGGTGCGCGGGGCAGGGCGGGTTCGGCATCCAGACCGCCCCCGCCGCCGCCGCGCTCGCCGCCGCCGTGTTGCTGGGGGCAACGCCCGACCCGATCGCCGCCGCGATCGACCCCGCGCGCTATGCGCCCGGACGCTTCGCCACCCCGGCGTGACGCCGAGCCCCGGCGCAAGCCTGGGCGACGGAGATTACCGCCTGCCCGGCTCGGGCATCACGATCGTCGGGCCGAGGTTCTTGATGACATCCCGCGCATCGAACGCCCGCACGTTGCGTTCGGGCTTCGGGCCACGCCCGAGGACGATCTCGGCATGCGCCTCGAACTTCTCGACGGTCTGGATGTCGATGCCGCGATCCCAAAACGGGCTGCCGCCATACGGGCTCCACGATCGCCAGCCGAACCCGCGCCCGTAATAGCTCCACGCCGGACCCCAATAGCCATAAGGCCCGCCGACGAACGGCTCTGGCGTCGCATAGGTGCGCGTGCTCTTGTCGGTCTGTCGGTCGGCCAGCACGAAATAGTCATAGCCCTGCTGCACGGTCAGTTGCGCGGCGCGGAACAGCAGATACCGCTCGACGGTCTCGCGCGGGGTGTAGCCGTTGCCGGCGAAGCTCACCATGAAGCGGTTCGCCTCGATCTGGCGGTCGCTATAGCCGGTGCGCGCGAAGCCCGATCCGGTGGCGGGGCGATACGGGGTCTGCGTAGCGCAGCCAGCGGCGAGCAGGGTGGTGGCGAGTAGCACGCCGGTCAGCATTCGGGATTTGGACATCAGGGCCTCCAAAGGATCGGTGACTGCGACAAACCGTGTCGTGAACACCGCCAAACGAAAACGTCCAGCCGACGATAAAGTCGCCATCGCCAATGTCCCGTGACAAATTTGATACCTGAAACTGCCGATCAGCCACTGAGGCGCGCGCGATAATGGTCGAGCACCGGCGCCGCGCCCTTGCGGGACAACACGGCCGCCAGCCCGTGCGCGGCGTCTTCCGCAGCGGGCGTGGCACGCGCGACCATCGCCGCTTCATAGCGCTCGACAGCCGGCCAGCCCGCGCCCGAGGTCAGCGCCTCGGCAAGATCGACCGCGTCGGCAAGCGCGAGATTGACGCCTTCACCCGCGAACGGCGACATCAGATGCGCCGCGTCACCCAGCAAGGTCACGCCCGGAACGCTCGGCCAGCGATACCCGATCGGCAGCGCATAGAGCGGCCGCACCCCGAGCAGATCGCCGCCGCCGATCAGATCGCGCAGCGCGGACGACCAACCTTCGAACACCGCCAGCGTCGCCGCACGCGCCGCCTCGCGCGGCATGGCGCCGAGCGCCCACGCGTCCGCCTCGTCGATCCGCCAGCCGGCATAGCCGCGAATATGGTCGTGACCGTTCCGCTGCCCGATCAGCACGCGGTTCTCGCCGACCGCGAACATCTTGCCCGCCCCGACCAGAGCATCGACCTGCGGATGCCGCCGCCGATCGAACCCGAGTTCGACGAACACCGCGCCTTCATAGCGCGGCTGGACATCGCTCAGCAGCGCGCGCAGCCGCGACCAGCCACCATCCGCGCCGATCACGATGTCGAACGCCTGTGTACCGCCTGCGGTGACGACAGTGTGGCCGCTCTCGTCCGAGGTAATCGCCTCGACCCGGCTGGCCCAGCGGACCATCCCCTCGGGCAGCGATTCCAGCAGGATGCGGCGCAGCGCGCTGCGGTCGATCTCGGGACGGTCGTCGCCGTGACCGTCGCGGTCGAACAGCAAGGTGCCGTCCGCGTCATATAGCCGGTCGCCCTGATCCTCCGGCCGCGCTTCGGCCAGAAAGGCATCCTCCAGCCCCGCCGCGCGTATCGCGTGCTGCCCGGTCTCCGCATGCAGATCGAGCGAGCCGCCCTGCGGGCGCTCGTCGGCATGCGCGTCGCGCTCGAACACAATCGGGGCGAGACCGTGCAGGTGCAGCAGTCGCGCCAGCATCAGCCCGCCGGGGCCGCCGCCGATGATCGCGATACGTGGGTCGATTGTCATGGTCGCCTCCTCGATGTACATAGGAGCCTATATATAAACATAGGAACCTATGCAATGGTCGATCCCGCCTGGACGCCGATGGTTACGCCCGGCCATTATTTCACCCGGATTGCGCGCGCGCTGGGGCGGATCGGCGACAGGCGGCTCGGGCCGCTAGGGTTCGCGACCGCGCAGCTCCCGGTGCTGTCGGCGCTGCGCGACGGCGAGAGGAAGTCGCAAACCGAGCTGGCGCGCTGGGCCAAGGTCGAGCAGCCAACGATGGCGCAACTGCTCACGCGGATGGAACGCGACGGTCTGGTCCAGCGCGAACCCGATCCCGCCGACCGCCGCAGCAGCCTGATATCGCTCACCGAAAGCGCGCGCGCGAAACTGCCCGCCGGCCGCGAGATCCTGCGTCAGGGCAATGTGGATGCGATGCGCGGGCTGTCCGACGCGGAGGTCGAGACGCTGATCGGGTTGCTGAAACGCGTGCTCGCGAACGTGGAGGCGATGGAGGGGTAAGCTGCTCAATCCTCCCCCTGGCGGGGGAGGACTCCGTTCAATCCTCGCCGAAGCGCGCCTCGACCAGCTCCGCCAGCGTGCTCACCGCATGTTCGGCGCCGTCGCCCTCGGCGCGAATGACGATCGAATCGCCCATTGCCGCGCCCAGCATCATCAGCCCCATGATCGAGGTTCCCGTCACCGATCCGGCGCCATCCTTCTCGACCGCGACTTCGCAGGGCAGGGTGGAGGCGAGCGTCACGAATTTTGCGCTCGCGCGCGCGTGCAGGCCACGCTTGTTGGTGATGAGGACCGTCCGTTCAATCTGGCTCACGCCGCCGCTTCTCCCAGCACTTCGGAGGCTACCGAGATGTATTTGCGGCCAGCTTCGCGGGCTGCGGCGACCGCGTCCACCACTTTCATCGCCTTGCGCGCCGATTCGAGCCGGATCAGCATCGGCAGGTTGATGCCGGCGATCACCTCGATCCGTCCGCGCTCCATCAGCGAAATCGCGAGGTTGGAGGGGGTGCCGCCGAACAGATCGGTCAGCACGATCACTCCGCGCCCGGCATCGACCAGCTTGATCGCTTCGGCGATGTCGTTGCGGCGCGCTTCCATGTCGTCTTCGGGGCCGATCGCGACCGTGGCGATCCGCTCCTGCTTGCCGACGACATGCTCCATCGCGGTCACGAATTCATCGGCGAGCCGACCGTGAGTCACCAATACGAGCCCGATCATCGCGCAATCCTGCTCATCAAACCTGCGTCCCGTCCCCGTCGGCTACCCCCCGGGCGCCCTCCAGCGAGTCTTGCGGCGATGCAGCAAGATCGCGATGCGCGACCGTGGGCGAAAAACCCGCGCCGCGCAACCGCGCCGCCACCCGCTCGGTGACATGAACCGAGCGGTGTCTCCCTCCGGTACAGCCGAAGGCGATGGTGACATAGGATTTTCCCTCCGCCCTGTAGCGTGGCAGCAACAGCAGCAGCAGCGATTCGATCTGCCCGACGGCAGTCTCGTAAGCCGGGTCTTCGGCGATATAGGCGCCGACGTCAGCATCGAGTCCCGTACCGGGACGAAGCTCGGGCACCCAATGCGGATTGCGCAGGAAGCGCATGTCGAAGACGAGATCCGCGCTGCGCGGCAACCCGCGCGCGAAGCCGAACGACATCACCTGCAACGTCGGCTCGCCGAGCCGTTCGCCCGAGAAGGTCGCGCGGACTTGCTGCGCGAGTTCGTTCGCGGTCATGTCGGTGGTGTCGATCAGCCGGTTGGCCCAACTGCGCAGCGGCGCCAGCAGTTCGCGTTCGCGCGCGATCCCGTCCACCGCCGGCCGGTCGAGCGCGAGCGGGTGCCGCCGCCGCGTCTCGGAATAGCGCCGCGCCAGCTCGCCCCCGGCGCAATCGAGGAACAACGTGCCGATGTCGAGGCGATGCCCCTCGCGCAGCGACTCGATCCGGCTGACGATCCGCGCCGGATCGAAATCGCGCGTGCGCGCATCGATGCCGATCGCGAGCGGCTGCGACGATCCGTCCGCGCCCTCGGGCAACGGCGCGCTCAGCAGCCGGTCGAGCAGCGCCAGCGGCAGATTGTCGACGATCTCCCAGCCGAGATCCTCCAGCGTGCGCAGCACGGTGGACTTGCCTGCGCCAGACATGCCGGTGACGAGAAGGATATCCTTACGATCGCCAATACCCATCGCCGTCATGTCGCCTCGCCAGTCACACGCCGCAACGCCAGTTCCACCTTGAGCGGCGCCGAAGCCTCATGAGAATCGGCCCGAATGAGCGGAATTGCAATGCCGTAGATTACCTCAGTCAGCCCCGCTTCGGGCATCCGCACCACCGGCTCGCCGAGCCGCACCACCAGCGCGACGGGCGCCATAGCGCGATGGGGGAGGGGCACGATGCCGATCCCGCGCACCTCGATCAGCCCGGCGATCGTCGCGGGCGGTGCGGCAACCAGCGTGCCGTCCACCACCGTCAGCATCGTCTGGTCGTCGCTCACCAGCATGGCACCGCGATCGATCAGCCGAAGCGCCAGATCGGACTTGCCGCTGCCCGACGCGCCGATCAGCAGCACCGCATGCGCGCGAATCGCGACGCACGTCGCATGGAGCCGCGCGGCCGTCACGCGCGTGGTCCAAGTGGGAGGCGCACCACGAAGCGCGCGCCGTGAAGTCGGTCCTCGCGCGATTCGACGTGGATCGTGCCGTGATGCGCCTCGACGATCGTCCGTGCGATCGCGAGGCCAAGCCCAGAATGCTTGCCGAACGATTCGCTATCGGGCCGGAACGAATGGAAGCGGTTGAAGATCGTCTCGCGCGATTCCTCCGGCACGCCCGGGCCTTCGTCCTCGACGCGGATCACCAGATCGTCGCCATCCTCGGCGGCGGAGATCACGATCACGCCGTGTTCGGGCGAAAAGGAGATCGCGTTGTCGATCAAATTCTCGAACACCCGCTCCAGCCGCGCGCCTTCGCCCAATACGGTGAGCGCGCCGCCGGTCGGCCGGTCGAAGCGCAGCACCACCTCATGCTCGATCCCGCGCGCAGTGTGCTGTGCGATCAGCCCGGTGATCAGCGCGCCCAGATCCACGGACTCGAACTTGGCGCGGCCGAGCTGCGCGTCGAGCCGTGACGCCTCGGAAATGTCGGTGATGAGCCGGTCGAGCCGGTGGACGTCATCGCGCACGATCGCGAGCAATTGCCGCTGAAGCTCGGGATCGCGAACGTTCGCCAGCCCCTCGACTGCCGACCGCAACGACGCGAGCGGGTTCTTCATCTCGTGAGTCACGTCGGCGGCGAAGGCTTCGATCGCGTCGATCCGCGCGCGGAGCGCGAGGCTCATGTCGGACAGCGCGCGCGCGAGCATGCCGATCTCATCACGCCGCGAGGGCAACCGCGGCACCACCACCTCACGCGCGCGCCCCATCCGAACGCGCACCGCCGACCAGGCCAGCCGGCGCAGCGGCCGCACGATCGTGCGGGCGAGGAACAGCGACAGCAGCACCGATACCAGCGATACGATCGCCAGCACCACGCTCAGCCGGAACCGTTCGAGCCGCACCGTCTGGGTGATGTCGCGCGCGTTGACCGTCGTCATCACCACGCCGCCGTTCGGCACGGCGGCGGCGGCGGTGATGACCGGCGTGCGATCGGGCGCGCGCCACACCGTCGCCGGCGCGCGCAGGCTGTTGCGGGCCAGCCGCACGTCGGGCCAATCCGAACCGGACCGGCGCTCGCGGTACAGCGGCGCGCGTGGCGCACCGACCACGGTGTCGATCATCGCATCGAGGAACCGCGCCGCCGCCATGCCCCAATCCTGCTTGTCGGGGTCGAGCAGAACGAAGTTGCGCTTGCCCAGCGCGCGCGTGTCGAGCACTGGCCGCGCCGCGCGATCGTAGAGGCGGATGCGCGTGCCGGTATCGCGCGCCAGCCTGAGCGCAACCGCTGGCCGCGCGTCCGGCGCGACCGCGCCGAGCGCCTCGGCGATCAGCCGTGCTTCCCGGCTCGCCTGCGCGACGCGGCTGTCGACGATGCGGCTGCGATACGAATCGAGATAGAAGAACCCGCCCGCCAGCATCGCCAGCGCGAACACATTGACGAACAGGATGCGCGGGGTCAGCGAGACCCGCGCGGACCAGCGCAGCGTCAGCTCGCGGTCGTCACTCCTCGGAGAAGCGATAGCCGGCTCCATACAGCGTCTCGATCGCGTCGAAATCGGCGTCGGTCTGGCGGAACTTGCGCCGCACGCGCTTGATGTGGCTGTCGATCGTGCGGTCGTCGACATAGATGTCGTCGTGATAGGCGGCATCCATCAACTGGTTGCGCGTCTTCACCACGCCAGGGCGCTGTGCGAGCGCCTCGAGGATCAGGAACTCGGTGACGGTTAGCGTCACGTCGGCGCCGTTCCACGTCACGCGGTGGCGCGCCGTATCCATCGACAGCCGCCCGCGAACCAGCACCGTCTCGGTCGGCTCACCGCCTTCGGCCGCGCCCGGCGACGACACTTCGGTGCGGCGCAGGATGGCGCGGATGCGCGCGATCAGCAGCCGCTGCGAGAAGGGCTTGGCGATATAATCGTCCGCGCCCATCGCCAGCCCGAGCGCCTCGTCGAGCTCGTCGTCTTTCGAGGTGAGGAAGATCACGGGGATCATGCTCTTCTCGCGCATCCGCCGCAGCAGCTCGAGCCCGTCCATGCGCGGCATCTTGATGTCGAAGATCGCGAGATCGGGCGGATTGTCGATCAGCGCCTTGAGCGCGGTTTCGCCATCCGAATAGACGCGGGTGAGGAATCCCTCCGCCTGGAGCGCGATCGACACCGAGGTGAGGATGTTGCGGTCATCATCGACGAGCGCGATCGTAGCCGTCATCGCAAGCACACCTTCGTTACTGGGAGACCGCGTTAGTGCAAAGCACGTGATCGCTCAACAGCGTGGAGGCGCGGAGTTGGTTCGCGCAGAGGCGCAAAGGGCGCTGAGGGGGTGCGCGCAGGGCGCCGGGCGGGTTCCGGTCATCCGGCTATCAGGGCGCTTCGCGCCTTCAGGTCATTCTGCTCTCTCATCTTCTTCTTCTCTTTGCGCCTCCGCGTGAACCAAAATCCGACAGATCCCACCAGCGCGCCGATCCGCGATTTTCCCCGCCCTGTCTCGCTGGCGTTCACGCCGGATCGGACGCGTTTGACCGGCGGGGGTGCGAGCGATATGCCAATCAGGTCATTGAGACACGCGCACGATCGATACGACCGGCCGTACTGGGGAGACTGAACTGATGAGCGATCGCATTCCGAACGCTGGCCTTGCCGCGCAGGGCATCGAGACCAAAGCCAAACTCAACTGGAATTTGCCGACCGCGCGGCTCGTCGAGGCGGCGGTCGCGCGCGGCGAAGGCCGCCTGTCGATCGACGGCGCGCTGGTCGTCGAGACGGGCGCACACACCGGCCGCTCCGCGCAGGACAAGTTCATCGTCCGCGATGCCGAGACCGAGAACACCGTCTGGTGGGGCAAGACCAACAAGGGCATGACCCCCGATCAGTTCGCGGCGCTGAAAGCCGATTTCTTCGCCGCCGTCGCGAGCAAGGACGAACTCTTCGTGCAGGATCTGTTCGGCGGGTCGCAACCGGAATATCGCGTCCATGTCCGCGTCGTCACCGAACTGGCGTGGCACAGCAGCTTCATCCGCACGCTCCTGGTCCGGCCCGAAGAGGACGAACTCAAGGACTTCGGCGCCGAATACACGATCATCGACCTGCCGAGCTTCCGCGCCGATCCAGCGAAGCACGGCACGCGCACCGAGACGGTGATCGCGGTCAATTTCACCGAAAAGCTGATCCTGATCGGCGGCACCAAATATGCCGGCGAGATGAAGAAGTCGGTATTCGGGCTGCTCAACTACAAGCTGCCGCCGATGGGCGTGATGCCGATGCACTGTTCGGCCAATATCGGCCCGGATGGCGATACGGCGGTGTTCTTCGGCCTGTCGGGCACCGGCAAGACGACGCTGTCGGCCGACGCCAGCCGCACGCTGATCGGCGATGACGAGCATGGCTGGTCCGATACCGCCGTGTTCAACTTCGAGGGCGGCTGCTATGCGAAGATGATCAACCTCTCGCCCGAGGCCGAGCCGGAAATCTACGCCACTACCAAGCGGTTCGGCACGATCCTCGAAAACGTCGTGATGGACGCCGAGACCCGCACGCTCGATTTCAACGACAACAGCCTCGCCGAGAACAGCCGCGGTTCGTACCCGATCGACTTCATTCCCAATGCCTCGGCCGAGAACATGGGGCCGGTCCCGAAGAACATCATCTTCCTCACCGCCGATGCCTACGGCGTACTTCCGCCGATCTCGAAGCTCACCCCCGATCAGGCGATGTACCATTTCCTCTCGGGTTATACCGCGCGCGTCGCCGGCACCGAGATCGGTGTGACCGAACCCTCGGCGACCTTCTCGACCTGCTTCGGCGCGCCGTTCATGCCGCGCCACCCTTCGGTCTACGGCAACCTCCTGAAAGAGCGGATCGCCAAGGGCGGGGTCGATTGCTGGCTGGTCAACACCGGCTGGACCGGCGGCAAATACGGGGTCGGCCGCCGCATGCCGATCAAGGCGACTCGTGCGCTGCTCAACGCAGCACTCGACGGCAGCCTCAACGGTGCCGAGTTCCGCACCGATCCGAACTTCGGCTTCAAGGTGCCGGTCGCGGTGACCGGCGTCGATTCGGCGATCCTCGATCCGCGCGAGACCTGGGCAGACAAGGATGCGTATGACGCGACCGCGAGCCGGCTCGTCGATCAGTTCGTCGAGAACTTCGCGCAATTCGCCGATCACGTCGACGAAGGCGTGCGCCAGTCCGCGCCGAAGACCTCCGCGAGCGTATAACCGGCCGATCGCACCCGGGCGGTGGGCCGTATCAGGCCGACCGTCCGGCACGACTCGCCGTCATGCTGCACCTGCGAGGAACGCTTGCCCGCGTGAGCGGTTATCGGTGGCATGTCGACCGTAGCAATCGCCGGATGGGCCGTTCCCGCATCGCTCGTAAACCTCGCGACGATCGCGGTCACCGTGCTGCTCGCGCTCGCGTTGCACTGGCTGGTGATGAACGCGCTTCGCCGAATCGCCGAGCGAACGCCCGGTTCTGCCGACGACATCTTTGTCAACTACGCCAAGCGCCCGCTGCAATTCATCCTCATCACGCTTGGGCTGGCGATGGTTCGCGAGTCGCTCGATCTCGGTAAGACCGGAACGATCCTGTGGGCGCGCACCGCCGGCATGCTGGTGCCTGCGCTGATCGGCTGGCTGGCGATCAACATGATCCGCGCGAGCGACAAGGCGATCTCGCTGTTCGCCGACATCTCGGTCGCCGACAACCTGCGCGCGCGCCGCAGGCGGACGCGCAGCGCGATCCTCACCCAGATCGCGCTGCTCGGCGTCGGCTTCGTGACGATCTGTCTTATGCTGCTGAGTATCCCGAGCGTGCGCAGCGTCGGCGTCACGCTTATGGCCTCGGCCGGTCTCGCAGCGCTCGCGGTCGGCGCCGCCGCGCAGCCGCTCCTCAAGAACGTCATCGCCGGCATCCAGATGGCCTTCACCGAGCCGATCCGGCTCGATGATGTCGTCATCATCGAAGGCGAATGGGGCAAGATCGAGGAGATCCGTCTCACCTATGTCGTGGTAAAGATCTGGGACGAGCGCAGGCTGGTCGTTCCCGTCTCGAAGTTTCTCGAGGACAGTTTCCAGAACTGGACCCGGACCGGCTCGCAACTGCTCGGCTCGGCGTTCTTCTATCTCGATCCGACCGCCAACATCGCCCGCCTGCGCGAAAAATACACCGAGATCGTCAGCAGCAACCCGCGCTGGGACGGGCGCGCGCAGGTACTGCAAGTCACCGACATGAAGCCCGACGCGATCGAAGTCCGCATCCTCGCCACCGCCCGCGACGCGCCCACCGCGTTCGATCTGCGCTGCGACCTGCGCGAAGCGATGCTCGCCTATATCCGCGACGAAATGCCCGAGGCGCTCCCACGGCACCGCGCGGAACTGGGGCGGGATGCATGGAAGCCGGAACGGGACGGGGCAGGCGGAATGCCCTAACCGCAATCGTCACCCCGCACCCCTAGCGCCAGCGGGGGCCGTTGTTTACATGGACCGCCACGACTCGCTTCCCACTAAGCAGGACACGGCACTTCATGGACATTCGCCTCGGCCTCACTTTCGACGATGTCCTGCTGTACCCGGCCGAGAGCGATATCGTCCCCAGCCAGACCAACACCGCCACCCAATTGACGCGCGGCATCGCGCTCGACATCCCGATCCTGTCCTCGGCGATGGATACCGTCACCGAGGCCGACATGGCGATCGTGATGGCGCAGCTCGGCGGCATCGGCGTGCTCCACCGCAACCTGACGGTCGAGGATCAGGTCGCCGCGGTGCGTGCGGTCAAGCGCTTCGAAAGCGGCATGGTCGTCAACCCGATCACGATCGCCCCCTCCGCCACGCTCGCCGAGGCGCAGGCGATCATGAAGCGCCACAAGATCAGCGGCATCCCGGTGGTCGAGGCCGACGGCCGGCTCGTCGGCATCCTCACCAACCGCGACGTGCGCTTCGCCGAGAACCCCGCGCAGCCCGTCTCCGAGCTGATGACGCACGACAATCTCGCCACCGTCTCGCCCGGCGTGACGTCGGAAGAGGCGCGCCGGCTGCTCCACCAGCGCCGCATCGAAAAGCTGATCGTGGTCGACGACGCGTATCGCTGCATCGGCCTTATCACCGTCAAGGATATCGAGAAGGCGGTTACCTATCCCAACGCGACCAAGGACGGCACCGGACGGCTTCGCGTCGCCGCCGCCACCACCGTCGGCGACAAGGGGTTCGACCGCACCGCCGCGCTGATCGACGCCGAACTCGATCTCGTCGTGATCGACACCGCGCACGGCCATAACCGAGACGTCGCGCGCGCGGTCGAGCGGGTCAAGAAACTCTCCAATTCCGTACAGGTGATCGCCGGCAACGTCGCCACCGGCGAGGCCACGCGCGCGCTGATCGACGCTGGCGCGGACGGCATCAAGGTCGGCATCGGCCCCGGCTCGATCTGCACCACCCGCGTCGTCGCCGGCGTCGGCGTGCCGCAATTGACCGCGGTGATGGACTGCGCCGAGATCGGCCAGAAATACGGCGTCCCCGTCATCGCCGACGGCGGAATCCGTACCTCGGGCGACATCGCCAAGGCGCTCGCCGGCGGCGCATCGTGCGTGATGATCGGCTCGCTTCTGGCCGGCACCGAGGAAGCGCCGGGTGAGACCTTCCTGTACCAGGGCCGCGCCTACAAGAGCTATCGCGGCATGGGCTCGGTCGGCGCGATGGGCCGCGGCTCGGCCGACCGCTATTTCCAGGGCGACATCAAGGACCAGCTCAAGCTGGTGCCGGAGGGGATCGAAGGGCAGGTCGCGTACAAGGGGCCGGCCAGGGACGTGATCCACCAGCTCGTCGGCGGCATCCGCGCGGCGATGGGCTATACCGGCTCGGCGACGATCGCGGAGTTGCAGAAGCGTGCGCGCTTCGTGCAGATCACTGGCGCTGGCTTGCGCGAGAGCCATGTCCATGACGTGACCATCACCCGGGAAGCGCCGAACTATCCGACCCGGTAAGCGGTGCGGTGGGGGCGGTGATCTCTCGGTCAGCGCCGCCGCATCCCGCGCCGGACTCGTCGCCGCAATAGCGCGCTCGCGCCAAGCCCAACCCGCGGCTCGATCGACTGACGGTCGCGGGGTATGCGCGCTTGCCGGCCCCGCGCCGTGGCCCTAAGCCTCTCGGATCGCGCGCAGACGACGAGATGAGGATAGGATCTGGAGCAATGGCGCTCACCACCCGGCTATCGACCAGCAGCCAGCCAGCGGACGGACGACTCGATTACTGGAACGAGCGCGTGTCGGGCATCTTTCCCGGGATCGTGATCGACGGCGAACGCGATCTTGCCGCCGAATGGGAGACGTGCCGGCTCGGTGACATCGTCGTGTCGGTCGCGCGGTCCGATCGTGCCACGATCCGCCGCTGGAGTGGCCCCCGGCCGCCGGCCGCCACCGATCGCGGCAAGATCCATCTCCAGCATTCGGGGTTCAGCACCACCGTGCAGCGCGGCCGCTCTGCCGCGCTGGTGGCGGGTGACCTCACCTATTGCGCGGTCGACGAGCCGTACGAGCTTCAGGTTTCCGAGCGCAATGAGATGTTCGTCATCGACTTTCCGCTGTCCGCGTTTCGCGAGCGGGCGGCCGCGCCAGCGCTGGTCGTCGATCATCGCGCGCCCTCCGCCGGGTTGTTGCGGGATTTTCTCGGTTCGATCTTCCGCCAGCATTGGCCGGAGACGATCGATCCCGAGGAGACCGACGCGCTCGGCATGACCGTCGGCCATCTCATCGGCCGCTGCTTCGGGCAAGTCGGGGCGCCCGAGGCCGCCGAGTGGAGCAACGCGCGACGCCGTGTCCTGGCCTATGTCGACGCGAACCTCGCCGACAGTTCGATGCGAACCGGGCAGATCGCACGGGCATTGTCGCTGCCGCCCCGGGCGGTTCAGGGGGTGTTCGCCGATCTGGCGACGACGCCCACCGCCTACATCATCGACCGGCGGTTGAGCATCGCCGCGCAGCGATTGAAGGAGTCGCCGTCGACCCAGTCGATGACCGATCTCGCCTATGAACTCGGCTTTGCCGATGCGGCGCATTTCAGTCGTCGTTTCAAGGCGCGGTTCGGCGTTCCCCCCGGCACGTTCTCACGCCGCCGCGCCGACGGCTGACCGGCAGGCGCACAGGCGTTCAATCGCAGCCCGCTGTCCGTTCAAGACGGACACCGCGCCTTGCCCCATACATCCGCTCAAGCCGAACACGGCTGTCACGGACTCCTGGGGAGGAAAGAATGCGTCACGTCACTCGCGCGGCGGTCAGCATAATCGCGCTTTGCACCGCTACCACTGTACACGCCAGAATTCAGCCGCAAGCCCAACCGGGCGGCGACCCGGCGAACCCGCCGGCGGCGGCTCAGCCGGCCGAGACCGGCGGCGTCCCCGACATCGTCGTCACTGCGCAGAAGCGATCGGAGAACGTCCAGTCGGTGCCGATCGCGATCAGCGCCTTCACCGCGAACGCCCTGCAGGAACGGGGCGTCGGCAGCATCGCCCAATTGTCCGGCCTGGCACCCAACGTCAATCTCGATGCGGGAACACCGTTCTCGGGATCGCCCTCGGTGCTGTCGGCCTATATCCGCGGCATCGGATCGGACGATTTCGCGTTCAACATCGATCCGGGTGTCGGCATCTATGTCGACGGCGTCTATCTCGCCCGCTCGGTCGGGGCGAACCAGGATCTGCTCGATGTCGAACGGGTCGAGGTGCTCAAGGGGCCGCAGGGCACGCTGTTCGGGCGCAACACGATCGGCGGCGCGATCTCCGTGGTGACGCGCGATCCCGGCGACACGTTTCGCTTCAAGGCAGACGTGACGACCGGTAGCTACGGCCTGCTCCAGGCGCGTGGCACCGCCGATCTGCCGATTACCGACGATCTCGCCGGCGCGCTGACCTTCGGCGTGAAGACGCGCACCGGGTATATGAAACGGATTCCCTATCCCGATCCGCTTGCGGCGAACAGCGCGAGCTACACCGGCTTTCCATCATCGGGCTATTCGTCGCCGAGCGACGAGGGCGGCGACAACAACTGGAACCTGCGCGGCAAACTGAAATGGAAGGGCGAACACGTCACGGTGACGCTGACGGGCGACTACACGCGCGAAAATTCCACCGGACTCGCCAACACACTGCTCGGCACGGCGGGCAATGTTCCCGGCAATTTCGGGGGCACGGCCAACCTGCCGGGCACCGCGTTCGACCCGACCGGCACGACCGGCTTCCTGTTCGCCGGCCTGTACAATTTCTGCATCGGCGCGAACACCGCGCAGATCGCGGCGCGAAACGCCCAGGCGCTGTGCGGCGTTCGCGGCACCCAGTACAACACGGCGCTGCACCAGCAACCGATCGCGGGCGTCAACGTCGACGGTAATCCGAACAACAACCTGCTGCCGTACGACAACCGCTTCCTGACCGGCAACAAGGACACCAGCTACGCCACCGGCAATGACTTCTCGCGGATGACGAGCTACGGCTTCGCTGGAACGGTGGAATGGAACCCGGCGCCGAACACGACGCTGAAGTCGATCACCGCGTATCGCCAGCTCGACTGGCGCTCGGGCGTCGATGGCGACGGCTCGCCGCTCAACTTCCTTCAGCTCAGTTTCGCGATGCACCAGTGGCAGTTCAGCCAGGAGGTGCAACTGCTCGGCACGTTGCTCGATGACAAGCTGCACTATGTGCTGGGCGGCTATTACTTCAAGGAAAAGGGCGGCCTGCACGACTATGTCACGTTCGCGGAAGGTCTGCTCCAGGTCGATGGCCCCAACGCCCTGGAGACGCAGAATTATGCCGGATTCGGGCAGATCGACTATCGCCCGATCCCGCTGCTCGGCGTGACGCTGGGGGGCCGGTACACTCGCGAGGACAAACAGTTCGAGGGTGGCCAGCAGGATTTGAACGGGTTCAACTACAAGCTGTTCGGGTGCAGCGACCCGCAGGGTAACATTACGCCGAACGGCCCGTTTCCGCTCGCTCCGGTGACGTGTCAGCAGGGCACCGGATACCCCGATCCCGCCAACCCGATCCGCGTCTATGCGCCGGGCGTCAACACGCAGAGTTTCCAGAACTTCTCGCCCAAGGTCGGCGTCCAGCTTTACCCGATCGATCGGGTCATGGCGTATGCGAGTTGGTCGAAGGGCTACAAGACCGGCGGCTGGACGACGCGCCTCACCAACCCCCAACCCACCGCGCAGCCGTTCGGACCCGAAAAGGCGACGACGTGGGAAATCGGCATCAAGTCGCAGTTCCTCGATCGCAAGCTGCAACTGAACGCCGCCGCCTTCACCACCGAGTATCAGGGTATCCAGCTCAACTTCCAGCAAGGCACCTCGCCGACGATCCGCAACGCCGGCGACGCCCGTATTCGCGGTGTCGAGCTGGAGGCGGTGGTGGCGCCGGCGCGCGGTCTGGTCGTCAATGCCTCGGTCGGCTTCATCGACGCGCGCTATACCTCGGTGTTGCCGGGCGTCCTCGCGGTCAGCGCGCCCAATGCGTTCCAGGCGGGCACCTTCGTCGGTGCGGATCTGCCCAAGACTCCCAAATGGAAGATCAACGTCAGCCCGCGCTACGAAGCGCATCTGGGCAACGGCGCCACCATGATCCTGCTCGCGGACTGGACCCATGCGACCAGCGTATGGAACGATGCGCAGCGCACGTACCTGCTGCGCCGCCCCACCATCGACGTCTTCAACGCCAGCGTGGCTTATCGCGAACCGGGCGGGAAGTGGACGCTGACCGCCGGCGGCACCAACATCACCGGCAACCGCTATCTGACGACGGGCAATGAGAACATCAGCGACGGGGTGTTCTTCGGCACCTATAGCCGGCCCGCCGAATGGTATGTCCGTCTCGGCGTGAGTTTCTGACATGCCACACGCGATCCGGGCAGCCGTCACACGCGACGGCGGGCGAACCGCAATCGAGGCGCTGACGATCGACGATCCGCGCATCGATGAGGTCTTGGTGAAAATCGTCGCGACCGGCGTCTGCCATACCGACATGGTGATGCGCGACGGATTGCTGCCGGTGCCCCGGCCGGTGGTGCTGGGGCATGAGGGCGCCGGCCATGTCGTCGCGGTGGGCAGCGCGGTCGAGGGGTTGGCCCCCGGCGACGCGGTGGTGCTGAGCTTCGCGAGTTGCGGTGCGTGCCGCTGCTGCGTCGATCATCAGCCGGCCTATTGCCATCAGTTCGTGCCGCTCAACTTCCTGGCGACGCGCGCCGACGGCTCGACCGCGTTGCACGGGCCGGGCGGCGGCGATGTCCACAGCCATGTCTTCGGCCAGTCTTCGTTCGCGACTCATGCGATCGTCTCGGCGCGCAATGTCGTGAAGGTGGATGCCGACCTGCCGATCGAGATGATGGGGCCACTCGGATGCGGCTTCCTGACCGGCGCGGGCGCGGTGTGGAACGCGCTCGGCGTGCGGGCGGGCGATTCGATCGCGATCCTGGGCACCGGCGCGGTCGGGCTGGCGGCGGTGATGGCGGCGCGGATCGCCGGCGCGACGCGGATCGTCGCGGTCGACCGTTCGCCCGAACGGATCGCGCTGGCGCGAGACCTCGGCGCGACCGAGGGGCACGTCGCCGACGGCCGGACGCTCGATCAGTTCGGCATCGCCGGTGTCGACCATGTCCTCGACACCACCGGTCACGCGCCCCTCGTCGAGCAGGGCATCGGCGTGCTCGGGCCGCGTGGCCGGATCGGCCTGCTCGCCGCGTTCGCGCCCGACACGATGATCCGGTTCGACGCCGCGCATGTGATGAGCGCCGGCCGCCTCATCATCGGCATCGTCGAAGGATCGTCCGATCCCCAGACGACGATCCCGGCGATGATTGAGCATTGGCGCTCGGGCCGCTTCCCGATCGAGAAGCTGATCGAATTTTTCCCCCTGGACGCGATCGAGGACGCGATCGCCGCCGGCGAGAGCGGTCGCGTCGTCAAACCCGTCGTGAGGATGATCTGACATGACCGAATATCACCTGCTGATCGACGGTGCGCTGGAAGCGGGCGCCGCGACGATCGACGTGGTCAACCCGGCGACCGCGCGCGCCTTCGCCACCGCACCGCGCGCCGACCGGGCGCAGCTCGACCGGGCCGTCGCCGCGGCCCGCCGCGCATTCCCCGCCTGGGCGGCGCTCGGCTATCCGGCGCGGCGCGAGCGGCTGGAGGCGTTCGCGGATGCGGTGGCGGCGCGGTTCGACGATTTCGTGGCGCTGCTGACGCTCGAACAGGGCAAGCCGTTGGCGCAGGCCGCACACGAGATCGGCGGGACGATCGCGGCGTTGCGCTATTTCGCCGCGCAGACGCTTGAACCCCACGTGATCCGCGCGACCGATCTCGAGCGGATCACCGAACACCGTGCGCCGCTTGGCGTCGTCGCCGCGATCACGCCGTGGAACTTCCCGATGATCCTGCTGATGCTGAAGGTGGCACCGGCGCTCGTTACCGGCAACACCGTCATCGCCAAGCCCGCGGCGACGACCCCGCTGACGACGCTGCTGCTCGGCGAGGTGGCGGCTCCGATCCTGCCCGCAGGCGTGTTCCAGACGATCGCCGACGCGAACGATCTCGGCGCGGCACTCGCCGCGCACACCGGCGTCGCGCACGTCAGCTTCACCGGCTCGACCGCGACCGGCAAGAAGGTGTTGGTCGCCACCGCCGACCGGCTCGCGCGCTCGACGCTCGAACTGGGCGGCAACGACGCGGCGCTTGTGCTCGACGATGCCGATGTCGCCACCGTCGCACCGGGAATTTTCGCCGCGGCGATGCTCAACGCGGGACAGGTCTGCCTGGCGGCGAAGCGGGTCTATGCGCCGGCATCGCTCTACGAGGCGCTGTGCGCGGCGCTGGCGGCGCTGGCCGACGCGGCGGTGGTCGGCGACGGGCTGGAGCCGGGGACGCAGATCGGCCCGGTGCAGAACCGCGTGCAATATGAAAAGGTGCTCGGCTATCTCGCCGACGCGCGCAACTCAGGCCGGATCATCGCCGGCGGCGAGGCGATCGCGCGCGACGGCTATTTCATCGCGCCGACCATCGTGCGGGATATCGGCGACTCGGCGTCGCTGGTGCGCGAGGAGCAGTTCGGCCCGGTGCTTCCGATCCTCTCCTACGACACGCTCGACGAAGCGATCGAGCGGATCAATGCGAGCGACTATGGGTTGGGCGGCACAGTATGGACCGCCGATCCGGCGCGCGGCGAGGACGTGGCACGCCGCATCGACAGCGGCACGATCTGGGTCAACCGCCATCTGGATCTGCCCTTCGACGTGGCGTTCGGCGGCGCCAAGCAGTCGGGGATCGGCCGCCAGCAGGGGCTCGCGGGACTGGAGGAATTCACCCAGGCGCGAGTGGTCAACGTCGCGCTTTGAGCATCGCATCCGCCGGTCTGCGGGGCTGACACGTCGTTGCTCGACACATTCGTTGCGCAACCGTACGACCGACGACGAGGAGCCTCGTGCGATGGAAAGACGGAACAATGCTCGAAACCGGCGGTGTGGCGATCCAGAGTCCGCGCCGTTCCGGAGCATCATACGTGCGCCGCTGAATCGAGGCGGCTCTCGACCGACCATCTTGCGGAGCCTGCTCCGGTCGGTCGCGGGCGTCGGCGGGGTGGCGAGCGCCATCGTCGCGACCCCGGCCTTCGCTCAGGACGTCACGCTCTCCGACAGCGGCACCATCCCAACGGTCGTGCATGGCGATGGCCAGCCCCTGTCGCTCGCCGCCGCCATGCTGGCCGGCGACCTGGAGCATGTCACCGGCGCCAAGCCCCGTCTTTCCGCCAAACTGGACGATTGCGCGGCGACCTGCGTCGTCATCGCCCGAAGGGGGAGCGGGTTGCTCGATGCCGTCGTGAAGGACACTGGCATCGACGCCTCGGCCCTCGCTGGTCAGTGGGAACGCTATCTCCGCGTGGCGCTCCCCTCCCGCAGCCATGCCGGGCGCCGCTATCTCGTTATCGCCGGGTCGGACACCCGTGGCGCGATCTGGGGAACCGTCGACCTTACCCGCGAGATGGGTGTCTCCGCATGGGAGTGGTGGGCCGACGTTACGCCGCGCAGGCGGAGCAAGGTCGTTGTCGATGGTGGATTGCGCCTGTCGGATACGCCGTCGGTTCAGTATCGCGGCATCTTCCTGAACGACGAGGATTGGGGCCTCCAGCCTTGGGCGGCGAAGACGTTCGAGCCCGAGGTTGGCGATATCGGTCCCAAGACGTACGGCCGCATCTACGAACTCATGTGGCGCCTGAAGGCGAACCTCATCTGGCCGGCGATGCACGAGAGCACGAAGCCCTTCTATCAGGTCGCGGGCAATGCGGAAGCGGCGCGCGACCATGCCATCGTGGTCGGCACCTCCCATGCCGAGCCGCTCATGCGCAACAATGTGCGCGAGTGGGACGAGGCGAAGCAGGGGCCGTTCAACTTCTTCACCAACCGCGACGCGATGGTGCGATACTGGCGCGATCGCGCGCAGGCGGTGAAGGGCTTCGACAACGTCTATAGCGTCGGTCTGCGGGGAAAGCACGATTCCGAGATGGAAGGCGCCTCATCGCCCACCGTCGCGCGCGACGCGCTGGCTGAGGCGATCGGCGTCCAGCGCGACCTGCTTTCGCAGGCCCAGACCCGGCCGGCGACCGCCATTCCGCAGGCGCTGACTCTCTACAAGGAGGTGCTCGACCTCTACGCGCTGGGGCTGAAAGTGCCGGACGACGTCACATTGGTCTGGCCGGAGGACAATTACGGATATATCAACCAACTCCCAACGCCGCAGGAGCAGGCGCGCGGCGGTGGTTCCGGCCTATATTATCACATCTCCTATTGGGGGCGGCCCCACGATTATCTGTGGCTCGCGACCACCCATCCGGCGCTTATCCGCGAGCAACTCGATCGTGCGTGGACGATGGGCGCCCACAAAATCTGGATGGTGAACGTTGGGGACATCAAACCCGGCGAATATCTCACCCAATATTTCCTCGATGCCGCTTTCGATCACGAAACGCTCAACCGCCCGGCGAAGGCGCATCTCGCCGACTGGGCCAGCGCGCAGTTCGGGGAGGCGCTGGGGCGCCCGATCGCCGACATCCTGACCGACTATTACGATCTCGCATTCGAGCGGCGGCCGGAATTCATAGGGTTCAGCCAGGTCGAGCCGATCACGCCGATCCGTATCGGCGACTACGTCCGGTCGGGCGGGGGCGAGGCCCAGCAGCGTATCGATCGCTATGCGGAATTGGCGTCGCGCGCGGACGCGCTGGCCTCCCGCATCCCAGCCGACCGCCGCGACGCCTATTTCGAACTGGTGCTGTATCCGGTGCGCGGCGCGGCCAATCTCAACACGCGCAACCTCAAGCTCGATCTCGCCGCACTCTACGCCCGTCAGGGTCGGCCGGTGGCGAACCTCTTGTCTGATGAGGCGCGCGCCGCACATGCGCGCATCGTCGCCGATACCGAGACGTACAACCGCCAGGCTGGCGGCAAATGGCGCAACATCATGGACATGGCGCCGCGCCGGCTTCCCGTGTTCGCCGAACCCGCGTACCCCAAGGTGGATTTTCCAGAAAAGCCCGGCTGCGCGATCGACGACGGCGCGTTGCAGTTCGTGAGCGGGCGTCCGGCAAGCCACGCGCTGACGATCTACTCTTGGGGCAAGCCGCTCGAATGGTCGCTTGACGGCGCGACCGGGCTCCAGCCCGGGGCGTCGCGCGGGAGACTGCAACCGGCCAACGGCTATCAGCAGCGGATCGCTCTTTCCTATGACGGGAACGGAGCCATCAAAGGCGGCTCGATCCGTTGCGGTGACCAGACATTCCCGGTCTCAGCCATACTCGCGACGCCGGGCGCGGGCCTGAGCGCGGTCGAAGTTGACCGCATCGTGTCGCTTCCCGCGACCGAGGCGTCCACCGCCAGCGGCGATTGGGAGCGGATCGCCGGCCTCGGCTCGCACGGCGCGCTTTTGCGCTCCCGGCTGAACCTCCCGTCACGCAAGGACGAGCATGACGGCGCGCCGCTCGTCTACACGTTCGAAGCGACGACCGGCGGAGACGCCAATCTGGTCGTCGAGGCTCTTCCGGTTCACGCGCTGACCTCCGCGAACCGCCTGCGTGTTGCGGTCCGGGTCGATGACGGCCCCGCGCGGACGCTCGATTTTGATACGCATGGCCGTAGCGACGAATGGAAGCAAAACGTCCTGTCGAACTCGGCGAAGCGGACTTTGTTTCTCTCGCAGCTTGCCAAGGGAAGTCACAGCATTCGCATCGTCGCCCTCGACCCCGGCTTCCTCCTCGATCGCATCGACGTCAGGTTCGATGGCGCACCCGATCTTTATGGTGCGCCGGCCACGCGGTGAAGCGCACACGATCCCGGTTGAGAGCTTATGGTCGCAGCGCTTAACCGCCCACGGAAAATGTGGATCGGCCGGAAAACGTCGCACGCCCTCGCTTTCCGGCCCGGTCCGTGCGAGCCCGAAACCGATCCGATGCGGGTTGGACGATGCAGCGCGCCAGCATAGCGCACCAGGCTTGAACGAATAAGGATACGCTATGGATAGGATGCGTAGGGGAACGAACGCCGGCGGGATGCGACGCTACAACGAGCGTCTGATCCTGTCGGCCGTGCGACGCATGAATGGCGCTTCCAAGGCGGAACTCGCGCGCGTGACGGCTTTGTCTCCTCAGGCGGTCGTGCGTATCGTCGATGAACTGGATGAGGGCGGCCTTTTGTTTCAGGCCGGCAAGCGCACCGGCGGCATGGGGCAGCCCGCGACGATCTATCGGATCAACGGTAAGCGCGGATATACCGTCGGCGTCGAAGTGGGACGTGGCGACACCACGCTCGTCCTGCTGGACTTCGATGGTGAACGGAAAGCGGTTTGCCGTCACGCCGGCAGCTTCCCGTCGATCGACACAGTGCTGCGGCACGTCAACGCGTTTATCGACGAGCATCTTGGATCTACCACCTTGCTCAGTGCCGAAGCCTTCATGGGCATTGGTGTGGCAATGCCGTGGTTCCTCGGAGAATGGCGGAACGAGATCGGGATATCGATCGATCAGGCCGATGAATGGCGCCGCGCCGACGTGGCCGATCGGTTGCAGGCCGGACTCGCATGGCCGGCCTATTTCGAGAATGACGGCAACGCGGCGGCACTTGCGCAATTGCTGTGCGGCGCCGGCGTTGATCTTCAGGATTTTCTCGCGATCAATATTGGTACGTTCATTGGCGGTGGCCTCGTGCTGGGCGGCCGCGTGCATCAAGGCCGGCATGGCAACGCCGGGGCGCTCGCGTCGATACCGGTCTGCGCTGGGGGCAAGAGCGACTATTTGGTTCATCACGCCTCGCTGTATGCGCTCGATCAGAACGCTGGCGCCGAGGAGCGTTCGGCCTGGACGCGGCGATGCGTCGCAGCGCTCGCATCGGCGGTTACCAGCGCCAACAGCCTGCTCGACCTTGAAGCGGTTATCATCGACGGCGCGCTTCCGCCCGCGGGACTGGAAGAGATCGCCAGCGGTCTGCGACGCCACTTCTCCACGGATGCACCACCCGACTTCTTCGCGCCAGAAATTCGAAATGGCACGCTTGGCAACGTCGCCGCAGCCGTGGGCGCTGGTCTGCTCCCGCTCCATGCCAGCTTCGCGCCGGACCTCGCCAGCCTGTTCAAGAAGGACTGACCCCAGGAGCCCTCCAACGTCGCGCGGTTCCCGAGCGTGCTTGACAGACTAAATCTCATCAGTAGATTTAGTCTGGTGACCGCGAATCCGGCGGCAGCTATCGGGAGGGGGATTCGGTGTTTGTTCGTTCTAAAACCATCATCGGCACGCATCGAAACGCGGGTGCGCTGCGATGACGGATGCGCTGCTGCTCGGCGGCATCGAAGCTGGCGGAACCAAGTTTCTCTGCGCCATCGCCGATCGCGACGGCTCGACGCTCATGCAGACCCGTATTCCCACCACGACGCCCGCGCAGACGCTGGGCGCGGCGAGCGCCTTTTTCTCGGAGGCTGCGCGGCAGCACGGACCACTCTCGGCCTTTTCGATCGGCAGCTTCGGGCCGCTGTCGCTGAACACGGTCGCATCCGACTACGGCTGCATCACGTCCACGCCGAAGGCCGGCTGGCAAAACGTCGATCTGCTCGCGCATTTCCGCCGCACCATCAGCGCACCGATGGCGCTCGACACCGACGTGAACTGTGCGGCGGTCGGTGAACGGCTTTTCGGCAGCGGGCAGGGGCTGGACACCTTCTGCTACGTGACGGTCGGGACCGGCATCGGCGTGGGCTTGCTGATCAACGGCGCCCCGCACGGCGGAGCGAACCACCCGGAGGTGGGCCACATCAAGCTGCCGCGCGCGCCGGGCGACGATCGGTTTGCCGGAATCTGCCCCTATCATGGTGACTGTCTGGAAGGTCTTGCCTGCGGTCCGGCCATGCAGGCCCGTTGGGGCGTGCCGGCGGAGACGCTGCCGAGCGATCACCCGGCATGGGCTATCGAAGCCGATTACCTCGCCGGTCTGTGTGCGACGCTCACCTATACCGTGCGTCCTGATCGCATCATCATCGGCGGCGGCGTGATGCAGCCGCAGATGTATGGCCGGGTACGTCGGGCGCTCTCCGAGAAGCTCGCCGGCTACGACGCAAGCATGCGCTCGATCGACATGGACGATTATGTCGCCGCGCCGACCGCCGGATCGTCCGCCGGTCTGACCGGCGCCCTCGCACTCGCATATCGCACCGCGACGCGTCAGTGGCCGATGCACTGGGCGATTACCGAAACCCCCTCCAGCAGAGCGGAAACCGTCAATGCATAACGTTGTAAGCTCCGACGATGTCGGTGCCGTCGATGACGCCCGGGCGACGCCTGCGATCGTGATGAGCGCGGCGGGCGCCGCGCTCGGCGGTCTTCTCTTCGGCTTCGATACCGCTGTGATTTCCGGCGCGACCGGCGCGCTGCAGACCCAGTTCGCGCTGACCGAAGCGTCCCTGGGCTTTACCGTCGCCTCGGCCCTGATCGGCACCGTCCTTGGGTCGCTCGTCGCGGGTGCGCCGGCCGATCGTTATGGGCGCAAAGCGATCATGCTGTCTGTCGCCATCGCTTACGTGCTTTCGTCGCTCGGCACCGGGCTGGCGCACAATTGGTACATCCTGATCGCGTTCCGCTTCCTCGGCGGCGTGGCGATCGGCGCGGCCTCCGTCGTGACGCCGATCTATATCGCGGAAGTGTCACCGGCGCGGTTCCGTGGGCGCTTGGTGGCGATGAACCAGCTCAACATCGTCCTCGGCATCCTCATCGCCTTCCTGTCCAACTATATCATCGCGCAAACGCTGCCGCCCGAAACGGCCTGGCGCTGGATGTTCGGCATCGTCGCGGTGCCCTCCGTCCTGTTCCTGGTGGTGATCCTTGTCCTTCCCGAAAGCCCGCGCTGGCTGGCGATACGCGGGCGCCGCGATCCGGCGGTCGCCGTGATGACGCGCCTCGGCTTCAGCGATCCGCATGCCGAACTGCTCCGTATCGAGGCCGCGGACCGGCGCGAAGCCGCCAAGGGCGTTCCGCGTCTTTTCCAGGCATCGCATCAGCTGCCAGTCGCCTGCGCGATCGCGATCGCGATGTTCAACCAGCTCTCCGGCATCAACGCCTTGCTCTATTACGCACCGCGCATTTTCGAACTGGCCGGCGCAGGCGCGGACAGTGCGCTGCTCCAGTCGGTCGCGGTGGGCGGCACCAACCTGCTGTTCACCGCGCTGGCGCTTTTCCTCATCGACCGGTTCGGCCGCAAGCCGCTGCTTCTGGTCGGCTCGATCATCTGCGCCGGCGCGCTCCTTCTGGTCGGCTGGCAGCTCGAACGCGCGGCGCCCGACGGCACGCTGATCCTGGCGGGGCTGCTCGCGTTCATCGCCGCCTTCGCGGTCAGCCAGGGCGCGGTCATCTGGGTGTTCATTTCCGAGGTCTTCCCAAGCTCGGTGCGCGGCAAGGGGCAGGCGCTGGGCTCGACGACGCACTGGGTGATGGCCGCGATCATCACCTGGCTGTTCCCGGTCGTCGCGAGTGCCGTTGGCGGCTGGGTGTTCGCCTTCTTCGGCGGGATGATGCTGCTCCAGTTTGTCTGGGCGTGGAAGATGATGCCCGAAACCAATGGCGTCGCCCTGGAAGACATGAATTTGCGTGGAGCCGCGGCATGAAGACGATCGCGATCTTGCTGGCCGCCGGCATGGCGCTCACGGCTTCGGTTTCGGCATCAGCCCAGCGCCCGGACCCGCGTCCGAGCTATCATTTCGCGCCAGCGAAGAACTGGATGAACGACCCCAACGGGCTGGTCTATTACGATGGTGAATACCATCTTTTCTACCAGTACAATCCCCACGGTGACCGCTGGGGCCATATGAACTGGGGGCATGCGGTAAGCCGCGATCTGGTGCATTGGCAGGAACTGCCCATCGCCATTCCCGAAACCCGCGATGTCATGGCCTTCTCCGGCAGTGCCGTGGTCGACTGGAACAACACCAGCGGCTTCGGTCGCAACGGCAAGCCGCCGCTGATCGCGGTTTACACGGGCCACAATCCCAAGGCGAAGCTGCAATCGCAGTACGTCGCCTACAGCAATGATCGCGGGCGGACCTGGACCGTACATGGCGAGGTGCTGAGTGTGGGATCGCCCGAGTTCCGCGATCCGAAGGTCTTCTGGCACGCTGCCACGAAGCGCTGGGTCATGGTCGCGGTGATGGCGCTGGAGAACCGTGCCGTCATCTTCACCTCGCCCAATCTCAAGCAATGGACCTTCGCCAGCAGCTTCGGGCCGGCTGGTGGGCGGGGCAAGAACTGGGAATGCCCGGATCTCTTCGAGCTGCCCGTGGAGGGTGGCGCGCCGGGTGAGAAACGCTGGGTGCTCGGCATCAACCTTGGCGACAACGCCATTGGTGGCGGTTCGGGCGGGCAGTATTTCGTCGGCGATTTCGACGGCACGCGCTTCACCCCCGCGCCCGGCTGGTCGGGCGATACGCAGTGGATGGACTATGGGGCGGACTTCTATGCCGCCGTATCCTGGAACGATCTCCCCAAGGACGATCCACGCCGCATCTGGATCGGATGGGCGAACGACTGGCGGTACGCCGAGGCGATCCCGACGTGGCCCTCGCGCGGATTGATGACCGTGCCGCGGCAAGTCACGCTCAGGAAGTCGGCAGAGGGCTATCGCATCGCGCAGACGCCCGTGCGGGAGGTGGCGTCTCTGCACGGCAGCCGGCAGACCTTTGCCGCGACGCTGAACGAAACCGCGACCGCGCTGCCGGTCCAGGGCGGATCGGTCGATCTGGAGTTCGAGCTTGATACCGGCGCGTCCGAGCAGGTGGCGATCGCCCTCACCGACGGCGAAGGCTATCAGACGGTCATCGGCGTCAACCCGAGCGTGGATGAGGTTTTCATCGACCGGACCCGCTCGGGGCCGCACTTCCACGATGGCTTCGCCAACCGCCACGTCGCTCCGGTCGATCTGAAATCGCGCCGGGTGAAGCTGCGCGTGCTGGCCGACGAATCCATCCTCGAAGTCTTCATCAACGACGGTGAGCGCACGATCACCGACCGGTTCTTCCGTGGCGGTGGCCCGCTGCAATGGAGCGCGTCCTCGCGAAACGGCGTCGCGCAAATGAAGCTCACCGCATGGACGATGAACGGAGGCGCGGTGAACACCGCGTCCAAATGACCATGACGTTTCTCGTGCCGAAGGCAGCCGCCATGTCGGCTCCAAGCTGACCGTCCGGGGCTTAAAGGCCCCGATCACCAACATCTGACAAACCAAACGTGATAAAAGAGGGGATCTTTATGACGAGGACTTTCCACGCTCTGTTGACGTCTACGGCCGTGATTCCATTGATCGTAGCGGGTTCCGCATCGGCGCAGACGAATTCGTCTCCCGCAGCCAATCAAACCGCAGCCGCCCAGACGCCGGTCGGAGATCCGCTGCCCGCCAGCGCTCCGGCCAGCGATCCGCAGGCAGACGCCGCCAGCGATATCGTCGTCACCGGCTATCGCGCAGCCCTCGGCTCCGCGCAGGAGGTCAAGCGCAACTCGGATTCGATCGTCGACGCGATCGTCTCCAATGACATTGGCAAGTTGCCGGACAACAACGCGGCCGAGGCGATCTCGCGTATCGTCGGCGTCACCGTCCTACGCTACAACGACGAGGCCGGTGTCATTCTGGTCCGTGGTCTGACGGATGTCGCCACGACCTTCAACGGGCGCGAGTTCTTCTCGGCCGAAGACCGCGTGCTGCATCTTCAGGATTTCCCGGCCGGGGTCGCGGCGGGCATAGAGGTCTACAAATCGGGAACGCCGGACCTGATCGAACCCGGCCTGGCGGGTCTCGTCAACCTGCGGTC
This sequence comes from Sphingomonas panacis, assembly GCF_001717955.1. Lineage (NCBI taxonomy): Bacteria > Pseudomonadati > Pseudomonadota > Alphaproteobacteria > Sphingomonadales > Sphingomonadaceae > Sphingomonas > Sphingomonas panacis. Next base: position 3,180,929 of record NZ_CP014168.1, read on the forward strand.
GCGCCGACCATTCGACGTGAAGGACACGGAGATCGCGGGCGAAATCCGTGGATCGTACAACGACCAGTCGAAGGCGTTCGATCCCTCGGGCAACCTGTTGCTGACGAAGCGCTGGGATACGCCGATCGGCGAGATCGGCGCTCTGGTGAACGTCAGCTATGTGCGCACCACCTATCGCAATGCCGATCGCTACGCCGATTCCGCCGTGATCACGCCGCGCGGCTTCGGCCTCGATGATCCTGCCGATGACATCCACGTGACCACGCCCGGCGTCGGCAATTTCAACTTTCCGGCGAACGCCGGCAACTTCTACGAGAAGGGCATCCGGCATCGTCCCGCCGTCAACGGCACGATCCAGTGGCGTCCGTCCGCCAACCTGGAAATCTACGCCGAGGGGCTGTGGCAGGCCTATCGCGGCAACGTGATGCGCGACTCCTTCAACGTCAATTTCGAACGGCGTGACGCGAACGGTGTCGCCCCCACGCTCAGCAACGTCGTCCTGGTGCCTGGTGAGGCGGACAAGGCGGCGAGCTTCACCAAGACCGGCGGCTACGTGCCCGAATTCTCGCGCGTGGCGCAGGACGATCGCACCGACACCTATCAGGGCGCATTGGGCTTCAAGTGGAAGACCGGCCGCGCCACGCTGTCGGGCGACTTCGCCTATACCAACAGCCGCTACCAGGCGACGGAGATCGCGGTAGACTCCCAACTCGCCACCGCCCCAACCATCAACGTCGACTGGGACGCGCGCGGGTCCGCGGTGTTCGATCTGGGCGGGTACGATATTACTAACCCGAACACCGCGCGCTGGCGTGGCTACAACCAGAGGGAGTTCGTCGCGAAGGGTGACGGCATTCAGGGGCGCGTCGATCTCGATCTCGAAACCGACTGGGGCTTCCTGCCGCACCTTCAGTTCGGCGTCCGCGCGAGTGACCGCAACGCATCGTCCCAGAACAACAGCCGTTACGCGTACGTCGCTGGCCTCGACATCCCCCTCGCCAGTCTCCCGACCGGGGCGCTCGGGATGATCACGGATGGCTTCCGCGACGATCCCCAGCGCTTCCAGAACTGGCTGGCACCCGATCGTAACGCGATCATCGCCAACAGTGAGGCATTGCGTCAGCTTGCCTATCAATCGGTTCAGCGGGCAACGATCCTGTTCCCCAACGATGCCGGCATCCGTGATGCCGTAACGAAATACGCCACGGCGGCGATCCCGGTAGACCCGCTGGGCGGCTTTACCGCCAGCGAGGCGACCTACGCATTCTACGGACAGGGCAAGTTCGCGTTCGATCTTGGTGGCATCCAGGTCGACGGTACTGCCGGCGCGCGCGTCGTGAACACCGATGGTAGCTATCGCGGGTTCAGCCGCGTGCCGGCCAGCAACGGCACCACGGCCATCGTGCCGACGACGACCAGGCAAAACTATGTAGACGTCCTGCCATCCGCCATCGCCCGCATTCGGTTTTCCCGTCAGTGGCAGGTGCGTCTGGGCTACACGCAGACGCGGACGCGCCCGGGATTCGGCCAGCTTAATCCTTCGCTCAACATAACCGCGAACAGCCCGGGGCCGGATGGCTCCCCGCCACAGTTCGATGCAAGCGGCTCCGGCGGCAACCCGAACCTGCGCCCGCTGACATCCAAGAACTATGATGCCACTCTGGAATGGTACTTCTCCAGGAACGGCTCGGCATCGGTCGCGGCTTTTTACCGCGATCTCGACGGCTTCATCGCCAACTATACCCAGGTCGTGAACGATCCGATCTACGGCCGCGTTCAGCTCGATCGCCCCGAGAACGCGGGCAAGGGGCGCATCAAGGGCCTGGAGGTTTCGATGCAGACCTTCTTCGACTTCCTGCCGGGCCTGCTTTCGGGCTTCGGCGTACAGGCGAACGGCACGTATCTGGACGGCACCAACGCACTGCCGCAGGTGCTCGGTGGGGATGACCGGCAGGTGCAGATCACTGGCCTTTCCAAATGGGCGTACAATCTTACCGGCTTCTACGAAAAGGGTAAGGTATCGACGCGCCTCTCGTACAACTGGCGTTCCGGCTATACGACCAGCTACAACCGCACCATCAACGAAGATCAATACGCCGGTGAACTGGTCCGGCCTGTGTCGCGGCTCGATTTCTCCGCGAGCTATGAGCCCATCAAAGGCATCTCCATCGTCGCCAACGTCAGCAACATCCTGGCGCAACCGTTTAAGAACTATCGATATTATAACGAGACGCAATATTTCGGCCGCGATCTCCGGGTCGAAGGCCGCTACATGAGCCTCGGCGTGCGGTTCAAGATGTAGTGTCCGGCCCCGTGCAGCGCGCCAAGCCCGTGCTGCACGGGGCTTTTCGATCTTCGTCCGCGCCCGCCAGGATGCTGTCGCGGCACGGGCCGGACGCGATGGCGCGCCGAGCAAATGCGGATAGGAGCCAGGACATTGACGAGCGGAACATCGTACACGCGACGCACGACGCTGGGCATGATCACCACCCTTCCTGCGCTGGCGTCGTGTGGACGGGCGTTGGCTGGCAGCGGCACGGCGCCGCGCGCATCGACCCCGCCCGGCGTTGCTGTCAGCGGCACACCCGCTGCGCCGAATGTGCGCCCGCGCTACCATATCGCCGCGCCGGCCGGTGGCTGGATCAACGATCCCCAGCGCCCGCTCAAGGTCGGCGACAGCTGGGTGCTGTGGGCGCTCTACAACCCCACCTATCCTGTTGGCGGCACCAACTGGCGGCGCTGGACCTCCAAGGATCTTGTCACCTGGCAGGATCAAGGCATCGCGATCCATCGCAACACGACTCCGTTCGGAGATGTCTGGAGCGGCAGCACCGTTATCGATAGCGATAACACCGCCGGGTTCGGCATGGGCGCGTTGGTCACTCTCGTCACCATGCCGGCGCCAAATGCCGGCGGGCAGAACCAATCCTGCGCCTTGTGGTACTCGCTGGACGGCGGCGCCAGCTTCACCTTTCACGGTATCGTCCTGCCGAATTATCCGGGCCATAAGGATTTCCGCGATCCCACAGTGTTCTGGCACGCGCCGACGCGCCGCTGGGTGATGACGCTTTCGGAAGAGGGCAAGATCGGACTCTACACGTCACCGGACTTGCGGCAGTGGACATATGCCAGCGGCTTCGCTTCCGATGCCGTTGGCCGCATCATGGAATGTTCGCACCTGTTCAAGCTGCATCTGTACGATGCGGATGGAAAGACATCGGAAGACAAATGGATATTGCTGGTGGGCGGAAACGGCACCAAGCGCGGGTTCACCGTCGGAACATGGTATTGGGTGGGGGATTTCGACGGGGTCACGTTCACGCCCACCGCTCCGGACGGTCAGTGGCTTGACGGCGGCGCCGATTTCTATGCCGCCGTTGTCTGGACGGACCCGGCGGCAGCCGATCCGCTCGCTTCGGCCTATTCGATAGCGTGGATGAGCAACTGGGATTATGTGAACAAGATCCCGGTGACTCACGACTATCGCGGGCAACTCAGCCTTGTCCGCCGGCTGCGGCTGCAGCGTGTCGGGACAGTCCCGCGGCTGTTGAGCACGCCGCTGGCGGCGCAGAACTCCGTCTTCGATCTGACTCTCCTCGGGCAGGATCAAACGATCACGCAAGGTTCGGACTATGCGTGGCCGGCAGGGGCCGGCGCGGCCGCTTGCCGTATCGATGTCACGCTGACCCGCATCGGGGAAAACTGGCCTGCCAGAGTGTGCTTGTCGGTTCGGAAAGGCGAGGGGGTCTCTACGCAGATCGCTTTCGTGCCGCAGGACAATATGGTTTCGCTGAAGCGCGACGCCGACGGACCGAACGCACCGGATGTCAGCGCATGGCGGCAGGATCGCAGCGTATCCTGCGATTTTTCCACTGGTACCGCGACCATCAGTCTGTTCATCGATTCCGGCTCGGTGGAAGTGTTTTTGAACGATGGGGCGGCATCGATGTCGGAACTGATCACCGCCCCCGTGACCGCGACCGGGCTTCAGCTAAGTGCCATCGGCGGGCGCGTGAAAGTCTCGAATGTTGCGGTCAGGCGAATGTCCTAAAGTCTGATCCTGTAACCTCCCGGGCGAAATCGCCGGCCGGTGGCTCACGATGATCGGAGAATAGAGGGGCTCAACTGGCCCACAACGTCGCCGCGCGCCCGTCGCGCCGGGTATAGCAGCCACCCCCATTCCGCCGCCGAGACGCCAATTATGGACGATTGCGGCAACGCGTCGGACCGCTGCCAGCCCGGCGGAAGGTCGGTAGCTCAGAATGGGCAAGGCGATTGTTCGGCATCCGGCACAACCAGTTTTTTTAGACGACCAGACCAATCGGGTTGACACCCGCGAACGCACGCTAGTAGATAGCGCTACCATGTACCGATGTCTTTGCTCTTGGTGGAGTGACAGGTTTTTTTAAACAAGTTGGCGTGCCTGATCGACAGAGGAAGATACCTCTGCCGGGAAAGTTTTATGTATGATTGATGTAATCGGCATTCGATCATCAATTATCAGGCAAGCTATGCCGGATTAGCGCCGTCAATCCTTGGTTATGAACCCAATTTCCAACAGTAAAGTCACATTGATCGACAAATGTCGGCACACCTAAGAGGGGATGCAGAAATGAAATCGCAAAAGCTACGCCTTTACAAGACTCGTTCGGCACTGCTGTGCGCCACGGCGTGCGCAAGCCTGTATAGCTCTGCCGCGCTCGCGCAGGCGACGCCTCCGCAGTCCACGCCTGCCGAAGCGCAGGATACCGCCTCGTCGATCTCGGCGCAGCCGGAGGATTCGGCGGCTCAAGATATCGTCGTGACCGGATATCGGTCCAGCCTTGCCAAGTCGACCAACGCGAAGCGCGATTCGACTGGCTTTACCGATTCGATCTTCGCGGAAGACATTGGCAAGTTCCCCGATACGAACATCGCGGAATCGTTCAACCGCATCCCGGGCATCACCATCACGCGTGACATCACCGGTGAAGGCGTGAACGTCGCGATCCGTGGTTTGGGGTCGAACTTCACCAACGTGACGCTGAACGGCGCGCCGATCGCGGTCGCGTCGTCGGGCGCGACCGACGCTCAGGGCACCGATCGTTCGGTCGATCTCAGCTTCTTCCCGACCGATCTCTTCACCAAGCTGACCGTGAACAAGAGCTACACGGCTGACCTGCTGGAAGGCGGCGCCGCTGGTAACGTCGATCTTCGCTCGGCGCGCCCGTTCGATAACGCCAAGCCGTTCCTCGCCTATAACATCCAGGGCTCCAACCAGAGCCCCGACGATCGCATCGGCGTGCGCGGCTCGATGATCGGAAGCTGGCACAACGACACGGTCGGCATTCTGGCCGGTGTTTCCGGGCAACGCCTGTTCACCGATACGCGCGGCTTCGAGACGATTGGATATACCAATCCGCAGCTCAGTGCCGCGCAATGTGGCGCCACCAGCGGCTGTAACAGCACTGGCGGCGGTAATTGGACGATTCCGTCGGTCGTTCCAGTCGGTGCGGGTGCCGGGCTGGTCGCGGGCACGCCAATCGATCAGGCCTTCCTGCTCGCGCACAATCCGGGTGCGACGATCCAGCAGATCGACAACGCTTTGCTTCCCCGCCTCGGCCGCACCTCCGACGCGCGCGGTTCGCGCGACCGTATCAACGCGATCGTCAGCGCCGAGTGGCGCCCGACCGATACGCTGCGGTTCTACGTGGACGGTTTGTACGGCTACAAGCACAACAATCTGATCCGCGAAGACATGGCATGGATCGTCCGCAACAGCGCGATCATCCCGACCAACCTGACCTTCGACAAGTCGGATTGCACCACCGGTTGCGCGGTTGCGGGCGGCACGTTCGCCAACGCGCAGTTCTTCGACGAATTCCGACCGTATATCGAAACCACCAAGCTGGTCAGCGTCAATCCGGGCGGCTCTTGGGAAATTTCCGATACGCTCAAGCTGAACCTGCAGGGCAATTACTCGCGCTCGACCTTCCATCGCGAGAGCCCGACGGTCGGTGCCACCACCCCGCTCGGCGTCGGCAACACCGTGACCTATGCCAACGATGGGTCCGGCGTTCCGAGCATCACCAGCAACCTCGATCTGAACGATCCGAAGAATTTCGGCTGGTATACCGGCAGCCGTCTCAACCTTCAGGACGAGCGCCGCACCAACAAGACCAAGGGCTTTCGCGGCGATCTGACCTGGGGCGGCACCAAGCTGAACCTCAAGGTTGGCGGTGCCTATGATGACGTTTCGCGCGTGATCCAGGGCTATGACAACAGCCAGGCCTGGCAGAACGCCGCATGCGGAAACAATCCCAGCGTCTTCCTGGCATCGCCGAACACGCAGCCGCCGTGCGAAGGGCTGAACGCGCCCGGCGCGGCGCCGGCGGGGTATCCGAGCTATCCGGGTTACGGGACCGGCTCGACCGCAGGCATGACCGGTCCGGTGAGCTACGGCGGGTCGCTGGTGCCGAATTCTGCCTTCCCGAGCTATTTGATGCCCGGCCCGGCTGGTTTCGTGACCGTCAACTTCCCGGCGTTCGCCAACGCGACCAACTATCAGTCGTTCCACGACAATGCCCCGGCCAACGGCGCGTCGAACACCAGCGCGATGAGCGGTCAGATCCGCGAAATCGTCAAGTCGGCGTTCGCCACGTTGAACGGCGCGCAGGAACTCGGCGGCAACACGCTGCGGTTCAATGTCGGCCTGCGCTACGTCGACACGATCCAGCTCATCACCGGCACCACGTCGTTGCCCGATCCGCGCAACACCAATGCCGCCGGTGCCAGCCTGCCGGACGGCAGCCGCTATCCCAACCTCACCGGATCGGTGACGACGCGCAATCACTACACCAACTGGCTGCCGGCGGCGACGTTCGCCTACGACATCGGTGAGCATGCCGTGGCACGTGTCGCCGGATCGCGCACGATGACTCGCCCCGATCCCTCGGCGCAGTTGCCGGGCGTATCGTTCCCCGCGCCGTCTGCCGATCAGGCGTCGATCGGCAACCCGGCCCTCAAGCCCTATCTCTCGACCAACCTCGATCTCGGCTTCGAATATTATACCGGCCGCGAGGGTGTGATCAGCGTCAACGCGTTCCGCAAGTCGATCACCGGGTTCACCACCACCAACATCACGACGGTGCCGTTCACCAACCTGGCGCAATACGGCATCACCTATGACACGCTGAACCCGACCCAGCAGATCGCGCTGAACTCGCGTGGCGGTCCGACCGCGGCGCAGGTCCAGATCACCTCACAGCTCAACGTGCCCGACAAGCTGACGATCAACGGCCTCGAGTTCCAGTGGGTCCAGCCGCTTGACTTCCTGACCAGCCACATCGGCGTCACTGGCTTCGGCTTCAACGCCAACGCCACGATCGTCGATCAGACCAGCAAGGGCGCGGCGGTCGCGTTCGGGGTCGCGCCGTTCACCTACAACATCACGGGCTATTACGAGAAGCACGGTGTCATGCTGCGCGTGTCGACGACTTCGCGTCGCGGTTCGCAGAACAGCGGCACGGCACAGAACGGTATCCCAGCGGCGGCGCTCTATGGCTTCGACTATACGAGCTACGACTTCTCGTCGGCGTTCGACCTCGACAAGATCTTCAACCTGCCGCACGCGCCGCAGTTGACGATCAACGTCTCGAACTTCACCGATGCGACGTTGAAGTCGTACTTCCAGTTCGAGAATCTCGCCTTCACCCAGTACAAGCCCGGCCGACAGGTTCTGGTCGGTCTGCGCGGCACGTTCTAGGCCGTAGTGAAGGATGGCGTTCAGGCAGGCGTTCAGCCTAGTCTGCCTGAACGCCGACATGCCCAAAGACTAGGTGCCCGGACGCCGGGGATTCGGCCCGGTTTCGCGACGCGCCGGGCACGAAAGCCCCGCCGCCACGGAGGCGGCGGGGCTGCCGGTCAGCCTGGTCGGATCACTTAGCGCTCGGCGACGCAGCGGTTTCGCTGGGTGCCGAGGCCGGTAATCGTCCCCTCCATGATGTCGCCGTCCCTGAGGAAGACACCGAACGCCGACCCATTGCCATAAGGCGATCCGGTGCAAATCACGTCGCCGGGCTGCAAAGCCACGCGATCCGACAGATAGGCGATCTGGCGCTCGATCGACGTCATCATGTCGGCGGTGCTTTCGTTCTGATAGACCTTGCCGTTCACCGAGAGCGTGATGGTGAGATCGTAGGGATCGGCGACATACTGGCGCGGCACGAGGGTCGGGCCGAACGGCAGGAAGGTCGGAAAGCATTTGCCCGACAGCCAGTCGGCGCCGATCGCCGATCCGTCGCGCCGGAAGATATGCTCCCGCGCGGTGACGTCGTTGACGATCACGAAACCGGCGACATACGCCATTGCGTTTTCCGCCGCCACATGTCGCGCGCGGCGACCGATCACGACGCCGAGTTCGAGCTCCCAGTCGGGCTTCTCGACGTTGTTCGGCAGGATCACCGCGTCCTGCGGGCCGACGACACACGACGGCAGTTTGATGAAGCAATAGGGCAGCGCATTCTTGCGCTCGTCCATGATTTTTTCAACATGGCGCCGGCGGTCTTCCTCGCTCAGCGCATCATGCTCGGCGGTGCGCATCGAGGGATCGCCCATGATGATGCCGACGACATGCTTTTTGTAATTGGCGCCGGTGCAGAAAATCTGGCGCGGCAGATACGGCGCGTGGACGGTAAGCGTGTCGATCGGCCGCGCGCTGGCGAGCAAGGCTGGGTCGGTCGCGGCGCGTTCGAGCGCGGGCAGCACCGCGTCCCAGTCGTCGAGCAGCGCAAGCAGGTCGCGCGTTTCGCCGCTCGCTGCCAGCGGCATGGCACGATCGTCGACGACGAGTGCGACCTCCGGGTGCCGGTCAAAGGTGATCGTGGCAAGGCCAAAGGTCATTGCGGGATTCCTGATCAATAGGGCTGTTGAAGCAGGTGCATCGTCTCGCCCATGATCGTCGTCGCCGGCACCTGATCGCCCGCCGCCATCTCGATCTCGCCGATACGCACGGAATTCTCGACGACGAGCCGCGCCCGCTCGAAGCGCCGCGCCATAAAGCGCGCCAGCGCTTCGTCCACGGACGTGCCGCTGGTCAGTTCCTCGCCCAGCACCAGCCCGTCCTCGACCGCGATGCCGGCGCCCGATGCCATGTGCGGCGTCGTCGCATGCGCGGAATCGCCGATCAGCACGACGCGCCCCTTGTACCAGGGCGATGGCAGCAACAGCCATTCGAGCGGCCGGTAATTGATCTGCGAGGCCTCGCCGAGGCCCGCGCGTATCGCCGGGATGTCGCCGCCGAACGGTGCCAACAGGGCGTCGAGATGGGGAAGCTGCTCCTCGGGCGCGAACCAGGGATTGTCCGGCACATGTTCGAGCACGAACATGTAGATCTCATCGCGCGAGACCGGGTTGATGCCGAGCTTGACCGCGCCGCCGACGTACAACTCGGTACGATCGAGATGGGCAGGGCGGGGCGCGAGGATGCGCCAGCAGCCCTGGCCGGTGAAGCGTGGCGCCGGGGCTTGCGGGAACAGCATCCCGCGCGTGGCGGAGAAGATGCCCTCTGCCGCCGCCACCACGTCGAACCGGCCGCTGCTGCCGTCCGAGAACGCAACATCCACGCCGTCGCCGTCATCGTGCAGCGCTTCGGCCTTGATTCCCAGCCGCACCTCGACCCCGGCCGCGCGCACCGCCCGCGACAGAATGTCGTGCAGCACCGGCCGCAGGATTCCGCCGCCCGACTGGATCGGCAGCGGGTTTTCGGGAACCGGTGATTCCATGATGACATGTCCGGTCACGCTGCGCAGGCGGATGCCCGCGCCCACGAAACCCCGTTCGCGTACCTCGTCCAGAATGCCCAGATCGTCGAACGCCCGCAGCGAGATACCGGTCACGCTTATGCCGGCGCCGTATACGCGCCATTGTGGATCGGCGTCGATCAACGTCACCGCCACACCGCGTCTGGCGAGCGATATTGCCGCCGTCATACCGCCGACACCGCCGCCGACGACGAGAACCCGATCCCCCATGATGTTTCCTTTCGCCGGCGATCAGGCCGGGATGTGCCACAAGCCCTTGTCGGGGCTCAGTTCGGCGTGTGGGACATTGCCGGGAATGATCCGGCCGGTGCCCCATTGGTCGGTGATCGACGGTGTCGGCGCATAGGTCTGTGGAACCCAGGTCGCGTCATCGACCTCCTCGAGATCCGACGTATATTCCACCGCGTTGCCGTTGGGCGTGACGAAGTAGCTGAATGTGTTGTTGCCGGCGGTGTGGCGGCCCGGACCCCAGCTCAGCTTGACATTGTTCTCGTGCATCCGCGCCAGCCCGCGCATCATTTCGTCGACCGAACTCACGTCGAAGGCGATGTGGTTGAGCGTGGGCGGTCCCGGCAGGATGGCGAGACGGTGATGCGCGGTGTTGCAGCGCAGGAACACCATGAACTCGCCGATCCAGTCGGTCAGGCGGAATCCGAGGACGTCTTCGTAGAAGTGCTCCAGCGCCTTGATGTCGGGCGAATGCAGCACGACGTGGCTGATGCCGATCGGTATCGCCTCGCCCTTGGCGAGCGTGCGGTGCTGGCGCGGCGTGCCTTCGCACACCACCTCGATCGCACGGCCTTCTGGATCGAAAAAGCGGCAGGCATAGCCGCCGGCCGGCCCGTCGGCGGGGCCGGGCGCGGCGATGATCTTCGCGCCGGCCGCCTGTGCCTTGGCGAAGATCGTATCGACCGCGGCGCGCCCCGCCGCCGAGAAGCCGATCAGATCGGTCTTGCGTTCGACATCCTCGCGCAGCCGGATGACAAAGGCGTGCGGAGAGCCTTCGGCCGCGAAATAGACCTTGCCGTCATGCTCGCCGACTTCGACCAGTCCCCAGGTTTTGCCGAAGAAGTCCCGCTCGGCGGCCAGATCGGGAACTGCGAGCCCGACATATTGCAGATCGTTTACGCTTGCCATCAACGTCGGCCCTCCGCTTCGCTGATCCGCATATTCCTGCCTATAGGAAATAGCAAGTTGGATCTGTCAGCGGAACCGTGCACCGACGCGAACGCCATAGGTGCGCGGCGCTTCGTAAGACCCGATGTAGATGCCGCTCGCGGCGACCTGTGACACCCCGAACACACGGCGGAAGTCTTCGAGATTGTTGACGAATCCCGTCACGAACCAGCGCTCGTCGGTCGGCCCGAACGTGATCGACGCGTTGGAGGTCGTGCCGGCCTTGGCGTAGATATAGGACGAATAGCTCGGGTCTTCCTGCGCGCGCCCGCGGTAGCGCGTGCCAGCCTGAAGCACGATCTTATAGTCGCCCAGCGGTATCGTCTGTTGCCCGTTGACGTTGAACGACCATTCCGGCGTGTTGACCGCCGGCTGGCCCGAACAGTCGATATGATACACTGCTTCGGTCACGCCGTTGATGACGCTGTTGCCGGCCTGCGCGCCGCACGTCGTCGGGGGCGGCGCGCCCTGATTGGGCACGTCATATTGGAAGCTGTCGTAATTGGTGTGGACATATTGCACGCTGCCCGACAGCAGCGTGTTGCGGGTGACGAGGAATTGCGCGTCGGCATCGACGCCATAGATCGTGCTCTTGCCGACATTGCGGGTCAGGAACACCGTGGTCGGCGGGTTGCCGAGATCATATCCGAACGTGCTGAACTGCTGGTTGCGGTATTTCCAGTAGAAGCCCTCGATGTTGAACTGCACCGTGTTGTTGAAGAAGCGGTTCTTGCTGCCGATCGTCCAGGCGGCGATCGTCTCCGGCTTGTAGCTTTCCAGCCCCTGCGCGAACGCGAAGCCGCCGGCGTGATAGCCGGTCTCGTAGCTGACATAGGCCATCGACGTGTTCGAAAACGCATATTCCGCACCAAGCCGGTAGGTGAACTTCGAATTGGTGAGACCGGAATTGATCGCGGTCTTCGCGTTCAGCACGAAGGGCGCGGTCTGCGATCCGCCGAAGGCGGGCGGCAAAGCGAAGAGCGGCACGTTCGTCACCGGAACGCCGCGCGCCGCATAGAAGGCGCGCAGCGATGCGGCGTCGGGAACGAGCGGGATGAACGGCACGGTCGGGCACTGGTTTGGCGGGAAGGACGCCGGGTTGCCGCAGAACAGGATGTAGGTGTCGCTGGTTCCGTCGAAGCGCTTCTTGTCCTGCGTGTATCGGCCGGCGGCGGTCAGGCTGAGCTTGCTGGTCGCATGCCACGTCAGCTTGCCGAAGCCCGCGTAGGAATCGGTCGTGGTGGTGAAATTCTGGTACGGCACCAGCACGAACTGCGAGAAATAGGTGTTCGACCGGATGTGCTCGCCGAAATAATAGCCGCCGACCACGAAATCGAGCGGGCCGGTCTTGCCGGCATAGCGGACCTCGCCGCTGAACTGCCGGTCCTTCTCGTGGGTGCCAGCGCCGTTCATGCCAGGGGTGATGAGATTGTCGAGCCGGGATTCACGGTACGCCGGCACCACGGTCAGCGTGCCCGGTCCGACCTGCCAGTTGGTTTCGCTGAGAATGCCCCAGAAATCGTTGTTGTTGTACGGCTGCCCCTGCACCACCTCGCCGGCACGGCCCGCCTGCGCGATGTAATGCGACGCGAGATAGGCTTGCGATTTCGGGCTGAAGATGCCCTCGCCGGGGGCGTAATTGGTCGGGCTGTAGCTGTAGCCGCTGAAACCGGTCCGGCCGAAGATCGGCGTCGCGGTGCCGACGTAGGTGGCGAACAGCTTGGCGCCGCCCTGATGCGCATAGTCCGCCGATATGCGCGTGTTCAGCGTCGGGGTGAGTTCGGCATAAACCTGAGCGCGGGCGCCATATTCGTGCTGGTCGTTGGTGCCGTCGTTGTAGAACGGATCGTGCGAGGCATAATTCCCGGCGAGGCGGAATGCGCCGGAGGTGCTGATCGGCAGGTTCACCGCGGCCTGCGCGTTGACCGTGTTGTAATTGCCGTAACTCACCGTGCCATCGGCCGAAAGCGTGTCGAGTTGCGGGCGATTGGGGATCACGTTGATCGCGCCGCCCGTGGCGTTGCGCCCGTACAGCGTGCCCTGCGGCCCTTTCAGAACCTCGACCCGCTGGAGATCGTAGAAGCTGCCGCTCGTCGAGGAGGGGCGGCCGATGTAGACGCCGTCGTAGTTGAACGCGACCGCGGGGTCCGAATAGGCGTTTACCGTGGTGTTGCCGACGCCGCGCACCACGAAAGTGGTGTAGGAGCCGCCAGTGCTGGCGGCGACCAGCGCAGGCACCACCCGCGAGAGATCCTCAGGACGGGTGACCGCCTGCTGCACCAGATCCTCGGGCTTGATGACGCTGATCGCGATCGGCGCGCGCTGCGCGCTTTCCGAGACGCGCTGCGCGGTGACGACGATATCCTCGAGCCCTTCGGCGCTGGTATCGATGTGGGTGCTGTTGGGCGCGCCGCCTTGCGGTGAATTGGCGGCGGGAAGCGATTGCGGCACCGGCGCCGCGTCTCCGCTTGCGGACGTGGGCGGCGGCGTTTGGGCATGAGCGGGCGTGGCCATCGCCAGGACGCTGGCCGAGGCAAGCAGCAGGATTGCGCGATTCATCGTCATCCCCTCCAGTTCGGCTGCGGCTTATTTCCCGCATGCCGGATTATTAATTCTGGCTATCATGAATTATAGCAGGGCTCAAGCCCGCATGTGGCACCGGCTTTCCGAATTCGATCTTTGCTGTAGAAGTGAATAATCATGACCCTGGGAAATCTCGCATGACGCATATCGCGACCACCCACGTCGGCAGCCTGCCGCGCGGACGCGAACTCACCCCGCTGCTGCTCGCGCGCGATCAGGGCCAGCCCTATGATGCCGCAACGTTCGACAGCGTCGTGCAGACCGCCGTCGATGCGGCGGTCGCCGCGCAGGTCGAAGCCGGTGTGACGGTGGTCAGCGACGGCGAACTCGGCAAGGTCGGCTATTCGACCTATATGATCGAGCGATTGTCCGGCTTCGGCGGTCACGTGGATCGCAAACCGGCGCTTGATCTCGCGCCGCTGCCCGAATTGCGCGCCAAGCTCGCGCATATCATGGGCGCGCAGGAGTTCGTGCGCGCGTCCTGCATCGGCGACGTGAAGCTGGTCAGCCTGGCGCCGCTGCACGACGACATCCGCCGCTTCCGCACCGCGCTCGATCGGCAGGGCAGGGCGGTCCGCGCCTTCATGAACGCCGCGTCGCCCGGCCTCATCACCGCGTTCCAGAAGAACCTCCATTACCCGAGCCACGAGGCCTATCTGGCTGATCTGGTGACTGCGATGCGGCCCGAATACGAAGCGATCGTCGCAGCCGGCTTCGAGCTGCAACTCGATTGCCCAGATCTCGCGATGTCGCGCCACACCGGCTATCAGGAGATGGGCGAGGGGGAGTTCCTCGCCACGATCGAAGCCAATGTCGAGGCGCTCAACGCCGCCACCGCCGGCATCGCGCCGGAGCGGATGCGGATGCACGTGTGCTGGGGCAATTACGAAGGCCCGCACGATCACGATATCGCGCTCGAGAAGATCATCGGTATCGTTCTCAAGGCGCGCCCTGCGACGATCCTGTTCGAAGCGGCGAACCCGCGTCACGAGCATGAATGGACGGTCTGGCGCGATGCGCGCGTGCCGGAGGACAAGATCCTCGCGCCCGGGCTGATCGACACCTGTTCGAATTACCTCGAACACCCCGAACTGGTCGCGCAGCGGATCGAGCGGTTCGCGGCGATCGTCGGCAAGGACCGCGTGGTCGCCAGCACCGACTGCGGCTTCGGCACCTTCGCCGGCTATGGCAAGATCGACCCGGCGGTGACATGGGCCAAGCTGCGCGCGCTGCGCGAAGGCGCGGATATCGCCGGCGCGCGGCTGTGACCCCGGAAGCGCGCCGCGCCGCCGAGTGGGACTGTACCCGGCTCGTGCATCTGTACGCCAATCTCAACGATCAGGCGCGCTGGGCCGAGGTGGCCGCGCTCTACGCCGCCGATGGCTGCATGACTCGCCCCACCGCGCCGGATTCGCCGGTGATTGGCCGGCCCGCGATCCTCGCCGCCTTCGAAAGCCGGCCACCCCGCACGACACGCCACGTCTGCGCCAATGTCGTCATCCAGGTCCAGAGCGAGACGACCGCGCACGGCAGCAGCGCGATGCTGTTGTTCACCGCTGCCGGCACGCCGCCGCTGGTCGGCGGGTTCGAGGATCGGTTCGTCCACACGGAACAGGGCTGGCGCTTCGCCGAACGGCGCGGCACCCTGACGTTCTGATCGCGCCGCCCGACCCACCGCGCAGAGGCACGGGCGGAGCCTGCCATTTTCCCTCAGCGCCGATAGGTGTGCTCGCACAGGAGACCGTTCATGCATGAGAATCCCGCCGCCGGAGAAAGTACGCCGCTTCTGCTACTGCCCGGTCTGATGTGCGACGCACGCATTTTCGCGGGCCAGCTCGCCGGCCTCGCCTCAGCGCGTATGGCGGCCGATTATGGCGATCTCGATGATCTCGGCGCGATGGCCGAGCGGCTGCTCGCCGCCGCACCGCCGCGCTTCGCGCTGCTCGGCCATTCGATGGGCGGCCGCGTCGCGCTTGAAGTGGTGCGGCGGGCACCCGAACGCGTCGCGCGCTTCGTTCTGGCCAGCACCGGCGTCCACCCGCGCCGCGACGGCGAGCAGGAGAAACGCCACGCGCTTCGCGATATCGGGCGCGCACAGGGGATTTCCGCGCTGGTCGATGTCTGGTTGCCGCCGATGCTCGGTGCCGCCGCCGCGCGCGACACCGCGCTGGTGGAAACGCTCGCCGCGATGTGCCGCGACGCCGGCATGGCGCGCTACGAGGCGCAGGAGGCGGCCTTGCTCAACCGGCCCGACGTCACCGCATTGCTGCCGAGCATCGACTGCCCGGTGCTGGTGATCGTTGGAAGCGAGGACCGCTGGAGTCCGCCTGAACAACATCGCGCGATTACGGCGGCCATCCCCGGTGCCGAACTCGTGGTGATCGACGGCTGCGGGCACATGCTGCCTGTCGAAGCGCCCGGTGCCGTCAATGCCGCGCTATCCCGCTGGCTCGCGGAGCCGCCGGCTACGCCCTGCCAAAACGGCTACGCGCCTCAGTGAAACACCGCGGCCGTGGCCGGATCACGCAGGCGCGGCGCCAGATCCGTCAGCCGCCGGTACGCGAACAACAGCAGCAGCGTCGCCACCGCCGGCGTGACGATCATCGTCGCCAATCCGTAGCGCAGCGATTCGGTGCCATAGCCCGGCGCCAGCACGTCGCTGACGAGCCCCACGACGAACGGCGCCATCGCGCTGCCGATCAGGCCGAACGCGAACAGCATCAGCGTCGAGGCGAGCGCGCGGACGCGGTGGCTGACCATATCGCTGCCGAGCGCGAAGCAGGGCGCGACGCCGAGCGAGATCAGGAACGTCATCATCGCGGTCGCCGTCATCGCGCCGGTGAGAGTCGGCGCGAACACGAACAGCGCGAGGAACGGCGTCGCGAGCGGCGTCGCGATCAGCGGCACGAGCAACCCGGCACGCGCGCTGCCGCGACGCCGGACCAGCAGCGTCGCGAGCACGCCGCCGATAACGGTGCCGGCGATGCCGCTGATCCCGACCGCCGGCCCGATCACCGCGCCGACCTCGGCGAGCGGCACGTGATGGCTGCGTTGCAGAAACGCCGGGCCCCACGCGCCGAGCACCGCGCCGACCGTGCCGAGAAAACCGATGCCGAGCGACAGCGGCACGAAGCCGGGCGTCGTCAGCACGCGCCCGATCGCTCCGCGCGCGTCACCATCGGCGGTAGCGTCGAGCGATAGCCCGTCCGTGCGTCTTGCCGGGTCGCGCACCGCGAAGACCATTGCCACCATCAGCACCAGCCCGCCCACGCCGCACATGACGAACATCCATCGCCAGCCATGCGCCGCCGCCAGCACGCCCGCGAGGATCGAGCCACCGACCAGACCCACGAACGTCCCCGCCTGAAACATCGCGACCGCGCGTGGCCGCTCGGCCGGTACGCGCAGATCGCCGATCATCGACAGCGCGACCGGGAAGACGGTCGCCTCGCCGACCCCGACGAGCACCAGCGCCGTCGCCAGACTCGCGAAGCCGGTGGCGGCGCCGATGAACGCCGTCGCGATCGACCAGATCGCCACCCCGACCAGCAGGATGAATTTGCGGTTGCCACGATCGACCCAGTGCGAGATCGCGACACCCGCGACCAGATTGAAGGCGATGAAGATCGCGCCGTTCAGCAGTGACATCTGCGTGTCGCTGAGCAGCAGGTCGCGCTTGATCGGATCGACCACCACGCCGAGCAACGCGCGATCCCCCCAACTCAGCGTGTTGGCGAGGAAGAGGGCCACGAGCGTCGCGCCCGCACGCGTGCCCGGGCCGGCAGGGTCTTGAGACGTCATCGCTATCACTCTCCTGCTTCGGCCGCTCGTGCGGCTCGCGTCTGTTTCGGCGTTCGCGGCGTTACGTAAGCGTCAGTCCCAGCAGATCGGCGGCGTTCAGCCCCAGAATACGCGCCTGATCCGCGTCGCTCAGCCGCGCGTGGAAGCCGACTGGATCGGGCTCCGCCATGTCGAAGGGATAATCGCTGCCGAGGCACAATTTATCGGCGCCGTGTGTCCGCACGAGGCTGTCGAGCTGGTCCTGATCGAACACCAGCGTGTCGAGCCAGAGCTTGCGCAGGTAGCTGGACGGGGCGTGCGTGCAATGTTCCGAACAGTCGCCACGCGCGCGCCAGCCGTGATCCATCCGGCCCCAATAGCCCGGCATGTATCCGCCACCGTGCGCCACGCAGATCCGCAAGCCGGGATAGCGGTCGAGCACGCCGCCGAAGATCAGATGCCCAACCGCCAGAGTCGATTCGAGCGGGTTGCCGATCAGGTTGTTGAAATAATATTCGCTCATCCGCTGCGCATGCGTGAAGCCAAGCGGATGGATGAAGATCAGCACGCCCAGGTCTTCCGCTGCCGCCCAGAACGGCCGGAAGCGTTCATCATGGTAATCCACGCCATTGACGTTCGAGCTTATCTCGATCCCGCGCAGATCGAGGTCGCGCACGCAGCGGCGCATCTCCTCGACGGCGAGGCCGACGTCCTGCAACGGCACCGTTCCCATGCCGACAAAACGGTCGGGCGTGGCGGCGACGGCGGCGGCGATCCCGTCGTTGACCGCGCGCGCGGCGGCGCGCCCGGTGTCGGCATCGGTGAAGTAGAAATACTGGCCGGGGCTGGGGCTGATCGCCTGCACGTCGATGCCGAGCCGATCCATGTCCGCGAGCCGCGTATCGACCGTGTTGAGGGTCCGCCCGATCGTGGCGAACTGCGCGCGGTTGACCTCGCTGGTCTTGGCGCTGGTGAAGTCGTTGATGCCCGGCGGCGGGCCGGGATATTTGCCCTGCACGATCGCGTCGGCGGCAGGAATGCCGAGATGGCAGTGGATATCGACGACGAGGTGGCGCCCGCGCGCGGCGACGCGGATCGGCTGGCGGTCGCCGCAGGTGGTGATGGTCATGCGTGTGTCTCCGTGCCGGTGCGTGCCGGGAGGATGGTGCCGGTGCAGTCGCCGAAGCCGATCGGGCGGAAGCCCGCGGCGTGGGCGCGCCCGCGAAGGATCAGTGTGTCGCCGTCCTCGAGCATCGTCCGCGTCGAGCCGTCGGGCAGCGCGATCGGGCTGCCGCCGCGCATCGTGATTTCGGCGAGACAGGCGCGCGCGGTATCCGCCGCGCCAGAGACGGTGCCGGTGGCGATCAGATCGCCCGCCTCCAGCGGCGCGCCGTTCGAGGCCTGATGCGCGGCCATCTGCGCCAGCGTCCAGTACAGGTCCGCCAGCTCGGTCTCGACGATCCGCGCGTGCGCTCCGGCAGCGGTCGCGAGATCGGCCGTCAGCGTGACGGCAACCGCGCCGTGCGTCCGGTCGGCGGCATCGAGCAGATACGTAGGCACCGCCGGCTCACCCGTGGGCCGGCCGCGCGCGGCGGCGCGGAACGGGGCGAGCGCTTCCATCGTCACGATCCATGGGCTGATCGTCGTCAGGAAGCTCTTGCCGAGATGCGGCCCGAGGATCATCTCGAAGAACTGGATGCCGCGCGCCGACCAGTCATTGACCAGACAGCAGCCGAACAGCAGTGCCTCCGCCTCGGCGACGCTGACGGGCGTGCCGATCGGGTTGCCGCCGCGCAGCCAGGCGCCGAATTCCAGCTCGAAATCGAGCAACGGCTCTGGCCCCCATTGCACCGCGCCGCTGGCCGGCGGTGTCTCGAACTGGCCCATCGGGCGGATCACCGGCGCACCGCTCGCCCGCACCGAACTGGCGCGGCCGTTATAGGCAACCGGCAGCGACAGCGCGGCGAGCTTAGGCACGCCGCCGCCGCCCATCCGCGCGATATGATCGTAGGAGGTGCAGAAATCGGTGAAGGCGGATGGCTTGAGCGGCATCAGCAGTTCGGCGTCGTCGATCGGGACGAGTACAGGTTCCAGCACCGCGCGATGTGCACTGTCGTCGCGGAACAGCGCGAAAATCTCCGCGCGCAACGCGCTGACGGCAGCGGGGGCGGCGGCGAGCAAGGGCAGCAGGGTGTCGTGCGACCCTGCCTTCGCCGCGTCCAACGCCGCTTCGCCGAGCAGGCCGGTCGCGGCGAGCGCGGCAAGATCGATGATGCTGTCACCCAGCGCCACGCCGCCGCGCGGCGAAGCCGCTGCGGTGCGGAACACGCCGAACGGCAGATTCTGCAGCGGGAAGTCGGTGTCGCCATTCGCGCTTTGGACCCAGCTCATCGCGGCCGGGTCGTGCGTCGCGTTCAGCTCAATGGTCATGGCCGCACACCTCGGCATGACGCTGCGATTCCCAATGATAGCGGCCCATCGCGCCGAACAGGTCGCGCGATTCCTCCGGGGTGAAGGTGGTGCCCCATTGGCGATAGAGTGAGAACACGTTGGCGACGATCCGCTCGGGGTCTTTCCAGCCGCGATATTCGGTCATGGTGATGTCGCGAGCGGCGTCGTTCCAGCCCATGCCGGCATCGAAACGCTTGCGTGCCTCGTCGCGGACATATTCGAAATAGTGTTTGAGGTTCGCGACCGCGGTCACATCCGTGATCGGTCCGTGGCCCGGCACGACGATTTCGGGATCGAGCGCGATGATATGCGCGCACGCGGCGATCCAGTTCTCGATCGGCCCCGACCACATGATCGGATGGCCCTCGTTGAAAAGGAGGTCTCCGGTGAAGACGGTGCGGTCGGACGGCACCCAGGCGATCGTGTCCGAACTGGTGTGCGCGGGGCCGAGATCGATCAGCTCGACGGCCTTGTCGCCAACGGTCACGGTCATCTGCCCGTCGAACAGCGTGGTCGGAAAGGTGAACGTGTCCATCCCGCCGAAATCGAAATTGCCCATCGTCTCGAACAGGAATGCGCCGGCATCGCCCATGTTCATGTAATTGGTGCGAAGCGAGGCGAGGCTTTTGGGATCATATTCGTTCATGTCTTCGCGGCATGCCGTCGTCGCGATGATCTCCGCGCCCTCGACCGCGCCGTTGCCGAGGAAGTGATCGGGATTGGCGTGGGTGTTGAACAGCCGGTCGATGCGATCCCCGCCCGGCACCTTTTTGAACGCTTCGAGCATGTCGCGGGTCAGGTCGAGCCCCATCAGCGTATCGACCATCAGCGTCTGCCCCCGCGACACCACCAGGCCCGCGTTCGACCAGCCCCAGCCACCATCGGGCTGGACATAACCATAGAGGCCATTGCCCAGATCATGCACGCCGCGCGTGAACGGCCAGTTCGGCATCCGTCTCTCCTATGTAGTATTTGACGCGAGTGTACGGCGATAATTCCGCTTTGCAAGAATTCTTGCGCCGTTGCCCAAGCCGGCTTCGCCTGCCAACACGATGCGAATGGCAAAGACACCTGCAAAACCTGATTCCGCTCCCGCGAAACAGCCCGGAGAGAGACGCCGGAAGGGGCGCCCGGCGGGCAGCGGCGGCGGCGCTATCCGCGAATCGGTACTGGCGGCGGCACTTGCGCTGCTGCGAACGCTGCCGCCCAACCGCGTATCGGTCGCGGCGGTCGCGCGCGCGGCGGGAGTCGATCCGGCGCTGGTGCGCTATTATTTCGGCTCGCGGGAGGCTTTGCTGCTCGAAGTCGCGCAACTTCTGGCGGAATCCGATCCGCCCGAATATGCCAGCGAACACCCGGTCGCCGCGCTTGAGGAGTTCATCCACCGCACGTTCCGCTTCAGCCGGTCAGCCAAATACATGCAGCGGCTTATGGTGGAGGAGCTGAGCGGCGCGCGCTCGGCAGACGTGCGCAATCAGGTGCGCGCGTGGAACCGGCGGCCAATCGAGTTCTACGAAAACCTGAAGCACGATGCGGAAGGTGAGGAACTCGCGGATTTCAATCCGCTGTTCCTGCACCTCGCGATCGTCGGCATCAGCGATTTCTTCATGTCCGGGCAGGCGCTCATCAAACTGCTCGTGCCGCCCGGTTCCGACATGGCCGCGCTGGAGCATGACTATGAGCGGTTCGTCGTGCGCTTGCTGCTCGACGGCCTGCGCGAGCGCTAGGCGAGGGGTCTCACCTCAGTCCCGCAGCGCTCCCGGTGCCGGCGGGCGCGGAGGCATGCTCGTGAAGAACGCGAGCTTTTGCGCGCTCGGCCAGTCGGCGGTCGTCACGGGCGTTCCGAGTTTCAGCAGACGCGGCTGCTTCGCCTGATAGACCGGCCAGCGCAGCGCCTTGGTGTCCGGCTTGCCGGTCCGCGCGAAAGCCACCAGCGATTCGAGCATCTCGCCGCTGAACGCCCGATCCGCCGCGGTCCAGTCGCGCGTCTTTCGGTACAGGTTGAAGCTGTCCAGCGTGCCCAGCCAGAACGGCACCTCGGACGTGTGATACGAACCCGCTGTCGCCGGATCGAGGTCCGGGAAGGTCACGCCCGGCGCATAGGAATGCGCGCGCGCGAACATGTACGAATAGACGGGCGCGCGGCCACGCACACCCTGCGCCGTCGCCCACGCCTTCATCGCCGCGACCATCGTCGCGTCGCGGTCGGCGAGATGCGCCTGCGCGCGCGCCGCCTCATCGGTCGAGGCCGGATACAGTTTCAGGAAGGCCTCGGTCCGATCGCCAAACCGTTCCGCCGCGCGCGTGCGGTAATCGGCAAGATCCTTGATGGTGCCGAAGCCGCCGAGCGCCTCGTCCTTGGCGAAGCCGAGCAGGAGCGGCACGTCGTTCTGCTCGCCCCTCGCGAAGATCGCATCGACCGGCGCGGGCAGCACATAGCCGTCCTGGATCGGGCCGACGCCCGGTGAGCCGGGCGTGCGCGGCACGATCAGCCGGTCAGCGGAGAGGCGACGCATATCGGCGATGCTGCCGAACTTCATCACCTGACGATAGCGTTCGCCATCCCGCTCGCCCTCGGCCAGCGAGCGCATCGCGGCAGGACCGGCACCGCCGATCAACGCACCGCTCATCCCGACCGCGCGCTGGAACAGGCCGCGCGCGAGGGGACTTGCCTGCAAGGCCAGCACCGACATCGACCCTGCCGACTGACCGGCCACCGTCACATTGTCCGGGTCACCGCCGAACCTGGCGATGTTGCGCTTGACCCACGTGAGCGCGGCGATCTGGTCGAGAAATCCGTAATCCCCCGACGTCTTGTGTGGCGACTCGCGCGACAGCTCGGCGTCAGCCAGAAAGCCGAGCACGCCGAGCCGGTAGTTCAGATTGACGAACACCGCGCCGCGCTGCGCCACCGCCTCGCCGCCGTAGAGCGGCATCCCGCCGGACCCGATGAAAAAACCGCCGCCGTGGAGGAAGACGATTACCGGCGCCTTCTTCGCGCCGGGTTTTGCCCAGACGTTGAGGTACAGGCAGTCTTCGCTGGTGACTTCGGCGCCCGAATATTGGTTGGTGTTCAGGTTCCGCTGCGGCTGCATGCATTGTGGGCCGTACCGGTCCGCATGATAGGTGCCGGTCCACGCCCGAACCGGCTGCGGATCGCGCCAGCGCAGGTCACGCACCGGCGCAGCCGCATAAGGAATGCCGAGATACGCATCCACCCCGGACGCTGTCTTGATACCATCGAGCCGCCCCGCGTCTGTCACGACGGCGGGTGCAGCAGGCTGGCCCTGAGACACAGCTTGCGCCGGCAACGCGCCAAGCGCGAGCGCGAGAAGGCCAAGCGGCGCGGCGCGGAATGAACTCTTCACGGGCAACTCTCCTGGAATTTTATAGTTTTACGATATTTCTCACGCTGCGTTGACAGCGGCTGCCGTGAGCCGCGCCGAAGCGACCCCGCGCTCCAGCCCCCGCAGCTCGGCAAGGCCGCGCATCCGACCGATCAGCGAATAACCGGGGTTGGTCGTCCGCGAGAGATCGTCGAGCATCTGATGCCCGTGGTCCGGCCGCATCGGGATCGAACGCCCCTCGCGCGCGGACAGCGCGACCGCCGCAGCGACCACGGCCGGCATGTTCGCGTCGCCTTCGAGATGCGCCGCCTCGTGGAACGCGCCATTGAGCTCGCGCTGGACCGAACGGAGGTGGAGGAAGCCGATCCGGCTGCCAAGCCGCTCGACCATTCCCGGCAGGTCGTTATCGGCGCGCACCCCGAACGAGCCAGCGCAAAAGCACAGCCCGTTCGCCTGGCTCGGCACCCGCGCGAAAAGCTGGGCGACATCGTCCTCGGTGCTCACCACGCGCGGCAGTCCGAACATCGGAAAAGGCGGATCGTCCGGGTGAACGACCAGCCGAATGCCGACCTCCTCCGCCACCGGACACACCGCCTCCAGGAACGCGACGTGACGATCGCGCAGGCGTCGCGCGTCGATATCGGCATAGGTTTCGATCGCACGCAGGAATTCGGCGGAGGTGAAATGCTCCTCGCTGCCCGGCAGCCCGGCGATGATCGTGCGTTCTAGGCGGCTACGGTCATCCGCGCTCATCGCGTGGAAACGTCGCTCGGCGGCGGCCAGGATCGACGCGGCATAGTCCCGCTCCGCATTGGGCCGGCGCAGGATGTGGACATCATAGGCGGCGACCGCCTCCAGTTCGAAGCGCAGCGCACGGGCACCGTCGGGCAATTCCCAGGCGAGGTCGGTCCGCGTCCAGTCCAGCAGCGGCATGAAATTGTAGGTGACGACAGTGATGCCGTTCGCGGCGAGGTTGCGCAGACTGGCCTGATAGGTTTCGATCAGGTGATCGTAGTCGTCACCGCCAGTCTTGATGGTCTCATGGACCGGCAGGCTTTCGACCACTGTCCAGCCGAGCCCGGCGGCCTCGATCATCGTCTTGCGCGCGGCGATCGCCTCGTGAGTCCATAACGCGCCATTGGGGACGTCGTGGAGCGCGCTGACCACCTCGGTAGCACCGGCTTGCCGGATATCCCGCAACGCCACCGGGTCGGCGGGGCCGAACCAGCGCAGCGTTTGGGTCATCGGATGGAATGTCATCGTGCAACCTCCACCGCGGATACGATCGCTTCGCTCTTGCTAGGCCGGAAGGCGAGGGTGAGCAGGCCGCCGCGCACCGTCACCGGGAAACTGCGGCGGAGGGCGGTCAACGGCGCACCGGCCGCTTTCGCCACGTCGAGCGCGCGCAGCGTCGGAACGCCATCGGCGAGGACGTCGAAGATTCGCTCGCCGGGCTTCGCGGACGGCTCCACGAAGGTGAGCGTCACGGTATAGCGCCCGTCGTCGAGCGGCACCCGATAGGCGAAGTCGCCCTTCCGATAGGTCGCCGCGATCGCGCCGTCGGCTGTGCCGGCGATCGGCGTGGCGACGGTCGGTTTGCCATAATCGGCTGGCTTGTCGACCGTTGCCGCTGTGCCGCCGGTGAAGAACGTGTCGGAACCGAAGTGCCCGGTGGAACTCGCCCCCGCGACCAGCGCGCCGCTGTCGATCCGAACGGCGCGCGCCACATCGTCGCCGACGTGCCACGCGATCGTGTCTTCGATCTGCGCTTGTGGGAACGTGCCGCGCGCGACGACCTGGTTCGCGCCGCGCGCCAGCCGTACCGCCGGCCATATGCAGATTTTCTGCGGACACGCCGCCAGCGTGCCGATCGATTTGCCGTTGACGAGCAACTCGGTGCTCGGCGCGTTGCTGTACACGCGCACCTCGGTGGTCGCGAGAGCACGATCGACATAACGGCGGCCGGTCACGTGGACCGTCGGCATGGCCGACCAGTTCGCCTTGTAGAAATAATAGGCGTCCTTACGGATCTTGCGATCGAACGTCACCAGACCCTTGGTGTTGATGTCGGTCGCGTCGCCTTCCTGCCGGACGGTGCTGGCGAAATCGAACCCGGCCCACAGCCAGCTTGCCCACAGATAGGGCTTGCTCGCCAGCACGGCCCAATTGCCTTCGTGAATCCAGCTCTCGACCTCCTCGGGCTGCATCCGTCCACGCGAGTCGACCGGGCCGCCCAGCACGTTATCGGTGTGAACGGTCGTCGCGCCGCCGCCACCGAACTCGGTCACCGCGAGCGGCTGATCCGGCCGTTTGGCGTGGAGCGCGTCCAGCGCCGGGCCAAGATCGCTCGGGGTGCCGTAATACCAGCCGAAATAGCGGTTCGCGCCGCCAAGATCGGCAGCGGGCGCGGTGACGGGCACGTCGACGCCGGCGGCGAACAGCCGGCCCTCGCAGCACGTCGCGAGGCTGCTCGGCCGGCTCGGGTCGAGCTGATGCTCCAGCGTGTTGAGTTCGCGCAGGAGCGGCATGGGGTCGGGTGGCGTGCCGGCCGCGCCGGCGAGGAAGGCGGGAAGCGAATTGCCGAAGTCCACCTCGTTGGCGATTCCCCAGTTCGCCACCGAAGCATGATTGCCGTTCTGGCGAATTTCCTCGGTGAGTTGCTGGCGCGCATTGGCGAGCAAGCCGGGCGATGCCTGCTTCGCGCCGCCCAAGGTCCATTGCGAAACGAGCGGAATTTCGTCCCACACGATCAGGCCGTAGCGATCGGCGAGATCGTGGATCGGTTGACCATGCTGATAATGCGTCAGGCGGATCGTGTTGGCGCCCATTTCGCGCAGGATCGCGACGTCCTGTTCGGTGTCCGTCGCATCGATCGCCCAGCCTTTGCCCTCGCGGTCCTGATGATAGCCGACACCGTGCAATGGGTAGGGCTTGCCGTTCAGGAACAGCCCACGCGCCGGGTCGAAGCGCATTTGCCGAATTCCAAAGGTCTGATCGACCCGGTCGAGCACGCGGCCGTTTGCCGAGAGCACTTCGACCAACAGGCGATACAAATACGGATCAGTGGTGCCCTGCCACAGATGCGCGTTGGGCACGGCGAGCGACTGCCGCACATTGCCGCCGCTTTTCTGAGCGAGCGAGAGCGTCTCCATGGCGTCCGCGGCAACGTTGCCGGCGGCGTCGATCAACCGCGTGACGATCCGCACCGGCGCCTTGGCGCTGCCGTCGTTGCGTAGCTTGATCTCGACGCCGACGGTCGCTCGCGCGCCGTCGATCGCCTGTGTCGTCGCGTATACCCCGGGGCCGCCGGCATCGAGCATGTCGATATGGACCGGGTCCGTGGTGATCAGCCGCACCGGGCGGTACAGGCCGCCATGAACGAAGAAGTCGCCGTTCAGCGGAAGCGTGTCGGCGGTGGTGGTGCCGGGGGCGGGCTTGGTGTTGTCGGTCTTGACGACCAGAAGATTGCGCTCGCCGGGGCGAAGCGCATCGGTCGCGTCCAACCGAAAGCGTGAGAAACCGCCCTGATGCGTGCCGAGCAACGTGCCGTTGAGCCAGACCGTCGCAACGCGGCTGGCGGCGTCGAATTCCAGCCAGTTGCGCTTGCCGCGCAGGTCCGCCGAAGGTGTGAAGCCGAGGCGATACCAGCCGATCCCCTGCGCCTTGTTGATCGACTCACGTCGATTGAGGTGCGTCGCCGGATCTGGAAGATAATAGCCGACCCGGTTCCAGGTGTGCGGCACGCTGACGACGGACCAGTCGGCATCGCGAAAGCTTGGCGATTCGACGCCACGCAGCGCGTCATCCTGTTTGAAGCGCCAGCCATCGCTGAGCTGGACGGTCGGCCGCGCGTCGGGTGTCTGGCCGGTCGCGGCGACGCTCCAACATAGCGCGGCACATGATGCAGACGCCCACAATAGCCTCACGCAATCCTCCTCGTATCCATGCTTTCGCAGCACGTTCGCAGATTGATTAGGCCAAATATCTAAAATTGGCCAGTGCAATCTTCTTTCGACGCGCCGATTTGACCGGTGTGTCGCACGGAAATTTGCCGGCGCGCCGTCACCAAATGCCTCTGCATAAGACCAAGCGCAAAATATTCCTAGGGAAAAGATAAAATGCCGAACGACCCGTGTCGTACACGTCGTAACCGTGCACCGCACAGGGCGGAACGGCACCGTGGAAGACGTGGGCGACCCCGCTCGCATGCTGAGGACAGCCATAAGCTCATATAAAAAACGAATGCTATTCCACTCATGAGAGTGATTTGACTAATCATTCACGAGGGTGTCCAATTCGATAAAGCTGGTCAAACCAGTAATGAGGGAGATGGTGTGTGAAGCGAGGATTGTTTCTGTTGTGTTCAGTGGCCGGCATCGGTCTGGTCAGTCCAGCATTGGCGCAGACCGCCGGTGGAACCGCCGCACCCGTTCCAAACGCCGACGGCCAGGCTCCTGCGGACGCGGCGCAAGCGCCTCACGGCCCTGACGGCTCGGTCATGCAAACTGCCGCGCCCGATGACGCGAACGTCGCCGACATCGTGGTTACCGCCTCCCGCATCGGCAGGGCCGGGTTCAACGCACCGACGCCGACGGTTGTGGTCGGCGCCGCCACGCTCGAACAGCGCGCTGCCGTCAACGTCGCCGACGTGCTCAACGAAGTGCCGTCCTTCCGCCGCACAGCCGCGCCGGAATCGGGCGGCATCGGCAACGTCGGCGCCAACAACGTCGATCTGCGCGGGCTGACGCCGGTCCGCACGCTCGTTCTGCTCGATCGTCTCCGCCTGCCCGGCGTCACCGTGCCGGGCCAGACGGTCGCCGGGGTTCCCGATCTCAACATCATCCCCACCGCGCTGATCAAGCAGGTCGATGTCGTCACCGGCGGCGCCTCGGCCGCTTACGGGTCTGATGCGGTTGCCGGCGTGGTCAACCTCCAGCTCAACACCAAGCTCCAGGGCATCAAGGCGAACGCGCAATATGGCGCGACCCGCTACAACGACGCGCGAGAATTCTACGATTCGATCGCCGCCGGCACCGGCTTCGCGGACGGCCGGGGCCATATCGTCGTCGGCGGCGAGTATCAGCACAACGACGGCACCGACCTGTTCAACGACAAGCGCGCATGGGGCCGGCAGAATGCCGCGCTGGTGTCGCTCCCGGCCAACCGTGCCGCCGGGCTTCCGGCCAATCTGGTGGCCAACAACGTGACATTCGGCACGCTCACCACCGGCGGACTCATCACCCCGACGGTCGCGACCAATCCGGTCGCTTTGCGCAACCTTCAGTTCGTGGTCGGGCCGAACGGGGCGACCACCACCGCGCCGTTCGACGCCGGCGCGTATCAGGGGCAGATCGCGACGCAGATGATCGGCGGCAGCAACGTCAGCCCGTATCAGGTGCTGCGCGGGCCGTCCGAACGCTACAATCTGCTCGGTCACGTCACCTACGACTTCAGCGATCATGTGTCGGTGTGGGCGCAGGGCCTGTACTCGAACGTCTACACGCACAACGTCAGCGCGCAGATCCGCGCCGCGACGGGCGGCACCGGACCCTTCATCACAATTCGCCGCGACAACGCCTATCTCCAGCAGGCGCTGACGCCGGGGCAACTCGCGCTGGTGCCGGCGGGCGGGTTGAGCATCGGCTATCTCGGCAATGATTTCGGTCCGCCCGCTCTCGATACCACCAATGAGACGACGCGGTTCGCGGGTGGCCTGAAAGGCGCGTTCGGCAGCGGTTGGCGATGGGACGTGAGCGGCAATTACGGCCGCAACAAGAGCGTTCAGCTCACCTCCAACTCCGCCATCACCGGCAATTTCAACAATGCGGTCGATGCGGTTCGCGTCACCTCTGCCAATGTCGGCGCCTCCGGGTTGCCGATCGGGTCGATCGCCTGCCGCTCGACACTGGCGACGCCGACCAATGGCTGCGTGCCGATCAACATTCTCGGTCAGGCGAGCTATTCGCCTGCGGCATATGCCTATGCGTTCGGCACCTCCCGCGCACAGACGATCAGCACTTTGCTCGAAGGATCGGCGAATATCAGCGGCGAGCCGGTGTCGCTCTGGGCCGGCCCGGTCACGGTCGGCGCGGGCGTCGAGATCCGCCGCGAAACGCTGGAGACAAACGTCGATGCGACGAGTCAGGCCGGGCTGTTCGCGGCGCGCGTGGCGCGGAATTCGCCCCACGTCGGCCAGACCGTCAAGGAAGTCTATGGCGAGGTCATCATCCCGCTTCTGAAGGACGCATCCTTCACCAAGTCGCTCGAATTCAACGGTGCCGCGCGCTACACCAACTATACCACGTCGGGGTCGGTCGGCACCTGGAAGGTCGGCCTCACCTGGAAGCCGATCCAGGACATCCTGTTCCGCTCGACGCTGTCGCGTGACATCCGCGCGCCTTCGCTGCCGGAACTGTTCACCCCGTCGGTCGCGTCAGTGCCGTCGCCGCTCACCAACGGCGCCGCGACCGACGTTCGTCCGGCCTTCGTCAACCAGGCCGCCTATGCATACAGCGCTATCACCGGCGGTTCGGCGAAGCTGACGCCGGAGATCGGCCATACCTTCACCGCCGGCGTGGTCTTCCAGCCGCGCTTCCTGAGCCGCTTCCAGGCGTCGGTCGATTTCTACCGGATCAGGGTTTCCAATGCGATCGGCGCCACCTCGCCGGCGACGATCATCCAGAACTGCGTCGGCACCGGCACCGCATCGGCGGGCAATCCCTATTGCCAGCTCATCAGCTTCGCGAACAACGATCTGGCGAACGGCGCGATCCTGAGCGTCAACGGCGCCAACGCGAACTTTGCGGAGTTCCGCACCAAAGGCCTCGATATCGCCGCCTCCTATATGCAGCCGCTCGATGAGATCAGCGCCAAGCTGCCCGGTCGGCTGGCACTGACCGCGCAGGCCACGCACGTCATCGAATATCGCTCATCGCTCGACGTGTCGTTGCTGTACCCGAACGGCGTCAATCGCGCCGGGCAGACCGGCGCGCTGTTCGGCGGCTCGGCGGGGTTGCCGAGTTGGCAGGTCAACGGCAACATCGATTACAAGGTCGGTCGGCTCGATGTGAACGCACAGATCCGCCACATCAGCAAAAGCCACCAGAACAATGCGCTGATCGGCCCGGATCAGACTGGCTACAGCCCGGCGCTGTTCAACAGCATCAGCAACAACGTGATCCCGGCGGTGACGTATTTCAACTTCGGCGCCAGCCTCAACATCGGCTCGGAAAAGGTGCGCAGCGAAGTGTATTTCGTCCTCAACAACGCGTTCGACAAGGCTCCGCCGCTTCCCGCGATCAACAACAACGCTTATTACGATCTGCTCGGTCGCGCTTACCGCATCGGGGTGCGCTTCGGCTTCTGACGATCGGTGGAAAATGGTCGCGTCGGGTGGGTGGGGCCACCCGACGGCACCCGTCCGATACGCGGGCAGCGGCATCTGCCGACGCCGAACGTGTGGCTTGGCGGGGATCATGCTACGGTGGCCCGCATGTCAAATTCCCGAAGCAATACCGGCGCCGTCGACGTCGATGGTCTCACCTACGACTGGCGGTTCCAGCGCGAGCCCCAATGGTCGGACGACGAAGGCTGGAAAGGGATGGTGATTTCCCTGCTGCAAAGGGACGCCCAGCGCGAGGCCCTGCTCGAATTCCCCGCGCCCAAGCGTCTGTTGAAAGGGTTGCCGCGCGGGCGCCTTCAGCTTGATGACGCAACGGTTTCTCGCGGCGTGCGCGCGGCGTTGGCCGCGGGGTGGGAGCCGATGTCGCGGGGCAGGCCGATGGTCTTCACGGTGGATGCCGAAGGCAACTGAGGCGTGGACCTGCGTCAGGCCCTTGTTTTCCGGCTCGCGTAGCGGCACCCGGCGCGGATGCACACCGAGACCGATCTCGAAACCATGATATTGGGGCCGGTCCTGCCGGATCGTGCCTGCGGCGATTGCACGGCGTGCTGCACGGTGCTCGCGGTGGATACCCCCGATTTCAAAAAGCCTGCGGAAACGCCGTGCACCCACCTCGGCACGGGCGGGTGCACTATCCATGACATCCGTCCGCGCATCTGCCGGACGTGGTTCTGTGCATGGCGACGGGTCGCGACCATGCCCGATTCAGCTCGGCCGGATCGATCCGGCCTCCTTGTCTCGCTCAATTTCGTTCATCAGCCGCAGAACTGCTTCGAGGGCGTCGCGATCAACGTCCGCGTGCTCGCCGGTAGCGACGCGATCGGCAACGGCATGGCCGCCGCGATCCTCGACATAATGTGCGATCAGTTGGTCCCGGTCTGGTTCAGCGATGGATCGAAGAAGATGTTGATGCATCCCGAGAATGACGTGGCGCGTCTCGTCCTCTCGGGGGATGCGGCACCGGCACATCTGCAGGACGAGGTTGCCGCATGGCGCGAGCGCTACGGCGTATTCGCTGCGGACGCGTAGATCGTGACGGACTGGCGTTCCGCCGCGCGCCCCGGCGTATGATCCGGCAGTCGGCGTGCGGTGCGCCGAAACGGAATGGATTTTCGCCGCCGCCCGCCGCATGCATCCCCGCGCGGCGGCTGCGGTCTATGCGGTCGATCTTGGAAGGAACACCATGCGGAAATTGCTGACCGGGCTGGTGCTGGCGACGCTCGCGGCGGGGCAGGGGACCGCCGCCGCGCCAGCGGAGCCGCGCTGGGATGCACCCGGCGATGCCAACCCGCTGCTGCCCGGCTATTTCGCCGATCCATCGATCGTCCATGATGCCGGCCGCTGGTACGTGTTCGCGACGATCGACCCGTGGGGCGACGACCGGCTCGGCCTCTGGACATCCGCGAATGGACGCGACTGGACCTTCTCGACGCCCGACTGGCCGACCAAGGCCGCTTCCACCAGCCCCACCTCGGGCGATTCGAAGGTCTGGGCGCCCTCGGTGGTGAAAGCTCCGAACGGGCACTGGTACATGTACGTTTCGGTCGGCAGCGAAATCTGGGTCGGCACCGCGCCATCGCCGGCGGGGCCGTGGCGCGACGCGAACGGTGGCCGGCCGCTCGTGTCGAAGAGCTTCGCGCCCGCCTACCACATGATCGACGCCGAAGCCTTCGTCGATACGGATGGGCACGCCTATCTGTACTGGGGGTCGGGGCTGAACTGGGTCAACGGTCACTGCTTCGTCGTCCGGCTCGCGCCTGACATGGTGCATTTCGACGGAACGCCGCGCGACGTGACGCCGGCGAACTATTTCGAGGCGCCCTTCATGCTGAAGGCGGGCGGCCACTACCTGCTGACGTACAGCGACGGCAACACCACCAAGGACACGTACAAGGTCCGCTACGCGATCGGCGACACGCCGCTCGGGCCGTTCCGCGAGGCCGCGAACAGTCCGCTCCTCGAAACCAGCGTGGCGCGGGACGTGGTGAGCCCCGGCCACCATGCCGTGTTCCGCTCGGGCGAGCAGGCCTATATCCTGTATCATCGCGCCGCGCTGCCGTGGCCGCGCGGCGGGGACGAGGTTCTCCGCCAGGTCGCCGTCGATCCGCTCAGCATCGGAGCGGACGGCACGATCGGCACGGTACACCCGTCGCACGGTGCGGCGGTCGCCGGGTTCGCTCCGGCGCGGGATCGTGGCCTGCCGTGGCGCGCGTCCGGCAGCAACGATTCCGACGCGCTGTACGGCCCCGCGCGCGCGGCGGATGACAATTACGCGACGCTTTGGAAGCCGGCGGCCGGCCCTGCCCAACTGGTCGCCGACCTGGGGCGTGTCCGGCGCGTGACGGGCAGCCGCTTGCGCCCGGAATATGCCACACGCGACTATCGCTTCGCTGTCGAGGCGTCGTCGGACGGCAGGACGTGGCGACAAATCGTGCCGGTCGGCACGCATCGCGGCTCTCCCATCGCGGTGAGTCACTCCATCGATGCGCGTTACTTGCGCCTCACCTTTCCCGATGGCGGCGCCGCACTGTGGGAATGGTCGATCGACTGATCGCCGGCGGTATTCCGCCGGCTGCGGCGTCGGCGCGTCGATGATGCGCGACCACGCCGAGCAGCCGATCGACGTCGGCGGCGACAGGAACTGCGTCGGAGGCGAGGTTTCGATCAGCCGAGGCGCGGGACCGAAGAGGCCGGACGCGATCAACCCGGGTAAACGCTGACCTGTCCTAGGCGGCACAAAGCTGGCAAAGCCATTTGCATGACCGCCCGAACGCCGAATCCGCCCGCCGCAAACCCCAGCCAGCCGGCCGGACCCCAAGCATGACCCCCGCAGCCCGCGTGCAGGCGGCGATCGATCTGCTCGACGAGATTCTCGAAGCCGCCCGGCGCGGCGGCGCGGCGGCGGATACGCTCATCGCGCGCTATTTCGCGACGCGGCGCTATGCCGGCAGCAAGGACCGGCGCGCGGTGCGCGAGCTCGCCTATGCGGCGATCCGGTTATGCGGGGAGGCGCCCGTCACCGGCCGCGCGGCGATGCTCGCGGTGGCGGCGCGCGATCCGGCGCTGGCGGCGTTGTTCACGGGCGAGGGCCATGCGCCCGCGCGGATCGCGCCCGACGAGCCGGTCGCGGCCGAGGGCGTCGCGCCCGAATGGCTTCGCACGGCGCTGGCCGCATCGGGTCTCGCCGATGCCGAGCTCGCCGCGCTGGTCGAGCGCGCGCCGCTCGATATCCGCATCAACCGGCTCGTCGATGTGGCCGTGGCGATCCCCGGTGCCGAGCCGATCCCTGGCCTGCCCGATGCGCTGCGGCTGCCCTCGGGCGTCAACGTCGAGGCGCTGCCCGAATGGGCGGCGGGTGCCATCGAGGTGCAGGACGCCGGCAGCCAGATCGTCACGCTTGCGGCGCAAGCCGCGCCGGGCCAGCGCATCGTCGATCTCTGCGCAGGCGCCGGCGGCAAGACGCTCGCGCTTGTCGTGGCAATGATGAATGACGGTGCGATCTTAGCCAGCGATAGCGATCGTGGGCGACTTTCGCGACTTTTGCCTCGCGCCACGCGCGCCAGCGCGTCGATCGTGACGACGCGGCTGCTCGATCCCGGCCGCGAGGCCGAGGCGCTCGCCGACTGGGCGGACGAGGCCGATTGCGTGCTGATCGACGCGCCCTGCTCGGGCACCGGCACGTGGCGGCGCAATCCCGAGGCGCGCTGGCGGCTCACGCCCGATCGCCTCGCGCGGCTGGTCGAGACGCAAGGCCGCCTACTCGACGTCGGCGCCGCGCTGGTCAAGCCGGGCGGCGCGCTCGTCCACATCGTCTGCTCGCTGCTCGATGCCGAGGGCGCGGGGCAGGTCGCGCGCTTTCTCGTGCGCCATCCGCGTTGGCGCGCCGAGCCGCTCGCGCTGCCGGCGGGCCGCGCGCACGGCGACGGCATGCGGCTGACACCAGCGCATGACGGCACCGACGGCTTTTTTGTCGCACGCCTGCGAGCCCCGTGTTAGCGTCAGTCATTGTGCCGAAACTGGAGTGGATCATGCGCTATCTGTCCGTCGCCGCTGCCGCTGCGATGACGCTGTTGACGGTATCGACGGCGGTCCACGGCCAGCGCCCGGACAGCGCGATCGACGTGCGCGCGCTCGCGTTGGTCGAGACAGGCAGGGCCGCGCAGGCCGCCGGCAATCTCGATGGTGCGATCGACGCCTATGAGAGCGCGCTGGCGGTCGATCCGCGTACCCGCGCGGCATTCATCGGCCTCGGTGAAGTCGCCCGCACGCGCGACCTGCCGGGGAAGGCGATCCGCTTCTACCGCGAGGCGCTGGAGTTGCAGCCCGACGACGTCGCGGCGCTGAAGGAGCAGGGCGAGGCGCTCGTCCAGCAAGGCGCGGTCGAGCGCGCCAAGACGAACCTCACCAAGCTGCGCACCGTCTGCGCCAAACGAACCTGCCCCGAGATCGCGCAGTTGAGCGCGGTGATCGCCAAGGGGCCGCCGATCGTCACCGCCTCAGCGACCCCGGTGGCCAAGAGCGAGAAGAACTGAACCGGGCTACGCTTTCGCCTCCGCCACGAAATCGACGTCGCGCCGCTCGGGGCCAATCGCGGTCCAGATCACGATGACGACGACGGTGATCCCGGCGACGAGCGCCAGCGCGAAGCCGTAATCGCCGCCGTGGCTCTCCGCGACACTCGCCTGGATCACCGCGTTGCGCGAGGCGATCAGATTGCCGAGTTGATACGCGAAGCCCGGAAACATGCCGCGCACCGCCGCCGGCGACAGTTCATTGAGGTGGACCGGCACGATCCCCCACGCGCCCTGCACCGCGACTTGCATCAGAAACGCGCCCGCGCCGAGCATCAGCGGCGTGCTCGAGAACGCCCACAGCGGGATCACCGGCAACGCACACAACGCGCCGATGATGATCGCCCGCTTGCGCCCGATCGTTTCGGACCAGATGCCGAAGCCTATCCCACCAACGATCGCCCCCGCGTTCATCACCATCGCCAGAAGCCCGGCGGTCTGTGTGGAGAGGTGATGCTGTTCTTTGAGGAAGGTCGGATACACATCCTGCGTGCCGTGGCTGAAGAAGTTGAACGCGGTCATCAGCACGACGAGATACAGCGCGATCTTCCAGTTGTTGAGCAAGGCGGTGATCGGATTGATGCGCGGTTTTTCGGAGAGCGCTTCGAACGCCGGGCTTTCCTCGACGTGCATGCGGATCAGGAAGACGAGGATCGCCGGCACCACCCCGATCAGGAACATGCCGCGCCAGCCGATGTGATCGAACAGCAGGAAGAAGACGAGGCTCGCGAGGAAATAGCCCGAAGGATAGCCGCTTTGCAGCAACCCGGAAACGAAGCCACGCATCTTCGCCGGAATGCTCTCCATCACCAAGCTGGCGCCGATGCCCCATTCGCCGCCCATTGCGAAGCCGAACAGCGCGCGGATGACGAAGAGCGAGGTGAGAGACCAGGCGAAAGCGGACAATACGGAGAAAGCTGAAAAGGCGAGGATGACAATCATCATCACCGGTCGCCGGCCATATCGGTCGGCGAGCAGACCGAACACGAACGCGCCGAACGGGCGCGCGGCGAGTGTGAAGAAGGTCGCTTCCGCGGTTGTCTTGACGTCGGTGCCGAATTCCCTGGCGACCGCCGAGAACATGAACACCATCAGGAAGAAATCGAACGCGTCGAGCGTCCAGCCGAGATAGCTCGCCCAGATCGAGCTTTTCTGCGCCCCGGTGAGCGATTTCAAATCGGCGAAAATGCTCATCGTGCCCCCGGTTCCGTGTCAGGCGTTACGTGACACGGTCGGTTGCGATTGGGAAGCGCTGGCCGCCACCCGAACAGTTCGGATGGCGGCCGATCGAGATCAGATGAAGCGGTTGATGAGATTCTCGAGCCGCTCCTGCTGGCCCGAACGCGGCTTGGGATCGAGCGCCTTTTCGACCGCGAGATCGGCGATGCCGGCGAGATCGAGCCGGCCGATCTGCGTCCCGAGATCGCCGGTCCAGCCGGCATACCGCTCAGCCTTGATCGCA